>MNXP01000055.1 GCA_001872625.1 Bacteroidetes bacterium CG2_30_33_31
ATATTGAATAACTTGTGTAGCTATTATCGAATACTGTGGAAGTACTTTTAGTAGGATAATTATTTGTATTATATTCATAAATGTAATTGGTGGATTGGTCTTGTTGAACTGTTCCACTTGCATCTTTCATTGTTTCTTTAGTGTAATTATTCTTCGACATAAACGAAGCATCACCAGTAAAAATCAAACCTTCTATGCCAATTCCATTCATAGGATTTTTCTTGCTGTCATATTCGTAGGTATAGGTTCCGCTTAGTTCAAGTTGAAAAGTTGCTCCCATGGTATATTCATTTATTGAAACAACGTTGCCATTGCTATATGTAAATTCCGTTTTGCTAACATTAAGAGGAACTCCCATATACTCATAAAACATTTCAACTTTAGTAATGTCATTTCCAGTATAAGTATAATTATAATAGCCAACTTGTGCCAAGCCTGCGCCTGAGCCATCGTCTTGCCATAAATCGGCTTTGTCGATTTTAGAAGCTGTATAATGCATCACAACTTTAATATCAATTGTAGTTCCATCATAAGAAATCATGCTTTGCATCAGATTGTTGGCATAATCAAAATCCATGTGTGTTCCAGTAGCAATTCCTGTTGAATCGTAATCAGTTACTTTGGTAACTTGATGATTTGCATTGTATTCGATTAGTGAATATCCATCAGCACCGTTGTCCATTTTGTTTACATAACATGTTTTGGTAGTGGGAGTTGGGTCAATACTGGTAGTTGGGTCTTTTTTACAAGAGTTGGTGGTTAAGGCAATTGTTATAATAATCGCCATTAAAATTTTTAGGTTCTTCATGTGTGTTTTAAATTTTAGTTATTTGAATTCAGATTAAAAAAGTGTGTTTTAGTTGCCTAATATTTTATAAGTGCAAATGTAATTTTATTTTGAAATTAAAAGGCATGACTTAAATCATTTCTAAATATTATTATTTATAGAAATTTTCTTGGTATTAAAAACCACATTTTCCAGTTAGGTATCTCAGATAATTTTCTGCTTCTTTCTGCCCTTCTTTTGGAGCCCAAGAAGCAAAATTTTTATCGTCTATTGGGCTGTAAGGACCATTTTTCAATTCATAAGCCACACTTCCAGATTTCATAGAAATGATTGTATGCCAAGTTCTTGGCGGTATTTCTGCTGCCCATCGTCCAGAAGTGGAATCGAGTAATTCCTTATCCACTATATTGCCGTAGTCATCAAATTCTACTACTAAAATTTTTCCAGTAAGTATCATAAAAACCTCTGTTTTATCTGGATTTTCGTGTTTATGGGGTTGAATGTAAGTTCCAGGTTCTACTGCGTTTAACATTCGTTGAAGCATATCATCAAGCTTTGGATGAAAATTAAAATTCATTCGCTGGCGAGGTGATAGCTTTGCTTTAGAGATAGTGTTGTTAATTATTTCTTGATTTATTCTTATCATTTTATGGATTTTAAAAAATGCAAATTTATAAAAAGCCTCGAAGAAATTTAGTATTTCCATCAACTAATTATATACTTCTTATAAGAATTTTTCAAAGATAAATTTTGTATTATGTGATTTCAACAAATCAAAAAAAAAGGATTTTAATTCTACAAAATTGTTATTTTTGAATGATTTTTAAGATTGTTTTTCTGTTGAAATGGAATCTTAAATTGAAATGATTCAAAAGAAAAATCGATAAATTTTACATGTTAAAATGGATTCTTATGAAAAGAAAATTGTTTTTATATGTTGCAATATTTTTTATTGCAATAACATCAATCTCATCATCAAAGGCCGACCTTACTGATGCAAAGGAAATTATAAAGAAAGCCAGTGAAAATAGGTATGGAAAAACTTCTTATGGAGTGATGAAAATGCAAATAATACGTCCGAAGTGGAGTCGTACAATTGAAATGAAAAATTGGTCTATGGGCGATGATTATTCTTTGGTATTGCTCACCGCTCCCGCAAAGGAGAAAGGGCAAGTTTTCCTTAAACGTAAAAAAGAAATGTGGAATTGGATTCCTACAATTTCACGCATGGTTAAATTGCCTCCCTCAATGATGTCGCAAGGATGGATGGGTAGCGATTATAGTAATGATGATATCATAAATCAAAATTCAGTGGTAGATAATTATACCCATAAATTGCTTGGCAGCGATAAGATTGGAGAATATATGTGTTATAAAATTCAATCTACACCAAAACCTGAATCAAATATTGTATGGGGGAAAAAAATAAATTGGGTTAGCAAAGATGGTTTCTTTATGATGAAATCTGAATCTTATGATGAAGATGGCATTTTGGTAAGAACAGAAATAGCATCCAATATTAAATCTTTTGGAACTAAAAAACTTCCTTCTATGTTCACAATAATTCCAGCTGACAAAGAAAATAACAAAACAATTTTTGAGATTATTAATATAAAATTTGATGTCAAATTAGATGATAGTTTTTTCTCCCAAGCAAATATGAAAAGGGTTAAGTAACAGGAATACAAAAGAATATGGAAATGATTAAAATGGCCTGGCGCAATATATGGCGTAATAAAAGGCGAACTCTGATAGCAGCCGCTTCCTTATATTTTGCAATCGTTTTTGCAATTATAATGCGCTCAATGCAATTAGGCACTTACGATATTATGATTAATAATGTTGTTGAATCCTTTTCAGGATTTATTCAAATTCAGGATTCTACTTACTGGCTTGATAAATCTATAGATGATATGATGGAAGACAGTAAGTCTATTGAAGAGGACGTGATGAACGTGCAAGGAGTTAAATCGGTGTTGCCTCGTTTGGAAACTTTCTCACTGGTTTCCAGTGGAAATAAAACTAAAGGCGCTTTTATTCAGGGTATAAATCCCGAAAAAGATGACGCCATGACACATATTTCTAAACAACTAATTAGTGGTAATTATATTAACAGCAAGTCAAAAGGAATTGTTGTTACTTCTGGCTTGGCATCTTTTCTTGGCTCACGTGTTGGCGATACTTTAGTGATGATAAGTCAGGGTTATCATGGCATTAGTGCTGCCGACCAATTTCCTATTCTTGGCATAGTAAAATTGCCCTCTCCTCAGCTTGACAACAGACTTATTATTATGCCTTTAGAATTAGTCCGTGAGTTCACCTCTGCCCAAGGACTTGTTACTTCTCTTACTGTAAATATCGACGATAGAGCTAATATCGAACGTATTACAAAGGCTTTGAAATCGAAATTCAAAGGTCATTCTTTGTCTGTACTAAAATGGACTGAAATGAATAAAACTCTTGAACAACAAATCGCAAGCGATAATGCCAGCGGGATAATCATGCTTTTGATTTTATATATGGTTATTTTCTTTGGAATTTTAGGAACTGTAATTATGATGACCAGCGAAAGAATGAAGGAATTTGGAGTAATGGTGGCTGTTGGAATGAAACGTATAAAATTGATTTTGTTGATGTTACTGGAAACCTTGTTTATTGGTTTGGTCGGCTTGCTATCTGGAATTGCTACTACAATACCAATAATTTTATATTTTTATAGTCATCCAATAAGGTTGGGAGGAGAAATGGCGAAGACCTATGAAGCCTATGGTTTGGAGCCCTTACTGGGATTTTCCATTGATCCAATGATTTTAATAAATCAATTTTATTCTGTTTTGTTGTTATTGCTTATAACACTTATATATCCAGTTTTAAAGATAAGCAAGTTAAATATTATCAACGCTTTAAGATCGTAGGAGGAGATAATTATGATATTAAATATAGCATGGAAAAATATATGGCGAAGTAAATTACGATCATCGGTAGTAATTTTTGCAATCGCTATTGGCCTTCTTGCCGGAGTTTTCTCATCGGCATTGATGATTGGTATGTTGATGCAAAGAGTTGATACTGCCATAAGCAACGAAGTCTCATCGCTACAATTGCATAATGCTGATTTTATGGAGAATAACGAAGTTACTAAAACCATTAGCAATTCAAATGCATTAATATCCGAAATTTCAAAAGACCCTGATGTTAGGGCTGTCTCTAAAAGAATTACCGTTGAATCTATGGTTAATAGTGGGCATGGACCCTTGGGTGTAATGATTAAAGGTGTTGTTCCCGAAAATGAAAAAAGAGTTTCTAAAATTTATAAATATATTGCCGACAGTAGCGGAAGTTTTTTCAATTCAAAAGGAAGAAATCCAATAGTTATAGGGAGTAAACTTGCTGAGAAGCTAAAAGTTCATCTGAGAAGCAAAATTCAGATTGATATAGTAACTAAACAAGGTCTGCCTACTTCTGCTATCTTTCGTGTGGCTGGAATATTTAAAACAGATAATTCAATGTTCGATGAGATGACAGCTTTTGTTAAATTTGACGATTTACAAGAGTTGATTGAGTTTGATGAAGACGAATCGCATGAAATAGCCATACTTACTAAAAATATTATGCTCACAGATAGTCTGCAACAGAGGATTATGAATAAATATACAAATTATATAATAAATGATGGAGCAATTTTAAGAACAGAAAATCTGTCGCTGAAACCATATATTTTATCATTTTTAAAATCAATAAAATCGTCAAAATCATATAATTATAAATCTTTCGTAGGGCTTTTAGATAAAAATATAAAAGAGGATGATGAAGATTCAAAGCAAGAAATTTTGAAATCTTGTGAAACTGGTTTGAATGCAATGAGCTGGAAAAAGCTAACTCCAGACCTCGAACTTACAACCCAATATATGGATTTGATGTTATTTATATATGTAGGAATCATACTCTTAGCTCTTGGATTTGGGATTGTAAATACTATGTTGATGGTGGTTTTGGAGCGAACCAAAGAGCTTGGAATGCTAATGGCCATTGGTATGAATAGGAGTAGAGTATATTCGATGGTGATGCTCGAAACTGTTCTGCTTTCACTTGTGGGCGGCATAGTTGGCTTACTATTGAGTTATATTGCAGTAACATATTTTGGCAACAAAGGAATTAACTTAGGCGATTTTGGTGAAGGACTAAATTCTATCGGATACTCATCTTTGGTTTTTCCGGCATTGGATTTTGCCTCTTATGTTAAAGTGGTGATTATGGTAATTTTCACAGGTATTTTTGCTGCATTATATCCCGCTTGGAAAGCAATAAGTTTAAACCCCTCTGAAGCTATTAGAACTGAATAATTAATTTCATTAGAATATTAAATCATGGATAAAGTTATAGAAATAAAGGAATTATATAAGGTTTATACTGAAACCGCAATCCCAGTAAAAGCTATTAATGGCATCAATTTGGAATTCAAAAGCGGTGAGTTTACTGCAATTGTTGGCCCTTCTGGTTGTGGCAAAACTACCTTGCTCAATCTGATTGGCGGCTTGGATAAACCCAGCGAAGGCATAATTCTAATCGATGGAGTTGACATTACTGATTTTTCTATGAGTAAGCTTACAGATTTGCGCTTATGGAATATAGGATTTGTGTTTCAAGCATATAATCTTATTCCTGTGTTAACTGCAAAAGAAAATGTCGAATTTATAATGCAGTTGCAAAAGAAACCTAAGAAAGAAAGGGAAGAAAGAGCTTTAGAACTCCTCAATGCTGTTGGTCTTGCAGATAGAATTGATGTGCGGCCTGGAAAACTTTCTGGTGGGCAGCAGCAAAGAGTTGCAGTGGCAAGAGCATTGGCATCAAAACCTAAATTTATTCTCGCCGATGAACCTACAGCAAATCTCGATTCAAAATCTACAGCAACTCTTCTGCAAATTATGCAAGAATTGAATGAAAAAGAAAATATCACCTTCATATTTTCTACTCACGATAAACGCGTGGTAGATAAGGCAAAACGAGTGATTACTCTCGATGATGGAGTTGTAGTTTCTGATGAACTTGGGGAGTTAAAAGTTTAAGGGTATAAGAGTTTAGAAGCTGAAAAGATTGGTTTGAAAAAGATTGGTTTGAAAAAGATGATAGCTAAATGAAATGTACTTTGGCAATGTTTTCGTGAATCTAAAATTGTTAATTGTTAGTATAAAAATATGAACAAAAATATGCGGTATTTAATATTGGTATTTGTTTTTTTTAGTATGTCGATTAGCGCTCAAGAAAAACAAAAAAAAATCGCTCTTGAAGGTTATGTTTCATTTATGAATACAAACAGTTTTGACAGCATAAAAAATTCTTGGATGATTGATAACCAGTTTTATAACAGGATAAATTTTTTCTATTATCCAACATCCGATTTTACTTTTACAGCTCAACTAAGGAACAGATTAATCTATGGTAATTCAATGCTTTTAATACCAAATTATCAAAATGTAATTGGTTTTGATTATGGTATTGCCGACTTAAGTTTTAATGCAATAGCTGAGAAAAATCTTATAGTGAACTTTTATTTCGACAGATTAAATTTCAAA
The DNA here is from genome assembly GCA_001872625.1 of Bacteroidetes bacterium CG2_30_33_31. GTDB lineage: Bacteria > Bacteroidota > Bacteroidia > Bacteroidales > UBA1556 > UBA6267. The sequence goes on from MNXP01000055.1 coordinate 6,361, forward strand.
TATTCAAAAGACAAATGGGAGATTCAGTTTGGTCGTCAGCGAGTAAATTGGGGCAAAACATTCGTTTGGAATCCTAATGATATTTTCAACTCATATTCGTATTTTGACTTTGATTACGAAGAAAAACCTGGCAGCGATGCTTTACGCATTCAATATTATACAGGGCCAGCATCTTCAGTTGAACTTGCAGCAAAAGTGGACAATGATAAGAATGCCACTGCAGCGGTTAAATGGCTGATAAACAAATGGAACTACGATATTCAATTGATTGCTGCTGAGTTAAATCAGAAAGATTATTATGCGGGTTTGGGGTGGGCAGGCAATATTTGGAAGCTTGGTTTCAAAGGTGAGGCAGCCTATTTTAAACCTATTTTAAAGGTTGATTCAAATGTTGTGATATCTGCTACTGCAAGTTTAGATTATAGTTTCAATAATTCTTTTTATTTAATGGCTCAAGTACTTTACACCAAAATACCGAGCAATAGTCCAATTCAAAATTTCGAATCATATTATTCAGCGCAATTAAGTGCAAAATACCTTTCATTTGCTCCATGGAATTTATTTGCTCAAGCAAGTTATCCAATTACACCACTATTAACTTCTTCATTAGCAGGCATGTATTATCCACAGATTAATGGATTTTTTGTGAGTCCTACTTTTACTTTCTCTTTAGCCCAAAATGTTGATGCTTCCATTGTATGGCAATATTTCAAAGGCGAATTTCCAAATATGTTTACAGGTATGTCTCAAAAGCAGCAAGTGAATATGGGCTTTCTTAGGTTAAAATGGAATTTTTAAATTTAACTTATCATTTTGAGATTCGATTTAGAGTAGAATTCCTAATTATCTGTTAATATAATCTTCAATAATTTTCAAAAGATTTTCTGCAATAATTGGTTTTGAAATATATTCATCGCAACCAGCCTGCAAAGTCTTAATATTATCTCCCATAAGTGCGTAAGCTGTTTGAGCAATTATAAAAACATTCTTATTTTTTTCTTTTATCAGCCGAGTAGCTTCATAACCACTCATTAGCGGCATTTTCATATCCATCAAAATTATGTCGATATCTGGGTTTTTGAAAAATGTAGCTACAGCATCCACGCCATTATTTGCATGATAAAGCTCAGCTCCTATTTTTTTTAAAATGATACTTAAGTATGCATCAGAGAGTTCATCATCATCAGCTATTAGAATCTTAAGCGTTTTATCTGATTTCTTAGCTATTTCAATTTTTTCCTCAGATTTTTCCGACTCTGCTGAAGTCAACTTATCGGAATCGCCGAGTGTAAAAGGTATTGTAAAGAAGAAGGTAGAGCCAACTCCTAGCGCCGATTCAACCCATATTTTGCCGCCGAGCATCTCAACGTAAGCCTTGCTAATTGCTAATCCTAATCCTGCTCCTTGGTAAGCGTTTCTGTCTTCAATATCAGCTTGGATAAATCTCTCGAAAATAGCTAAATGTCTGTCTTTTGCAATGCCTAATCCAGTGTCTTTTACATAAAACTGTAGATAATTTTCATGAGTTTTATCTACAACAATCTCATATCCAAATTCGATTGAACCTTTTTTACTGTATTTAATGGCATTTTTCACTAAATTAACTAATATTGCTATAGTTTTTTCAGAATCGGTTATATAGAATGCATCTTGAATGGGCAAAGGACTTTTGGAGAATAATTTCATTCCTTTTTCTTCAACTTCAGGTTTAAAGAAATTATAAACGTACTCTATTTGTTCATTAACATTTGACTTCGATAAAAAAACTTTCATGAGGCCAGATTCTATCTTTGATATGTCAATAATTTGATTTATAATATTAAGCATTCTGTTGCCGCTTTTTTCAATAACCTCAATATATTCAGTTTGCTGTTCGCCGCTGTGGCCAGCTTCTTTCAATAAACCTGCAAAACCTAAAATGCCATTCATTGGAGTACGAATCTCATGGCTCATATTTGCCAGAAAAGCTGATTTCAATCTATCGGATTCAGTAGCTTTTTTTAGGGCTATCATTAAATCGCCTTCTGTTTTCTTACGATTAATAGAAATGCCAATTTGATTTGAAACAAACTCAAGCATTTTTTGATCAGATTCGTTATAAGCGTTTTCATTGGTATAACTTTGAACTGCTAGTACACCAGTTACTTTGCCATCAATTTTCAGTGGAACACCAAGCCATATTAGTGAGTCCGAGCCAAATCTGCCAATTTCGCCCTCCTGTTCTAATTGATGTATTTTATTTAGGTCGGCGAGTAATGATTTCTGTGTTTGAATCACATATCGAGTAATGGTTCTTTCGGCAGGTATTGATTTAAAATCATCATTTTCATCGACGAAATATGGAAGAGAAATAGTATCTGATTGTTCGTCATAAGTTGCCAAATAAAAATTAGTAGTATCAATTACAGTGCTTAATTCTTTTTGAATTTGTATAATTAATTCTTTAAGATTATTTGTTGTTGTTACAGCATTTGAAATATTGTAAATCACACTTTTAACTTGTTCATCACGTTTCCGAATTGTGATATCATGGTTGATTGATAATGTGGCTTCTTGTTCATCAAATTCAATTCGTGTAATAATTACATCAGTCCAATATTCAGTTCCATCTTTTTTTCTTTTTTTCTCAGAAAGTCTCAAGGTTTTTCCTTCAGAAAGTTTAACTTCCGAATCATCAGTAGGAATTTCTTGGAAGCCAGCAACCACAAGGTCGTCAATTATATTCATCTTCAATAATTCAGCTCTACTGTATCCAGTTTGAATTTCAGCGGAGCTATTAACTTCAATAATTTTACCTTTATTTTGTCCGCCAAATTTTGTAACAAAAACGGCATCACCAAGATCATTAAATAATTTTTTGAAACGCTTTTCGCTCTTAATCAATTTTTCTTCTGTTTTCTTCCTTTGAGTAATATCTTGATAAGTTATCATGAAAAATTTTTCATTGCCAAAAGTTATAGGGGTAGGATAGGCTAATGCAATTCTTTCTTCTTTCCAGGGCATAATAAGTCTATACTCTTCAGCATCAAGGGGTTTATTTTCTTTTAACATCAATGCTTGCCTGTCTTGCGATTTCTGAAAATCATCAGTATGAACAAAAATATCTGGACTTAAACCAATAATATCATTTTTGTTTTTTAATTGCAATGCATTTATTAGGGCTGGATTAGCATCAATAATTTTTTTGCCATCGTGAATAATTATAGGAAAAGGAGAAAAATTGAAGAGAGAATGATAACGGTTTTCGCTTTGAGGCAACTCTAAAGCCTGCTCTTTGACTTTTTGATCCATGTGCTCTTTTTCTAAATGCAAATTATCATCAGTTTCTTTCATTTTCATTATCAAATTAAATCGGGCTGTAAATTATTATATATCAATTGGTTTTGACAAAAAAAGTCGACACCAATTTTAAAAATATTAATTTGGATTCTTCTAAATTATAAGGTTTTGCAGTTTGAAGTATTTTCTGATTTCTTCTTTCCAGCATGAAAATTCTTTTACCAGTCAAGTCGAAGCCTCTCTGATTTTTTAATCTATTTAATACTTTCTTTAAATAATTCACAAATGTTGGTTATGGTTTGCAAAAAAAAACTTCAAAATTGATTGACAAAAATAGATAATTTTAGGGATAAACAATTTATTTGTTTTTAATTGAATGCCTACTGCCAGAGTCTAAAACACCCTTGAGCAGCCCAACCTCATCAAACGTATTCTTCCCCAACCAAAAAATATCAATAAAAAACGAACTTCTTCTTTTTCTTCCTGTTTTTGGCAAGTATTTTTGGCCAACAAATAGTCGATTTAGTACCTCAAAATGCCATCGAAAACGAATCGCTAAGACACGAAACAAATCCTTAAACCAAAACGTAACTGCTTGATTGATATATATTCTGCAAAATATTGCTGGAATTTGTAGAACTCAAAAATTTATATGACTCTTTGTTCATGCGCAATTAGTGTAGTGGTTTAAGAATGTCAAAGATAGTAACTTTTTAAGTGAAAAGTGAAAAATTAAAAATTAAAAATTAAAAATTAAAAATTACGAATTACGAATTACGAATTACGAATTACAAATTACGAATTACGAATTACGAATTACGAATTACGAATTATCGAATTTACCATGAGTTTACTATAGGGAAGAGCACTTTTAGTTCTAGTTATTCACTTTAATCTCGAAAGTTATTTGAATTTCACTTTTATTATCACCAATATCGCCATAGGTTTATGGTTTTGTCAAAAGTCTATCGACACTTCCATTTAAATTAACCAGCAATATTGCCTTAACAAATGCAGAATATTGTTCTAAATTTGGAGGCGCTATTTTCGTAATTAATATTCAAGATTAAAGAACAAACAAATATATGAAATAGATTTCTATAAAGTGTCTTCTAATAATTTCTTATGTCTTTCAATTAGTTCTTTAACAATTTCGGGATTTGTAAGTGTGGTGATATCGCCATAATCTTCAGAGTTTTCGGCAATTTTGCGTAGAATTCTTCTCATTATTTTTCCTGAGCGAGTTTTAGGCAAACCTGTTGTAAACTGAATGATATCGGGTTTTGCAATGGCGCTAATCATTTTGCTAACGCCAATGCGCAGCGAATTTTTTAGCTCCATACCTTCATCTTTCTTAGGTATTTCAGTACAAACGACGTAAGCATAAATACCTTGTCCTTTTATAGGATGAGAATATCCAACGACGGCCGATTCTGACACTAAAGGATGTTCGTTAATTGCATTTTCTATTTCAGCAGTACCTAAACGGTGTCCTGAGACATTTATCACATCGTCCATACGACCCAAGATTCTATAATAGCCATCTTCATCGCGTTTCACACCGTCGCCAGTAAAGTAATAACCGGGAAATTGCGAGAAATAAGATTCTTTAAATCTTTCATGGTCATGCCAATGTGTGCGAGCAATGCCAGGCCAAGGATATTTAATGCAAAGATTTCCTTCTACGCTATTAGCATTTAATTTTTTGCCCTCGTTGTCCAAAATCATAGGCTGAATTCCGGGTAGTGGTAGAGTTGCAAAGGCAGGTTTTGTGGGAATTATGCCAGCCAATGGGCTAATCATTATGCCACCAGTTTCGGTTTGCCACCAAGTATCTACTATCGGACATTTGTTGTTGCCAACATGGTCGTGGTACCAATGCCAAGCTTCTTCATTTATTGGCTCACCAACGGTTCCCAAAACTTTCAAGGATTTTAAGTTCAGATTTTCAACCCAATTTTGTCCCATAGCAATAAGAGAACGGATGGCTGTTGGGGATGTGTAGAATTGATTTACCTGATATTTTTCAATAATTTTCCAATATCTGCCAGCGTTTGGAAAGGTAGGAATTCCTTCAAACATTAATGTTGTTGCACCTTCTAAAAGTGGCCCATAAACAATATAGGAATGGCCTGTAATCCAACCAATATCGGCAGCGCAAAAGAAAATATCACCATCAGAATATTGGAAAACATTGCGAAAAGTGTAGGCTGCATAAACCATATAACCACCAATGGTATGCACTACTCCTTTAGGTTTTCCTGTGCTGCCGCTTGTATAAAGAATAAAGAGAGGATCTTCGGCATCCATGGTTATAGCCAGAGCTATGTCATCAACTTTTTCCATTTCATCGTGCCACCAGAAATCTATTTCTTTATGCCATAAAATATCTTTGCCAGTACGTTTTACAACAATATTTGATTTTATACTTGGGCATCTTTCTAAAGCTTCATCTGCAATAGATTTTAAATCGAAAGATTTGCTTCCTCTAAAACCGCCGTCAGCAGTAATTAAAATTTTGGCTTCAGCATCTATTATTCTTTCGGAGAGTGCATTGGCTGAGAATCCAGCAAATACGATAGAATGAATTGCTCCAATTCGGGCGCAAGCCAGCATCGCAATTGTCAATTCTGGAATCATGGGCATATAAATAGCAACTCTATCGCCTTTTTTTACATCATGATTTTTAAGAACATTTGCAAACTTTTTCACTTCTGTGAAAAGTTGATTATAAGTATAAGTTTTGGCTTTCTCATTTGGGTCATTTGGCTCCCAAATCAATGCTATCTGTTCGTACCTAAGGAATAAATTTCGTTCAAAAATATTTTCGGTAATATTTAATTTTCCCCCTTTAAACCATTCAATTTCAGCTTTATTGAAATCCCAATTCAATACTTCATCCCATTTTTTGCGCCAATGAAATGTCTCTGCTATATTGCTCCAAAATCCTATTGGATTGGCTACACTCTTTTGATATTCATGCAAATATCCTCCTAATGTCGAAATTTTTGGGATCATAATTTATGTTTAAATGTTAGAATTGTAAAAGTAGAAATAATTTTCAGTTATGATGTCTTGTAAAAATGATATTTGTGAGCTTTTTGGAATTAAAAGATAGAGGTTTATGCAGAGTTTTCTGATTAAAATAATTACTGATTATCATTTATTTTTAGAGCTCTTAAGCTTTTTAATTTACTATAAATTACTGTATATAAAATAATTAATGGAATTATGTTTAATATTAGAACTATAAAAGGACTTTCAAGATGTTTTACCAAGAAGAAATTTATGATAATTGATAATGTAGTGTAGCTTGTGGTAAAAAATGCAATATTATTCTGTTTCCATTTTAAATGAATCAGAAGGTGGTGTAAATGGTTTTTATCAGCTAAAAAAGGAGATGAACCTCTAAAAATTCTTGTAAAAACAACTCTTAATGAATCACTTAAAGGCAAGATGAATGCTAAAATACCATAAACTATTGGTTTCTGAATGTTAAAATCTCCAGCTAAATTTTCTGTGTTGAGATTTATAAATTTAATAAAAGCAAAAGCGAGAATAAATCCAATGGTTATGGTACCTGTGTCGCCCATAAAAATTTTTGAGGGAGAATAGTTAAAGAAAATAAAGGCAAATAAAGAACCGGCAGTTGCCATAAGTAATAGTGAGAAATTGTATTGCGAAGTTAGGTAAAACCAAAAGCCAAGTGGAATTAAAATAACTACAGCATTTAGTGAAGCTTGCAAATCTATTCCATCAAAAAAGTTGTAAGCATTTATAAACCAAATAAATACAGCAATGCTAATTAGATAAGAAATAGAATGTGGAATATGAAAAATCTCATTGTAACTTTCAATATATTCGATTCTTAATCCTCCTAAAAAAATTATAATGGAGGCAGCTGCTATTTGACCGATGAGTTTATCAAAAGGTCTAACTTTCTTAAGGTCGTCTCTAAGCCCAACAAGAAAGATAAAGCTTCCAGCAGCTAAAAAATATTTAATTTCTTTAAAGTCTTCAAAGTCGCTAAAAAATAAAGTAACGAATAAAACTCCCGTAAATATTGCAATTCCACCAAGCGACGAAACTTTTTCGGGATGAACCATTCGATATTGCCGCGGCACAAATAATTTTTTGGAAGAGGCAATTCTAATAATAACTGGCAACATAAGAAAGCATACAAAAAATGATATTATGGTGGCAATAATGATTTCAGTCATGCTGCAAATTTAGAATAATATTTCAAATATTTTAATTTTTATTAAAAGGAGAATCCTATTAGCGATAAATTATTTTGAAGAATTTGAAACGAAATCAGGAGCATCCAAACGCGAATATTTTTTCAAATCCATTGATGGCTATCTATGGCTGAAATCTCAAAAGATCACTTGAATAACTTAATCGTTTCAATATCACAATATTAAAACAATATTTCGGAAAACTCAAAAAACTCTTGTGAGAGTAAGAAAAAGATTTACTTTTGCCGACGGAGAAATGGCAGAGCGGTCTCCCGAAGGGATCCCTTGGGGATAATGCGGCGGTCTTGAAAACCTCACAGTCAATGTTTTACACATATATTCTTAAATCAGAAACTCATGGCAATTACTATTATGGTCATACAAATGATTTAGAAAAAAGAATCAAACAGCACAATATGGGTCAGGTAAAATATACAAAGGGCAGAAGGCCTTGGAAGTTACATTATTTTGAAGAATTTGAAACGAAATCAGGAGCCGCCAAACGCGAATATTTTTTCAAATCCATTGATGGCTATCTATGGCTGAAATCTCAAAAGATCACTTAAATATCTTAATTGTTTCAATATCAAAATATTAAAACTATATTTAGGAAAACGCAAAAAACTCTTGCGAGAGTAAGAAAAAGATTTACTTTTGCCGACGGAGAAATGGCAGAGCGGTCTAATGCGGCGGTCTTGAAAACCGTTGTACTGCAAGGTACCGGGGGTTCGAATCCCTCTTTCTCCGCAGTTTTAATTTAACAGAATCATGAAAATCCCTGATTGTAAATTTCAATCGGGGTATTTTTTTGCTCGCAATTATTCTACTAAAAAGTGAAATTTAATAAGGTAATTTCTGCCATAAAATTAATTACTGATTTTATTGCGGTTTTTATCTTTAATTTAAACTATTTTTGCTAAGAATTTGACGTTTTCATGAAAATATATCTTGTCATATTTTTTACAATATTTTTGGATAAAATAGCTTTTGCTCAATGCAATAACGACACTCTAACAATAGGGCAGGATACAACTCTATGCACCGGACAATCAATTACTTTACATGCCGACCAAGCTTATATAAGCTATCTTTGGAATAATGGAACTACTGCATCTTCAATACAAGTTACTACTCCTGGAATATATTATTGCCGGGCAAAAATTGTGGATTCTTCAAATTTAGTTGTAAATGGTGATTTTTATTTTGGCAGTATGTTTTTCACGAGCAACTATATTTATGGCACTGGTGGCTCTTACGGTTTGTTGTCCAATGAAGGACAATTTGCAATTAGCACTAATGCAAGTTACACTCACATAAATTTTTCAGCATGCATTGACCATACTTCTGGTACAGGAAATTTTATGATTGTCAATGGCTCGGCTACTGCCAATCAGAATGTATGGTGTCAAACTTTAAGTGTATATCCTTCAACAGATTATATATTTTCGGCTTGGTTCACTTCAGTGCATCCCACAAATCCTGCAATTTTAAACTTTTCAATTAACGGAATTTCAATAGGGGCTAATGTCTTTGTAAGTTCTACAACTTGCTTGTGGCAGAATTTTTTTCATACCTGGACTTCGGGGATTTCACAGACCACTGCAAATATTTGTATCACAAATCAAAATATAAATCCCAGTGGAAATGATTTTGCTATAGACGATATTTATTTTGCTCGAGTATGCGAATTTCATGATACTGTAGTTGTTGATTACGATACCTACCCTAATATAAACCTTGGGAATGACACTTTAATTTGTACTGGTGATACACTTCATTTAGATGCCACTGCTGATACAAACTCCACTTATTTATGGAAATATGGTTCGACAAATCCTATTTTTGATGCCATTATTTCAGATACATTATGGGTTGATGTGGCAAATGGATACTGCGCTTCGAGCGATACAATTATTGTAAATACTTCTTCTTATCCAACTGTTAACCTTGGACATGATACAACAATTTGCAATGGCGATAGCTTATTAATTGATGCAGGAAATTCTGGAGCAAATTATCTTTGGCAAGATAATTCTACAAATTCGCAATATCTGATTAGCAATAGTGGAATTTACTGGGTAAATGTTTATAATAATATCCACTGCATTAATACTGACACTATTAGTGTTTCTATTGGAAATAATCCTATTCCTTTTCTCAATCCAAATTTAGCTTTCTGCCAAGGCGACAGCGTCAAACTTGATCCAGGTAATTTTGCTAATTATTTATGGACAAATGGAAATCAACAATCATATATTTGGGTGAAGCCTTTAATATCAACGAATTATGGAGTAATAGTTTGGGACAGTCTTGGCTGTTTTGATAGCACTTCTGCAAATGTTATTCCTATAGAAATTCCCAAAGTTGATATTATTTCCAATGAAGATACAATTTGTTTGGGCAATACATTGATTCTTGAAGCTTCTGGAGGTCAAAATTATATTTGGAATAATGGTATTAGCTCAGGCAATATATGGCAGTTTACTCCTGCAAAATCTGATGTTTATACTGTTACTGTCTCTAATTCTTTTAACAATGTTGAATGTAAATCTGATACTTCAATTTTCATTTACACTCGCGATTGCAACACATTATTTATCCCAAATGCATTTAGTCCCAACGGCGATGGACTCAATGACGACTTCGGACCAGTTGGTGAATTTAACCTCCAGTCCTATGAATTTTATATTTATAACCGCTGGGGAAAATTAATGTTTTCCACTAAGGATATCAACAAACATTGGGATGGAAAAGATGACAATGGTGAGTATATGCCCAATGGCGTTTATGCTTATTTGCTCCGCATAAAGGAGCCGCTTATCGATTCTTATATGCTTTCTGGAACAGTTCATTTGCTCCGTTAATATTTTATTCTTTTCCATTTTTGGGGAGCACTATTGATAGAGATATGAGAAGTGAAAAGTTGAAAGTGTAAAGTGTAAAGTTTGGCTTGAGTTAGAGCTTGAAAAACCCATCTTTGAACCGCAGACATAGCTCCAAAAACTCTGTAAAAACACAAACTAAGTATCATCTGTATGTTTTATCATATAATAGCTTGTATGTGTATGATTAATTTCTATGTTTGGTTTTATTTGTTTCATTTTTTTGTTTTTAAAGCCCAGATTTCGGGGCTTTTGCTTTTTATGTATTTGATATTATGTTGTTTATGGTAATGCGGAGCATTTGTAGTGTGTTTTCTTTTTTGTCATTCCCATGGCATTTTGGGCTCTTTCAAAGTTGAATAATTTTTAGGATAGTTTATCTTTTTCATATTATTTACACCGAGATACTTCCCTAACTCTAGTAAAATCTCATATTCTTCAATTGTAGAGATTGGCACTTTTTTTACTTTTAATAATCTCACCATGTGTGGAAGACTCGGTAATAATTCTCTTCCAACTAACACATTTGGGTTAATTGTATTTATAATTACCATAGTTTTAGTTTCATCAATAACTTTAAGTTGAATGAGAAAACTAACGTAATATATTAACTTTGTCCCATGTTTATAATAAAGACTAGAGGAAATACAGTAATTTTCATTTACCAACAATATATTACTATCATTTATTTGAATATCATTTAACTTACAAAAAATAGTATCATTCGATGATGTTTTAACTTTCATTCCCTTGTAATTATTCATGTCATTGATCACTATTTTTTTAACTTTATTAAATTCAACGTCAAAAATATATTGAGTAGGGTTTTTTTCGACTAACTCCAAAGACTTATATGATTTGCATGAAATAAACAAAATCATTATCAATATTAGATTTATACTTTTCATAATACGCTATTCAATTATTTTATCTTCTTTATATTGTTCCATCCCACCCATACCAGAGCCATTATTTACACGGTCATTGGCTTGTTGATCCGCTCTTTGATTTCTCGTTGTCTGAACCTTATCGTAATTGCTTTTATAATCTTGGGCAGCTTGTTTAACTTTATCATCATTTAATCTAAATAAATTTAACTCTTTTACAAAATGTAGTATACCATTAACTTTATTTTTAAGACCATTTGTTCCATTCCAAACTTGATAATTTTCATGAGATGGGGAAGTTTTATCCATTATTGCATGCCCGCCTTCCCCAAATGTTTTTAAATCTCCACTTTCAATATACGCATTATTTTTCGATTCAATAAATTCATTAGTGCCTTGTTCTGCTTCTGACTTTGATTGTCCAGGTATTGCCATTCCATGTTCATTTGAAGAACTAGGTAATTGAGAACCTGGCTTTGTGTCGGTATAATCACTTGCTTTTTGTAGAGTTTTAATTTCTTCTTTTGTCATAGTTCCTTCAAATGCCAACCTAATTATCCTATTATGTACCCACTTTGGTCATTTGCCGTCTGTATCTAACATTTTAACCGGATTATTAAAGCAATACGCGTAAGGAGAAATCCAAGGTCCTTTATCCGCCAAAGGATCCACACTCAACCAAATAGACCCCTCCGAGGAATAGTAGCGGGCCCCAATCCCGATAGCTATCGGGAAACTGTAGACAGTTTGCTCACTCTCATGTTTATTTTTTAAAGGTGTTCGCGAATCTGCGCCTAAAAGCTTGATTTCATCATCTTTCTCCTTACCAGAGAAAGTGTAAGGCATAGCCCAATAGCTGTTGCGCTGGTAGATGTAGTCTTCGCCGAAGGCACTGCCCATTGCAACCCCCGCTGAGCTTGTCGAAGTGTGTCGAAGGGGCAGGAATTGCAGCTTCTGGAAGGCTAAGTCGCTGTTGCTATAATGAAATTCATCATAAATGTAAAAATCGATATTGTTAACTTTATTCTGCATTTACATCCCAAGTTTATTTATCATATTAAGACTTTCGAGATTCATTTTTGAAAATGCAACCCAGTTTTTTCCTAAATCTTTTAATGATGCTCCAATGTGATATACTATTTGATTATCAATTATTAGAAAACGATCGTGAGATTTAGAAAATACTTTTACCTCTATTGCCGGATATTGTTGATTATGTTTTTTGATGTCGAGTTCTAATTGTTTTGAAATCGCTTTTGTAAAAATTGTTGCAATTACTCCATTTTGCCTTTTAGTTAGCAATGTCAAAACGCTTTCGTCAATGTAGTTATCGATTAGTACAATTGATTTCTTTGCTGTTTTAATAATATTGCAAGCCAAAACATAAGCATCGAAAATTTGACCTTCGTAAAAAACGCCTTCTTTTGGAGGGAGCGTATTCTTTTCAATTGCATTAAAAACTGCTTCAAAACGTGTTTCGGTTTTGCTTTCAAAATTAATATATCTAGTTTCGAGATTATCTAATTTTTGGATTAGATATTTATTTGAGGCCATTACTTTTCTGTATTGAACAAATACTTTCATAATTTTAATACTAACTTCAATAGCTAGGGGTGAATTTAATACGGCAGAAAGCATTGCTACACCTTGTTCTGAAAAGGCAAAGGGTTTAGCACCTCCAAAATATTTTTTGTGTGGTATCACAGATTGTGATACCAGAAAATCCATTTCTTCATTAGACAATTCAAACATGAATTCCAAAGGAAAGCGGCTGATGTTTCGCTTTACCGCCTGTTTTAAAGCTCGTGTTTCAACATTAAAAAGGAAGGCAATATCGCGATCCAATATAACCTCGGTTTGTCGAATAGAAATTATTTTCTTTTCTAAATCCTCGTATTTTACTAATTCATTCATTTAGGTTAATAAGATATTTCTGTAAAATTAGAATAAAAATTAAATCGAATCGACTGAATTTTGACCCTTAGCAAATTATCTAAAGCATAACCTATTAGCAGATAATTTTTTAGCACTTGGTTAGCCCAGATCCTTAACTGCGTGCCACTTTGCGATTTGACGCGATATCCAACCGAAATAATGACATCAAGATTGTAAAACTTTGTTTTATATTTTTTCCAATCATTGGCAGTTAGTAAGGATTCCTTACATACTGAATTTTCTTCCAATTCTTTTTCACTAAAGATGTTTGAAATATGAAGAGTAATATTATTTCTTGTGGTTTGAAAAAGCTCAGCCATTTGAGCCTGTGTCAGCCATACCGTTTCATCCTCCACCCGCACCTCTATTTGGGTTGTTAGCTCTTTTGATTGATATATGATGATTTCGTTTTTCATTTATGAACTTGTTATTGCAAAAACAAGAAATAATAAAAGATTCCTAACAATAATATGTTGCGATGCTGGAAAAGCATTAAAGTCCCTTTATTGAGGCTTTTGATTTTTTATGTATTTGATATTATACTGTTTATAGCAACACGGACGACACTCCGCGATAGCGGGCTTTTACAGCCTAAAAATTATTCGGGTTTGAATCGACTTTATAGTACTTAAATAGATCAATTAATATTATTCCTGTATCAATTTTCTGTGTTGAGAAAAGTGCTACTTCTGTTATTATTGCGGAAACTGGTATTTTCTCAATCTTTCCATTTTCAATCTCCCACGAATCATTTATTGATGTAATATGACTTCTTTCAATATTTCCACCTAAAATCTCAATAGTGTATTCAATGGTAAAATAAATACTATCATTAATGACTTTGTATTTGCCGCAAATACTTCTAATTCTATTCAAATGATCATATTGAGAAACATTAAATTTGAAACTACTATCGGAGAAAAACTGATAGGTATCCGTGTATGCAGAATTTACTTCTGATGTATCTTTTTGCCAAATTCCAACTAATGTTTGGGAATTACTCTTCACAATTACAAACAAAATTGAAATAATCAAAATTACTCTTAGTTTTTTCATTGTCTTATGGTTGCTGGTGATAGACTGTTTGGTAAATATACAAAATAGCTTTTTGGTTTGGATGCACCAATTGCTCTATTCAATGGAACAAATCCAGAATAGGCTCTAGGACCTATATTTGAAACAGGTCCTACCTGCTGATTTGTACCAACTGTAAATGTGGCAACATGTCCATGACCATTTGGATTTTCATAGGTAACAATTGATAGCCCACCATTATTGGCATTTTCTTCTGCTGAAGCTTGATCAGCTGGCATAAAATGATAATTAGATTCACTTGATAATGTTTGAGCCATTTGATTAGCGGTACCATTTATTATGATTGAATTATCGTTCTCAATGGAAGAAAGCATATCAAGAATATTCTGATTCGCTATATTACAATACGTTGTACCATTTGCGCTTTAGTCTATAGCAGTATTTGATTCATTTAACTGCTGTTGTTCCTGAACCGCCGTTTCCAGATTTACAGCGTTAGTGCCATTTTGACTTTCATCATATCTATTAAACTCATAATGCAGATTTGTTCCTGTACCAGTTTGCCGTAGAACAGCATTTGAACCGTCTTCAATATGTTCAATTTGATTTCCTGCAGCATCTTCTAAGTTTGTATCAAAAGCCCCCGTCGGGTCAACCTTACCAATCGGATTATTCTGGCAATAACTATACGGGCTAACCCAGCTTCTTTGGTCTGCCAATGGGTCAACACTCAGCCAAACACTCACATCCGAATCATAATACCTAGCACCGAAGTAATCAAAGCCTGTCTCATCATCTTTCTCCTTGCCAGAAAACTTATAAGGAGTCTCCCATGAGGTTGAGGTTTGGTTTACAAAATGCTCACCGTCCCGATAGCTATCGGGAGGCATGTATTGAAGGTGTTGAACTGCATCACCTCCCACATCGGTTATAAAACTGCTACTTCCAAGATGATCACTTACAAAGAAATACTGCAAATCTTCATCGGCATCTTGATCAATAAAATCTTCAATTCCGCGCAAAACACGATCTACATTTAGTTCTAACTTTTCCACATTGGTACAACTAATACTATGAATTACATGTTGATTGAAATTTTCTGAAATTGATCGCTGATCGCCATTAATAGGTTCAATAATATCTTCATTTATTGGATCTATTGAACCAAATCCACCTCCTATCTTACTACATACACGCTCATTTTCAATAAAATAATGCTTGGTATAATTATTATCATTTGCTACAAGATATGGGCTTGAATACAATGTCTTATCAGTAATATTAGCCATATTGATGAGTTGGTCACCATTGAGAGTCATTTGCTGAATATCTCCTGAGAATTTCCATACTCGCTCGCCGCCGGCATTATAAATATAATCACTTAAATTAGAAGCATCACGAACACTCATCAACCTGTTTTCTTCGTCCCAACATAAAATACGGACTGTACTTGCTTCTCCATCAGGATAAGTCATCGATTTAATTCTATTCCAACTGTCGTATTCAAAGTTCATAGCAAAGGTATAATCATCGCCTCCAGGAACAACAAATGTACGAATGTTTTCAATTACTTCGCCCAACATTCCATAAGAAAATTTTTGGATGGTGGAGGCATCTTGTACCCCTTACCTGAACTTCTTGGCATTTCTACCATAAATATTTCAACAGGATTATAGCCACTAACAATAAAATACCAAATTGTATTCGGTTAAGTATTGAAGAGTAGAAACCTTCTGTAATCTTACGTTTTTTTCTAGTAAGAATAATAGCAAGTGCAAATAATAGAACAATTGCAAACACCCACATAAATAGACTACCTGGCCAAGCAAGTGTAACAAAAATTAAACTCATTATATAAATTGAGAAGCATACTCCAGAAATAATTGATAATAAAATCTGCACCCTACTGTTTTTTCGATAGGAATTTGACTTCAAAAAGCTGCCATCTAGAGTGTTAAATATCAATATTGAAAATCCAAAATAATAAATAGATAATATAAAACCAGGAATAAAAACAGATATAAAACTAAAATTAATAGATTTAAAAAGAAAAATACCTACACAAAATACTATCAATAAAAATAACTCGAATCTTTTCATAACTAACTTAAATTACGTACATAAATAGAATTTTTTTTCACAACTATTACATAACTCCGCCTTAGCATCATTAATACTCATTTCATGAGAACAATAGGGGCATCTAACTAAAATTCTTTTACACACCTCACATTTCCCAACCTTGGCTTTTCTAATAATTCCAAGAGATACTGATATCTCTCGAAAGGTATAGAATCTTACTCCACCAAAAAAAGAGAAGCCAAAATAATATTTATCACCACAAAGTTCAGAGTTCTTAATGGGTAAAAAAACACTTTCCTTTTGGCATTTTGCACAATAATCTTTAAACGCCATAATATTAATGTTTAATTCCAAATTCAACATTGATGCTTACACCAAAAATTACAGCTCCTTCAAGACCAATTTTGACGCTAGTTTTTCCCGTATTATCCATTACGAGTGGGCCAAGATTATATTGGTGTTTTTCTGTACCTGACACATGACCATGTCCTGTAGTCTCGAATGAATGCTTATAGCCAGCAATTAATGAAATTCCTTGGCTAATTTCCATTTTACCATCTTTCCCTATATAACTACCACTTTTCTCCCAAGGTTGCGAGTCACTTCCTGTCTGAGTAGCATCTTCTTTTAGCAAAGTTACTGAAGCAATATTGCCAGAAACAGCAATTCTTGTTTTATTTACGGTCACCCCTCCGCCTAATTGCAAACCAAGTGAAACACTTCCTCCTACCTTAAAAAAGAGTTCTCCTTTGCTTTTTTTCTTCTTATCAATATCAACAAATGCCCATGTTTTAAGTTTTGTATAAGTTCCATCTTCATTAACATATTGTTCTCCTTCTTCCCAAGAAACCCTCCAACCTGTCTCAGTACGTGTTTTTGTTGCTCCTGTGTGTTTTCGTTCAATATTTTCAGCCTTTATTCTATGGTCTGTTTTAAAAATATTTCTCCAAAATCCAGCACCTTTTACCCATCTACCATCAGGATCAATCAACATTATAGGATTACCCATACAATGCATATAGGGAGAATTACCTGGATACATACTCGCCAGCGGATCCACACTCAGCCAAACGCTCAAATCCGAATCATAATACCGTGCGCCGAAATAGCTGTACCCGGTTTGCCTCATTCCTCGATTGATTTCAAAGGTATTCGGCGAATCTGCGCTCCGCTTGATTTCAGAGTCTTTTTCTTTACCAGAAAACGTGTAAGGTACAGCCCAGCTATTGGTGCGCTAGTAGATTTTATATTCAATTCCATGAAGCATGTTATCTACATTAAGCTCAGGGCTTTCGATATTTAAAGTAGGTTGAATCATTTTTAAATATTCATGTTTTCTTCCATATTTTGTGCTTGCATAATGACAAAATTAGTGTTTTTAATTAAACTATTCTTGTCCAATATTACAGGGGGCTGTTACATTACTAATTGAAAAAGCAATAAATGGAGAATAGTGATCTTATATTTTCCATAACTTTTCAATTTTCGATGAATTAAAATAAAACCTAGATTTTTTCACTTTTCTCCATTCTTTATAGAGACTATAAAAGTCAATACCTTGAACAATATGATATCTTGCAAACTTTTTAGAACTTATGTATGGTTTATCTCTAACTGGATCAGAAATTATTGAATAAAACCACATAAATCTTCTGAAATCATTTTCATGAAATCCTTGTAACCTAAAAACTATGTCAATTCCTCTAATATAGGCCAAATAATATTCATCCTTATAAAGGTCTGTATTGATATTTATTCTAATAAAAATAACGCTTAAGGTATCAAATCCCTGTATATTAGGAATTGTTTGGAATTTGTAGGTGGAATCTACATATAAACTATCAATGTTTCTAATTATATTGACCCTATCTATGAAACAATATAATTTTGCAGTATATTCTACTTCAATTAAACTATCTGAAATAGCAAATGTAGACATTGCTGAATTTAAAAAAACTATTAGAATTAATATCTTCTTCATATTAATGAATTAAGTTATTTGCTTTATTTATATTTTTCTCTCTAGCTAATCTTAGATAAGCCGAATTTCTATCAGAAGTACCTCCATATACGCCAATATTATCAATAATATGTATATTATTTATTTCAGTTTCTATATTGCCAAAAACTGTGGCTAAAACATGTATATTAGGTGATTTGGAATTAGTTCTATTCGCTTTCAAATAATATGAATTTTTTCCACCAACTGACATTAGAATTGGGTATATGACTTCTTCACCATCAAATGTTGTTTTACCTAAATCATATGTTGTATTAGCTCTATCAAAGCCCCTAACTGCATTATTTGCTCGGTCAAGGTAAGTTGCTCCCCTAGTTTTGCCAGTACCAATATATATATCAACCTCATCTCCCGCAACATTTGTTAATTTATTATAGTAATTATAAAAATCTTCATGCTTTTTCATTTCGTTTATTATTGTTTCAACACGATTATATTTTTTTACTAAACGATTATTCCTTCGGTCAAGTTTTTTAATATCTTTGTTTAAACTTTTTGTAAGATTTGCATCTCCTGATGCAGCATCTCTTTTTAATACTAATTCACTCCTTTTTTTATCATAAGCATCTTTTCTTTTCTTAAAAAAATTAATTATCTCTTTCCCATCTGGATCCACAAGCATTACAGGATTACCAGCGCAATACATATAAGCACTCATACTCGGATACTTATCACTCATCGGATCCACACTTAACCACACACTCAAATCCGAATCATAATACCTCGCTCCGAAGTAGCTGTAGCCAGTCTCCGCATCTTTCTCTTTGCCGGAGAAAGTATAGCGAGTTTGCCACGAGTTGGAGGTTTGGGCGGTATGTGGGTTGGACGATTTCATCTGGTAAAATTATTCAAAAAAATTGTCGGATGTCCATTTTTTTGGATTGGCTTGCATATATTTTTCGTAGGCCTTACATATTCTGGAGTTTCTAATAACAATATCGTAATAATCAGGTTGCCAATTGGTTTTGCCGGAGGTGTTATTCAAAATATTGATATTCTTCGATATTTGATGTTTCAATTTTCTCATGGCCATCGGAATTGCCATTTTTCGCCGAATTTTT
>MNXP01000030.1 GCA_001872625.1 Bacteroidetes bacterium CG2_30_33_31
GATTTTATCTGCTGTTATAGGGTATTCAGCCGAGTCCGAAGTGTCTAGTTTATATATTACTTTATCATCATAATCAAATTTTTCATCTTTTGTTTCCAGCGCACAGACCTTTATTGAAAATGATTGCCCAAATTTGTTGTCAATGGCATGTATCATATCCTGAGAATATGTTGCGATTCCGCATTCCTTGGGCGGGTATGAAGTGATGAACAGAATTTCCGACAACTGTTCCGTATCGTTGAGGTTATAAATATTTTTATTTTGCATTAGGCGAGGTATAAAGTAACAATTCATTGATTAATGCTGACAAGCTCAGCGAAGCACATGCTATTTGTTCATCGGCTGCTCCATAATACATATAAAGGGTATCTCCAAACAAAGCCGTTCCTGACGGGAATACAACATTATTAACTGTGCCGTTTAATTCCCAATCAGTTTCGGGCAAAAACAAAGGAAATGGCAGGCGGGCAATTTCTATTGAGGGGCCATTAAGGTCAAGTAAAGCAGCACAAGCAGAATATATATATCCCCTGGAAGTTTTTTCCACTCCATGATAAATCAATAGCCATCCCTGTTCTGTTTCTATCGGTGGACATCCTCCGCCTATATATGCTAATTCATGCTTATATACCGGATCCATCACGATATGTTTCTTCAGGTTCGTGCAATATTTTCTCCAGAATTCTTTCGTGAGATCTTTCAATTCATTAACTGCTGCAATCTGAATTCCCGGTCTGATATGATGTAGGAAATATAACTTGCCATTTATCCTTCTTGGGAAAAAGAATACATCTTTGTCCCACAGCAATATTTTCTTTTCAGTATATACTTCCCTGTAATAAAATTTGTGGTTACGGTAATATTTCTTATTCACTCTTTCGGCATCTTCAAGAAGATATAAGAATTCGATATAACTAATAGGGGGGACAATTAGTCCTTGCTTTTCGAAATGCTGAAGGTCGCGGGAAAGAGCTAATGCCCCTTGTGCATTTACACCATCATAGGCTGTATAGGTCATATAGTACAAATCATCAATTTTTACAATGCGGGCATCTTCAACACCCTTGGATTCATAATCGAATTCAGAAACCATGCAAGGATTATCCAAACGCTCGGCAAGCGCCAGCGGACCGTCGAACCTGCAATAACCTATACTCGAATAATTTCCTTTCCGTACCGCACGGTAAAACATGTGAACGCTGTCACCTTCGCGTATTACAGCAGGATTCAGTACTCCGTCATTTTCAAATTCCAGGTTGGTCTTTGTTAATAAAATGCCTTCTTTATTAACTTCTATCATATATTATTTTTTATTAGTACAATGTAAGTTTGGTTTCAACTTGTGCATAAGATGATAATCAATCCTATTAAGAGAAAATAATTTTTGGCGATAAATGTCGAATTTAGAATTCCGTCATTTTACAAATTTCATATTGGCCATTATTTTAATTGATAATTGTTACTAAAACCTAAATCCAAGGGATAATCCAAAACCCGTATTTTTGATAATGGTTTTATCATTGGCAAACCTATTGTCTTTGGGATTAATTTTTAACATTCCAAGTTGAGTGTTAAATTGTGCATAGATTCCGTTGGATAGTTCATATCCGAAGAAAATATTTCCACCAGCATCAAAAGGCCTGTAATAAGTTACAAGCATAGGGTCATTTAATTCGACGGTATTTTTAAATGCCACTTTTGAAGTAATAGTTACAGCACCACCTTCGGTTATTACTTTACCCCCAATGGCATAGGCAACATAAGGACCGAAACCAAGCATAAAACTTCCTTTGCCAAGAGCAGCTTTATAAAGTAGATTTAAAGGCATTTCGACATAAGATAAATGTTGAGTGCTTGTTATTGAACCAAAAGAGCTTTTTGCTCCTTTAGTAGAGAGCAGTAAACCAGGCTCAAAGTAAAACTCTGGTGCTATAGGAATCTGAATATTAGCTCCAGCATGAAAACCAATAATCATATCATTTTCAAGTTTGTCTCCTAACATATTTTTACCGTTCAAATTCTGGAAATTGATACCGCCAATAATTCCAAAAGACATTTTAGCTTTATCATTTTCTTGAGCTTTAGCTAAGTAGGCTGAAAGAATTAATATCAGCACTAAGAATACTTGTTTTGTTTTCATTTTAGATTGTTTAAATTATATTATTTGCCAGCTTCATTTTGAGCTTCAGCTTTCATTTTTTCATTAGCAGAAATCAAAAACTCCACCCTACGGTTTTGGCTTTGACCATTAGAAGTATTGTTATCATATTTTGGTACACTTTCGCCAAAACCTTTAATTTTTAAGCGGCCAGATTTAATACCATTAGCGCTTAGATAATCTGAAACAGCGGTAGCACGTCTTTCTGAGAGCTTCTGGTTATAAGATTCACTACCCTTACTGTCGGTATGCCCTTGAATCTCTATATCAGTCTCGGAATATGAGTTAAGAATTGTTACCAATTTATTAAGATTAACTTTTGCTTCAGTAGAAAGGCTTGATTTATCAAAACCGAACAGCACATTGCTGCTAAATTCAACCACTATACCTTCTCCCACTCTTTCAACTTTAGCATCGGGAACAGATTTTTTAATATCCTCAGCTTGCTTATCCATTTTGTGCCCAATAACAGCACCAGTGGCTCCGCCAACAGTAGCTCCGACAATTGCTCCAAGAGCTGTGTTGCCAGTAACTTTACCAATGACTGCCCCCATTGCCCCACCAGCAACAGCACCAATAGCACCACCTTTTTGTGTTTTATTTAATGAAGAGCAACCCGAAAACAGCAATGCTGCACAAGCTACCATAATCATACTCTTTCTAAAATTTTTCATGTCAATACAATTGTTAGATTATTAAATTATTTTAATGATATTTTTCAAGGTATTTAAGCTTTAACCACTAATGAGATTCACTTCATATTAAATTTATAAAACTTCCTGCATTAAGCTTGATCCATATTCATTATCAATTGGCAAAAGTCGCTCATGATAATCCAAATAGCATTACACAATTTTTAAAATATATTGCATCATTCTCACATTTGACGATACTTAATTAATGGTTTTTTGAGTCATTATGGTTTTTTTAAGTCCTTATTACAATGCCTAAAAGTTTTTGACTTAACAAAAGTGTGAATCTTATAAATTTCGCTAAACAAAATGTAACACTCCTTGCAAAAAGCATCGCTTCCTTTGTGCCTTATTTGTTGGAGTCCAGAAACCATATTAAAAACGGGGCTATCCTCTTGGTCAATTATTAAAGAGGAGGCAGTACCGAAAAGCCTTATTTAGGAAAATTAATTTAATTATAAATGAAAAATATCGATTTTACAATATTATTAATGGCATTTGTAATGAGCATTTTTAACACAGAGATTTTTGCTCAAGGCACTTATGCCAATTTGAATGTTGGCTATGCCGTTGGCATGAGCACACAAAGTTTACAATCTAATAGTATAAGAAATGGGAATTCAACAACCCATCAATTAGTAAATGTATCTTTAGGCCAGGGTGTAAATATTGGTGGCGCTATTGGATATATGTTTAATGAAAACATTGGAGCCGAATTAGGGCTCTCTTATCTATTTGGCGATAAATCTTCCTCGCGAGATGCGTCGAATAATCATACAACAGATTATACTTTATCGTCGAGAATGCTAAGAATTGTTCCAACTGTAGTCATCGAGTCTGGACTTGAAAAATTAAATCCTTATGCAAAGTTCGGGCTTATAATTGGTTATGGATCTATTACAGATGAATACAACGATTACAATAATGGAGATATAACTTACCAAATGATAAAATCAAAAAGCGGAGCTGCTCTTGGAATATCTTCTGCATTAGGCTTTATGCTTGGCTTGAACGAAAATATGTTATTATTTGTAGAATTAAATTCTGTAAATCTTTCATATTCACCAGAAAGAGGTGAAGTAATGGTTGCTTCATATAATGGTGTTGATTTGCTGCCTTCGATGACAACAAAAGAAAAAAATATTGATTATTTAGATAGCTATACATCTATTTCGGGCGATCCTTCACCAGATTCACAACCAGAACAATCATTAAAGCAAAAATTTCCTTATGGCAGCATCGGTTTGAATATTGGTTTGAAAATTACTCTCAAATAAACTACTGCTTTTTTAAAATCATATAAGTGAAATTTACAAGTCTTTAAACAAATTGTGTAACACTTTATGATTCTATTTGAATGACTTTTGTTTTCTAATTATTTACTCAGAAACTTATTAAATATTTTAAATATGAAAAACCCAATTTTTATTCTTGCAGTAACAGCGATTATAGCAGGAACAATGTTTAACAGCTGCCAATCATCGGCAACTAAAGTAGAAAATGCTGAAGAAGATTTGCAAGTTGCTAAGGAAAATGTAGATGAAGCTGATATGAAGCTCTACCAAGAAAGACAAGATTCTATAAAACAATTCAAAAATGAGTCGAAAGAAAAAATTGATTATTACGATGCTAGGATTATAGAATTGAAAGCTAAAATAGCTAACAAGAAAACAAATGTAAAAACACTATTTGAAAGTAGATTAGCTCTCATTGAAGAAAAAAATAATGAGTTGAAAATAAAACTTGCAAAATATTCTGATGATACATCTGATAATTGGAAGGTTTTCAAATCAGAATTAAGTCGTGATATGGAAAATCTTGAAAAAGCCCTTAATGATTTTTCAAAAGATAATGTAAAATAATTAATTAAAATTTTATTAAAAATCTATTAAAAACAAATATCATGGGAAATCTACTTTATTTAATAGCTGTAATTCTAATTATAGCATGGGCAATTGGGTTTATCGGCTATAGCGCTGGCGGACTCATTCATATTCTGCTTATTATTGCTCTAATTGCAGTTATTCTAAGAATTATCCAAGGAAAGAAAGTTGTTTAATTATTAATCATATAAATCAATTCAAATGAAAAAGCTTACATTTTATTTAATAACAGCATTAATGTTATTGACATTTTCACCACTCGAAACAAAAGCCGCAACTATTGCTGCTCCTGAGGCAGTGGTGATTCCAAAAGCTACTGAATCAGCAGAGGCAAAAACCTTGTTGGTAAGGTTATACCAGATAAATGAACTTGATAAATCAAGTTTGAATTTCAAAGAAAAAAGACAATTAAGAAAAGAAGTTAAAACAATAAAAAGCCGACTAAATGAATTAGGAGGAGGAATCTACTTTTCAGCAGGTGCAATAATTATTATTTTGTTACTTCTTCTTATTTTATTCTAAACAATTTAAAAACATAAATTATGTCAACAGGTAAAGTATTATTAGGCGTATTAGCTGGATTATCGGCTGGAGCAGTATTAGGAATTTTATTCGCTCCCGACAAAGGAACAGAAACCCGAAGAAAAATATCAAAAAAAAGTTCGGATTTTAGAAACGGTATTAAAGACAAATTTAATGAATTTGTGGATAATGTATCTGATAAATTTGAAAGTGTAAAAGAAGAAGCAGAAGATTTTACAGAAAAATCTAAAACCAAATTCAAAGAAGCAAAAAACGCTTGATTTAGTTAATTTTCTTAACAAAACATTCAATTGCTTTATTAATAAATTAGCAAATTAAATATTGAGTCCGTTTTGAAAGTCTGAAAATGATTTTTCAGAATGAGCTCAATGTTTTTAAAAAATTGCTCTAAATACAAAATTAACAAAATAAAATTTTAGCGGAAATCGCAGAAAAATGCTAAAAAAAAGAATAAATGGAAAAGAATGAAAATTTAATTGAAATGCTGCTCGAAAGAAGCATAGATTATGGAAAAACAAGCTTTGAACTGGCAAAATTAAAAGCTCTTGATAAAGCCACGGAAATTGGCTCTTCCCTTGTTCCACATTTAATAGAGTTTATTTTTTTAGCTTCATTCATGCTTTTTTTCAATTTGGGTCTTGCTTTTTGGCTTGGAGAAATTCTCGGCAAAATATATTTAGGATTTGCTTTAGTAGCAGCTTTTTATGGTTTGATAGTAATTATTATAATTGTGTTTTTCCATAAATTGATCAAAAAACATGTTAGCAATTATTTTATTCACCAAATATTAAAATAAACCCAATGCAAGCAATACATACATCAACTGAACTTAAAGATGCTATAAAACTTTTAGAAGTGGAACACGATCTAAAAGGTAAACTTTTTAGGGAACAAATGTACCTCACTTATGATAGTTTGAAACCAGTAAATATTATCAAAAACACTTTGAAAGATATCTCTTCATCGCCAATATTTATAGATAATATTATAGATAATGCTATTGGTTTAGGAACTGGTTTTCTTACAAAAAAATTGATTGTTGGCACATCGACAAATCCATTTAGAAATATATTGGGCTCCATAATTCAGTTTGGTGTAACCAACATAGTGGCTCAGCATACCCAAACCATTAAATCTTTGGGAAAATATATTTTTCAAATAATCAATAAAAAAGAAGAGGAAGAGTAAAAGCAATGGAAAAAGATTTCGTTTTACCATTTTACGTTAAATCAACAATTTTTCTTATTGGAATATTCGCTTTGCTAACAATGATCTACATTGCTCAAAGCATAATTCTTCCATTTATTTTTGCGCTACTGATTTCAATCATTTTGCACCCTGTGGTTCATCTTTTAATGAGAATGAAAATCAACAGAATAATATCAATATTTTTAACTCTTTTGTTTACAGTTATTATCATTGTCGGCATTACAGCAATTTTGTATTCGCAAGCAATAAAATTCAGCGAGAGCTGGCCAGTAATAGTTGACAAGATTGCAATTATATTTAAAGAATCAACAGCTTGGGTTTCAACTTATTTCGATCTTAGCCCTTGGAAAGTTCACCAATGGGTTGCTAAAACTAATACCGAATTAATAAATTTTAGTGGGGCAGAAATTGGACATACAATCAGCATTTTGGGAAGTGCAGTAATAATGCTTTTTATTATCCCAATTTATGTAATCTTAATGTTGTATTATGAGCCTCTCCTTCTAAGTTTCATTAGCAAGCTTTTTGCTGAAATACACCAAAAAAAAGTAAGCCAAATTATAAGTCAGATAAAAGTTGTCATTCAACGCTATCTTGTAGGTTTAGTTATTGAATTTTTTATAGTGGCAATATTATATTCTACAGCACTTCTTTTGCTTGGAGTCGATTACGCTATCATGCTTGGTATTATTGGTGCAGTGCTAAATGTAATTCCATATTTAGGCGCATTTATAGCAGCATCATTAAGTATTTTGATAGCATTAGCAACTAATTCAACAGGCTGGCATATTATTTACATTCTTTTAAGCTATTACATAATTCATCTTTTTGATTATAATTTTATTATCCCTAAAATTGTTGCCTCAAAAGTTAAAATTAATGCTCTCATATCATTTTTAGTAATCATCTCTTCGGGGGCATTACTGGGAATTCCAGGTATGCTTATTTGCATTCCAATTACTGGTGTTTTAAAGCTTATATTCGATCATATAAAAAGTTTAGAACCATGGGGATTTTTGCTTGGCGATACAATGCCACCATTGATAAAAATTAAACCTATACTAAAAACATTAAAAAAGAAGATCTTATGATATTAAATTGGGAAAGATAAATTCAATTTTTAAATAAAGGCCGTCAGATTATAATTAGTTTGCCACTTGTTTTATTACTTATGTTTTTAAAAGATGCATAAATAAATAGGTTTTTATATTTCGTATAAATGTAGAGATTATGTAATTTTTTCGTCAGATTGTGTAATGATTTTTACAAATAAAAGCATCAATTTTGTTACATAAATTATTTCAATTATATGATAAAAAAAGATTCAATATCAAAAACGGAGATATTATCTACCTCTTGTAAAAGCGAGAAGATTAATATAAACTCAACTTTGATAAGGACGTTTTTGCTTGATATTGCTTATGTTACTTTGTTTTTAACGAAAGTACTAAAAACAATGTTTTCAAGCAACTTTGAATTTAAAGAATTTTTGCGTCAATGTTATAAAATTGGATACAAATCCCTGCCACTTTTATCAGTTACGGGTTTAATTTTGGGATTAGTTCTTACAATTCAATCACGCCCTATTCTTATTGATTTTGGAGCAGTTAGCTTGCTTCCAAGTATGGTGGCAACATCCGTCATAAGAGAAATGGGGCCAATGATAACTGCATTAATATGTGCTGGTAAGATTGGTTCGGGCATGGGTGCCGAGTTGGGCTCAATGAAAGTTTCAGAACAAATTGATGCCATGGAAGTTTCATCCACAAATCCCATTAATTTTTTGGTTGTAACACGAGTTGTCGCAGCTACACTAATGATTCCATTATTAGTTTTTTATGCTGATGCTTTTAGTATGCTTGGAAGCTGGCTCGGCTCAAATATAAAAGGCGATATTTCTTTTGTTTTGTTCAGCTCACAAGCATTTAGCCACATAACATTTCTTGATTTTTTACCGGCTATTATAAAATCTTTTTTCTTCGGGTCAGTAATTGGATTGGTGGGCTGCTATAAAGGATATAATGCCGGTCGAGGAACTGCAAGTGTTGGTGTAGCTGCAAATTCGGCAGTGGTAGTTTCGTCACTTTTGGTCATAATTGTGGATTTGATTGCTGTACAAATAACTGATTTGATTGTATTATGAATTTAAAACTAAAAAATATTAAATCAGAAACTTTGTCGAGTAGCAATGTTCATGAAATCATCCTTGAAGTAAATCATCTTAAAAAATCTTTTAGGGATCAAGAAGTCTTAAAAGATATTTCATTTAAGCTTTTTGAAGGTGAGAACTTAGTAATACTTGGTAAATCCGGCAGTGGCAAATCGGTCTTAGTAAAATGTATTGTTGGACTTTTAAAGTCCGACAGTGGAGCAATAAGTATTTTTGGTAAAAAATCTTCCTCCCTCAATGCAAAAGAATTTAATGAATTAAGGCAGAAAATTGGTTTCCTTTTTCAAAGTGGGGCATTATATGATTCTATGACAGTAAAAGAAAATTTAGAATTTCCATTGCGAAGAATGATAAAGAAACTCACAGAAAATGAAATTTCAGATAAAGTAAATGAAGTACTTGAAAATGTAGGACTAAAAGATGCTTTATACAAAATGCCCGCCCAACTTTCGGGAGGTATGCAAAAACGAATAAGTTTAGCACGAACTATTGCTGTGGATCCAATAATAATGCTTTACGATGAACCAACCACAGGGCTCGACCCAATAACTTCTGATGAAATAAGCACTCTAATAAATGAGATTCAGAAAAAATATAAAACTTCGTCAATCATCATTACTCATGACATAAAATGCGCCCTAAAAACAGCAAATAGAATAATTATGCTTAAGGATGGAGAAGTTTATTATGAAGCTAATGTAGCTGATTTTGTGCATTCTGACGACTCCTTTATTAAATCTTTTTTCAATTAGAAATGCAATTATTAGAATTTATTAAATACAATATTTGAAAATATCATGGAAACAAAATCACAAAAATTTAAATTAAGATTAGGATTATTTGTATTTGGAGGGTTGGCACTTTTTGCCCTCACAATATTTATTATTGGGAAGCAAAAAAATCTCTTTAATCCAGTTTTTAAACTTACTACAAGTTTCTACAATGTGAGCGGTTTGCAGGTAGGAAACAACATTCGTTTTAACGGAATAAATGTTGGCGTGGTAGATAATATTAATATTATTAACGATTCTACAGTTAAAGTAGAAATGCTCATAAGAAAAGAAATTCATAAGTTTATCAAATCCGACTGCCAAGTAGCTATTGGCTCTGAAGGTATTATTGGCGATAGAATTTTGATTATAAGCCATGGAAGCAACAATAGCTCTTTAGTAAAAAATGAGCAACATCTGGAATCTAATGAACCTATTGAAACTGATGAAATAATGGCAAGTTTGCAATTAACTGCCGACAATTCGGCAATAATTACTGAACAGCTGGCCGAAATTATGATAAGTATAAACCAAGGAAGTGGAACCTTGGGAAGATTAATACACGACACCACTTTCGCCAAAAATCTAAATCAGACAATGGTGAATTTAAAGAAAAGCAGTAAGGGATTAAATGAAAATATGAACGCGGTAAAGCATAATTTTTTGCTTAAAGGATATTTCAAAAAGAAAGAAAAAGCGGCAAAAAGATAGAACCCTTAAATAATCTAAATATATTATTACAAACAATTAGCTCAATTGAATTATAGAATATGTTTTGTTTGGTTGGGTATGAATCATGTAAGTCTTTCCTTAAATTTTGTAACACTTCCCCTATAATTTTTGCAGATTTTTGTCCTGTGAAAATTTACTCACAATTTAAACTATTTATTATGAAAGCTTTGAAATTAATTGTATTCAGTCTTCTGGTTTTCTTTGTTAGCTCAACGCAAGCACAAGTATCTATTAAAATTAATTTTGGTACTCCACCACAATGGGGTCCAGTAGGTTATACTCATGTGCGATATTATTATTTGCCAGATGTGGAGTCTTATTATGATGTACAATCATCACAATTTATTTATTACCAAGGTGGAGTTTGGGTTCATAGAAGCTATTTGCCTGCTCGCTATAGAAATTATGATTTGTACCGTGGATATAAAGTAGTTCTAACCGATTATCATGGCAGTACACCATACAATCATTATAAAGAACATAGAACTAAGTATTACAAAGGTTACCATGGCAAATATCAACAAACCAACGGACGCAGACCAGAAAAAACTTATTCAAAAAAACCTCAACAACACAAGAATGTAGGCCAAAACAACAACCATCATAATAGTCAAAATAGCAATAATGAGAACCACAATAAAGGAAAAAGTGAAAACCATGGTAATGATAAAGGCGAACACTCCAAGTCAAATAATGGTGGGCACAAAAAATAATACTGCTTCTCTTATCTTAATATTAATCTTAAATATTCAAAATTATATAAATTAAATTTACTTAAAAATTATAAAATGAAAACAACAATTTTAACTTTACTTTTAGCCCTACTTATTTCGGGAACTAATTTATCTGCACAGCAAGCTAAATCTTCTGAAGACCATGGAAGCTCTCTAAATTTGGGTTTGGGAATTGGTGGATATTATGGATATTACCACTATGTCAATCAAACTTTGCCAGTATTTAATATCAATTATGAACTTGGTGTAACCAGCAACTTTACTTTGGCTCCTTTTGTCACGTTTTATTCATACAGAAATGATCATGACCATTATCGTGAAACAATTATGCCTTTAGGCGTTAAAGGCTCTGTTTATCTTGACCAATTACTTGGCCTTAATTCACATTGGGACATTTATGTAGCAGGTTCTCTTGGCTTTGCTGTTGTAAAATCGACATGGGATGTTGGCTATTCGGGAAATACATACTATCAAAATGTAAGCCCACTTTTTCTGGATTTTCATATAGGAACAGAATACCATTTGAACAACAGAGTAGGATTATTCGTGGATTTCTCAACAGGCGTATCTACTGTTGGTCTTGCTATTCATTAAAACTATGTCTCATATTCCTCCCAAATAAATATCCCTTTGAAAAAAAAATTTAGTTAGTCCATCTTTTGCCAAATTTAAACCACACATAAATCAAAATATGTAATGTTTAAATTTGGCTTTTTGTTAAATCCTTAAATTCCTATCCCCTCGTGCTCTTTGCAAATATGTTTTTTTCGTTAGAGTAAAAAGATAATTAAACTATTTCATATTAGCTATTGGCATACAACGCTTTAATATTATTGCAAAACATTTATTTAAAAAAATAAGTCGAAAAATATAAGACTTTAAATTGATGCATAATGTGTGAATTATGTAAGTTTATTATTTTGTTTTATAACTTAGTTGCTTATTGTAGTTGCATCTTTGTTAAATATATATAACATATAAATAGAGAATGGAAAAGTCGAAAATATTAGAAGTGGAAAAAAGTTGGAGTGAAAAAAAAAGACTTCTTAAAGCAAAAATCAAATTGTTGACAGACAACAATTTATTGATAGTGGAAGGCAAAGAAGATGAGATATTAGATAAACTCCAAATTAAACTTGGTAAATCAAAAGAAGAGCTGAAAAAGATAATTGATTCATTATAATATTTTCTATAATTTTACAAATATTCTTTTAAAAACCGACCAAGATAAGAGAGCATCTTAATTTTATTTTTTTCACGAAGTTTATTAAGAATTTCCTCAGGCCAAAAGCAAATCCCCATATTACGAGTATGGCGTTGAAAAGAGGCAAAACTATCAGCATAAAAACCTAAACTTTAATCCAAAAATTGCAATCATTAGTTATACCAACCATAATATTAATTTTACCGATGAATAAATAGGGTTGATGATCCTGTAAGAATAAAACCATTAAAAATTAATATAGCCTGCAAATCACTATCTATTTTCCATATTTTCTTAAGTCTCGCCTAAAAATATACACATTCCGATTTTTTTAATGTGAGGTAATGATATACAATTTTTGCATGTAGAATATGCAAAAACAATAAACATTATAAGAAAAAGATTCCCTTTTGCAACGGCGAGTAATTATCTGAAATTGAAAATAAAAACCCAGATAAATTCATTCAAATATAAAAAAATACTATACGTTCGATTTTATAAAAAGAAACTATTTAATTCGCTTTTTGCTCTTGATTAATAAAATATTACAAGAGATATAGATTTTTATCAAAAAAATTAAATTGCACATCTTCCATTATAACAATACTATATCCGACATTTACCGACAACAAACGAATGTTAAGCGAAACCAATTAGTTATTAACCGAGAGCAAGAATCCAACCGCTGTAGTTTTGCATCATCGTTCATTTACAAATCGAAATTATCAATTCAATTATAAACTTTAAAAATTATTTATTATGAAAACTTTGAGAAATTCAGTAACCTTAATCGGACGCGTTGGACAAGATCCTAAAATTGTAACATTTGAAAACGGTGGCAGCATTGCTAAATTTAGCCTTGCCACAGACGAGAGCTACAAAAACAAAGAAGGTGTAAAAGTAGAAAACACACAATGGCATAACCTAGTAATAAGCAATGGGCTTGTGAAGGTGGTTGAGGGTTATGTAAAAAAAGGCAATGAAATTTGCGTTGAAGGCAAGATTAGCTACAACAACTGGGAAGATAAAGAAGGTCAAAAACATTATACCACGGAGATATTGGTGAATGAACTTTTGCTTCTCGGCGGCAAAAAATAGCTTAATATGCTACATAAAAATGGCAGCATCCTTTTGGGAGCTGCCATTTTTTTTGCTGTTTTTGTTAGAAATTAAAAGATGGTTCAAAACTAAAAACAATCATCGTTAATTGATGCTATTTACAAGCCTAAACTTTCTGCAAGCATTTCCGCCAAATCCATGTTAGCAACAGACAACTCTTTGTTTTTATATTTAATTCCATCGGTAAGCATAGTCATACAAAAGGGGCAAGCTGTAACAATAATATCTGGCGAAAGTGCCATAGCTTCTTCAGTTCTTTCAATAAAAACTTCCTTATTTCCTTTTTCAGCTTCCTTAAACATTTGACCGCCGCCGGCACCACAACAGAGCGAAAAGCTTTTGTTTCTTGGCATCTCTTTAATATTTATTCCTAAAGATTTAAGAACCTCCCTTGGCTGATCATAAACTTTATTTGCTCTTCCTAAGTAACAAGGATCATGATAAGTTACTACTTTGCCTTGAAAATGATTGTTTCCAAATTTTATTTTGCCTTCAAAAATCATTCTATCAAGAAATTCCGAATGATGTTCCAGATGATAATTTCCACCCAAATCGCAATATTCATTTTTTAAAGTGTTGTAATCGTGAGGATCGCAGGTTATTATTTTATCAACACCATAAGAATTCAAAGTTTCAATATTCATTAAAGCTTGCATCTGAAATAGCATTTCATTTCCTGCACGCCTTGCAACATCACCACTATCGCTTTCTTCTGTGCCCAATATTGCGTAATCAATATTTAGAAAATGCAAAATCTTAATAAATGCTTGAGAAACTTTTTTATATCTATCGTCGAAAGCCCCAGCACTACCAACCCAAAAGAGATATTCTGGTTTTTTGCCTTGAGCAAACAAATCTGCCATCACTGGCACTTCAATTTTCGTTTTTCCCATTATATCTTTTTTTATTGTTTTATATAAATATCTTTTGCCCAATTCAATCTGTCGGCTTGCGCAAATTGCCAAGGCGCTCCATTGTTTTCAATGTTTTGAAAAACTGCATTAAGTCCAGAAGGAGCCATAGCTTGTTCCATCACAAGATAACGTCTCATCTCAACTATCAAATTTGGATGATTCATATTGATAGGACATTCCTGAGCACAAGCATTACAAAGTGTGCAAGCCCATATTTCTTCCTCGCTGATATAGTCGCCCAAATATGATTTGTTATCATCAAAGTTTTTATCTTTAACAAGCTTAGGTGCTTTTTCTTTCATTCTTGCTCTAAAATCAATCATCAATTTTCGTGGAGAAAGCAACTTGCCAGTAATGTTTGCAGGACAAACTGATGTACATCTTCCACATTGAGTGCAAGCAAGAGAATCGAGGTAATTTTTCCAATTTCCATCTTCCACATCTTTCATCCCAAATCTTTCCATAGAATTATTATCAACTTCGGAAATAATGGCATTTGGATTCATCATTAACTTTACTTCTTGAGTAATATTTGGCATATTATCGATATATCCCAAAGGCTTTAATCTGCTTAAAAATACATTTGGCACCGACATAAACACATGAAAATGCTTGGAATAAGGCAAAATATTAGCAAAAAGAAAAATCAATAAAATGTGTGTCCACCAATTTGCTTCATGCAAAATGCTGACGGTATGTTCTGATAATCCAATAAAAGTGGAGACAAGAAAATGCGAAATTGGAAATATTCCAAGCATTTCGCCTCCTTGTTGAATGACTTTTACTTGATAAAAAGTGTTCATTCCAAGCAATGAAATCATCAGAAAAAATATTATCAGTAGAGCGATATTTGCATCTTGATGTGATATTTTTTTCATCTCTATTCCTTCAAATCTTTTCACTTTTATAATATTGCGCCGAATAAGGAAAATACTGATAGCCACAGCTATTACCAATCCGAAAATGTCGCCAGCAGCAATAATAAAATTATAAAAATATCCAAAAATTGAAAGCACTCTTTCTGTTCCAAAGAGTCCATCGATAATCATTTCGATACTTCCAAAAAGTATAACTATAAAACCCCACCATACTAATGCATGTATAAAACCAATAACAGGTCTTCTTAGAATTTTTGATTGACCAAAAGCAACGTTTAAAGTGAGTTTTATTCTCTCAGAAATATCTTTTATAGGAAATGCTGGTTTTAATAAGTTGAAATATGATTTGATTTTTGATGCTGTCCATGCAAACACTCCCAAAGTTATGAGCATTGAAATTAGAAATAAAATTTGCTTCATTTTGTAATCTTTATCGGTAAATAATTAGGCAAATTTAGGTAATAATTTTGAACATAAAACCAATCTTTCATCAATCTTCAACCAATCTTTTCCAACCAATCTTTCATCAATCTTCAACCAATCTTTCATCAATCTCTAAGCAATCTCTAAGCAATCTTTTTCAAACCAATCTTCAACCAATCTTTTCCAACCAATCTTAAATCAATCTCTAAGCAATCTTTTTCA
Source organism: Bacteroidetes bacterium CG2_30_33_31 (assembly GCA_001872625.1). GTDB lineage: Bacteria > Bacteroidota > Bacteroidia > Bacteroidales > UBA1556 > UBA6267. The sequence continues at coordinate 15,652 of MNXP01000030.1, forward strand.
AACCAATCTTCAACCAATCTTCTTCCAACCAATCTTAAATCAATCTCTAAGCAATCTTTTTCAAACCAATCTTTCATCAATCTTCAACCAATCTTTTCCAACCAATCTTTCATCAATCTCTAAGCAATCTTTTTCAAACCAATCTTAAAGCAATCTTTCATCAATCTTTCATCAATCTTTCATCAATCTTTCATCAATCTTAAAGCAATCTTTCATCAATCTTTCATCAATCTTCATCCAATCTTTCATCAATCTCTAAGCAATCTTTTTCCAACCAATCTTTCATCAATCTTTCATCAATCTTCCATCAATCTTTCATCAATCTTCCATCAATCTTTTCCAACCAATCTTTCCTCAAGTGAGAAGTTTTTTCCAAAATCAGGACTAAACTAAAACTCAAAAAAACATTTAGAATTAAAAAAAACATTTAATCAAAGTTTTAAATTACTCATATACTGCTTATTACAATTTATTTAATATGTTATCACTTATCCATAAAAAAATAAATTCTAAATAAAATCATAAAATTATGTAACAATTTCTTAAAAAATTAAGTTTAAGTTGTTGAAAACTTTATTACATATATATATCTGATTTATAAATATTTATGCCTTGTAAAAATTTTTAAAATGAAAATTATTAACCGATTTTATGATGATTATCATCTAATAAGCGATTCTTTTGGTCTAATATGTGCGAAACCCATTTATCTTATTAATTTTGCACTTTAAAATATTCAAATGAGATTTCTATTTCAATTCAAAACTTTACTTATAGTTATTCTTTTACTATTGAATTTTCAAGACTCTTTTTCAGAAGGGACAAAAGAAGCTATGGTAACATCCACAAGTGGAACAGCGCTTTTAGTTAAGCCTGATTATTCCTATGGTAGTTACCGAGGTTGTTCTGCCACTAATCGAATCTATTTTAGAATTAAAGACTTCAATATCGAAAATTTTTATTTTGGTCTAAAAAAATACATGAGAATTCCATCAGCTGGCGTTCCTACCAATGTTTATTATCGCATATTAAATCCAAGTGGAACCCAAGTTGTTGCACCAACTGCCGTTCCCTCATCTGGAACAGGTTATATTTCCTCTTATACGCAAGCTGTTGCTGGGCCAAATATTGGTGGATTAGTGCCAACTGGTTACACGCCAATAAGCTATCATCCTACTGTTAATGGTGAATTTTACATAGAAATATACAGAAGCAATGATGCTGGTGCTACAGCAGATTTTTCTACTAATAGCGAAGTTTTCTTTCCTTATTTCGATTTTACCGTAGCTACAACTTCTAATGTGCGATATACAGGTCGAGTGCATTCACAAGCCTGGAGTTTTATAACATACAACCCTAATTCAACAATTTTTACTCCTGACATCAATTATTCTTTTGAGGGCGCATATTATGGCTATACTAATGATAGTGCCGTAAATAAAGTAACATTTGGAGCTGGTTTTAAACCATTAGGATATACTCTTCAAATGAATTATGAAGGGGTAAATAACACCAATACTTTTTTAACCGATAGAAGGTCGAAAGATTCAGGAATAAACTTTCCAACCATTGTAAATCCTTATATGGTATTTCTTAATTCTCCAGATACTTCCATTTATAAAGTAGCAGTGGCAGCAAGTCAACCCGTTATTACTGGTAATATTTATGGCTGCGAAGGGGCATATTTTATACCTTACTACATCGATAAACCTGGAGATGTGGCTATTTTGTTGGATGTGAATGGAACTGCTGGTTATCAATCTGGTACATCAGATAGAGTGCTTGAGGATTTTGCTGTAAACTCTGGAAATAATATAATGAATTGGGATGGATTAGATGGTCTTGGCGCCACAGTTACTTCTGGAGTTACTATTAGCATTACTGCTGATATTTATAGAGGGCGAACCAATATTCCTATTTACGATGCCGAAATGAATACAAATGGCCTTTCGGTTACCTCCATTTTCCCAAATACTGGCTCAAGACCATTATATTGGGATGATACCCAAGTTGGTGCGTCAAATCCAGCCTGTGGAAGTACAGGTAATGAGAATGCTGAAAATACTACTTCTGTGGGCGTTTCCAGAACTAATTACTATGAAGGAATTACTGGACCAACACATAGCTGGAATGGACCCAATCCTCCTCTTTCTGGTGCCGCCGCCGCTAATGGTGGTGGATCTTCCACTTCTATTACTTGTGATGATTTTGGTAATGCTCGAACTATAAATACTTGGTTCTGGGCTGATAACGTTGCTTCTATACCCATTTCAAAAACAGTTCCTACTTGTCTCAACGAAAGTGGTATGAGTATTAATGATGACCTCGATGACGATAATGATGGTATTTCTGACTTGGTAGAAAGTGGTGGAGTTGACCCTGATAATGATGCTGATGCTGATGGGATACCAAATTACCTTGACCTAAGTTATGCTGGTTTTGTTGACGCCAATCATGATGGGGTGAACGATAATTTTGATGCTGACCTTGATGGCATAATTAACAGCGAAGACCTTGATTCCGATAATGATGGATTCTACGATATTTACGAAGCTGGCGGAACCGATGCCAATAACGATGGCGTTGTAGATTCTTATGCCGATGCTAACAATAATGGCATATCCGACCAGTATGATATTGCTTGTACTGGTGGGACAACAACTGCTTATGGAGTTTCATATACAGTTGCTGGTACAGTTACAAACCCAGGAAATGCAATTGATCATAACTTATCTTCCTATGCAGTACTTTTTGATGGGAATACACAAGGTAGAATTAATGTAGCTTTAGCAACCACACTTACCACAGGCCAAAGTGTTACTATTAGACAAAGTGCAAATACTGGAACAGCAGATAAAGTCAGAATTAGGCGCTCAACTGATGGCACTAATTGGACAACACAGACTACTTTTACAAATACTACCGCTATTACCAATACTACATTTTCATTGAATGGAAATGCAAGTTATATCTCATTTGAATCAAGAACTAATAGCTCAAAATTCTATGAAATTTTCTACGACATTACTGCTCCTTGTTCAGGTGGTGTAGCCATTACTAATCCTGATACCGATGGTGATGGTGTAAAAGACATTTATGATTTGGACAATGATAACGATGGCATACCAGATTTGGTAGAAGCTGGCGGAGTAGATGGCGATGGCGATGGTCGTATTGACCATTTTGCTGATGCCAATAACAATGGTATTGCCGATGCTTATGATAATAATTGTACTGGTGGTACAAATAATTATAGTGGATATGCTAATTTAGTTCATGCATCTAACCTTGTTACAAATCCCAACAATGCTTCTGATGCAAGCTCTGCTACTTATGCTAATATTTCAGATGGTGGAAATATTGACTTAGCCCTTGGTGTAAATGCTCCTTCAGGAGCTACGATTACATCCTATTTAGCTTCAAATTCTTCAGGTAATACGTCAACCATGGGAATATACTCATCAGCTAATGGAACTACATGGATTAAATTAGGCACTAATTATTCCACCAGTAGTACCACAAGTACTGCCGTAATTAGAACTTTAACAGCCTCAGCAAGATATATTCGCATATCACGAATAGGGCAAACCAATACTAATGGAAGGGTTTATATTGTAAATTATAGCTATTCTCAAACAGTACCTTGTTCTGGGGGTGATTTAATCGCTGATTTCGATACCGATGGTGATGGTATAAAAAACAGATTCGACCTCGATTCCGATAACGACGGCATTCCAGATGTAGTAGAAGCTGGTGGAAACGATGCAGATAATGACGGGCTTTTTGATGGTTACTCTGACGCCGATGGCGATGGTTTTTCAGATATTGTTGATGGTGACGAAAATAATGATGGCATAGCGGAGAACACAGTAAATGCACTTATAATAACTGGTAACGACACAAACGGTGATGGTAAACCAGATTCTTATACAAGAGCAAATAACGATGCTAATGGTCTGCCAAATCCTTACGACTTAGATGCCGATGGCGATGGAATTTTAGACGTGCGAGAAGCTGGTTTAACTGATGCTACTAATGATGGGATTGCTGATGGAACTCTTGGCACCGATGGCTGGAGCAATACCGTAGATGCTCTGGCAAGCTTAAATTTGCCAAATACCGATGGAAATGGTAATCCCGACTATCTTGATATTGATGCTGATAATGACGGCATCGTCGATAATATTGAAGTACAATCTACTGCAGCTTATATTGCTCCTTCAGGCACTGATTCTGATGGAGATGGAATCGACAATAATTATGATAATAATGATGCCTCCTTTGGTGGTAACGCAAGCAATGGACTAACACCTGTTAATACCGATGGAACAGATAATCCAGATTATAAGGATTTAGATTCAGATAATGACAGAAAACCAGACCGCGTTGAAGGATGGGATACCGATGGAAATGGCTCAACTAATGGCAGCGAAATATCTTATGTTGGCTCAACAGACAGCGATAATGATGGTTTGCTTGATGAATACGATATAGATGACGCAAATATTAACCCAACAAATAGCTCAACTCCAAGCAGTCATCCAGATATGAATAATCCTGGTAATGACCGCGACTGGAGAGAAGCTTCTGACAGAGACGGCGACGGAAAACCTGATATAATTGACATTGACGACGACAACGACGGAAATTCTGATATAGTGGAAAGTGGTGGATATGACCCTCTTGCCGATGGTGATAGCGATGGTACTGCAAATTATTTGGATTCCACTCCTGGCTCCGGATTACCTGCTTGGACTGATGTAAATTCCGATAAAATTAATGATGCTTACGATAAAGATTTAGATGGGATTATAAACGAACTCGATTTAGATTCTGATAACGATGGTATCCCTGATATTATTGAAGCTGGCGGCGTTGATTCCAATAATGATGGTAAGGCTGATAACTATGTGGATACTGATAACGACGGATTAAGCGACCAATATGATTCCAATAATGGAGGAACCATAATTGCAAACAGCGATTTAGATGGTGACGGAATTAAAAATTTCCTCGACTTAGACTCCGATGGCGATGGACTTTTAGATGTTAGAGAAGCTGGCTTTACCGATACCGACAACAACGGAATAGTTGATGGCACTCTTGGTACCGACGGTTGGAGCAATACTATTGATGCTCTTACAAACCTTAACCTCAAAAATACTGATGCCAAAGGAAATCCTAACTATTTGGATATTGATTCTGATGATGATGGAATTCCTGATATTATTGAAGCTCAATCTACTGCTGCTTATATTGCTCCATCAGGTTCTGACTCCGATGGTGATGGAATTGATAATAACTATGATAATAATGATGCTTCCTTCGGTGGAAGCTCCAACAATGGATTAACTCCTGAAGATACCGATGGTAATGGAATCCCAGATTATTTGGATTTAGAAACCGATGGAGATGGCGTGGAAGATAGAATTGAAGGCTGGGATACCAATGGAAACATGATAATTGACGGCGCTGAAATTGCTTATGTTGGAACTTATGATACCGATGGCGATGGCTTATTAGATGAGTACGATGTAAATGATGCTGCAACAAATCCTACAAATGGTACTACTCCAACAAGCTATCCAGATTTGAATAATGCTGGTGGAGATAGAGATTGGCGAGAAATTGATCCTGATGGCGCTCCTCTCCCTATTACTATGTTAGAAGCTCAAGTAAATCTTGTTGACGACGGAGCTCTTGTAAGTTGGGAAACATCAGCCGAAATAAATAATAATTACTTCCTCGTAGAAAAATCTCAAGATGGCAAATCTTTTGAGCAGATTGGTACACTAAAAGGTGCAAGAAATTCTAATAGCATACGCAAATACCAAATTTTAGATTCTAAACCATTCGAAGGAATCTCTTATTACAGAATCACTCAAGTTGACTTTGATGGTAAAAGTGAATCCTTTAAGCCAATGGTATTGAATAACATTCATTCTTTGGATAACTCACTTAAGGTTTATCCAAATCCAGCAAGAAATATTGTGAGTATTTCAACTCAGAATAAAAATATTCAAATTCAAATCTTCAATTCTTATGGAATGATGATTATGCAGCTTCAAAATATAAATGACAATTTTAATATTGATATCTCCAACTTAGCCCCTGGAAATTACATTATAAAAGCTGTTTCAAACAATTATACCGAATACAAAAAACTTATAGTAGAATAATTGAATACTCAATAAAATAAGGGCTGACATTTTTAAAATGTCAGCCCTCATTTTTTTATAATAGAGTCAACAAACCCCAACAGTAATCTCTCACTCATCCATAAACCAATCTTTTTAAATAAAATAAACATTTCCAAAGTGGCATTTGATTTTGCCATCAACTTTGGAAATGTAATCTTTTCCAACCAATCTTCAACCAATCTTTTCCAACCAATCTTTTCCAACCAATCTTTCATCAATCTTCAACCAATC
>MNXP01000028.1 GCA_001872625.1 Bacteroidetes bacterium CG2_30_33_31
CTGGCTCTGCAGCAACTGGTGCTACTGGAATTACTGGGGCAACAGGCCCAACTGGTGTTACTGGTGCTACTGGTGCTTCAATTACTGGTGCAACAGGCCTTAAAGGTGCTACTGGAGCAACTGGTCCAACTGGAATTACTGGTGTAACTGGCGCTACTGGTCAATCTATTACTGGGCCAACTGGCTCGGGGTCAACAGGTGCTACTGGAATTACTGGTCCTACTGGAGTTACTGGCGCTACTGGTCTGTCTGTTACAGGTGCAACTGGAGCTACTGGTCCTGCAGGAGGTAAAGGCCCAAGCGGCGCTACTGGCGCTACTGGATTGACTGGGGCAACTGGGCCTTCAATAACTGGTGCAACTGGAGCTACAGGTCCCGCAGGAGGTAAAGGCCCAAGTGGAGCTACTGGTGCCACTGGCGCTACCGGTGCTGGAGTTACTGGAGCAACTGGAGCAACAGGTCCATCTGGATCGCCAATAAACACTTCGGACTCAATTATTAGCATTGATTATGATACTCATGGAAATTTAGAGCTCACTTTTAATAGTGATCCAACATTATCATCATCTAAATCAGCTTTTCTCGATGGCGGTAATATTACCAGTTCAGATTTAAAACTCGGTACAAATACAGCAAAAGACTTATATTTTAAATCTGGTGGTATAACTCCAGCTTATGACAGAATGGTTATTAAAAGCTCTGGGGAAATAGGAGTTAAAACTACAACTCCCACATCTGGATTTGTAGTGAATACATCCGTTGCAATGGCTTATGCCACAAAAAGCGCAAATTACACTTTAACGGCCAATGATGTTGTTATAGGTGTAAATGCGTCATCATCTCCTGTAAATATTTCTCTTCCTTCTGCTACTTTATCTCAAGGAAGAATATATACTATTAAGGTTATTAATATTTCTAACCCAATACAAGTTACAGCCAGTGGCGCTGAGACAATTGATGGAAGTAATACTTATAATTTTAGTACAATTTATCAGTTTATTACAATCATTTCTGATGGTACTAACTGGCTAATAATTGCAAAAGGTCCGTAGGCTTTCATAATTAATTTTCAATAAAATATATTCCAGATTACTCCAAATTATGTAATATTTCAAGTTTACATTGATTTCTTATAATCATTTTCTATTTTTTTGTATTTATTTAGATGTACATTTTAAAAACAAATATTAAGCTTTAAAATTTTATTAAAATGGGTTACAAGTATATCCAGATAAATTTGCCAACTAACTATTCTGAAGATGAACTTAGAAAGCATGTTCAAAAGCAATTAGGAATCAATGAATTTTCAATAAAAATTGATAAAAAAAGTTTGGACGCTAGAAATAAAAATAATATTCATTGGCAACTTAGCGTGAATATTGTTTCTAATCAAATAAAATCAGATAACTATTTCGCGCCTAAATCATTAGAAATAAATTATAAGAAAAGGGATAAAAAAGTTATAGTGGTTGGAAGTGGACCAGCAGGATTTTTTGCTGCACATGTCTTGCAATTAGCTGGATACGCTGTAACTATTATAGAAAGAGGCTCCATGGTGGAAAAACGAACTAAGGAAATTAAGCTTTTAGATACTGCTGGTAAATTTTCTGAGCAAGATAACTATGCTTTTGGTGAGGGTGGTGCTGGTACGTTTTCAGATGGAAAACTAACTTCTCGCTCAAAGCACATTTCTGCTGAAAGACAATTTATCCTCTCAGAATATGTGAAAGCTGGCGCGCCTGCTGAAATATTATTTTTAGCACACCCTCATGTTGGAACTGATAATTTGAAGTTGGTAGTTGAAAATCTTAGAAAACAATTTCTCGAAAATGGAGGCGAATTTTTGTTCAATATGCAACTTGAAGATTTAATAATTGAGAATAGGAAAATTAAAAAAATAATTTGCAATTCTATAGAATATTATGCTGATTTTGTAATACTTGCCACTGGACATTCTGCTTATGATACTTATCGAATGTTAATTAAAAGAGGTATTAATTTTGAAACAAAAAATTTTGCTATTGGCCATAGAATTGAGCATGAACAAACTTTGATTAACAAAGCTCAATGGGGAAAAGAAAATATTTCTGGATTAAAAGCAGCAGAATATAGGTTAACAAGCAGAACAAAATCTGGTTTACCAGTTTATACATTTTGCATGTGCCCAGGAGGCATTGTAGTTCCAGCAGCTGCTTATAATGAAAAAAGCGTTGTTAATGGAATGAGTTATTTTGCTCGTAATGGACACTTTTCGAATGCAGGTTGTGTTGTTGGTATTCACCCAGATATGCTTGTTGGACACCACTCTACTCCTACTGAAATCCTTGATTGGATGGACAAACGCGAGGAAGAATTTTATAATTTTTCAAACAGCTATATGATTCCAGCAAATATCGCAAGTGATTATTTAAAAAAGAAAGAATCTAATAAACTGAATAAGAGCAGTTATCCTTTGGGAATCAAATCTGCTCCATTATATAATATGCTTCCTTCTATAGTTACAGATGCTATCGCAGAAGGCCTTGTTGACTTTGCCAGACAGCTAAAAGGTTTTGATAGTGGAACGCTTATGGGCTTCGAAAGTAAAACTTCTTCTCCTTTACAAGTTTCGCGTGAAAAAGATGGCAAATGTATTGGCTTTGATAACCTCTATTTTGTTGGAGAAGGAAGTGGATTTTCTGGCGGAATCATTTCCAGCGCTGCTGATGGCATTAAATGCGCTTTAAGCTTATGCTCAAAATAATTCATTTTGATTTATTGCTTTGTTATAGAATTTACGGAAATACCATTAATTTTGATTCTAAAATAAAATGCTTTAGTTTTAATCATTAATATCAAAAAAATATTAATTTCGCCGTCTCAAAATTATAATGGTCTTTTAAGCATTTTCTCTTCGTAGCTCAGGTGGTAGAGCAGCTGACTCTTAATCAGCGGGTCGTAGGTTCGAGTCCTACCGGGGAGACACAAAAAATACAAAGGGTACAGAGTTTTTATCACTTTGTACCCTTTTTCTTTTGCACAACAATTTACCAGCGTAATAATAATTTTATATATTTTGTTGCATCTATTTTACCATTCTCAAAAACTACAATTCCAATTAATACAATCACAAAGCTTATAATTAAATTCAATCGCAATGAAATATGCATTTTGCAATTAAAATTTCATTATCTTTCACTTTTTATATCAATCCATGTTCACCATCATTTCTGCACGATCAAAAACCATTTTATTTATGTTTCAGAGGCTCTGGTTTTCCTATGCCCGAAAAAGGAGTTCGTGAAATGTCTTATAATAATTTATTTATTTTCGATAAAATTTTCTTGTCGGTCTTTTGCCAGTACAAATTATACAAATTAGGAAAATAGCCAACAATATACATAATGTCGACACCTTATTATCAGGAAATTACAGAGGGAAATATCAATAAATCCAATTATAAAATAGTGGTGGTTGAATAATTAATGAACCCAAAATATTTTAGCCACATTTGCTATAAATACCTAAGAGGAAATTATTTAAGCTTTTGATGCTCAGAATTATGGAAAATTAGAATATTTGAAAATTAATTATTAAGCACAATTTTGTCTGAATATAGCAAATCGCTATTGCCATAAATATTAGCAAAATAAACTCCTTTTGGAAAATTAGAAATATCCATTATCACAAGCGAATTTTTTTCGGATTGACTGAAAATACTTGTGGATAATAGCCTCCCATCATCATCATAAAAACATAAATTAATATTTTCATTCGGGCAATTCTTTAAGTTAACTAAAAGCTTTCTATCATATTGCCAAAAGCTAATATCCGACTTTTGCCTTGTTAAAACTATTGTCTTCGAGCTATGAATCTTTCCACTTAAATCATGCTCTTCCAATTTATAATAAATTGATCCACTCTCATTTGTTATATCGTCAAAATCATAATTATTGCAAATATTGGAATTTCCATCAGCTTTTTGAACTAATATTTTTTCAAATTTATTATTGTCATAACTGCGTAAAAGCACAAAGTATTCGGAATTTTGTTCGGATGCCGTTGCCCATTTTATATGATTAAATTTTTGCTTTGCTACTCCTTCAAAGCTTAACAATTCAACCGAAAATGGCGACATCTGTTCACTCATTCCTTGTAAATTTACAACTGAAATATTGCTGCTTAAAATGAGTAAGATAACAACAACTTTTATTATATTTTTCATTTTAATTAATTTTGAATACAGCTAATTTATCATTTAAATTTGCAAAATTCAATTTATTGTAATCAAAGAAATTAAATTAGTTGATTAATAGTTAATTGCATTTTTCCATAATAAGTTGGTATTTTACAAAATATGGATTTTTCTCAATAATGGAATTTCAAATATAAAAATTTATAAGGTTTTACTTCGAAATAAACTAAAAAATCTATAAAATGGATGTGAATATATTAAGTGAAAAAGCCTTCCAAACTTCCCAATGGTCTGGAGGAACTACCAGAGAATTGTTTATTTACCCAACTGGCACGGAATATAAGAAGAGAGATTTTGATTTTCGAATTAGCAGCGCAAGCATAAATTCAATGATATCAGATTTTACACCTCTAAATGGTTTCTCAAGAAAACTTATGATTTTAGATGGTGAAATATTTATTAATCACGAAAACCATCACAGTAAAATAATGAAAAAATTTGATATAGATGAGTTTGATGGTGGCTGGAAAACAAGCTCTGTGGGAAAATGTAAAGATTTCAATTTGATAACAAGTAAAAAAGCCGACGGCAAATTATCTTATGAGATTATTGAGAAAAATCAAAGCTTAAATATTGACATAGAAACCGACAATAATTGGCTTCTAATATTCATAAAATCTGGAAACATTACGCTGACTTTGCAAAGACAAACATTTAATGTATTACAAAATAATTTATTAATATTGAATAACTTAACATCTAATAAAATTAAAGTTTTCGCAAATGACAATAGCGAATTAATTTTTGCCTATGTAAAACTTGTTTAAAATTTTCTTTTCAGAAAATAGCTGAGCAAATTCCGTTTGTTATTTTAAATTTTAAAGCAAATTTAAAACGCACTTTGGTAATAAAAAAATTATTTTTGCAGCATTATGCATTAACTTAATTTCAACAAAAATATCATTGAATGAAAAATGTCCTCTTTTTCTTAATCTCCATGTTATTTGCCACAGCAAGTATAGGCCAGAATACCTCCGAAAATCAAAAAATTAATCGAAAAGGAAGCATGTATTTTTATTGGGGTTGGAACTGGGAAAAGTATAGCAAATCTGATATTAATTTTAGTGGAAGTAATTATAATTTTACTCTTTACAATATGATTGCCAACGATAGACCATCAAAATTTGACTTTGATACATATTTCAACCCAACTCGATTAACAATTCCGCAATACAATTTCAGATTGGGTTATTTTTTAAATGAACATTACAATTTTTCTATTGGAATTGACCACATGAAATACGTCATGCTACCGCTCCAAAGTGTTGGAATAAAAGGAAATATAAACAATGGAACAAGTTTCGATGGCAAATATTCTGGCGAAAACATACAGTTAACTGAGAACTTTCTCAAATTTGAACATACCGATGGATTAAATTATGCAAATGTTGAATTTAGAAGATTTGATGAAGTATATAATTATAAAAACATAAAATTTAACATTACCGATGGAATTGGAATTGGAATGTTGATACCTCGAACCAATACAACATTAATGAATAATCCTCGCTATGATCAATTTCATCTTGCAGGTTTTGGAATAGGTGCCGTGGTTGGAGTTAATATCGAATTATATAAATATTTCTTCATTCAGTCTGAGTTTAAAACTGGATTTATTAATATGCCCGACATACGCACCACAAGTTCAACCTCCGATAAAGCAAGTCAACATTTCTTCTTTTATCAAATAAATGCTCTTTTTGGCGCTCGATTTAATATTCCTTGCCCTGACAACAAAGAAAATTAAATTATCAAAAACTTATATTAATTTCCACCATAGACATTCATTAACATCTATTAGTTGATAAATTTAACTAATTGAACTTTAGTTATAATGTTAATATTGGCTACTTTCAAGAAGAATTTTAAATCCAAAATATGGGAACTTTTGTAATTGAAGGCGGGCATAAATTATCAGGTGAAATAACTCCACAAGGAGCTAAAAATGAGGCCTTGCAGGTGATTTCTGCGGTGTTGCTAACATCTGAAATAGTGGAAATCAGCAAAGTTCCAAATATTAGAGACGTCAATAAACTTATTGATTTGCTGCAAGATATGGGAGTATCCGTTACTAAGATTAATTATGATACTTATTCGTTTCAAGCAAAAAATATTGACTTAGACTATTTAATTACCGAAGATTTTAAAACAAAAGCAGGGGGTCTTAGAGGAAGCGTTATGATTCTGGGTCCACTTTTAGGCCGTTTTGGAAAAGCATATTTGCCCCAACCTGGAGGTGATAAAATTGGACGCCGACGACTTGATACTCATTTTATTGGTTTAGAAAAACTTGGAGCTAAATTTACTTATAATCCTGACGAAAGATTTTACGAAATAAAAGGAGACGACCTTAAGGGAACCTATATGTTATTAGATGAAGCTTCCGTTACTGGCACTGCAAATATAGTAATGGCCGCAGCTCTTGCGCAAGGCGAAACAACTCTATTCAATGCCGCTTGTGAACCATATATTGTTCAGCTTTGCCGTATGCTCAATTCTATGGGAGCTAAAATTAGTGGCGTTGGTTCCAACTTATTGATAATTCAAGGAGTATCTACGCTTCACGGCACAAAACATCGTTTATTAGCCGATATGATTGAAGTCGGAAGTTTTATTGGAATGGCTGCAATGACGCAATCAGAATTAACAATTAAAGATGTTGATTATAAGGAGCTGGGAATAATTCCGCAAGTTTTTAGAAGAATGGGAATTACCGTCGAAAGAAGAAATAATGATATTTACATTCCTAGCATGGATGAATATTGTATAGAGACTTTTATCGATGGCTCAATTATGACTATTGCCGACTCTCCTTGGCCTGGATTTACTCCCGACTTAATTTCAATTGCTCTTGTAGTTGCAGCGCAAGCAAAAGGTTCAGTTCTTATTCATCAGAAAATGTTTGAAAGCCGCTTATTTTTTGTCGATAAACTTATTGATATGGGAGCTCAAATAATTCTATGCGACCCTCATCGCGCCACTGTCATAGGTTTAAATAGGCAAATGCCACTGCGAGGTATTCAAATGACTTCACCCGATATTAGAGCAGGCGTTGCCTTGCTTATCGCTGCACTTTCAGCACAAGGCACAAGCTATATAAATAATATTGAGCAAATTGACCGCGGATATGAAAATATTGATGAAAGACTTAGAGCTTTAGGAGCTAATATTATCAGACAATAATCAAATTATGATTGGACTAAAATTTCTCTGTTGCCAAATCCTTATTATGCCAATTTGTCTATGAAACATCAGATGGCAAAAGAATTGTAATGCAAGCTCACGATTAGGCTATTTTTACAGCCTAATCTTATTTTATTGATATTCATAATTTTACACAATCTATAAATATAAAGTCATGAACGAAAAAGAAAAAGATTTCGTTGAAAAAGAAGATATAAATCAAAATACTGCCAATAATTCGGAAACTCAAAATAAAAACGGTTATAATGAAATGTCAGAAAGTGAAGATGACATCAAAAACCTAAAAGGAGCGGCAAAGCGCAAAGCATTGAAAGCTAAGAAAAAAGAAGATGAATTGAAAGGCGAAATTGAAAAAATAAAAATTCAGAATGCAGAACTTAATGATAAGTTTTTGCGCTTATATTCTGAATTTGATAATTACCGAAAACGCACTATCAAAGAGAAATCCGAACTATATAAGACTGCAGCTGAGAGTACAATTATTGCACTTTTGCCCATCGCAGATGACTTTGAAAGAGCCCTAAAATCTATTGACGAAAGTCAAAGTGCAGCCGCTCATAAAGAAGGTATGGAATTGATTTACAACAAGTTTATTAATAGCATTATATCTCAAGGTGTAGAACCAATCTCTGAAAAAGATGTAGATTTTAACACAGATTTTCATGAAGCAATTACAAAAATTCCAGCTCCAACGGAAGCTTTAAAAAATAAGGTTGTTGATGTGATTGAAAAAGGTTATAAGCTTAATGGGAAAGTAATTAGATATGCTAAAGTAGTAATTGGTGAATAAAAAATAAGGAGAAATAAGGTGTCAAAAAGAGATTATTACGAAATACTTGGAGTTAGTAAAACGGCTGATGAAGCAGAGATTAAGAAAGCTTACAGGAAAAAAGCAATCCAATTTCACCCAGATAAAAACCCAGACAACAAGGCGGCGGAAGAAAAATTTAAGGAAGCCGCCGAAGCCTATGAAGTTCTAAGCGATAACGACAAGCGTCATCGTTATGATCAGTATGGACATTCTGGCGTTGATGGCTCCGCCGGTCAAGGTTTTGGCGGTCATAATATGTCTATGGATGATATATTTAGTCAATTCGGCGATATTTTTGGAGGATTTGGTTTTAATAGCGGTTCATCCAGAGGAGGCAGAAGAAGAGTTAACAAAGGCTCAAATATTAGAATAAAAGTAAAGCTTGACTTGCGCGAAATTGCTAATGGCGTGGAGAAAAAAGTAAAAGTCTCAAAATATGTAGCTTGCAACTCGTGCAATGGTACTGGCGCGGAACATGGCTCATCTTACTCAACTTGTTCTACTTGTGGAGGTTCAGGTCAAGTTACACGTATTCAGCAAACCTTTCTTGGTCAAATGCAAACTGCATCAACCTGCCCATCTTGCGGTGGTGAAGGGCAATCGATAACTCACAAATGCACATCATGTCATGGGAATGGAATCGTACATGGCGAGGAGGTTATTTCAATAAAAATTCCAGCAGGTGTTGAAGAAGGAATGCAACTTTCTGTAAGTGGAAAAGGTAATGCGGCTGCGCGGGGCGGCATTAATGGAGATTTAATTGTTCTAATAGAAGAAATTGCTGATGAAGAGCTCGTTAGAGACCGCCAAGATTTACAATTCACAAAATATATTTCTTTTCCAGAGGCAGCTATTGGGACAACAATCGAAGTTCCGACCATTGATGGAAAGGCAAAAATTAAAATACCAGCAGGAACTCAAGCAGGAAAAGTGTTTCGTTTGAAAGGGAAAGGATTGCCAAGCATCGATTATCATGGACTTGGAGATTTGTTGGTGAGCATAAATATTTGGACACCACAAAATCTTACAAATGAAGAGACTATTATTTTGAACAAATTGGCAATGTCGAAAAATTTTGAGCCTGCTCCTACTGCTCATGATAAAAGTTTTTTCGATAGAATGAGAGAATATTTCAAACAATAAAAATGAATACCATGTCTATCGGATAGATTGCAATCCAATAGATATCTATTGATTAGATGGTAAAAATCAAAACAAAAATCCAGAAATTTTAATTATAAAATTTCTGGATTTTTGTTTATGCTAATTTGAAAGCAAAACTCTAAAAAGGCAAGTCGTCTGTTGGTTCAGAGGACATACTCTCTGAATCTTCAATAGTTGGTAAAGGTGGATTTTTCCCATTTCCTGATGCATCACCAGACTGTTTTGCAATCTTCCAAGCTTTAATATTAGTGTACCATCTACCATTGTACTCTCGCGATTCCACATCGAAATCAACTTTAACGGTATCATCAATTTTTAGGGCTCTCACATCATCAACTTTATCACCCCAAGCGTCGATACAAACTTTTCTAGGGTATTGTTCTTGTGTTTCTAAAATGAATGATGTTTTTACCCAGGTTCCATTCTTGCCTTGGCCACTTTGCTCAGCTAATATTTCTACTAATTTTCCACTAATATCCATCTTTTTCCTCCTATTCTTCTATAATTTTTATTGACTCAATTTTATCTCCAGCACGAATTTCGTCTATCACTTCTAAACCTTCATATACTTTGCCGAAGCAAGTATGTTGACCATCTAAATGGGCAGTATTCTGACGGCTATGACATACAAAAAACTGCGATCCACCAGTGTCGCGACCAGCATGAGCCATAGAAAGCACACCGCGATCGTGGTATTGATTATCACCATTTAACTCACATTTAATGCTATACCCTGGTCCTCCAGTTCCAACTCTAGGATTGCTCATATCTTTCGATAAAGGGCAACCACCTTGTATTACAAAATTTGGAATCACTCTATGAAATGCTAATCCATCATAGAATCCTTCACTTGCTAATTTCACGAAATTGGCAACAGTATTTGGGGCGTCTTTTTCGTAAAAATTTACTTTCATTACTCCTTTTGCAGTGGTAATTTCGGCTCTCTTCATAATATTTATATAGTTTTATAATTAATTATCAATAGATTAAATAAAAGGTTGGCTATTATAGTCAAGCAACAAAGTTAAGTAAATCTTATTATAGTCTAAATATATTTGTCTATTCTTGGTTAATTTTTTCAAATTGTTCATGAAGATTTTCCCATTTCTCCATCTCAATCTCAAATTCTTTTTCCAATATTTTATAATCTTCGTAAATTTTTGATGAATTCAAATCAATATTATTTCCATCAGGATTCGCCAACATCTTATTAGTCAGAGCCATTTTCTCTTCAATAGAGGCTATTTTAGCTTCCGACCTTTCAATATCTTTAGCTACTTTTCTTTTAATTCTATCGGCATCTTTTTTCTCCTGATAGCTAAGTTTGCTTGTCGAATTTTTGATGATATTTTGTTGAGCAGATTTATTAGTGCTCTCCAATAATTTCAAATTTTCCAACGAACGTTTTTCAAGAAATAAATCTATTCCGCCAAGATATTCAATCAAACCGCTATGTCGAAATTCGTAAGTTTTATCGCTCAATCCACTTAAAAAATCTCTATCGTGCGAAACCAAAATTAATGTGCCAGTGTACTGAAGAAGAGCACTTTTCAATATATCTTTCGAAATCATGTCGAGGTGATTTGTTGGTTCATCGAGTATGAGCAAATTCACTGGTTTGAGTAAAAGTTTTGCAAGAGCCAGACGCGCCTTTTCACCTCCGCTGAGCACTTTCACTCTTTTATCCATATCATTTTCGCCAAAAAGAAAGCTACCAAGAATTGCTCTTATATTTTTTCTTATATCGCCCACGGCAATATCGTCGATAGTTTCAAAAACCGTTAGATTAAGGTCAAGTAAATCAGTTTGGTTCTGACCGTAATAACCAATCTCCACATTAAAACCTTTTTTTATCTCACCTTCAAATTCAATTTGATTCACAATTGACTTCACTAAAGTAGATTTACCTTCACCATTTTTGCCTACAAAAGCTATAAATTCATTTTTTAAAATAACCAAATCGACATTTTTAAGGACGGTTTTATCACCATATTTCTTAGAGTAATTTTTTATCTCCAAAGAAATTTTTCCTGATGGTGGTGCTGGTGGGAAGCGGAAATGCATGGCAGATTTATCGGTTAATTCAAGCTCCACTTTGTCCATTTTACCAAGCATTTTTATTCTCGATTGCACTTGTTTTGCCTTTGTAGCTTTGTAGCGAAATCTATCAATAAAATCTTCAATTTCCTTAATTTTTTTCTGTTGATTAGTGAATTCTGATTGATTTTGGTCGAGTTCAGCTTGCCTGACTTCGACATATTTTGAGTATGCAAATTTATAATCTCTTATTCTTCCCAAGCTAATTTCCACTGTTCTATTTGTTATATTATCCAAAAAACTTCTATCATGTGAAATTAAAACTATGGCGCCTGGATAAGCAGACAAGAAGCTTTCGAGCCATTGAATAGATTCAATATCAAGATGATTGGTAGGTTCATCGAGCAATAATAATTCTGGCTTTTTAAGAATAATTTTTGCCAATTCCACGCGCATTCTCCAGCCACCACTTAATGAGGAAGTGGGATTTTGAAAATTGGATCTTTCAAATCCTAATCCCAACAAAACTTTTTCTGCTTCACCTTCACTGCTTCCAGCATTCAAAATCAGAAGTCTTTCGTTAATATGATGCAGTCTATCAAGCTTTTTGTAATATTCAGTTGATTCATAATCGGTGCTGCTTACAAAATAATTATTGAGATTTTCCAACTCCAATTCCAGTCGGTTATTCTCCTCAAATGCTGAAAGAGCTTCATCTAAAATGGATTTTGTATCTTCAAATGCCATCTCTTGAGGCAAATATCCAAAAGTCTTGTCTTGTGGAATAATCACCTGCCCACTGTCGGGCTTCATTTCACCAGTGATAACCCTTAGCAAACTTGTTTTGCCAGCTCCATTTTTCCCAACAAGGCCTATCCTATCTTTTTCATTTATTAGGAAGTTTATATTGCGAAAAAGTTCGTTGCCCGAAAAATTTATTGATATGTTTTGTATGCTATACATTAAAATTTATTCCTTTCATTTTCTTCTTTTGTAATTTGCTGCTGAGCTTGTATTATTTCGCCAATACTCAAAAGTATATATGATTTCGTCTTTTCAAAAATTCTTGGCTCAATATCAATAGACTCATAAAGCAAAACTTCATTAACATAATCTCCTTCTGTCGAATTAAATTCATTAGTAGATTTCATAATTAATCCATTATAGATAAAATACTTATATGCCTCTGAGGATTGATAATTTAAGGGGTCATCAAAAAAAATCGAAATTGAGGCAATTATTTCTTGAATTTTATTTATGTCGAGAGTATTAAATAATTTAAGGCTGTCGGTAAAGTAAAATTCTTCTACTTTTTTGCCTTCTTTTAAAACCAGATATTTCTGACATTTACTACCTAAAATAATTTCTTGCTTCTGTTCGTCAGACTTTAAAATTTCAATAGAAATTTTTGGCATTTTCTTTTGAACTTTCTTCGAGCTAATTGTTGGAGTAATTTGTGATAATCCCTCATAAAATTCTTTAAAACTTCCTGACCAATAGGCTCTTATATTATTACTTTCATAAATAATATTTTCCAATTTGGTATCAATAATAATTGAATAGTTGGCAAAAGAATATTTAATTATAGAATCATTAATCCAAATATTTTCTTCATTTTGTAAGCCATTTTTAGTTGTACTTTTTACAATATGCCAACCAGCGAAAGCATCGAATGAGAGGATTATAAATGTGAATATCAGTATTTTAGAAAAAATAAATTTCATAAAAGAAGTCTTTAAATTCGGCTGCAAAGCTAATTATTTTAGCCTTAGAATTTTGGATGATTTAGAAAATGTGAATAATGAAAAATCAGGTAACTTTTCAAATTTTATTCAATTCGGAGAATTTTTTAATTGCTCCTGCTGCCTCTTCCATAAGCCACATTGGAGTTGAAGTTGCACCACAAATGCCAACAGTAAGCACATCATTTTTAAACCAATTTGACTTCAATTGTTCGATGGTTGAAATAAAATATGAGTTTTCATTATTTTCTTTGCACACTCCAAAAAGATATTTTCCGTTAGAACTTTTCTCACCACTTACAAAAATTATTACATCATTTTGCTTGGCAAACTCGCGCAAATGTGGAGCTCTATTGGAAACCGCACCGCATAAAGTGTCGTTTACAAGAAATTCAGTATTATTCCCTGTTTCCTCAATTTTTCTCTCAATTGCCTTTATTATGCTCGCAAATCCTTCTTTCCCTTTGGTAGTTTGCGAATATAATTCTATAGGTTTATGAAAATCAATTTTATCTAAATCAGCCTCCGATCCAATAATTATTGCCTCATCTTTTGTCTGTCCTGCCAGCCCAAGTACTTCAGCATGACCTTCTTTGCCATAAATCACAACCTGACCATTTAGTTCTTTCATCAAATTATAACCATTGAAAACTCTATTCTGCAATCGCAAAACTACTGGGCACGAGGCATCAACCAATTTGATGTTATTTTGCATTGCGATTTTATAAGTAGAAGGAGGCTCACCATGAGCGCGAAGCAAAACTGTGGCATCTTTCATATTGTTTAAGTCGCTGTGAGTTATGGTCTTAAGTCCCATTTTTTGCAAGCGTTCAACTTCCATATTATTATGCACTATATCACCTAAGCAATACAACTCACTATGGTTTTCCAAATATCTTTCAGCCGTTTCAATGGCATTTACTACACCAAAACAAAAACCCGAATTATTATCAATTTTAATTTTCATAAATTAAATCTCTTCGACAAAGATACAGACTTTCGACTTTGATATTTTATGATTTATATTTTGAGTTTGATATTTTTTATGAGCTATTTCTCTAAAATAAATCCAAGTTTGCCCATTGAATCATTATAATTATTCTATTTTCGCAGCTATAAATTTATTGTGAAATGACGAAATATAAACATATTTTTTTTGACCTCGACCGCACTCTGTGGGATTTTGAAAGAAATTCCAAAGAAACTTTTATGGACATTTATTTGAAATATAATTTAAAAAAAATTGGAATAAATAACTTGAATGAGCTCTTCGAAAAATATCAAAAAATCAATTCTGACTTATGGGAAAAATATCGTAATGGATTGATAATGAAAGATTTTTTAAATATTGAACGATTTTATCTTACTCTAAAAGAATACAATATTGACGATAAAAAACTTGCAAGCAAAATTGCAAACGACTATGTGAAAATTAGTCCAACAAAAACCCATCTATTCCCAAACGCAATTGAAATCCTTGAATATTTAAAATCGAAAAACTACCTTTTACACATTATCACCAATGGTTTTCCAGAAGTTCAATATATAAAATTGAGAAATGCCAACTTAAGTAAATATTTTCATGAAATAATTATTTCTGAAGAAGTTGGCTACAATAAACCATCTACCGAAATTTTTGAAATATCTCTGAAAAAAGCCAACGCCATAGCTTCGCAGTCGCTGATGATCGGCGACGATCCTGATGTTGATATTCTTGGAGCAATTCGCTCTGGGATAGATAGTTTGTGGATGAATTATGATAAATCTACAAATTTATGCAAAGCAACTTATGAACTTGAAAATCTGATTCAAATAAAAGAAATTCTTTAAATTGATATTAATGAAATAATTTTTTTTAAAATCAATTTTTTCTTTCCTATCTGAAGTGTTTTTAATACTTTTACGACATCAAAATTTAATGAAAATTTTGAGCAAATATTAAATTTAATTATGTATCAAATTTATCACAATCCTCAGTGTAAAAAAAGTCGCGAAGGACTTAAATACTTGGAAAATAAAGGTTTAAATTTCCAGATTAAAAAATATCTCGTTGATGGGATATCTCCTGAAGAGCTCAAAAAAATTTTTGTCATGCTTGACAAAAAACCTTTAGAAATGGTAAGGAAGCAAGAATCCGATTTTAAAAATAACTACAAGGGAAAAAGCTTCTCCGATGATGAATGGGTAAGCATAATATCTAAAAATTTGAAACTTCTACAACGACCAATTATCGTTCACGGATACAAAGCTGTTTTGGCAAATCCACCAGAAAATCTCGACGATTTAATCAAGTAAAATATACTAACTAAAAAATTTTAAAAAATGGAATATAGAATAGAACATGACACAATGGGAGATGTGAAGGTACCCGCTGACAAATATTGGGGCGCGCAGACTCAAAGATCAAAAACCAATTTTCTTATTGGACCATCTGCATCGATGCCAAATGAAATTATCAAAGCATTTTCAATATTAAAAAAAGCTGCAGCTTTGACAAACTGTGAATTAGGAGTATTGCCTAAAGAAAAAGCGAACCTTATAGCTAAGGTTTGTGATGAAATTTATGACGGAAAACTCGATGACAATTTTCCATTGGTGATATGGCAAACTGGCTCTGGAACTCAATCAAACATGAATTCCAATGAGGTAATCGCCAATAGAGCTCATGTATTGCACGGAGGCTCATTAAATGACAAAACAAAATTTATTCATCCAAATGACGATGTAAATAAATCGCAATCTTCAAATGATACATTTCCAACAGCGATGCATATTGCTGCATATAAGACGATTACAGAGATTACAATTCCTGGGGTAAAAAAACTTCGCGACACTCTACATTCAAAGTCGGAAGAGTTTATGAATGTTGCTAAAACTGGCCGTACCCATTTAATGGATGCAACTCCCTTAACAGTTGGTCACGAAATTTCGGGCTATGTTTCCCAACTCGACCATGGAATTAAAGCAATAACTAATACTTTAGAGCATTTGCGCGAGTTGGCCTTAGGTGGAACAGCTGTCGGCACAGGTTTAAACACACCCAAAGATTATGATATAAAAGTTGCGGCGAAAATTGCAGAACTCTCTGGTTTTCCATTTATCACAGCTCCGAATAAATTTGAATCATTATCGGCTCATGATGCTTTAGTGGAAGCCTCAGGAGCTCTTAAAACATTGGCTGTTAGTCTATTCCATATAGCTCAGAATATTCGATTGCTTGCTTCTGGCCCACGCTGTGGAATTGGAGAGTTGATAATTCCTTCTAATGAACCTGGCTCGTCTATCATGCCTGGAAAAGTAAACCCTACTCAGGCTGAAGCTCTTACCATGGTTTGCTGTCAAGTTTTAGGCAACGACGTTACTGTAAATATGGGCGGAATGAACGGCCATTTTCAATTGAATGTTTTTATGCCAGTAATGATTCACAATGTTTTGGAATCGGCAAAATTATTAGGTGACGCTTGTGTTTCTTTTAATGATAATTTGGCAATTGGTATTGAACCAAATTATCCAAAAATTGAACATTTTTTAAATACGTCTTTGATGTTGGTTACAGCATTAAATACTCATATAGGATATGAGAATGCTGCAAAAATTGCAAAGAAAGCTCATAATGAAGGAATTACACTTCGTGAATCGGCTCTTGCTTCTGGACTGCTAACCGCAGAAGAATTCGATGAATGGGTTGATCCTTTGAAAATGATTTAGAATATAATAATCGTTTAATAAAAATAGCTTCCCAAAATTTAGGAAGCTATTTTTTTGTCTTTTTTGCAACTTATATTCGGCTATCAATCAAAATATTTAGCATTTGAATTGCTGCTTCGGCAATTTTTGTGCCTGGACCAAAAATAGCAATTGCGCCAGCATCATATAAAAATTGATAATCTTGATGAGGAATCACACCACCCACAATCACCATAATATCAGGACGTCCTTGCTTTTTTAGTTCCTCAATAAGCTGAGGTACAAGGGTTTTATGGCCAGCAGCGAGGCTACTAACTCCAAGAATATGAACATCATTTTCGACAGCTTGGCGAGCCGATTCGGCAGGAGTTTGGAATAATGGGCCAATATCTACATCAAAACCTATATCAGCGTATCCCGTAGCCACAACTTTTGCCCCGCGGTCGTGCCCATCTTGACCCATTTTGGCAATCATAATTCGCGGTCTGCGTCCTTCCATGGCGGCAAATTTATCTGCCAATTTCACAGCCTCGTCAAATTTACCATCGTCTTTCGACTCCGCCGAATATACTCCCGATATTGATCTTATCACAGCTTTATACCTTCCTTTAACTTTTTCAATTGCATAAGAAATCTCACCAAGTGAAGCTCTTTTACGAGCAGCATCAATGGACAAAGCTAATAAATTTCCTTCACCAGTTTGTGCAGCTAAAGTAATTTTTTCTAAGGCTTCATCTACTTCCGATTTATTACGATTATTTTTCAGAATTTTGAGTCTTAATAATTGTGATTCGCGCACGGCAGTATTATCAACTTCCAAAATTTCTATGGGATCTTCCTTATTTAACTTATATTTATTTACTCCCACAATAATTTCCTTTCCAGTATCAATTCTTGCTTGCTTCCTCGCCGCTGCTTCTTCAATTCGCATTTTTGGAATTCCAGTTTCTATAGCCTTTGCCATACCACCCAGAGACTCAATCTCTTGTATATGCTCCCATGCTTTATTTACCAATTGATTTGTAAGGCTTTCAACATAAAAACTTCCTGACCATGGGTCTATAGCGCGACAGACATCTGTTTCCTGTTGAATATATAATTGAGTATTACGAGCAATTCTTGCAGAAAAATCTGTTGGCAATGCTATTGCTTCATCAAGAGCATTGGTATGTAGAGATTGAGTATGGCCAAGCACTGCAGCCAGTGCCTCAACGCAAGTTCTTGTAATATTGTTGTATGGATCTTGCTCAGTCAAACTCCATCCCGAAGTTTGGCAGTGAGCGCGTAAAGCCATAGATTTTTCATTTTTTGGATTAAATTCTTTTACAATTTTTGCCCATAACATTCTGCCAGCACGCAGTTTGGCTATTTCCATAAAATGATTCATACCAATTCCCCAAAAGAAACTTAATCGAGGAGCAAAATCGTCGATATCTAATCCAGCTTTAATTCCTGCCTTCAGATACTCAAGTCCATCGGCAAGAGTGTAAGCCAATTCAATATCGGCAGTGCCTCCAGCTTCCTGAATATGATATCCACTTATGGAAATAGAATTAAACTTTGGCATATTTTCAGAAGTATATTTAAAAATGTCTGAAATTATCCTCATCGAAACTTCTGGTGGATAGATATATGTATTGCGAACCATAAATTCTTTAAGAATATCATTTTGAATAGTGCCAGTTAGCTGATTCAGATTAACACCTTGCTCTTCGGCAGCTATAATATAAAATGCCAAGATGGGTAAAACCGCTCCATTCATTGTCATAGAAACAGACATTTTATCCAAAGGAATTTCATCAAATAAGATTTTCATATCCAAAATGGAATCAATGGCAACGCCAGCTTTCCCTATATCTCCCATAACACGCTCATGATCTGAATCATAGCCTCTATGAGTAGCCAAATCAAAGGCCACTGAAAGACCTTTTTGCCCAGCAGAAAGATTCCTTCTATAAAAAGCATTAGATTCTTCGGCGGTGCTGTAGCCTGCATATTGCCTTATCGTCCATGGTCGAGTAACAAACATGCTTGAATAAGGTCCACTAAGAAATGGTGGAAAGCCAGCAGCATATTTTAAATGCTTTAAACCTTCAATATCTTTTTTCGAATATTGCGATTTTATGTTGATTTTTTCAGCAGTTTCTATATTGTTTTCAATATTTTCGATGGAAGACTCTTCTGGCTTTTGCCTAACAAAAATATCTTCTTTGGTATAATGTGGTCGCATAATTATTTATTTAATACTCAACATTTTTTGATAGGATTTTAATTCGTCCAAAATATTTGAACGACTGTGAATGAATTTATTGATACCCAAATTTTTAATTTCTTCAGCAAAATCTTTTGAATAGCCTGCAATTATAATTTTGTCTAAATCAAATTCTTTTGAGGCAGAGATTTCCTTAACAATACCCACATATTCTACATCAGAACTGCAAACAACCAACAAATCTGGTTTTGACTTTTTAGCATCTTTTAATCCTTGTTTAACAGAGGCAAAGCAATTATTATCAATCACTTGAAAACCAGCACAACCAAAATAATTAATAGCAAAATTTGCTCTTATTTTGCTTAAATTTATATCGCCAAAAGTGAGTAAAAAAACTTTTGGGGTATAATTATTTTGCAAGGCAAATTTTTCAGTTCTCAAGCGGATATCCTCAAAAGCTTGTGCGCCTCTATAGACTTTTAAACCAGCTTTTGTAGGTCGAATATCGAAATTAACTTCTTCAATTTTTCTTTCTTCAAGGTTTGGAAATTGATTTACGCCGAGAATATTAATTTTACGCATGGCAATTTCCATATTTTTTTTTGCAGCGGATTTTTCAATTTCATCGAAAATAAAATCATTTTCAAGTGCAGCTCTAAAACCACCCATATTGCTTATTTTAAGAAATATGTCCCATGCCGAATCAATTAATTTATGGGTGGCAGATTCGATATAATAGGAGCCTTTGGAAGGATCTATTACTTTGTTTAATTTAACTTCTTCTTTTAGTATAATCTGTTGGTTTTTAGCTACTCTCTTGCCAAATTCCGAAGATCTTTTATAGGAAGAATCATAAGTAGAGACAGTAATTGCATTGCTACCTCCGATGACTGCCGCCATTGACTCGGTGGTAGTTCTTAAAATATTCAAATAGGAATCATAAGTTGTTTTATTCCAAGAAGATGAAACAGAATGAATATACATTTCGCTATTTTTCTTGTTAACTTTTCCAAATTTTTTTACAATTTTGTCCCAAAGGAATCTTGCCGCTCTATATTTTGCTATTTCCATAAAATAGGAGCTTCCTGTGGCAAAAGTAAATTGCATACGAGGCAAAATATTTTGGAGAAGCATACCTTGATCAGTACAGTCAGTCAAGTATTCGGCACCATGTGCTAAAGAAAAAGCGATTTCTTGTGCCATTGTTGCACCGCTATTGTGGTAATGCTTGGCGTTAATATTTATAACTTTAAATTTCGGCAGAAGCTTAACCGATTTTTCCAGCAAAACCATCAATTCACGCCTATTAGCTTCAAATGAATGATAAAATTCTTTTCTAAAAAGATAATAACTATAATAATCAAAATCGAAGGAGCCCTTGAAGTCGGTTAAAGTTAACGAACGCAACTCTGATTCCTTTTTTAATTTAGTAAGTAACTTTGGAAAAGAGTAAACCGAGGTAAAATGAGTCGGAATTTTATTCAGGTCAATATTATCAAAAAGTACTGCGGCACTTTGATTATCTTCAAGATTAAATCCTTTAATAACTACAGATTCTGCACCTCTATGAATTGCTTCCTTAACACTGCTGATTTCAGAAAAATCAAATTCTTCTCTAATTTCCCAATCGTTATTTGATTGATTTCTACCTATATAAAAATTTTCCTTTTCTTCTTCTGCTACATAAAACGGCTGAATATCAAGACCTTCTTCGAAGTGCCAGAGCATTTTTTTTTCAAAGTCTGCCCCAGATAAATCCATATTTATCCTCTCTATCCATTCCTCTTTTGAAATTGGAGGAAATGCTGCAAACAAATTTTTATTTACATTTTCATCAATCATAAAGTTCACATTAATAAATACACATTAAAATTGCCTCGATTTTCAAAAAAAAAGAGCAAACAAAAGTATGTAAAAACTACTGCGCTGGACTAATTTTAACAAAATTTATTGAGCCTAAATAATTAAAATTACTTTAAATTTTTTTACAATTAAAATCTACTTTATTAGTTATAATACTTATAATCAATGAATAAACAAAATATATTTACTAAATCTAAATATAATACATTGTTAATGCAACTATTTATTTGCTAAACTGTCAATATTCATGTTATCCCAATAACATTTTTGGTTCATTTATTTATCGATGGTAATTCAAAATACTTGAAATTGGTATTTTGTATCACTTCAAAAAATGAACAGTGGTTTTCAATTACCGAAAATCATATTTTCTTTTCAAAAGTTTTTTCTGTAGTCAGTCCCACAAAAAAATAAAATTCAATATATAAGATTGCAATTTTAGTAGAAACAAAATCATTTTTTAAAACATTATCTATTGGTTGGATAAGTTTATTTGGATAGGAACTGCCTCTAAATGAGGCAGTTTTTTTATATCAAAATTTAATTGAACAAATATTAGATTAGAAATATGAAGATATAGAAAAAAGCAAGTAACCACAATAACTCATTGAAATTAAAATAAAAAAAATAGCCTTCAAATTTTAATTTTAAATTATTTACTTTTGCAGCATGGAAACAGTTGTTAGCGGCATAAGGCCAACAGGAAATTTGCACTTAGGAAACTATTTTGGTGCGGTTAAAAATTTTTTAAAAATGCAGGAAAATTACCTCTGTTATTTTTTTATTGCAGATTATCATTCATTGACCACACATCCAACTCCGAAGGATTTACATGGGAATGTTAAACAAATTTTAGTAGAATATCTTGCGTCTGGACTGGATCCTGAAAAATCTATTTTATATATTCAAAGTGATTTGCCAGAAACAACAGAGCTATATCTTTTGTTAAATATGAATGCTTATCTTGGAGAATTAGAGCGTGTTACCTCCTTCAAAGATAAAGTAAGAACCCAACCTGATAATATTAATGCGGGTTTGCTAACATATCCTACATTGATGGCTGCAG
>MNXP01000051.1 GCA_001872625.1 Bacteroidetes bacterium CG2_30_33_31
CGAATTTTGGTATTGTCGGATGCTGCCCATTCTTTGGGTGCGGTTTTAAATGGCAAAAAAACTGGTGTTCTCGCTGATGTTACAGTATTTTCATTTCATGCAGTGAAAAATCTTACCACCGCTGAAGGTGGAGCTATTTCATTATACCTACCAAAGGAATTTGATAATGAAAAAGTTTACTCAGAATTGAATATGAAATCTCTTCATGGGCAGTCGAAAGATGCCTTTGCAAAAACTCAGCTTGGAAACTGGCGTTATGATATCTTAGAAGCTGGATATAAATATAATATGACTGATATTCAGGCATCTATGGGTTTGGTTGAACTCGACCGTTACGAAAATGATATGTTGGTGCGCAGAAAACAAATTTTCGATTTGTACTCAGAACTTTTAAAGGAATTCTCTTGGGCAATCTTGCCAATATATATCACTGAAGTGAAAACTTCATCTTTTCATGTTTATCTTTTAAGGATTAAAGGTGCTTCTGAGAATGAACGTGATTCAATTATTTCTGAAATCTTTCAAAGGCAAGTAGCTGTAAATGTGCACTTTGTTCCTCTACCCATGATGACTTATTATAAGAACTTAGGTTATTCAATAAATGATTTCCCAGTCACATTTTCTCTATATCAAAATGAAATTAGTTTACCAGTTTATTATAATCTTAGCGATGAGCAAATATATGAAGTTATAAAAGCTGTCGCTGAATCTGTTTCTAAAGTGTTCAATATCAAATAATGATTAGAGTTTTTGACATATTATTTTCAATAATTGTCGTCATTGTGTTATTTCCATTTTTGATAATTATAGCAGCTGTAATTAAAATTACCACAGCTGGAGACATTTTTTTTATTCAAAAAAGGGTAGGTCAGAGCGGCAAAGATTTTAATCTTTATAAATTCCGGACTATGCACAAAGATGCCGATACAAAAGGGCTTCTCACTGTGGGTGGACGCGATTCACGAATTACTAAAGTTGGATATCTTTTAAGGAAATTTAAAGTTGATGAATTGCCTCAGTTAATAAATATTATTGCTGGAGATATGAGTATTGTTGGGCCACGTCCTGAGGTAAGAAAATATGTAGAAATGTATGATGATGAGCAACTTAAAGTCCTTTATGTAAAGCCTGGTCTAACAGATTTTGCTTCCTTAGAATTTATAAATGAGAATGAGCTTTTGGCAATGTCATCCAATCCTGAGCAACTTTATATTGAAAAGATTATGCCAGCAAAACTGTTGCTTAACAAAAAATTTATTGATAATAGAGGGATAAAAATATATTTTGAAGTAATTATTAAAACGATAAAAAAAATATTTTTCGAACGTTAAATCCTTCATTTCTAATTTTTAAATATTTCTGTATCTTTAGCAAAATTTAAAAATGTTTAGATGAAACAAATAATTTTACTCTTTTTCATTTCCATATTTGCTTTAAATAGCCAAGTCTATAGTGTTGATATACATAAGAAAAAAGTATATATTTTTGATATAGATGAAGAAATAGCTCCACCCATAACAAGAAGAATGGAAAAGGCTTTTGCCGAAGCAAAAGCCATGAATGCCGATTTGATACTTATTCACATGAATACTTATGGTGGCTTGGTGGTAGATGCCGATACTATTCGCACGCGAATTTTAAATTCAAAAATTCCAATAATTGTTTTTATTGATAATAATGCTGCATCTGCTGGTGCATTAATATCAATAGCTTGCCAAAAAATTTACATGCGCAAGAGTGCAAATATTGGCGCCGCCACAGTTGTTAATGAGTCCGCTCAAGCTATGCCCGACAAATACCAATCATATATGCGAGCTACAATGCGCTCTACTGCTGAGGCTCGCGGCAGAGACCCAAAAATTGCTGAAGCTATGGTTGACGAAGATTTGTTTATCGAAGGAATTTCAGATTCGGGAAAGGTGCTCACTTTCACTGCTTCAGAAGCATTAAAAAATGGTTACTGCGATGCAATTGTGGAAAATGTGGCTGAGGTTTTAAAGGCTTATGGCTATGAAAATTATACTGCCAAAACTATGAAGGTAACTTTTTTGGATAAATGTATTGATTTTCTAATTTCTCCTGCAATTCATGGCCTTTTGATTATCATTATTATTGGCGGTATTTATTTTGAAATGCAAGCTCCTGGCATTGGCTTTCCCTCTGCAGCAGCCGTCATTGCAGCTTTCTTGTATTTTATGCCTCTTTATTATGCTGGCTTTGCAGCTAATTGGGAGATATTGATTTTTGTGATTGGTGTGATACTTTTAATTCTTGAGATTTTTGTGATTCCTGGTTTTGGAGTTGCTGGTATTAGTGGTATTGTCTTCATTATTGTTGGACTTATGCTTTCGATGCTTGGAAATGTTAATTTTGATTTTTCAAATGTACCATTTGATGAGATTTCTAAAGCGTTTTTTATAGTTATCATTTCAATTATTGCAACAATAATTATATCCTTTTACTTAACTGAAAAAGTCTTTACTTCAAAAAAATTTCCGCTTTCCTTGTATGCTACCCAACCGCATAGTGAAGGCTATATTGCTACTAATGAGAATCTTGACTTGTTAATTGGCAAAAAAGGTATTGCTGCAAGTATTCTACGTCCAGCAGGAAAAGTGGAAATTGACGATGAGATTTATGATGCTATTGCCATCGAATCATATATAGAAAAAGGTACGGCCGTAAAAGTTATTAAAAGTTCTAATACCCAAATTGTTGTAGCTAAAAGTTAATATTATTTCTTTGTTATTTTATTTTAATTTTCATCAGCGTAATAATTCGTGAAGATTAAAATACTTTTTAATACTTTTACGTTTCGTTACCTATTTAAAATTATACTCAAAGATTATGAAAATTAGAATTCTAACTGCTTTAATGTCAATAGTGTTAATATTCTTAATGACTTTTAAAAGTAATGCTCAGCTTAGCGTTGGCGGATTGTTGGGTGGTTCCTCAGCAAGTGTAACCGGTGTAAACTTGAAAGGATTTAATCCAACCTCAAAAATGTTTCTTCACGGAGGGGCATTAGGCAACTACGCATTTAACAAAAAAATTGGACTTCAGCTGGAATTATTGTACTCAGGCAAAGGCTATAACCTTGAATATACTGGAGATTATCAGTCTTTTAAAGCTGGACAAATAAAAATACAACAAAAATTAAATTATTTGGCAATTCCATTGATGTTTCAATATAAAATGGGTGATCACAAAAATTACTTTCATTTAGATGTTGGCATTGTCAGCAATTACCTTTTAGGCAGTAAATTTAATGGAGATATCACTATTAAACAACCAAATGGAGATATTGAAACTCACATATTGCAAGCAGAATTTAGTCCAGAAAAAAAAGATTTCAGCTATGCTTTGGGTGTTGGACTTATAGCTAATGGAATATCTTTTGCTTTTCGCTATGAAGTTGGTTTGAATGAGATTTATATTCCTGAAACATATTCCCCCAAAATATTTAACCGTACATTTTTGGTTACCGTTGGCTATATGATTGATTTATTGTAAAATGAATGGCTTTAATTGAGATTATCCAATCTTAATTTTCAATATTTACGTCAAAATTATTTAATAATATTCTAAATGGAATTTATAATGCCAAATGAATCTGCTGTGGTAAATTTCAAATTACAAAGATTTTATCAAACAAATTTTTGTTAACTGCGTATAAGCAAGTCAATTCTATTTAAAAACTTTGCTGAAGAAAATTATTTATATAGTTTTATTGAGTTTAATATTTTCTTGGAGTTTATCTTCTTCAAGGCAAAAATATAAGGAAAATCCACCAGGGACTTTAAGACTTGGCGATTCACTTTTTATAGACAGAATGCCAATTCTTACTTCAAATTACATTGAATTTTTGAAAAGTGTAAATAGTTTTTACAATGAAGCACTCCATGATAGCATACAAAAGATGCCGCTTTTTGGAATTACAGATTTAGATATGATAAAATTGCAGCAGACCTTTCATGGCGATAGCATCGAATATATTAAAATGCTTACACGAACTTGGATGACTTATTCTAACGATGAAAAAAAATATGATGTTGATTATCATTTAAATAGCTCAAAATATTCTAATTATCCCATTGTTAATATATCTTTTGAACAGATGAAACATTTTTGTCGCTGGCGAACAGATATGGTAAAATTATATTATGCTACAAAATGCAAAACTGAGAAGCAGAGACGCAAATATCCTATGAATTTTGTTTATCGCCTTGTTCAACGAAAGGAATGGGAATCAACTTTGGGAGTGTTTTTTTATGATATAAAGAAGTCAAAAAACTCTTCGATAACCAAAAGAGATAAGCCAAATAACGTGATAAGCGCTTATAATTTTGAAAAAGGAAGAAAGTTTTATTATGATGTAGATAATGCCGCTGAAACATTAGAGAATGCAGTTGTTGCATTCAACTTCAACTGGATAAAAACCGTTGGCCTTGGAGATATCAGTTACTTTAAATTCGACCAACCTTCTGATTGGGTAAGCTTTAGATGTATCTGTGAAATTCTTCCTGAGAAAAGCAAATAAACTTTTTAATGTAGATTTACCTTATCAATAATTTCAAAACTTTCAGGATTGACAACTTCTATATCAACTTTTTCGCCAGAAATATTAAAAAAGACAACAGCATATTGCGATGAAAATTTATTTAAGCCATTTGTCCAAGGCATTTTTTCTTTTCCGTAATAGGGAGCTCCAGCCGAACCATCAACAATTTGAACAAATGGTCTATTTAAAATAAGCTTTTTGCCTTTGTAGTTTTCGGGGTAAATATCTGTACTACTGCTAATTGTCAATCTACTGTAATTATGTTCGTCGCCAGAAAGCAAAGCTCTGAATTTCGTGCTTTTGTTAACCAAAATATTCAAAAATTCATCCCTTCTTTCAATGATACCTTTCTTTACAGCTTTCCCATTTATGTAAGGTCGTATATCATTATTACCGCTGTACCACATATCATTATCAGAATGTCCACCATTTGGAAATGCTGGAGTATGAATTGTGACAAAAACATGGCTGATATTTTTATCTTTTTCAAATTTTGCTATTTCGTTTTCAAGCCACAAGAGTTGATTATCCATAATATATCCATGAGGATTTCCACCAATTTTAGGGATATAAGCCTCGGCTGGAGTGTATAAATAGTCAGAATTTAATACTATCATTGCGGCATTTCCATATGTATAACTGTAAACATTTTCAGAGTAGGAGGGAAAATCAGTTTTCGTTTTATCGAGGTCGTAGAGTGAACCGTCTTCGCTTTCTGGCCCATTATTGGGATTTGAACTTATCTCTGAGAACACTGCTTCAGAAGAATTCTTGCCAAAAGGAAACTTATCAACGGCTATGTAGTTTTCTTTATCAAAAACATTCAATAAGGCTTCGTGGTTTCCCATACCTACATACAATGGAATGCTGCCAATATAAGAGGAAACTGTTCTATACCAGTTTGTGTATTCCAGTTTTTGCTCGTCCTTATTATCAGTGTAGCCGCTAATTAAATCGCCAGTAAATTGAAAAAAAGCAATATTACGCGTGGTTAAAAAAGCAGTTAATTTTGACATGACATAAGCATTTGTACCGTAAGTGTTGGTTTCGCCTACATTTAAACCGCCACGGCTATCGCTGGCAAAAGCAAAGGAAAAGTTTTTTGAACTTCCTGCTTCTGGTGCAGTAGTAAATGTGTGCTCATCAGTAAATTCATCGAGCAAAATCTTATATGAATATTCTTTGTTGGCTTGCAAATCATTCAACCTAATCTCGTGATGTTTGCTAATTTTTTCATCAGTATATTTCTTTCCATTGGCTTCTATATATGATTTCAATTCTGTATTTAAGTCGTAACTTATAACTATTGATTTATCAGTAAGTTGTGAGATTATTGGTCCTGTGATAATCGTTGGTGCTATAGCGAAAGGACCGCTTCCAGAAAAGTTAATATTCTTATTTACGATTACTCTATTGTCATCAGTTAATACTCTATATTGCAATCTGCCAAAGCCATTTTTTTCCCAGTCGGCAATATCATAAGAACCGCGCAATTTGGAAATTTTAAGCAGGGCTTTTCCATTTTCAATTTTTACAATTTTATTAAAAAATACTGCTTTTGGAAATTTCATAGGCTCATTAGGATAAAGCCCGAAAAGAACTTTTCCAGAGAAATTTTTCTTAAAATTAAGGATAATTCCTTCTTGGCAGCCACTCTCTATTTCGTCAAAATCATCAAAAACAAACTCAGCATTACTACTTGTCATGTAATATTTTATACCACCTTCCTGAAAAAATAACTTTCCTTCTTCATCTTTAGCGATGCCGGTATAGATTGATGGAATATCCTCAGCAAATTTCGAATCATTAGTTATAGAAATATTTCGGTATATGTAACTTGTTAAAATAGAACTTAATAGAACTATTATTGATAAATATATTAACTTCTTCTTATTCGCCATTTCAAATTATTATTGATATTTATAGCCGCAAATTTATACAATCTTACTAACATTGAGAGGTGAATAAGATTAATATTACATTAATTTATTAATCTTACAGATTTATAATTTTGAGATATGAAATTTTTCAAAAGAATATGGCCCATACTGTACAATAAATATTTTGTTGTAATATTTGTATTCTTTGTTTACATTTTGATTTTCGATAACAATAATCTTATTTTTCAATATCGATTAATTTCACAATTGAACAGCCTTCAGAATCAAAAGGATTTTTATCTGACAGAAATTAAAAAAGATAATGAATCAATAAATGTTTTATTGACAAATAAAAGAAATTTAGAGAGATTCGGCAGAGAGAAATATTTGATGAAGCGAGATAATGAAGATATATATCTTTTTATTCATGAAAATAAGGAGGAATGATTTGTTACTTCAACCAAATTTATTTTAAGCAACTAAAATCATTATCTTAAGTCATAGAAAAGAAATACTCACAACCTAAATATTTTAAACATGAGAAAATTTTACTTAGCAATAATCTTAAGTGTATTCGCTTCATATTATGCATTTTCGCAGTGTACACCTATACAGTTCCCAGGCCCACCTCTTACGAAACCTGATACTTCACAAGGTCTACCACCAGCCGTTGCTAATTTGCTTTATCAGGAAGTTATTCATGTTAGAATTCCTCATGATACTATAATTCCGCCTTTTACTGTTCCAATACCTATTGATACCGCTAAGCTTTCGAATATTCTTGGGTTACCAACAGGATTTACCTATGTAACAAATTCACCTTCAGATTATTGGCTTGGCGGCACTTATGGTTGCATTGTTATACAAGGTACTGCCGCTGAATCTGATACAGGAAATTATCAAGTTTCGGTAGATGTGTTGGTGGTAATGGGAGGTACCCCATTCGCACTATCATATACATTTAAAATGGTGGTGCTTGATTCAACAAACGCAGGATTTTCACCCAATGAACAATCAAAGTTTTTAGTTCATCAGAATGCTCCAAATCCATTTACTGACAATACCATCATAAAGTTTAACAGCCTAAAGAAATCTGATTTTAATTTTGAAGTTTATGATTTGGTTGGGAATATTGTTGAGAAAAATGTAATTCATGCTCAAAAAGGCATTAATAAAATATTTTTTAACAAAGATAATTTGCTCGCTGGAATTTACTTTTACAAGCTAAGCGACAACACTAATACTATTGTTAAGCGTATGGTAATCAAATAGATGGATTGGAATTTAAAGATTTTGGGAAGTGGTTCTGCCTTGCCTACTAACAAAAGGAAGTTGAGTGGTCAGTTACTTAATACCCAATATCACAGTTTTTTATTCGATTGCAGCGAAGGCATACAATTTAGATTTAAAGAATATAATGTCAAATTTTTTAGCATAAATAGAATTTTTATATCTCATTTTCATGGCGACCATATTTTTGGTGTTTTTGGACTGATTACTACTTTCCACATGCTCAAAAGAACTGAGCCACTTTTTATTTATGCCTTTAAAGGTCTTGATAAAGTTTGTGAAGATATTTTCAAACTCACTAACACTAAGTTGGAATTTGAATTGATTTTTGTTTATTTGAATGATGATAGAGACAAGGTAATATTTGAAGATGAGCATATTGAGGTTCATTCTTTTCCTCTAAAACATAGAATCCCATGTTGTGGTTTTTTTGTAAAGGAAAAACTCAACCATCTCAATCTGAACAAAGAGTTTTTAGAAAACAATGACATTCCTCTTGATTGGTTATCACGTTTACAGAAAGGAGAAGATTTCGTTAAAAACGATGGAGAAATAATTTCAAATAGTAAAATCACTCTGCCGCCAAGGCCGTTGAAATCTTTTGCTTATTGCTCCGATACATCATTTTTTCCGGAAATTGTTGATTCCATTAAAAATGTGAAGCTCCTCTATCATGAAGCAACTTTTGATAACGAACATCAGAAGGATGCTATAAATAAATTGCATTCTACTGCAGAAGAAGCTGCCAAAATTGCCACTCTTGCTAATGCTGATACGCTTTTAATTGGTCATTTTTCTTCGAGATTCATAAACATAAATATTTTTAAGGAAGAAGCTAAGATGCAGTTCTACAATGTTATATGTGCAGAAGATGGTATGGATATAACTTTTTAATAATGATAGTAATAGCAGATAGCGGAAGCTCTAAAACCGATTGGCTAATTTTTGATAAGGCTGGTATAGAGATTTCCAGAAAACAAACAATTGGCTTAAATCCATTCCATGTTTCTACAAGTGAAATTACCGACCTTGTTCAAAATACCTTTAAAAATGATAGTTTTGTTAATGAAATTGAAAAGATATTTTTTTATGGTGCTGGTTGTTCTGCTGCGACTCGTAAGAGTGAAATTTTATTAGCTTTAAAAGTTGTATTTTTCAAAGCTAAAATCAATATTGAAAGTGATATTTTAGGTGCAGCAAGAGCATTGTTTTTCGATAAAGAAGGAGTTGCTATTATTTTGGGAACTGGCTCAAATACTGTTTTTTATGATGGAAAAAAAATTGTTAAAAGCATACAATCTCTGGGCTATCAGTTGGGAGATGAGGGTTCTGGTGCTGTGATTGGAAGAAAAATTTTGCAGGCTTATTTCAGAAAAGAACTCGATATAGAAACAGAAAAAAAACTGAATGAATCCTTCGACCTTAGATTGGATAAGGTGCTTGAAAACCTCTATAAACATTCAGCACCAAATAGGTATATGGCCTCCTTTGCAAAATTTGCTGGCGAAAATATTGATAATATAAAAATTAGCAATTTGGTTGCAGAGGTGTTTCAAGATTATTTTAAATATCAATTTGCAAGTTTAAACATCGATAAATCAGTCAAAATCGGATTGGTTGGCTCTATCGCATTTCATTTTCAGAAAATATTTTGTGACATTGCCGAAGAGAATTCTATTTTTATTGAAAAAATATTAAGGCATCCAATAGAAAGCTTAAAAAAGTTTCACTTAACTTATGATTTATAAAGAAGTTATCGAGTATTTATTTGGTCAATTACCAATTTTTCAGAGAGTTGGAGCTGCCGCATATAAAGCTGATATGAGCAATACCATTGCTATTTGCAAGATTATTGAAAACCCAGAAAATGATTTTCCATCAGTTCATATCGCTGGAACCAATGGAAAAGGTAGCACCTCTAATATGATTGCCTCAATTTTGCAAGAAGCTGGTTTCAAAACTGGACTTTTTACTTCGCCACACCTTAAAGATTTTCGAGAGAGAATTCGTGTTGACGGTGTAATGATTTCTGAAAATTTTGTGATAGACTTTGTGGAGAAATATAAGTCAAAAACTGAGCAAATTTCTGCCTCATTTTTTGAACTTACTTTTGCAATGGCAATGAAATATTTTAGCTCTCAAAATATTGATATTGCTGTAGTTGAAGTTGGAATGGGAGGAAGGTTAGATTCTACAAATGTTGTAAAACCTTTAGTTTCTGTTATTACTAATATTAGCTTAGATCACACAATGTTTTTGGGCGATACGCTTTCAAAAATTGCTTTTGAGAAAGCAGGGATTTTTAAAGAAAATGTTCCTATAATTATAGGGCGACATCAAGAAGAGACAGTAAAAGTTTTCTTTGATGTGGCTTCGAAAAATAAAAGTCGCTTGGCTTATGCCGATGAAATAGTGTTTTTTAAGGATAACAAAATCAGTGATTTAGGCGAATTTTCATATTCTTTTGACAATAGGAAATTTATAGATGTCAAAAGTTATTTGATTGGTGATTATCAGAATGAAAACCTTAAAACAGCTTTGGCTTCCTTAAAGATTCTTTCTGAAAACCCAAAATTTGAAAAAATTTGTGATGATAGAAATATTGTTAATGGTTTAAAAAATTTGTACTCCAACACTCACTTTTTTGGCCGCTGGCAAATATTGAGCACTAAACCTATAACTATCTGTGATACTGGTCATAATGAAGATGGAATTAAGTTTATAACCGAACAAATAGCGAGACAAAAGTTCAATAAATTGCATCTTGTTATTGGAATGGTAAGTGATAAAGACATTGATAAGATACTCAAATTTTTTCCCAAAGAAGCCACTTACTATTTCTGTAAAGCTAATATCCCTCGCGGTTTGGATGCAAATGTGCTTCTTGAAAAAGCTCTCAATTTAAAATTAATTGGTAAAGCTTATGATTCGGTAGATTTGGCTTTTATAGCTGCGAAAGAATCCGCCAAAAATGATGATATGATTTTCATTGGCGGTAGCACCTATGTTGTTGCTGAGATTGCTGAAAATTATTTATAAGCTTATCTAAATAATTATTGATTTTTTAAAAAAAATCTATAGCAAGCCTAATCAAAAATTATGAATTTACCCATGTTGATAAAATTATAAAAACAATTTTGGGTTTTGGGCTTCTGTGTTGGCATTTCCATATACTTTTGATAAGATATTTTTAAAAGCATGAAATATACTTTTGCAGTTTTAATTTGGTTTTCTATCGTTTTTACTTCTTGTAAAAATGCTTCTATTAATGAAGTCAATACTAATTTAGATAGTTTAAAGACATCAAAATCAGTTTTATACGCTAAAGGATTTAGTATAGAAAAAATAGATAAAAATTCAGTTATTAAAGTTTTTGATCCTTGGCAAAAAGGAAAAATTTTGAAATCATATTATCTTTATCATCAAGGAGATTCCATTCCTGCGAGGTTTAAAAATTATTCAGCAGTTAAAATCCCGCTTGAAAAAATTGCTGTTACATCGCTCGATAATGTTGGTTTTTTAAATTTGTTAGCAAGCTTGAAAAAAGTTGTAGCTGTGAGTGATTATCAACGAATTTATAATCCTGAGATAAAGAAAGGTATTGATTTAAAGCATATTAAAAATATTGGACCAGCGGTAGATGTTAATTTCGAAAGTTTGATTAGTTCACAAGCGGAGGCAGTCTTTTCTACCACTTACAACACTTATGATCATAAAACAGATTTGTTTGAAAAGGCTTCCATAACATTAATTTATAATATGGATTGGATGGAAAATACTGCACTTGGAAGAGCTGAGTGGTTGAAATTTGTTGCAGCATTTTTAGATAAAGATGCAATGGCCGATTCAATTTTTAAGCATATTGATATCCGTTATAATGTTCTGAAACACAAGGCTATCGTTAGCAAAAATAAGCCATCCGTTTTAGTTGGTTCTAATTACAAGGAAGTTTGGTATTTGCCTGGTGGTAAAAGTTATAAAGCATCATTATTGAAAGATGCAGGTGCAGATTATTTTTGGAAAAACGATAAAAATTTAGGTAGCTTATCTTTAAGTTTTGAAAAGGTTATTGAAGTGGCAAGCAACAGCAAAATTTGGATTGATGTATCATTTTTAAGCTTCAAAGAGTTGATTTCTGCCGATGAAAGATATTCGGTTTTTACTGCTTGCTCTAATACATTAATATATAATAATTTAGGAATGTCTAAAGGATTGGCAAACGATTATTGGGAAACTGGACTTTGTCGTCCTGACATAATTCTTGAAGATTTGGTAGAAATATTTCATCCAAATATTTTAAATCATAAGTTGGTTTATTACAAAAAATTAGAGTTTTGATAAGCAGAAAACAAATATTATTATTAATTGGATTTGCTTTTTTGGCTGTAATTCTTTTTGCCATGGATCTTTTAGTGGGTTCGGTAGATATTTCATTGAAAAGTCTATTAGAGAGAATTTTATCTGGTAGAGATAATTCGTCTATTTCGCTGATTGTATTTGATTTCAGAATTCCTAAAGCATTGTCAGCAATTATTATAGGCGCAGGTTTGTCGGTTTCTGGTATTTTAATGCAGAGTCTTTTTCGCAATCCTTTGGCAGGTCCTTACGTGCTTGGAGTTAGTAGTGGCGCAAGTTTGGCGGTAGCTATTTATGTGTTAGCTGGTGGAATGGGATTAATTTTAGTCAGTTCATCTCCTTGGATTTTAGCACTTTTCGCTATTTTGGGTTCTCTATCGGTTTTATTATTGGTACTTTTGATTTCAATTAGAGTTCGCGACTCCGTTTCACTCTTGATAATCGGAATTATGCTCTCTGGCATTGCTTCTTCATTGGTCAGCGTTCTACAATATTTTAGCACACCAGAACTCTTACAACATTTTATAATCTGGACATTTGGAAGTCTTTCTGGAATAAATTATTCGCAGCTAAAACTTATGATTCCGTTGGTTTTAATTGGCATCACAGCAGCATTATTTATGCAGAAGTCTCTAAATGTATTGATGTTGGGAGATAATTACACTAAAGTTTTAGGAGTTTCAATCAGAAGGTTGCGCACAGAAATAATCATTACTACAGGAATAATTACAGGAATTATAACTGCATTTGCTGGACCTATTGTGTTTATTGGCGTTGCAGTGCCACATCTTGGCAGGTCTATTTTTAAAACTAATGACCACCGAATTTTAATACTAGCAACAGTTTTTATCGGTGCAGCTCTTATGCTTATTTGCGATATGGTTTCTAATATACCAGGCTTAAGTACTTCTCTTCCAATAAATTCAGTTACCTCACTTATCGGTGCACCAGTGATAATTTGGATAATTATTAAAAACAGAAGACTTAGAACGGCAAATTTTTAATCGATGAATTTAGAAGAAGAACAGATATTGAAAATTGAAAATCTTAGTCTTGGATACAAATCAAATATCATAGCCGAGAAAATAAATCTTACACTCAAAAAAGGTATCATGGTTGCCATAATGGGAGCCAATGGCAGTGGAAAATCTACTTTCATAAAAACTTTGGCGGGTATAATTCCTAAAATTTCGGGTGAGATATTTCTGCATAATAAAAATATTGATGCTTATGATAGAATTGATTTTGCACATAAAATTTCCTTCGTTCTCACAGACCCAATATTTACTCATGATCTGACAGTTTTTGATTTAGTAAGTTTTGGCAGATATCCACATACTTCTTGGCTGGGACAACTTTCTAAAAAAGATATTGAAATTGTAAATGCTACCATAGAAATGGTGGCGATGAAAGGATTTGAGGGTAGAAATATTGCTTCTTTGAGCGATGGAGAATTGCAGAGAGTGATGATTGCTAAAGGTTTAGCCCAAGAATGCCCATTGATGGTGCTTGATGAACCTACTTCGCATCTTGACCTTAAAAATAGATTGGATATAATAAATCTTCTGCGAAAACTTGTTGTTGAACAAGGAATATCAATTCTTTTTTCAACACATGAGCTGAACTTGGTAAAAAGCTCGGCAGATGAACTTTGGCTTTTCGATAATAATAAAAAAGTTGTTAGCGGAACACCTTCGCAACTTATTGATAATAATAAACTTAGAGAAGTTTTTGGTGATGCTATCGACTGAAATTACTCAAACAATATTTTATAATATCTTTCAATATTCTCCTGTAATTTTACAATAGAAACATATTTACTTTCTCTAATATACTCTTTTTGTTCGAAAAAAACTATCAAAGTGGGCTTATCAAAAACTCCATGATGAGCTGATATTTCTAGAATTTCCGAATTAATAAATATCAACTTAACTAAAGGAAATTCTTCCTGCAAAAGCTTAATTATCTTGGGTCGCAGGCTTTGGCATGGTGCGCAGTTATCATTATAAAAGTAGGCTAATACAGCAGTATTTCGCGTAATCTCTATTTTAAAATCTGATATATTTTTAACTTCTATATTCATAAATTAAGGCTTTGAAAAGATTTGTTGAAAATACTTTAAATTGCAAATAAAATTTAATCTTATTTAAATTTTATGAAGGCGAATTTATTACACTTTTACAAATAAAAAAAAGCTGCAAATAGGGGAATTTGCAACTTTAAATTAAACTAACAAACAATATTTATGAAATTTATTTTATAATTTTTTTTAGAATTCCATCTATACTTATTTTGCCACCACCGTAAATCAATAAGGTGAAAAGCATTATAAGATAATAAAGAGGGATTTCAAATCCATTATTTGCTGCTTCAAAACCGTTGGCTCCATGAACAGTAAATATAGCAACAAGCATCACAATCATTAAAGGGATGGAGATTATTCTTGTAGCAAATCCAAATATAAGTAACACTGCACCAGCAACTTCAGTGGTGGCAGCTGCATAAGCATTTAGCATAGGCATTGGATATCCCATGCTTTCAAACCAAGCTCCAATTGCATTTATATCTTTCCATTTCATCATTCCCGGACCCCAGAATCCATAAGCCAATATTAACCTCATTGCAAGAAGTGGTAAATCGCTGAGAATATTTAGTTTGCTATTAAATGCCTTGAATATATCTATAATTTTATATTTCATAATTGATGTTTTTTAATTAATTAATTTATAAAAAGTAGTCTCACATAATGTGAGACTCTTTATTACTAAAATTTAATGTTATTTTCCACATTTACCCTCACCGCATTTATTCTCGGTATTAGTAGTTTTTGTTGATTTAGGATCTGTTTTCTTTTCCTTTTTTGTTGATTTCGTGCCAGATTCTTTGGTTTTATTATTTACCTGCTTAACTTCGGTTTTCTTAGCGTTCGATTTTTTTGCAGTTGTTGTACCCTCGCCACATTTACCCTCGCCACATTTACCCTCGCCACATTTGTTTCCATCAAAATTTGGTATTGCAGCCAAATCAGCATAAGTGCTATACGATTGTGCTATCGATTCATTTTTGTTTAATGATTTATTTTCGGTAGTATAAGCGAATGAAATGACACTTGCTACTAATAAAACTGAAAAGGCTAATCCGATTCTTTTAATTCTTGTATTCATAATTTTAATTTTAAATGTTTATAAATTGATTTCGCAATATAAGTCGAAGCTAAATAAGTTTCCTTACAAAAAATAAAATAAAAAATTAAATAAAAGCTGTGAATTTACTTATTAATGTTATTATCAATAAGTTGAGAGATTTTATTTTTTTGAATTTCAGATAAGTGATGAGCTATTTGTTCATTATCTACAATTGAGATACAATTAATTTTATGATTAATAAATTCAGATTGAATTTTAAATTTACGGCAGAAAGCGCATGTTAACAAGTGTAATTTTAATCTGAAACTATCTATTATATTAAGTTGCTTAAATTCTGCTTTTGTCATAAAAAGTGTTGCAGTTTCACAGTTAAGCATAACTACGCTAAGCAGCATATTTAATATTTTTTTAATTGTTTTCATCTATCCAATTCTTTTCTATACATTCTCTAAGTTTAAGTCGAGCACGATGTAAAATTACCCAAAGGTTTGACGAGCTACAATTCATATCCTTACATATTTCATCAGTATCTAC
Organism: Bacteroidetes bacterium CG2_30_33_31; assembly: GCA_001872625.1. Classification (GTDB taxonomy): domain Bacteria; phylum Bacteroidota; class Bacteroidia; order Bacteroidales; family UBA1556; genus UBA6267. The sequence continues at coordinate 15,768 of MNXP01000051.1, forward strand.
ATCTTCCATCATTTTCATAATAAATATTGACTTCCATCTTTCGGGAAGAATAGAAAGGCAATACTCCATTACTTGTTGAAATTCAGCTTGATGTAAATTGCCATCGGCAGTAAAAGTCCAATCAGCAGGGGCTCTATCCTTTATCCAATGTCCTTCAAAAAAACCTTCATTTTCAAAAGGCAGCTCAAATTTTGATTCATTAATCTCGTTTTTAGTTGAGCTTTTTCTATAATAGTCTATAATTTTTCTTTTTAAAATAGAGAATAACCATGTTTTTTCACTACTTTCTCCACGAAAATTTGCAAATCCTTTTAAAGCAGAAATAAATGTTTCTTGCACCATATCTTCGGCTGTTTCAAAAGAACTCAAGCGCGATTTGGCATAGTTAAACATCTGGTCTCCGTATTTGGAAAGCCACTCTTTTGGGTTTATATTTGAATCAATTGGTTCCATCTAATTAATTCTGCAAAGCTAAGTAATATTATTGTTCAAATATTATTATATGAACTTCTGTGAAAATGATTTGCTCCCAATTTTTAATCTACTTTAATTATAAATCTTTTAAAAGAGATATACACAAAAATTAAAATTTCTGATTTTTATTTTTAAACTTTACAGAAGTAAGCGAGAAATTCTTATTGCTGGTCAAATTTTTATAGTTTTGCAATATCAATTTAAAGAGATTATAATGAGCAGTATTGCTGACAAAATACAAAGTATCAAAGGTCAAATACCTAAAACAGTGCGTCTTATAGCTGTTTCAAAAACACAGCCTATTGAACTTATTCAAGAAGCTTATGCGTGCGGTCAACGAATTTTTGGTGAGAACAAAGCCATGGAGATGAAAGAAAAATATGAGGCTCTTCCAAAGGACATTCATTGGCATTTTATTGGACATTTGCAGACAAATAAAGTTAAGTATATTGCTCCATTTGTGAAACTTATACACTCAGTTGATAGTTTTAAAATTCTTAAAGAAATTAATAAAGAAGCGCTAAAAAATAACAAAATTATCAGCTGCCTACTTCAATTTCATATTGCTACCGAAGAAACAAAATTTGGTCTCTCTATCGAAGAAGCATACGAAATATTAAGTTCTAAGGACTTTAAAGATATGAAGAATGTAAGAATCCTTGGTGTTATGGGCATGGCTTCATTTACTTTTGATAACCAAATTGTAAGAGATGAATTCAAATATCTTGCTGAGATTTTCAGAAATATCAGATACGATTTTTTTCTTGAAGATATATTTTTCAGAGAGGTTTCTATGGGAATGTCGGGCGATTATCAAATTGCAGTGCAAGAAGGTAGCACTATGGTAAGGATAGGTTCGTCAATATTTGGCGAGCGAAATTATAATAAAGACTAATGGCTCAGCCACTTGCAGATATATTACGGCCAAAAAATTTAGATGAATATCTTGGTCAGCAACATATTGTTGGCGAAGGTGCTATATTGCGTTCGGCTATCGAATCAGGTCATATTCCATCAATGATTTTATGGGGTCCACCAGGAGTTGGAAAAACAACCTTGGCAAATGTGATAGCCAATAAAAACGATATGAGATTTTTCGCTCTTTCAGCGATAAACTCTGGTGTGAAAGATGTGAGAGCTGTTATAGATAGGGCAAAAATGGCTCCTAATGGCGCAATTTTGTTTATTGATGAGATTCACAGATTCTCAAAATCTCAACAAGACTCCTTGCTTGGAGCTGTCGAAAAAGGAATTGTTACACTTATTGGAGCTACTACCGAAAATCCTTCCTTTGAAGTTATTTCTGCTCTGCTTTCAAGATGTCAAGTTTATATTTTAAAACCACTGGAAAATTCGGAGCTCGATAAGCTTCTCGCAAAGGCTATTGATTTATTGTCAAAAAGATTTCATAAGGAAATAGTTGTCAAAGAGAAAGATGCACTTTATAGAATTTCTGGTGGGGATGCTCGTAAAATGCTTAATGCCATTGAATTGGTGGTATCATATAGTCTTTCAGAAAATGAAATTATTGAAATTGATGATAAAAAAACTATTTCTATAATCCAGCAGAATCTTGCTAATTATGATAAAAATGGTGAATCTCATTATGATATTATTTCAGCATTTATAAAATCTATTAGAGGAAGCGATCCTAATGCAGCAGTTTATTATCTTGCTCGAATGATTGAAGGTGGCGAAGACCCAAAATTTATTGCTCGTAGATTGCTGATTTTATCCTCCGAAGATATTGGTAATGCAAATCCAAATGCTCTTCTACTTGCAAATGCTTGCTTCGATGCCATTAGCAAAATTGGCATGCCTGAAGGAAGGATAATACTCTCGCAAACAGTGATTTATCTTGCAACTTCACCAAAAAGTAATGCTTCATATTTTGCTATTAAAGAAGCTAAAAAACTTGTATTGGACACTGGCGACTTGCCAATTCCATTGCATCTTAGAAATGCTGTTACTGGTTTGATGAAAGATTTGGGTTATTCCAAGGATTATAAATATGCTCATTCTTTTGAAAATAATTTTGTCGATTTAGAATTTTTACCAGAGAAAATTGTTGGCATAAAAATTTATGACCCTCAAAATAATTTAAAAGAAAATCAAATTCGTAGCTTTTTGAAGGAAAGATGGAAAGAAAAATATGGATATTAGCCTAAATATAATTTATTATTTTGGCGGTTTTTACGTCGAAAATATATTCTTAAAAATCGCATAAGCACCATAAGCTGAAATGATTGCAACAACATTTGTCATCAAGATATACAAAATTGCAAGATTTGTATGGCCATCTTTTAAAAGGGTAATAGACTCCAATGAAAATGAAGAAAAAGTAGTAAAACCACCCAGAATTCCAACAATAATAAAGAGCCTAAAATGAGTAAGAGAATCGTGAGATTCGAAATATGCCCAAGCTATTCCAATTAAGAACGAACCAATTACGTTTACAGAAAATGTTCCCCAAAGAAATATTCTTCCCAACCAAGCAGGAATAGAAGCCGAAAGTAAATATCTTGATACGCTACCCAAGGCACCACCCAAAGCAACTAAGCCAATTCTGGTAATTACTTCCATTAATAGTCGATTTTATAATTTGATGTCTGAAAAGCATGCGTAAAAATGGAATCTTGATACAAATGTTGAATGCCATTTTTTGTTACCACCCACACTAAATTTATCCATGTTTCACCTCTGGTATCACATTGTGAGTCAGCAGAGTAGGAGGGACCAGTTCCGGTAATTGGATTATTATTGCAGCATGTTTTGCATTGCGATTCTATATTTGTGTAGCGATATTTTATCTCATCATCCATGCTTTGTGGCGTTTTGTTGCTTACCATCAGATGTATGCTGGCAATTGGAAAAATATTTTTGCTATAACTGTAAGTTGAATTGGTTTCCAAAATATCTGTCTTAATGTCTTCTTCTGATGAAAAATAATTGGTTTTTTCAATTACAAACCTATATCCAGAAACTTTCTCAATATTTATATTCATTTCGTAATTGCCTGATATATCTGTTGTTGCGCTTGCAATTTCAACATAATTTGGATTATAAATACCGCCTTCAATCTTACTGGCTTTTAAGATGACCTTAGTATTTTCAACAGGAATTTTTAATGCTGGGTCGAAAATATTGCCTGAAATGGCGATGCTTCGAGTTTTCTTTCCGCAAGATGCAAGTAAAATAACAACAATAATAATTATGCTGAAGTTTTTCATCGATTTTGAAATATTAACATGGCAAAGATATATGAATTTTGATTTGAGATTTAGAACCAATCAATATTTGATTTCACTATTGTTCAATTTTTGTCTTTTGCATACTTAAAAATATATTTTTGCAAAATATTTTTAAAACATTATGAATAAGTTAACACTCACAGCAGCATTTATTTCAATAACTTTTTTATCGAGTTTTGGGCAAACATCATCTGGGGATAAAATGAGTCGTGTACCAAAGAAAATCTCTGTAGAAACAGGCTATGACTATTTTTTTAAATCTACATATCAGAGAATTCCAACAAGCGCTTATGCTTTAGTATTTGATTATGCTTGGCAACTTTCAGGTTTTAATGGTAAGGCAGCATCATATATTTCTGTGCCTCTGGGTTATTCTTCATTGCCTTCCATGGATACATCAAAATTTTCTTCTTCTTCTATGTACTATTATGGCTGGACAGTGCGGCATAATCTTGCTTCAGGTAAAAAAATTATTCCATATTTGGGTTATGCGCTGATGCTCACAAATTTAAAAGAGAAATCCGTTGCCGGTTCAGTGATGGGACATAATACAAGATTTGAGTTTGGTGTTGAATATAAGGTGGGAATTAAAAATATAGTTTTTTGCAAAATTGAATATGGATTTAGACGATTTTCCGAAAGAGGTAAAAAGGAATCAGACTCTATGCAAAATTTTGGTTTGAAATTAGGAATGAGATTTTAAAATTATGTAATTCTTTGAATATTTACATTATATATTATTTTCTTAAATAATAAATTTAACTAAATACATGACAATTTTTAATAATTTACTTAACAAATTGACATATAACAATATATGTTAATAACTATCTTAATACCTAAAATATAAAAATGTATTTAAAACTCTGATATTCAGTATTATAGATGATAATAACAACAAAATCGTCAATGATATGAATACCGAGTAGAGAGTAAAATTAGTATTTTAAATGATACCCTAATCAAGTTTTTTAATCCTGATTTAAATTTAGCCCGAATTAAATTCATTGGGTTATTTATTATCGCTTTAAGCAAGGTTCAAACCGTCAATTTTGAAAAGTTAGCGGTTGCTTTTGAGAACGATGCAAAAACGTTTTTATAGCTTCGTCGAATTCAAAGGTTTATTGCCGATTATATTTTGGATACCAACATAATAGCCCGTTTGGTTTTTGCGCTACTTCCTCATCAACCTCCTTATAGGCTTGCTTTGGATAGAACTAATTGGAAGTTTGGGTCTAAAAATATTAATATATTGGTTTTATCAGTAGTTTATCAGGGAGTTGCGTTTCCTGCACTATTTTCAATGATGGACAAATTTGGCTATTCTTCTATCAAAGAACGGATTGATTTAATGCAGCGTTACATTCATTTATTTGGTGATAAAACCATTGATTGCCTTTTGGCTGATCGAGAGTTTATAGGAGATGAGTGGACTGGTTTCCTGAATGATTATCATATTCGTTATTACATACGGATTCGTGAGAATTTTAAAGTGTTTATACCTCGCAAAAACGAAACTATAAAAACCTCCTGGCTTTTTATGGCATTGAAAATCAATCAGTTTTGCTATTATCCTCATATTGTCAAAATCAATAATCAACTTTGTTACATCTCTGGAAGTAAAGTCTTGGACAAACATGAACAGCCTGAACTTCAACTCATTATTTCCTATAACAAGCCCAATTTAGCCGATGATTTATATAAAGAACGATGGCAAATTGAAACAGTCTTTAGGGCACTGAAATCCAGCGGCTTTAACATTGAAGATACGCATTTGTAACATTTGGATCGGGTAGAGAAACTGCTTGCCTTAGTATTAATCGCCTTTACTTGGGCGTATAAAATTGGGATTGAATTAAATGAGTTAATTCAAATTAAAACCAAAAAACACGGAAGAAAAGCTTATAGCCTTTTTAAATATGGACTGAATGCTTTAGCTAAAGTTATTAATAACAACGATTTAAAAACTTTTTATGAATTTAATAAATTTTTGTCATGTACTTAGTAAAATTAATTATTCTTATCCTGCAATAAGTCGCAGAACTTCAGATTTTAATATATCAATTTTGCTGGGAGTAACCGAAATAATTCCATCTTTTTTCAAATCTGATAAAAAACGGACGCCACTTTCAGTGCTGATTGCGGCAAGTTCTGCAATATCTTTTCTGCTTACATTTATTGTGCTTATAGAACCTTCAAAGACATCGCGTGAAAGATAAATCAATGTCTCTGCAAATCTTCCTAAAGATTGTTTATTTGCTAATGATGATAATTTATTGAGGTGCCCTTTGGTCATATAGCAATACCAATTAAAAATCTTCTTCGAAAAATTATGATTATCAGCAATAATATTCTTCATTAACTGACTATCAATTAAATACGCTGTGCAATTTGTAAGCGCGGAGCCAGAAAATGAGAAATTATTGTCGGCAAAGAGTGCCGATAGACCAATAAAATTAATTGGTTTAATAATTTTAAAAATAAATCCTCTTTCATTATTGCCTTCAAGGTAATTTTTCGACAATCCTTCAGTAAGAAGAATTACATAAGAGGCTAATGCTCCTTGTTTTATAATTGTTTCTCCCTTTGTGAAATCGATTTTGACTTTTAAAATTTTATTGATTTCATCATCGTTCAAATCCATATTTTGAAGCCATTTCCATATAGTTTCATTGGTGTTTGCTTGACTTATTTCACTTTCATCGTTCTGCAAAATGGCTATAGTTTTTCTGAGTTTTCTATAGTAAATATGTGAACCAATTTTAGTGGCAATAGTCTTTAGCAATTGACGTTCGCTGGCTAAAAAAATTCCTTTTTCTTCGTGAATAGGCTTGGAATAAACTAATGTGATTTGGCCAACTTTATCCAATTCTGAATTGATATTTTCTATTAATTTTAGTTCTGTCATCAAAAAATCTGAAGACTGTATTACTTTGCCTTCAATTTCAATTCTCACAACACAAATTTGACTTTGCCTAAATCCATTGGGAATATTATTTATCAACTGATTAGCGGTTTCCTCCAGAGGAATTTCGTAATTAGAAAGGATTTCATCTACATTAAATAAGCATTCCAACTCTTTATTTCTTGAATTTAGATCTGAAATTACTTCATCAATTATTGATTTTTCAGTTTTCATTTAGGCTAAATAATAATCAATTTTTAAAAATATAAATAAAAAAAAGGTGAGTTTAAATAGTATTAGACTCGTTTATAAACTTCATAACTAAAAGAAAATGAGTTAATTGTCTCTGGTAGCATTGGGGTTGATTCTTCTAATTTCCATTGGCGCATATCCAAAGTAGGAAAAAAAGTATCAGCTTCAAATTCTTTATGAACTTTGGTAATATAAAGAGTTTGAGCAAAAGGAAAAAATTGTTTGTAAATACTGCCACCGCCAATTATAAAATTGTCGTTATCGCTGTCCATTTTTTCTATGGCTTCTTCAATTGAATAAGCCATTGTGCAACCTTCAATTGGTTCTATGATATCAGAGATAACAATATTTTTTCTATTTGGAAGAGGCCTTATTGGTAGTGAATAAAATGTGTTTCTGCCCATTACTACAGTATGTCCAGAAGTCAATTTCTTAAATCTTTTTAGGTCATCAGAAATATGCCAAAGCAGACTGTTATTCAATCCGATGGCGTAATTTTCGGCAATGGCAACAATTATTGATATTGGTTTTGAAGTATTCATCTTTATTGATTTATACAGAAATTTCGCCTTTAATGTGCGGATGCGATTGATAATTAATGAGTTCGAAATCTTCGTACTTAAAATTAGATATATTATTCTCTTGGGAATTTAATTTCAATTGCGGCAAAGGGTAAGGTTCTCGCGTCAGTTGAAGCTTAACTTGTTCAAGATGGTTGAGATAAATATGTGCGTCACCAAGGGTATGAATGAAAGTGCCAGGTTTCAATCCAGTAACTTTTGCAATCATCAAAAGCAACAATGCATAAGAAGCAATATTAAATGGAACTCCAAGAAAAATATCCGCCGAACGCTGATAAAGTTGACAGGATAGTTTACCTTCGGACACATAAAATTGAAATAAAATATGACATGGAGGCAATGCCATATCTTCTAAAGCACCTACATTCCATGCACTTACAATATGTCTTCGAGAATTTGGGTTGCTTTTTATTGATTCTATAACTTGGCTAATTTGGTCGATTTTGCTGCCATTATAATTTGGCCATGATCTCCATTGATAGCCATAAATAGGACCTAAATTACCCTCTGAATCTGCCCACTCATTCCAAATTTTAACTCCATTATCTTGCAAATATTTAACATTAGTATCGCCATTTAAAAACCAAAGGAGTTCATAAATTATTGATTTAAGATGCAATTTTTTGGTTGTTACCATTGGAAAACCATCTGATAAATCGAATCGCATTTGGTAGCCAAAAACGCTTAAAGTTCCTGTGCCTGTGCGGTCAGTTTTTTTAATGCCAGTCTCGCTAACGTGTCTTAATAAATCTAAATATTGCTGCATAAAATCTTGCTTTCTTTAGTAATCTCCTTTGCGTTTATTTAAAATATCCCTTATAAGTGAAGCCTGTTCAAAGTCTTCATCCTCAACAGATTCATTGAGCAATATAATTAATTCTTCATCCGACAAATCTTCAAATTTTGATGCTGAATTGTCATCATCATCATCTGCAGTAAACTCTTCACCAAAGTCGGCATCAATTTCTATATCTACGGAAGTTTTATCTATAATTTCTTCATCACAATATATTGGAACCCCGAATCTTATGGCTAATGCCACAGCATCGGATGTTCTGGAATCAATTTCTAAAACTTTACCTTTTTTTTCACAAATCAGCAATGAATAAAATATTCCCTCTGAGAATCTATTGATAACAATTTCCTTCAATTTAATATTAAAAGAATCAAAAAAACTCATTATCAAATCATGAGTCATGGGTCTAGAAGGCTGCATTCCTTCTATATGCAGTGCAATTGCTTGAGCTTCGTAAGCACCTATAATAATTGGGATTCTTCTTGAAGAGAGACTATCTCCCAATATCAAAGCATAAGCCCCAGATTGCGTTTGACTGTTGGAAATTCCTATCACTTTTAGCTCTCTTCTTGCCATATTTACTTCTTGATTTGAAAGCATAAAAGTATATATTTATTCAAAATGGAAGAGTGTTATTTTAATTATTTTGAATTATTTTACGAATATCTGATTTCTCATTGGAGCAATCTAATTGAATAATAGGGAAATAATATTCCAAAATTGCTTAATATTTATTTAAATTTTCAATGATTATAACATTTAATCGAATTGTTAAATTTTTAACTTTGTTGACTCTAAAATTTTAGGAACTTATGAATAATTTGAAATGCGAAACTGGAATTGCTGGCAACCGAGGTACGGCTGTAAAATCAGATTGTTATGTAGAAATTTCGTTAACCAAAAGTGGTGGTATTGAAATTGATTTACACAGCAAAGTGGAAAAGTTGTTTGGAGACTCTATCAGAGAGCTAATTAACAATATGATGGAGTTTTATCAAATTGGCAATGCCAAGGTTTATATTGAAGATTTTGGCGCATTAAATTTTGTGATAGCTGCTCGCATAGAGGCTGCAATTAAACAGATTATCAATGATGAAAGGCCATTTTTATTTGAAATTTTAAAACAAAATAGATACTCCACAGAGAGAAATCGTTTTCGGATAACCCGCTTATATCTTCCAGGTAATAATCCCAGTTTGATGATAAATGCTGGCATACATAAGCCCAATGGAATTATTCTGGATTTGGAAGATGCCGTTGCCGCAGATAAAAAATATGAATCTAAATTTTTGGTTCGCAATGCTTTACGCCAAGTCGATTTTTATGGCGCGGAGCGTATGGTAAGGATAAATCAGATTCCTGCTGGTATCGATGATTTGGATTTTGTGATAGGAAACTTTGTTAATCTTATTTTGATTCCTAAGTGCGAGAGTGCAGCTCAAGTAAAGGCAGTTAATGAGAAAATATTTTCTATAAAAATTCAAAATTCTTTGGAAGAAAATATATGGCTTATGCCAATAATAGAATCTGCTCTTGGTGTTCTAAATGCTTATGAAATTGCAAGTTCATGCGAAAATGTTGTGGCAATGGCCATTGGTCTTGAAGATTACACAAACGATTTGGGGACAAAGCGAACACAGAAAGCTAACGAAACTTTCTTTGCGCGTTCTATGGTTGTCAACGCTTGTAGAGCTGCTGGCATTCAGCCTATTGATTCTGTTTTCTCAGATATTAATGATATGGATGCCTTAGCATCGAACGCTAAAACTTCAAAAGCATTGGGATTTGACGGCATGGGCTGCATACATCCTCGTCAAATTAATGTTATCATGGATAACTTTAGTCCTGATAATGACGATATTAGAAAGGCGCAACAAATTGTTCATGCATTTATCAAAGCAGAAGAAAATGGTCTTGGAGTGGTTTCTATTGGTTCAAAAATGATAGATGCCCCAATAGTAAAACGAGCTCACAATACTATAAACCTTGCAGTCCGACTTGGAAAAATTGATGCTGATTGGTTACAGAATTATAATGGCAATAATTAATTGAAAAGAAATTTCTTATGGGTAAAAAATATGGTAAAATGATTATGAATTCAGTCGGCAGACTTGTCCCTGAAGAGGTTAATGGCGAAAAGCAAATTGCTTTTCAAGGAGTAGGAAAGTATATTCCAGAGGGTAGAAAATATTCACCTTACATCAGCAGCTGTGTCAATTTTCCAGCTGATGGGAATAAATTGGTTGGCAGTCTAAAGGAAGCTCTGATAAAATCTGGATTAAAAGATGGAATGACAATATCTACTCATCATCATTTTCGTGATGGTGATTTGATTGCAAATCAGATATTTGACATTGCCCATGAATTAGGCATAAGGAATTTGCGTTGGTTTCCCTCAGCTTCATTTCCTTGCCATAGTTATCTGATAAAATACCTTCAAGATGGGACAATCAATAGGATAGAAGGCAGCATGAATGGTGCTTTAGGAAAATTTGCCAGCGAAGGGAAGATGCACGGTATTGGCGTACTTCGTTCTCACGGAGGACGATATCAAGCAATACAAGATGGTGAAGTTCAGATAGATATAGCCGTGATAGCTGCACCATCAGCTGATGCTTTTGGTAATGCCAATGGTGTCAATGGTTCTGCTGCTTGTGGTTTGTTAGGTTTTGCCCTTGGCGATTCACAATATGCCAATAAAGTAATTGTGGTAACCGATAATTTGGTTCCCTTTCCATGCATTCCATGGCAAATTCAGGGTAATTATGTTGATTTTACTGTAAAAGTGGATAAGGTTGGTGAACCAGAAAAAATCGTTTCAGGAACTACAACAGTTACTAAAAGTCCTGATAGATTGCTAATTGCCGAACTTACATCAAAATTTTGCGAGCAAACTGGAATTATATATAACGGATTTAGCTATCAAGCCGGCGCTGGTGGAACTTCACTTTCTATAGGAATTTATTTTGACGAGATACTTAAAAAAAATAATTGGAAGGCGCGTTTTATAAGGGCTGGAAGTAATCAATTTCCAGTAAAAATGCTTGAAGAAGGTAGAGTAGATTATATTCTTGATGGTCAAACCTTCGATTATGAAGGCATTAGGTCGATGCGCGAAAATCCTAATCATGTGGATACAAGTCCATTTACATCATATAATTTTCATGGTAAAGGAAATTTCGCATCTATTATTGATGTTGTGATTCTTGGTGCAACTGAAGTGGATCTTGATTTTAACGCCAATGTGGTAACTCATTCCGACGGCTATCTAATGCATGGCATTGGGGGCTGGCAAAATTGCCTCGCTGGGAAAACTGTAATCTTACCAATTCCTCTTTTTCGCGATAGGATTCCCATAATTAGAGAACGTGTAACTACTCTTTGCGGCCCTGGTGAATTGATTGATGTAATTGTAACAGAAAGAGGTATAGCAGTAAATCCACTCAGAAGAGATTTAATTGATAAGCTTAAAGATTCTAATCTTCCAATAAAAACTTTAGCCGAATTAAAAGATGAAGCTGAGCGAATTTGTGGAAAACCTCAAGCGATAGAATTTGAGGATGAAATAATTGCTATCGTTAAATGGGTTGATGGAACAGTAATTGACACAATTCGCAAAGTAAAGAGTTAATCTTTAAGATGTTGATTTGCAATAAATTTACTCGTTCAAATACTCTCTTCTTAGCACTACAGTATAGTATTCATCATCTATTTTGGTAAACCCATATTCATAGCTGAAGTAGTAATATTTATTGTTTTGCGTTTTGTATATATTTGTGTAATAATCGAAGTTGAATCCTTTGTCAATCAATTTTTTTCGATTAATTCTAATAGCATCCTTTTCTGAGTTTTCGAGAGATTCTTCTAAAATTTTTCTGTTTTTTCTAATGATATAATTCACTTTTCTGATGTAAGTGTTGGAAATAGAATTTGTTCTGTTATTAAAAGTATTCCTACACTGGTCTGAGCAAAATTTTTTATCGGATCTACCGTAAATTACTTCAGAGCATTCGAGACATTTTCTTTCTTTCATATTAGATGCAATTATTTGTTTTTACAATATTACAAAAAAAATAATTGTGAGATGAAAAAATTGAAAAATTTCTCAAAAAAATAATTTAAGCATAATATCATTTATGAATTTTGTCTCAAAAGAAGAATCATTTTTTAAAAGAAAAGACCTCTAAACCTCCTACAAAAGTCTTAAGTACTTTAACACTAGGAACTTCACTGATGCTAATTTTCATGATATCACTATCAAGAACGACAAAATCGGCGAGTTTACCAACTTCCAAACTACCTTTTTCATTTTCTTCAAAGCAGCCTTTTGCGGCCCAGATTGTCATGGCTTTCAAAGCCTCTTCGCGACTTAAACTGTTTTCTATTTGGAAACCATTTTCTGGTAGGCCATCAATATTTTTCCTTGCCACAGCTGCATAAAATCCATAAATTGGATTAATACTTTCTATGGGGAAATCGCTGCCATTGGTCAACCAACCATTTTGTTGAAGTAACATTTTATAAGCATAAGCATATTTAAGACGTTCAAAACCAAGACGTTCATCTGCCCAAAACATGTCGGAAGTTGCATGAGTTGTATTTACCGCCGGAATAATATTATAATCGCCAAAATAATGAAAATCATTTTTATTTATTACTTGGGCATGCTCAATTCTCCAGCGTCTGTCGTTTTTTACTTTTAAAATATCAGCATAAAGATTGAGCAAAATTCTTGCAGCAGAATCGCCAATAGCATGGGAATTTGCTTGGTATCCAGCCTTATAAATTCTCTCCAAAAAGCTCCTAAGTTTTTCGGGTGAATTCAAAAGTAATCCATAATTTTTTATGTCGTCAGAATATGACTCGAGCAAACAAGCCCCACGTGAACCTAATGCTCCATCGGCATATAATTTTACACTTTGAATATGTAAAAATGGAGTTTTATATATTCCTTTTTCCACATATTTTTTGAAATTTTCTTCAGTGGATGATAGCATAGCATAAATTCTCATTTTCAATATGTTATCTTTCTGCATTTGATTAATCAATTCAATTTGATTAGCCTCTAATCCAGCATCTACAACCGTGGTTAATCCAACAGAAAAACAATCTTTCTGAGCATTAACGAGAGCCTTTTTTGAATCATTTTCATATAGTGCTGGAATTAATTTGGTAAGAGAATCGGCAGCATTATCAAGCAATACTCCTGTCAATCTTCCATTGGCAGATTGTAAATTTCCTCCAATAATTTTAGTGTTGATATCGAATCCTACCTTTTTTAAGGCTAAAGAATTTGCAAGTATAGCATGCCCATCAATGCGGATTAATATTACTGGATTGTTTGGAAATAGTACATCTAATTTTTCCTTGGTTGGAAAAGATTTTCGCTGCCAATCATTTTGATCCCATCCTCTACCTAAAATCCATTCATTTTCATTTTTACCTTCAGCAAATTTCTTTAAGACTCGCAAAATCTCATCAAAAGATTTTGTTCCTACAAGATTTGCATATCGATACTGTGTCATTGCATATCCATAAAAATGACAATGAGCATCAATAAGTCCAGGATAAATAAACTTTCCTTTAGCATCAAGAGTTTTGTTGGCTTTATATTTTGAAATAATGTCAACAGTTTTGCCAATCGCTAAAATTTTACCATTCTCTATGGCCATTGATTCTGCAATATTCATTGATGAATCAACGCTGTAAATGCTTGCATTTGTGATAATTAAATCGGCATGGATTTTTTCTTGCTTACAAGAAATGGCCGTCATTACAGAGAAAAGAATCATTAAATTATATGCTTTCATAAATAAGAGTTTGAATTAATATTAGATAAAAATTGAAGATTTAATAAACTCGAGTTTCTTAAGAAACAATAAAAGAAAAGAGCGGCAAACGGGATTCGAACCCGCGACCCTCAGCTTGGGAAGCTGATGCTCTACCAACTGAGCTATTGCCGCGATGCGCACAAAAGTATAAATATTTTGCTCATGGAAAAGCTTTGTAATAAAGATATAATTCTACTTAATTTTAATCGTACTTATAAGATGTTAAACATAAGTAAGATACAATCTTAACAATTTATTTTATAAAGAATTAAAGATAATAGTGAATGAATTGTTTGGAACAAAAAGAAAAATATCTATTTTTGCACCTCTTTGAGAAAAGCTCTTGTAGAATAAGGAAGCTAATCTTAGAAGATAATGGAGAGGTGGGAGAGAGGTTTAATCCACCAGTTTGCTAAACTGACGTACGGGAAACTGTACCGGGGGTTCGAATCCCCCCCTCTCCGCAGAATTAGTTTACATGCATATTTAAAAACCTGATTATCAAAAATAATCAGGTTTTTTTATTTACATAAGATTGTAAAATGAGGAATCTTATACTCAACGCTTAGATGCCACGAATTTAAAATAAATCGTCACTAATTCAGTGTAATGGCCACGAATGCACGAATATATTTTGATGGCACGAATGTAAAAGTATCTTTGTTTGCCACGAATTTAAAATAAATCGTCACTAATTCAGTGTAATGGCCACGAATGCACGAATATATTTTG
>MNXP01000009.1 GCA_001872625.1 Bacteroidetes bacterium CG2_30_33_31
TAGCTTCTTTTGCATCTGCATTACGACATGCATCACAAACGCCATGTTCATCAAGATGCATTGTATTTTTCTTGCTATCTTTTGTATGTTTGAACTCAACAGCAGAAGTTGGTCTTTGGTTACTTGTAACACATCTGCTGCAAAATTTAACTTTCTGAGGAAGCCCATAATATGCTTCCAAATTTTCTTGTTTCATTTTAAATTATATTAAATTATTAATACTTGCCCAAGTCTTGTATATCTGAAGCCCCTTTTGTGCACTTTTTTCAGGATGAAATTGACAAGCAAAAATATTGTTCTTTTGTATACTAGAAACATAAATTTGTCCATCGTAGTCCGTTTCTGATAAACCAACCTGTTCTTCTGGATCAACATAAAATGAATGAACAAAATACATAAATTCTCCATCTTTAATATCTTGTAAAGGAGTATTATCCCAAGTGTTATTATTTATTTTGTTTATTTTATTCCAGGCAATTTGAGGAATTTTTCGGCTTTCACCTGCAATATTATTTATATTAAACCTTCTCACCTTACCTTTCACTAAATCTAAACCCTTTGTATATCCAAATTCTTCACTTTCTGTAAACAATAACTGAAGTCCCAGACAAATTCCAAGAAAAGGTTTACCTGATTCTACAGCCTGTTCAATTGGCTTTACCAGATTAAGATTATGGAGATTTTTCATGGCATCTCCAAAAGCACCAACACCAGGTAAAACAATTGCATCAGCAGATAAAATATCATTAGCATTTGAGCTAATAAAAACATTCAAACCGATATTTGTCAATGCTTGATTTACACTAAAAAGATTACCAGATTTATAATCAATAATTAGTATTTTTTTTTTAAGAATTATCATATAATATTTTATATTCTTGTTGGAATTTCTGCATTTATAAGGATTGCTCTTATTTCTTTCAAAGAGCTTGGGCTAATTTTTTTAGGTATTTTACCACTATTTAAAAACGTTATATTTCCTTCTAATTTATAGTCGGAGGAAATACCACCAAATGTTTGCATAACCGAATAATGCAAAATAGAAGCAATTGCCACTGCATCAGCTTTTCCAAATTGAATTGCCTGAACTACATCTGCTGGTGAGCTTGCTCCTCCGTGTGCAATAACCGGAATTGAAACTGCCTCACTAATAAATCTGATAAGTTCAATATCATATCCTTCTCCTGTACCTTCTTTATCAACAGAAGTGATTACAATCTCTCCTGCACCTAATTCTTCTGCTTTTCGAGCCCATGATACCACCTCAAGACCTGAATATTCTCTACCATTATCTGTAAATGCAAAATATTTTCCATCAATTCCCTTGATGGCTTCGATTGCAACTACTATGGTAGAAGAACCAAATTTCAATGAAGCTTCGCGTATAAATTGAGGGTTTTTAATAGCGGCTGTATTTATCGCCACTTTGTCAGCCCCTGCTCTTAAAACATTTCGAATATCATCAATTGTTCGCAAACCACCTCCAACAGTTAATGGGATAAATATCTCCTTAGCTGTTTTGGTTATGATATCCCGTAAACTGTTTCGGTCATATAAACTGGCAACTGTATCCTGAAAAAAAAGTTCATCTGCTCCATTTTCGTAATAATAACGTGCAAAGTCCTCTGGTTTGCCAAGCACTCGTAATCCTTCAAGATGAATACCTTTAACAAGGTTTGGTCCCTTTATATCTAACCTCGGAATTATTCTAATTGTTTTCATTCATCATAATTTTGCATAATTCAAAATCAATCTTTGTATCAATATCAATTGATCTTGACTGTGGCATGATATAGGCTTTTGTTTTATCGCCTAAAAAACCATTATTTTTTATAAAGTATTCTATTTCTGAAATATAAATAGCGCCATTTAATCGATAGTATATTGGTAAATCTTGTGATCTTTTATTTTTAATCTCTGGTTTAATAAAAGATTTCATAGATAAATTACGAGGTAAGCTATTTGCCCACAAGGGTGAATGTTCTGTTTCACAAACAGAAACTACAGCATAAGTATTTTTATTTAAAAGTTTTATGGCATTGTCAATATCTACACATTTCCTCAAGGGTGAGGTTGGTTGTAAAAGTAGAATATAATCAAACAAAATGTTTTTTGATTTATAAAAATCAATCGCATGTATAATGACTTCATAAGTTGAAACTTTATCACCCGAAAGCTTTACAGGTCGTTTAAAAGGAGCTTCTACTTTATAATTTTTGGTGAGGTTAATAATATTTTCATCATTTGTTGAAACAAGAATACGGTCAATTAAATTCGATTTTGCAACTTCTTCAAAAGTCCAGGCAATCAATGGTTTTCCATTTAAATCTAATATATTTTTAAACGGTAGCCTTTTACTCCCTTTTCTTGCAGGTATAATTGCTAAAATTTTTTTGTTATTAATCATTAATCAAAATCAATATGTGAAATGTCTTTTTGTGCTTTTTCAAAATCATCTGGATTACCAATATCAATCCAATAACCACGAATTGGATAATGAACCAGTTTTTTATTTGATTTTATAATCTGTTCCATAAAATCCGTTGCATTAAAGACAGTTTCTTTTGGAACTAATTTTAAAAGTTCTTTTTTTATCAAATAAATTCCTGCATTTGCATAATACATAAAATTTGGTTTTTCTTTAAATGATTTAACAACTTTGTTGTCTTCATTAAAAATTGCATACGGTAAGTTTATTTGATAAGGTACTGAAGCAACCATCATATCGGCATTTTCTTCTAGAAAAGATTTATAAAAATCTTCATAGTCAATATTAGTAAGCAAATCAGAATTCATTAGCAAAATAACCTTATTTTTAAAATTTTTAATTAATGAAAGAGCTCCTGCTGTTCCATAAAATTGTGGTTCTTTAATTATTTTAAAATTTATTTCAGCATTATAACCTATGCAAAATAATTCAATTTGCTCCCCTAAATAATTTACTGTTACAAATTGATTACTTATTCCAAATTGATATAATCTATCAAAATTATAAGCAATTATTTCTTTATTTCCAACTTTTAAGAGGGGTTTAGGAATCTTATTAGTAAGCGGTTTGAGCCTAGACCCCAAACCGCCTGCCATGATTACTGCATCAATAGGAAGAATTGACTTTATTTTTGAAAAATCATATATTTTTAACAATCTTCCTTTTTTATCTATTACCGGTACGGCCTTTAATTTAGCTTCACGAAATTTTTTTAATTTGACAAAGTTCTCATCATTTTCATTTAAAAAACTAAAGTTTTTAAATATAAATTTTTCAAGGCAATCATCTAACTTCAAACCATTTATAAAACCCCTTCTAATATCCCCATCGGTTAATGAACCAACAACAACTCGACTTGTATCAACAACAAATAAAATTAAGGCAGAATCTTGTTGATTGATTTTTATCAATGCGTCTAATACCGAATCATTTATGTTTATCAGGAATTTATTTAAGTCCATTTTTTTTTAATATCTTAATTATTTTAATGGATGCCTTACCTATACCATAAACATTGCAATTATTTGGCATTTCTATTTTATTTTCAATTTGTTTAACAGCTTCTAAAATTTGATCCTTGTTGACAGGTATCGAATAGATATTTGGGGTGATTATTCTGCCATCTTGTCTATTTCCAATATTGATAACCCATTTTGGAAAATAAGCTGCTTCAACAAAGCCACTGGACGTATTTCCTATTAATAGCTTTACGTTTTTTAAGCAGGTAAGATAGCCTTTCATTCCAAAAGATTCAACTATTTGAACATTTTCTGTATTTCTACCAAATTGAGTAAAATTTGTTCTAATAATATCCGCTCTTGTATCAGCATTTGGCATCGTAATAATTAACTGGTATCGATCTTTTAATATTGATAACGCCTGAATTAATATCTCAATAAATTCTTTATTTTTTTCAGTTGCAATGGTTTCGGGATGAAAAGTTATTAAAATACTTTGTTTTGTTAAATCTATTTTAAACACCTTATAAAATTCTTCGATAGAATAAAGTTCTTGATTTACTAAATTATCAATACTTAATGCTCCAACATTAAAAACGTCTTTAGATCTTTTGATAATTTCAATCGCTCTTTTTTTATAAATCGCTGTAGTTACAAATAGATATTTTGACATTAAAGAGATGCTATGCCTAAAGGAATTATCTATTGCACCTAGTGTTGTTTCGCCGGCATGTATGTGTGCAAAGGTTATATTAAATGGGCTTGCG
This sequence comes from Bacteroidetes bacterium CG2_30_33_31, assembly GCA_001872625.1. Lineage (GTDB taxonomy): Bacteria > Bacteroidota > Bacteroidia > Bacteroidales > UBA1556 > UBA6267. The sequence continues at coordinate 4,215 of MNXP01000009.1, forward strand.
GCTGTAACTGCTCCAAACATTTCATAACGATCTCCTAAAGCAAATACCAAATCAAATTTGTTTTCATTCCAAAATTTTGAAAATTTTAAAATTGTGTCACCAATATTTTGAGCTATTTCAATTTCGGTCTTATTTTTGGTTATGGTTTCCACTTTATGTTTTATATCAAAACCAAGTTTGATAATTTCATCAGCAGTATTCCCAAATTCCTTTTTAAGATGGGCTCCAAAAGCAATTATTTCAACTTTAAAAAATTTATCATTCCAAAGTTTTTTTACCAAAGGGTAATAAATTCCAAAATCCGCACGACTACTAGTTAAAATGCCAATCTTCATTAAATTTCAATTAAGTCATCTGGTTTAAATTCTTTTATTGCTTTTTCCCCTATAATTTCATCCCATCTCATTGGGCTAATACCATTACCTGGTCTTTTAGCAGCTATATTTTGTGTTGAAAAAATCTCCCCTTTTTTAATTTCTTTAATAGCCACAATACTTTTACGAACAATGGTAATATTCTTGATTTCCGATTTTGATGCTTTTTTTACACCATCTCCTAACGCCAACTCAATATTTCTAATTGCAGATACCATCGCTTTTAGCTCATCTGGCTCAAGTGATGCTTTGTGGTCAGGTCCGGGTAGATTCCTATCAAGCGTAAAATGCTTTTCTATCACTTCTGCGCCCATTGCAACAGCAGCAATAGCTACCTCTATACCTTTTGTATGATCTGAATAGCCAACTTTAACTTTAAAAGTTTCTTTAATAGTTAGCATAGCTTTCAGATTAACATCCTCCATTGGCGTTGGGTATTCCGTATTGCAATGCAGCACAGTTATCATGGATAAATCTAATCCTTCTCCGGTCAATACATCTAATGCCTCTTTAATTTCATTTAGATCAGCCATTCCGGTGCTGATAACAACTGGCTTTAATTTTCTTGCAATATGCTGTAAATATGGCTTATTGGTTATTTCACCGGAAGGAATCTTATAAAATGGCACTCCCAAACGATCGAGCATATCAACACTTTCTTCATCAAAACCGGTTGACAGGAAGGTGATTCCCTTTTGCTGACAGTAATCTATCAACTCAATATGCATTGCTTCATCTAGTTCAAGTCTTTTAAGCATGTTATACTGAGAATCATCACTGTTTTTCAGGTTAGCTTTTTGGTATTCCG
>MNXP01000003.1 GCA_001872625.1 Bacteroidetes bacterium CG2_30_33_31
CGCAAATTTGAAAAATGTGCTAATTTTGCCTTCTATGAATTGGATTTGAGATTTTTGCATTTTCGTTGTGGTAAATGTTTATGCAATTATCCTTATCCTTTTCTTTTTAAGGAACTTAAGTTTTATTTTTAATCAACATCTTGTTGTTTATATGCGCCCTTAAGTTGACGCCTATGCGATAGCTATCGGGATTGGGGCGAAGTACTAAGATTCGGATTTGTCGGTTTGGTTGAGTGTGGATCTGCTGGAAGAGAGAAATATAAAACATCAAATATAGAAGGTTATCAATGTTATAAAATGTACATCTAACAAACCTTACCAAAATTAATTCAGAATTGACTTAAAAACTTTTTAAAAAAAATATTGTATTGTATGTATTTTGTTTCTATTTTTGCAGCCCTTAAATTTTTAAGATTATATATATGGCTAAGAAAAGTAAAGACGCAAGAGTTCAAGTTATTTTGGAATGCACAGAGCATAAAACCAGCGGCATGCCAGGCACATCGCGTTATGTGACTACAAAAAACAAGAAAAATACTCCAGACAGATTGGAGTTGAAAAAATTTAACCCTATATTGAAAAAATACACTATTCACAGAGAAATTAAATAATAAAAGATATGGCTAAGAAAGTTGTTGCTTCATTACAGTCCACCGGAAAAAATTATGCAAAATTAATTCGCATGAACAAGTCATCAAAAACCGGTGCTTACACATTTAAAGAAGAGATTGTTTTAAATGAAAAAGTAAGCGAAATTTTGGCAAAAAAATAATATTTATAAAAAATATTGAATTGGCCTTTCCCCTTTTTTTTGTGGAAAGGCTTTTTTTATTTCTAAGGTAAGCTTTCAGTAAATTGGAATTTTTCGACGATTTCAAGTCTATGCAATTGAAAATTAACATAATTTTGTTACCTTAAGATTTTCAAATTAACTTATATTATTTTTATATAAACATAAGTATATCATTATTATAAGTAAGTATTTTCACAGATTTTAAATCTATATTGAAATAAAATTAATTGTTATGGGGATTTTTAATATTTTTAATAAGGAAAAAAAAGATAAATTAGATAAAGGTTTAGAGAAAACCAAAACCTCTGTATTTTCAAAAATCAGCAAAGCGATAGCTGGAAAATCAAAAGTTGATGAGTCTGTGCTTGACGATCTTGAAGAAATACTTATTAGCTCCGATGTTGGTGTGAACACGACTATTCGCATTATCAGAAATATTGAAGAAAGAGTTTTAAAAGATAAATATCTTGGCACTGCTGAACTAAATTCTATATTGAGAGAAGAAATATTAAACCTGCTTGATAAGAACAGTGATAATAATTTGTTGGCATTTGACTTTGAAAAGAGAGATACACCTTATGTAATTATGGTTGTGGGAGTTAACGGAGTTGGCAAAACAACCACTATAGGAAAACTGGCATATCAATTTAAAAAAGCTGGTAAAAAAGTCGTCATTGGCGCATCAGATACTTTTAGAGCAGCGGCTGTGCAGCAGCTTATAATTTGGGGAGAAAGAGTTGGTGTTCCTGTTATAAATCAAGGTATGAATGCAGACCCAGCTTCGGTAGCTTTCGATACTTTGAAGTCTGCTATAGCTCAACAAGCTGATGTTGTATTAATCGACACTGCAGGCCGTCTTCATAATAAAGTCAATTTGATGAATGAACTCTCTAAAATTAAACGTGTTATGCAAAAATTGTTGCCAGATGCTCCTCAGGAAATTTTGCTTGTCTTGGATGCTTCTACTGGTCAAAACGCTATTGAGCAAGCTCGCCAATTTACCACCTCTACTGATGTTAACGCATTGGCGCTTACTAAATTAGATGGCACTGCAAAAGGTGGAGTTGTGATTGGAATTTCTGATGAATTCAAAATTCCAGTAAAATATATTGGTATTGGCGAAGCCTTGGAAGACCTACAACTTTTCAATAAAGTAGAATTTGTTGATTCACTATTTAAACAAGATTAAATTTGAAAAAAAATACAATTAAGATAGTGTCATTAGGATGCTCAAAAAACCTTGTCGATAGTGAAGTTTTGATGGGACAAATTCAGGCCAATGGTTTAGAATTGGTTGCTAATGAGGATGATGAAAGCGATATTGTTATAATAAATACTTGCGGTTTTATAAAAGATGCTAAAGAGGAAAGTATAGATACAATTTTAAATTATGCCCAGGCAAAAAAAAATGGAAAAGTTCAAAAAGTAATTGTAATGGGCTGCCTTTCTGAGCGATATACCAAAGAATTGAAAGCAGAAATGCCAGATATTGATAATATTTATGGCGTCAACGATATCCCACAAATTGTAAAAGATTTGGGTGCTATATATAAAAAAGAGTTGATTGGCGAAAGAAAAGTAAGCACTCCTTCACATTTTGCCTATTTCAAAATTAGCGAGGGCTGTAACCACAGCTGTGCTTTCTGCGCTATTCCAGGGATTCGTGGTAAACATAAATCGCGCAGCATGGAATCTTTAATAGATGAAGCTCAACGGCTTGCATCCAAAGGAGTGAAAGAACTAATTATGATTGCGCAAGATTTGACCTATTATGGCGTGGATAATTATGGTAAAAAAATGTTGGGAAATTTACTTGAAAAATTAGCTTATGTTGAAGGAATTGAGTGGATTAGATTGCATTATGCTTATCCAACACAGTTCCCAGAAGATGTGCTTTCTCTTATGGCTTCAAATTCAAAAATTTGCAAATATCTCGATATCCCTTTGCAACACAACGACGACAGAATCCTAAAATCTATGCGTCGTAGCCATAACTCAAAATCAAATCGTGAGCTCGTTGCAAAATTTCGCGAAATGGTTCCTGGACTTACAATTCGAACAACTTTTATAGTAGGTTTTCCTGGTGAAACTGATGAGGAATTTGAACATCTTAAAGATTTTGTGAGAGAGATGAGATTCGATAGAGTGGGAGTCTTTACTTATTCTCACGAAGAAGATACTCATGCATTTTCTCTTGAAGATAATGTGCCTCAGAAAGTTAAAGATAGGCGAGCTGCCGAGTTGATGCAAATACAGGAGGAAATTTCCTTGGAGAAAAATTTGGAAAAAGTTGGCAAAACTTTTAAGGTAATTGTCGATAGATTAGAAGACAATTTTTATGTTGGGCGCACTGAGGGAGATTCTTACGAAGTAGATAATGAAGTACTTATTTCTTCACAAATAGACTTGCAAATAGGCGAATTTTATAATGTGGAAATTACTGATGCTGAGACTTTTGATATCTTTGGAATAATCAAATAATGTATAAATTATGAAAATCATTATTCTTATTTTTAGCTTATTGATTACATTTATTAGCAATTCGCAAAATACTATTGTAGAAAATGGCGACACGCTTAACAAATATGGATTAGATGGAAGAAAAACTGGAACTTGGCTCGAACATTATGGCAGCGCTCGGCAGATTGGTGAATATCTGAACGGCAGTAAGGAGGGAATTTGGCTTTCCTATTTCAATTCTGGTATGTTGAATTCTATCATCAATTATCGCAAAGGAATGCTCGATGGAGTTTCGCTTGTCTTTGATGAGCAGGGGCGATTGCGCAACGAAAGACACATGAGAAATAATATGATGCATGGCGAAAATATATTTTACGGCGAAAATGGAACTCCTCTTTTCAAGAAAAATTACAAAAATGGAATTCTTGATGGAGCGCAGATAGAATATTATAGCAATGGCGATACTTTGGATTTGGAATTTTATAAAAATGGAATTAAAGATGGGCCTAGCACTTATTTCAATGAAAAAGGAGTTATTATTTCAAAAATTTTCTTTAGCAATGGCGATTTTAATGGACCAAATATTACCTACTTTGATTCTGGAAAACCAATGATTGAATCTAACTATATCGCTGGAATTCAGCAAGGTGAGTACATAGAATATTATGAAAGCGGAAAAATAAAAATCCAAGGTAAATTTCAAGATGGACAGAAAGTTGGAAAATGGATAGAGTTTGATGAAAATGGAAAGAAAATAAAAAATAATAAGTAACAATTTAAGGGCTATTGATAGAGAGATTGATTCCAACGAAGTATTGAAATGACTTTAAATATCAATAGAATAGAATTAGTAAATTTCATTATTCAAAAGGCAAACTTCTGGAGAAACCTTCTTCTAGGCTTATAAAAGTTTCTGTGCCAACAACTTCAACCACTGATTGAATTTTATCTACAAGCAGATTTTTCAAATGTTCGTTAGATTTAGCATAAATCTTTAAAAGGAAGGAATATTTCCCAGTAATATTATGTAGTTCCACAATTTCGGGAATAGATTTCAAATGTTCAAAAACCTGTATATGAGTGCGCTGCTCCACCAAATTTATTTGAACTCCCACAAAGGCTAAAGTATTATAACCTAGTGTTTTGATATTAGGCTTGTAAGTTTTTTTATCAATAATTTTATTTTCTACAAGTTTCTGTATGCGCTGATGAATAGCCGAACCAGTTACATTGCAATTTCGGGCAATCTCTGCCACAGAAATACGAACATCTTTATATAAAAACAACAGAATTTTTCTATCCAAACCATCTACATGAAATCCCATTATTCTTGGTTTTTATTGTTTTCGTTGCTATAAAAATTTGAATATTCTTCCACCATTGAAGTTTGCACTGGTTTTTCTGTAATATTCTCATCTTCAAATAGATTCAGTTGGTTTTCGGGCTGAAGTTGGTCAAACCAAGTTTTGAGCCTTGGCATCATCTCATCAATACCATTGCGGATATTTCTCTTTATAAACTTATTTATGGTGGTTGACTCAAGTTGAGCGCATTTTCCAAGAACCTCAAATTCTCTTTTAGAAAACTTGAAAGTTAGCTTATGGAATTTATTCTTGTGAGACTTTTTCTTCTTCACTGTCATGGGCTAAATCTATGAATTCTAAAGCCAAAAATAAAAGGAAGAATAAAGCTATGATTGCTTATAATCAAATAGTTTTCAATATTTTTTCAACACGTTTACAAAAGTGTTTATCTCGTCAACTGTGTTATATTTGCTAAGTGAAATTCTAATAGGTAAAAATTTTTCAGCTTTGTTTAGGTTTACAATTACATGAGAAATACTCATTACACCCGAAGAGCATGCGCTACCACCACTAACAGCAATGCCATTTACATCAAGATTATTAATCACCATCGAATTATGTGATATTTTTGGAAGTCCAATATTTAAAATTGAATAATGGCCGTCTTTATCTCCATTAAAAACTAAATCTGGAATTTCGGAGCTTAGCTTTTCCACCAATAAATTTTTCAAATCCAAAATGTATTTTGCATCCTTGTCGATATTGTCAAATGCCAATTGAAGAGCTTCTGCCATGCCAACAATTCCAGCGAGATTTTCGGTGCCAGAGCGCATATTTCTCTCTTGGTGTCCGCCTTTTAGAAGTGGAGGAATTTTGTTTCTGGAATTTATATACATAAATCCAACGCCCTTAGGGCCATGGAATTTGTGAGCCGAAGCAACAGCGAAATCCAAAATACTCAATGGAATTTTCTTATATTTTCCTACAGATTGAACAGTATCAGAAAAAAATAATGCATTGTTTTCTTTGCAAATATTAGCGACTTCTGTTAAAGGCAAAATATTACCAATTTCATTATTTACGTGCATCAAACAGACTAAAGTTTTTCGCGGTGTAGATAAAAGTTGTTTTAAGTGCAACAAATTGATTTGTCCTTTTTCGTCGAAATTTACATTGGAAACTTCAATTTTATTTTCATATTGAACTTCTTTAATAGCTTCAATAACAGCAGCATGTTCGAGTTTAGAGCTAATTATATGTTCCACAGATAGAGCTTTCACCGCGCCAAAAATTATTGTATTTATGGCTTCGGTAGCTCCAGAAGTAAAAAATAATTCCGAAGTAGAAATATTAAGTAATTCTGCAATTTGAAGTCGAGAATTTTCGATAGAATCGCGTGCAATATTGCCAAGAGAATGAACTGAAGAGGCATTGCCAAAAACAGTTTTCATCACTTCTGACATTTTCTCCACCACCATCAAATCCATTGGAGTTGTAGCTGCATTATCGAAATAAATCAATTTCATAAATTATTACATCAAATTTTTAATCTCATCGACAATTTTATGCGCGAGTGTTTCGGCTTTTTCGATAGTTGAACTCTCCGAATAAACTCTAATAATTGGTTCAGTATTAGACTTTCTAAGATGAATCCATTCCTTATCGAAATAAATTTTTACCCCATCAATTGTACTTATCTCTAGGGAGGAATATTTGATTTCCATGGCTTTTAAAACCTTGTCCACATCAGCATTTGGAGTGAGTTGAATTTTATTTTTTGAGATAAAATATTGAGGATAAGTTTTGCGTAAATCAGAAACAGAAATTTTTCTTTTGGCAAGATAGGTAAGGAACAGCGCGATTCCAACCAAAGCATCTCTACCATAGTGCAGCTCAGGATAGATAACGCCACCATTGCCTTCGCCACCAATAATTGCATTGGTTTTTTTCATTAAATCAACAACATTTACTTCGCCTACTGCTGAGGCAGAGTATTGACATCCAGCAGTTTCTGTAATATCGCGCAGAGCCAAAGTTGAGGACATATTTGAAACAGTATTGCCTTTTTTATGTTGCAAAATAAAATCAGCCACTGCTACCAAGGTATATTCTTCTCCAAACATTTCACCATTTTCCATTATTATTGCTAAGCGATCTACATCAGGATCCACCACAAAACCAACATCAGCACCTTTCTTTTTTATTAAGGAAGAAATTTCGCTCAGATGTTCGGGAAGAGGTTCTGGATTATGAGGAAATTCACCATTTGGTGTAGTGTAAAGCTCAAGGATATCATCTACACCTAAAGCCTTGAGAAGCTTAGGTATTGCAATGCCTCCGGTGGAATTTACTGTGTCGATAGCAACTTTGAAATCGGCTTGTCTGATGGCTTCCACATCCACTAATTCGAGGTCAATTATTCTTTCAATATGGCGTTTTATTGCATCATAATCTTTTTCGCATTTCCCTATTGAATCTATATCGGCAAAGCTAAATGCATTATTATCAGCAATTTTAATTATATCTTCGCCTTCAGCAGCAGAAAGAAATTCGCCATTTTCGTTTAAGAGTTTTAAGGCATTCCATTGGCGAGGATTGTGACTTGCAGTAAGAATAATGCCGCCAAAAGCCTTTTTGTCGGTAACCGCTAATTCAACTGTTGGAGTAGTGGAAAGCCCTTGGTCAACCACGTCAATTCCCATAGAAAGCAAAGTGCCAATCACAAGCCTGCTAACCATATCGCCTGAGATTCGAGCATCGCGGCCAACAATTACTTTGAGTTTTTCGTTTGGAAATTTGTGCTGCAACTGAAAAGCATAAGCACTGGTATATTTTAAGATTTCTATTGGAGTAAGGGAATTTCCAGAGATACCCCCTATGGTTCCTCTGATTCCTGATATAGATTTTATTAAGGTCATAAGTCTGATTTACAGTTTATTAAAAAAATATCTATAAAAAATTTGATATTAAAATTGGCTCCAAAAGTAAAGAAATATTAATGATGAGGCTTATTAAAATTTTTTTCTTGAGAAACTTCTATTGAATTATTCTTTTAAAATCTCCACCTGTTGGACTTTGAAAAATTTCTAACTCAAACTCGGAGATTATGGCGAAAATATGATCAAAAATATCAGATTGCAAAACTTCGTAAGGTTGCCATGCTTGAATCTTGCTAAAGAAATAAATTTCTATTGGTAAGCCGTGTTCGCCAGCTTGAAGTTGCCTTACCATTACTGTCAAATCTTGGCGAATATAAGTGTTGGAATGAAGATATGCATCAAGGTATGCTCTGAAAATACCAATATTTGTCTGGCGAATTCCATTTACAAGCACTGAGTCGTCAATATTATTTTCCAAATTATAAGTTTTTAATTCATCTTCTTTTGCTCGAATATATTTTTTTATAAGCTGAATTCGACTAAGTTTTGCCATCAATTTTTCGTCGCAAAATTTTATGCTGCTGGTATTTATATATATTGCACGCTTTACTCTTCGAGCACCAGACTCCTCCATCCCACGCCAATTTTGAAAGGTTTCGCTTATTAAGGAATATGATGGTACCGTTGAAATTGTCAAATCCCAATTTTGAACTTTAATAGTTGTAAGAGCAATATCTACCACATTTCCATCGACACCTGATTTGGAAATAGTAATCCAATCTCCTATTCGAATCATATCATTAAAGGATATTTGGATGCCAGCAACAAAACCAAGAATTGTATCTTTAAAGACTAACATTAATATGGCTCCAAAAGCTCCCATTCCGCCAACAACAATTAGGAGTGATTGGCCGAGAATTATAGATATTGCTGTTATCAAACCAGTAAATATGACAATAATCTGTATGGTTTGAATATAACCTTTTAATGGGCGATTCTTGCTGCCAGGATAAGTCAGATAAATGTCGTTTACAGAATAAAGCAAAGATGTGATTATTGTAATGCTAATAATCAAAATCGTTATCTCCACAAGCATTGTATAAATCTCTTTCCATTCAGGTTTTAGGAAAAATATTATATGGCCTAAGAAAAGCATTATAAAACTTGGTATAAGATGAATAACTCTTTGAAAGACTCTATGTTCGAGCATAATATCATCCCAAATGCTTTCGGTTTTTTTTGCTATTGTTGATATTATTTTGATGCTTATTTTCCTCAAAATAATATCTATGGTCCAAGAAAATAAAAAGGCAATTAACAGCAATACAAAAACAGTTATTACAACAGAACTTTCGTGGCTATAATTGAGTGAATCGAGCCAATTAACTACCCAGTTTGACAACCGATTATTCATATAAATTGATTATTTTAATAATTTGACAAAGATACAATTTATGACAGCTAAAATTGAGTTTAATTTTAGAGTGGAAGAACTTTAGGATTTATAAAATTTTAAAATGATGAATTATATCTTTTCAATAATAATTTCAATTAACTAATATTTATTATCGGTATAAATCCACTATCATTTTACTTATTTTAGCCAACGCAAATTTTATGATTATGAAATCGATAAAGGGAAAAGTTTTTTGGATTACTGGCGCTTCTTCTGGCATTGGCAAAAGCTTAGCCGAACTCGTGATGCTACAAGATGCAAAGGTGGTGCTTTCGGGCAGAAACAAGCAAGCTTTAAACGCTGTAGCAGAGCAATTTGAGAAATCGGAAAATGTGATGATTTTACCTTTCGACCTTGCTAAAATTGATGATGCCAATATGTTGGTTGAAAAAATTATAGCGAAATTTGGCCGAATAGATTTTCTGATAAACAACGGTGGAATTTCGCAAAGGTCATTGGTTGCAGAAACTTCAGTAGAAGTTGATAGACAAGTATTTGAAGTTAATTTTTTTGGCAATATCTCTCTTGCTAAGGCGATTCTGCCTTTGATGATTGCACAGGGCGGAGGTCATATCGCGGCTACCTCGAGCGTTGTGGGCAAATTTGGTTTTCCTTTGCGCTCTGCCTACTCAGCTTCAAAGCATGCCTTACATGGTTTTTATGAAAGTTTGAGAGCCGAAAATTATAAGAATAATATCAAAGTTTCGATGATAATTCCTGGTAGAATAAATACTAATATTTCGATGAATGCCATCACTAAAGATGGAAGCAAACACGGAGATATGGATCCTGGGCAAGCAAATGGAATGTCGGCAAAAAATGCAGCTAATAAGATACTTAAAGGAATTTTAAATGAGAAAAAAGAAATTGTTGTTGGTAAAATTGATGTGATTTTGATTTATTTTAGGCGCTACTTTCCAAGTTTATTTTACTATTTAGCTCACAAAATTAACCCAAAATAAATGAATAAAATTGTTTTAATTTTCACCCTCTCTATTCTATTTTCTTTAGCAAAAGCTCAAGATACTCTGGTGATTTCTTCAGCAAATATTCATGCTGATGATACAATCTTGATTTATTTTCCCAAATATTACAAAAACTCAGACAAGAACTTTCCTTTGGTTTATATGCTTCATGGTTTTGGCGGCGATTTTCATCAGGTTAACGATATTATTTCTGTTCAAGATTATGCTGATAATTATGGGTTTATAATAGCTACGCCAGATGGGCTTAAAGATTCATGGTATTTCAACGACCCGAATCCAAAGAAAATGCAATGGGAAACTTTTTTTGTTGAGGAACTTTATCCGCAACTTATCAAAAATTATAGAGTTGATGATTCCAACATTTTTATAACTGGGTTTTCTATGGGCGGACATGGCTCTATGTATCTTTTTCTGCGACACAATTCGCTTTTTAGAGCTGCGGCGGCATCAAGCGGAGTTCTCGACTTGAGTTATTCGGGTCAAAAGTACCTCAGCCTCTCTGATAAACTTGGTGAATACGAAAAGTCAAAAGATATTTTTTACAATTATTCTGCTATAAATCAGTTAGATAGTATAAAATTTAGTAATAAAAAGATTTATATTGACTGTGGAAATAGGGATTTTCTGTTTGAGGCAAATCAGAAATTTTATTCTAAATGTATAGATTTATATATCGACGCTCAGTTTTTAATGATGCCTGGAAAACATACTTCATTTTACTGGCAAACAAGTTTCCCTTACGAGTTTAGCTTTTTCAAAAGCTTAACAAAATGATGATATTTTATAATGATTAATACCCGTTCTTAAGGTAATAATCAAGGGTACGCGACATCATATAATCTTTAAAAGTCTTATTAATGTCGTTAGCCATATTATCGAGCAGGCATTTGTTGAATGGACAAACTGGATAATCAAACGGACAATCTCTATCAATAATTTTACCTTCAATTGACTCATAAATAAGTAACAATGTAATATCTATAGGCTTCATAGCGAGCACAAATCCACCAGCAGGACCGCGAGTTCCTATAACAACGCCAGCTTTTGAAAGCTTTTGCATAACTTTAGCTACATGATGTCGCGAAAAACCCATAATCTCACTGATTTTGGTAACATTGAGTATGCCCTCACTTTTGGCAATCAACACCATGCTATGAATTCCTATTGAAGCTGCTTCTGAAACATTAAAAAATTTAGCCATTTAAGTATTTAATTATCGAATTAATTTAGGCGCAAAACTAATACTTAAATATTTAAAAGAAAATATTTTTTAAAAACACTGAATCTTTTTCCCATTTTTAATTTAAGCAATCATATTCAATTTTAGATTAGATTTGCTTTCGTATTTTAACATACATACATTGAATTTAAAAATCGAATTGGGCATTTTATTGTCAGCTTTTATAATTTTATTTGGTAATGTACAATCTTCTTATGGGCAAAATTCTCATGCTGATTTGAATCCATATTTATTTAATGGTAAAAAGTATGAATCAAATATTCCAAATATTTCACAAGGTCATCAGTATTTATTATCTCCTGAATATAATTCTAACTTTATATTTATCAAAGGTATAACTTATAAAGCTGATTTGAATTACGATATTTTTAATCAAAATATCGTAATTAAATATCCTGAATCCAATAAATTGATTTCTCAAATTCAAATACCCAAAGAGCTTATTGACAGCTTTTTTATTGAAGAAAAAAAGTTCATTATTAAAAACTTTTTTGGAAATATCAGAATTTATGAAATAGTGGGAGATAATGATATGTATTTTCTTACATATTACTACAAATCAAAAGATTTAGATAGTGGTTTTGATATTAAGACTTTTAACTTTTCTAAGACTTCAAAAATACTTTATCTCTACTATAAGTCTGATTTTCACAAATATAAGAATAGCAGAAGCTTCTTAAAAATTTTAGATGTAGATAAAAAAAAGACTGTTAAAAAGTTTATAAAAACCAATAAGCTTAAGTTTAGAAATATTAAAACAGCTGATATGGAAAGACTCTTGAATTTTATTAAAATGGAAATAAAATGAAGCTAATTCTAATCGCCATATCTCTATTTATTTTGAATCTTGCAAACTCACAAAGTTTATTCGAGAAAAAAGTATATTCAAATTATGAAAACAAGCCGCTCAAGGAATTATTTGTTGGGATTGAGAAGCAATTACAGATAAAAATTTATTTTAAAGATAGTTTAATCAGCAAAAATTATGTAAATATTCAGCAGGATTCAATGAAGCTTGGAGAAATTTTGAATAAGATATTGCCTTTCAATTATTTTGCTTCTGAATGGAATGGTAACATAGTGATATTGAAAGGTATAAGGCTTATTAATAAACTTCCAGAGTATAAATTTCAAAAGAATGGATCAAATATTAATTCTTCAGAAAAGTCTGGAAATAAATCTTTTATTGCTACACATTCCACGGAAGTGCTTCCAGTTGTGGTGGTTGGCAATAGTTCCAAAAGCAACAAGCTCGAAAAAGCTATTGTAAATTTTGAAATTATAGATATTGTGAATGAAAAGCCAATTGCTGGTGCAGCGCTGATGGTAATTGATAAAAATATTGGCATCATAGCCGACAAAGACGGCTTAGCAAATATGGAAATCAAGCCTGGAAAATATACAGTTATTGTGAAATATATTGGATATGATTCTGAAAAGTATGTATTGGATATCTATGGCAATGGCACAGCAAAATTGGGCATTGGAGTAAAGGATTATCAGCTTGTGGGTGTGGAAATATTTGGCGATAAACAAATGGATATCACTCGCAAAGACCCTGGCATTGAGAAGTTTTCGCGCAAGGAGGTTGTTGCAATACCTACCATGGTAGGAGAAACGGATTTCATAAAAGTTTCCACTATGCTTCCAGGTATTAGTAGCATTGGCGAAGGATCGGCAGGCATAAATGTCAGGGGTGGTGGCTATGATCAAAACGCCTTTTTCCTAAATGGCTTGCCAATTTATAACACTTCACATTTGTTTGGATTTTTCCCTGCTTTCAATCCTAACATCATTCAAGATTTAACCATTTACAAAGGTTATATGCCTCCGAATTATGGTGGCAAATTATCCTCTGTTTTTGAGCTTTCAACACGTAAAGGCAACAAACAAAAGTTCGGTTTGAGAGGAGGAATTAGCCCTATTGCCACAAATTTTATGGTGGAAGGCCCAATAATAAAAGATACACTTTCATTTCTTTTTAGCGGCAGAACTTCATTCTCTGATTGGATTTTGAAAAATATTCAAGATACAATAATCAGCAAAAGCTCAGCAAAATTCAATGATTTTGCCTCCCTTATCGATTTTAATAATGGTAAATCGCAAGTTTCACTCTTTGGCTATCACTCTGGCGATGAGTTTCTTATGCATAATACAAGTAGTTATAAATATTTCAATAATGGAGTTTCCTTAAATATTGGTAGAGAATTTAATAAATCTTACTTCGGCGATATTAGTGCTTATACTTCAAACTATTCTTTCTCATCAAGCGATTTTAGGGAATTATCAGCGGCATATACTCACACTTATAAAATAAATCAATTTGGATTAAAGATGGAGTTGAGTCAAAATATTAGTGACAAACACAAACTTAATTATGGACTCGATTTCAATTACTACTATTTGGATAGAGGAAGCATCGACCCTTATAATTCAAAGTCATTTCACAATAAATTGAATCTTGGAACAGAAAAGGGTGCTGAAATGGCTGCCTTTATTTCCGACCATTTCGATATTGCCGATTGGCTAAATATAGATATTGGCTTTAGATATTCAACTTTTGCAACATTAGGTTCCGACAGCGTTTACAAATATATTGAGGGTTTACCAAAAAAACGAGAATATATTTTTGATACAGTGGTGTATGCCAAAAAGGAAGTAATTGCGCAGAATTATTTTCCAGAGATAAGGTTTGCTGCAAATTTTACGACCGATAAAAATGGGTCAATTAAGATTTCATTTAATAATATGCATCAAAATCTTTTTCTGTTGAATACCGCGCCTGCTCTCACTCCCGGTAGTCAGTGGAAACTTTCGGACACATATTTGAAACCTGCCACTGGAAACATATACTCATTGGGAGTTTTTAGAAAACTCCCACGCTATGGCATAAATTTAAGCACCGAAATATTCTATAAACAGATTAAGAATTTCTCCGAATTTATTGATGGCGCAGATTTTATAAATAATTCATTAGTTGAAACATCGGTTTTACAAGGTGATATGAATTCCTACGGATTGGAGCTAATGGTTAAAAAATCGTATTCCAAAGTCAATGGATGGATTTCTTATACTTATTCACGCTCGTTAATAAAAGTCAATGGGCTGAATTCGTGGGACAAAATAAATGGGGGCGAGGAATATCCATCAAACTACGACATTCCACATGCTTTTAATGCTGTTCTTAACTATGAAATTAGAAAAAGGATGACTTTCTCTTCGGTGGTTTCTTATCAAAGTGGCAGACCATCTACTTTTCCTGTTTCTACTTATCAGATAAATCACGAATCTTTCATCGATTATTCGAAACGCAATCAATACCGAATTCCTGACTATTTTCGTATAGATTTATCTCTGACCTTAGAAGGAAGTTTGAAAAAAAATAAACTCGCTCATAGCTCATTAGTCATCAGCGTTTATAATTTGACTGGCCGAGACAATCCATATTCGGTATTTTTTGAATCAACAAAAGGGTTTATTGGAGGATACCAATATTCTGTTATTGCTGTTCCAATTTTTTCTTTAACATGGGTATTTAAATTTGGAAATTATGCTACTATATAAAAATGTAAGTTATATAATTTTACTGATGGCAATTTTGTTTTCGGGATGCATAAAATATTATGAACCCAATTATTACGAAGGTGATGATGCTCGAATTGTAGTAAATGGAGTTATCAAAAATATCGAAGGTTACCAATATGTTTACATAAATAAAACTTCGCCATTGAATAAATACAGCATAAACCCAATGGTAAAATGTAAGGTTGAAATCATTGATAGTTTGGGTAATAGCTTTCCTTTGGACGAATTTGAAGATGGAAAATACAGAATTTGGCTTGGACAGCAATATTTGACAGTTGGTAATTCATACAAATTAAAAATACAAACTGCTGATGGCGAATTTCTTGAATCGGAATTTGAAAAAATTCATCAAGCAGTGGCTGTGGATAGTATTTATTTTGAAACAAAAACAATCATTCTCCCAAATGTCAGCAATCCTCTTTACGGTGCTCAATTTTATATTGATTTTGATGCAGGGGATAGCCCCTCAGAATTTTTTCTTTGGAATATTGAAGAGACTTGGGAGAAACACGCATCCCGACCCATAGAGTGGTGGTATGATGGCCACGTACATCATCAAGTGCCACCCGACTATTCAAAAATGCTTTGCTATCAAACAGAAATTATTCCCGACATATTTACTCTTACAACCAAAAATCTTTCCCCTAAAGTTTATAAGAAATATCCATTGCATTTTGTAAGCACACAAAGTCAACGACTTAACTATTTGTACAGTATTTTAATAAATCAATATTCAGTAACTCAAACTACTTTTGATTATTGGCAGAAAATGAAGGAAAATGGATTACAGCAAGGTGGTCTATATAGTAAACAGCCAATTTCTGTCAGAGGAAATATCACAAATTTAACCCATCCCGAGAAAGTTGTTCTCGGAATATTTTCAGCTGTTGGAGCTTCGCAAAAACGTATCTTCATACAAAATGTTGCTGGATTAATTACTGATTTTAATCCTTGCCAATCTTCATCTTTACGCAGAGGTGTAAGAGATATTTCGCCTTACGACTATCCTGCCTACCTCGATGGTAACGATTTCAATTATTATAATGTGCAACTTAGCCCTGGCTGTGTAGATTGTACAAGAAATGGAGGAACCACCACTAAACCAGTATTTTGGCCATGAAAATAACATTATTTATAATTTCAGTATTTATCATTTTGCCAATAAGCATTTCAGCTCAAATGCTTTTGTCAAACCAAGAGAAAGTTATTTTGCAAACCGATAGAAACTTTTTTATTGCTGGCGAAAATATCCTTTTTATTGCAAAATATTTAAATACAGATAGCTCCAGAAACAGTAAAATTCTTTATGTTGATCTTATTTCTTCTGAACCTGAATGGATTAGAGGCAAAAAATATAGGATAAGCGATTTTAATGTTAGTGGCAGTTTCAAAATAAGCGAAAATATAAAAACTGGTTTCTATTTTTTGAGAGCTTATAGTAATAGTATGAGAAATTTAGGTCAGCAGAATTTTGCTATAATTCCTCTCAAAATTGTAAATCCATTTTCTGAAGAGGTGATTTCGCAAAATATAACCTTAAGTAAATCTGACACCGACACTAACAATTTTACAAATGAAATTTCTATCAGCATAAATAATTCAGATATTGCGAAAGATTCGATTTTAGAGATAGAAATAAATGCCAAAAACATAAGTGCAAACAACGATTTTTGCCTATCAATTATTCCTGAATTAGCGCAGCAAAATATTAACTTTCAACTCGTTAAATCAGATAAATCCAAAGATTTTCTGATGGAGGATGTGGGCATAGCAATTTCAGGTATTGTGATAAATAAATTGACAAAGTTGCCAATACCAAGCACAACAATTTGCCTCTCAATTTTAGGAAGTAGTGATTTAATCTTTGCAAATTCTGATAGTATTGGGCAATTTAATTTCAATTTGACAGATAATTTTGGCAATCAAGAAATCTTTGTAAGTCTGATGGATTCCAATTTAGCAAACCAGGCTGAAATTAAAATTAACAACGACTTTTCATTTGCTGAAACTATTAATGTTCAAGCTTTTACCCTTTCTGACGAAGAAAAAAACCTTGCTTTAATTCTATCCAAAAACCTACAACTTACCGATGTATTCAAGGAGAAAAGCACTACTCGCGAAAAATTTCAACAACAATTTTATGGCAAAGCCGATGAAACTATTAATCTTCTTGATTATGTTGGATTAAATTTCTTGAGGGAATATTTTACCGAAATATCGAGCTCCGTCAATTTAAAATATCACAACAAAAAACCATATTTTACCATCAACAGCACTAACCCACAATTGCAATTCATTCCAACATTGATACTTTTGGATTATGCTCCAGTTTATGATTTGGAAAAGTTACTTAAACTCAGTACTTCCAAGATAAATCGAATAGAGATTGTGAATGATATTTATGTAAAAGGCGAGTTTATGTTCGGCGGAATTTTGAATATTATCACCAATAATTATGATTTTGCAAATTTTGAATTTCCAAAATCATCAATATTTGTAAACTACGAAATGCTTCATGAAGAGAACCTAAATAAGTACGAAACTTTTGATGATAAAATGCCCGATTATAGAAATACTATCCTTTGGCAGCCTAAAATTGCGCCTAAATTTCCATATAAAACCACTTTCAAAAAACCAAGTGCTTCAGGAAAGTATTTGATAATTTTTAAATCAGTTTCTGATAGAAAACCTTATTTTGAAAAGACTTTAGAATTTTATGTGGATTGAGCGTTTTTTGCAATGAACTTTGATTTGCTTTTAATCAATCAAGAAATGCACTTCAAATAGACTCGGTTTATTAAGAACCTTAGTATTTTTAGAGTTTCTAAATCATAATTATCCTACTTTTGCACTCTATTTTTTTACAAAATTAAACATGATAAAAACAGTATTTATTACAGGTGCTACATCAGGAATTGGCAAAGCTTGTGCTTATCAATTTGGAGCAAACGAACATAATCTTATACTTTGTGGTAGGCGCAATGAAAGACTAATCGAAATTAAATCTGAGCTTGAAACAAAATTTAAAATAAAAGTCTTCACTATGAATTTTGATGTTCGCAATCAAAAACAAGTAGAATCAGCAATTTTAGGATTGCCAAAAGAATGGCAAAATATTGATATACTTATTAATAACGCTGGTTTGGCTGTTGGATTGAATAAAATTCAAGAAGGTGAAATTGATGATTGGGAACGAATGATTGACACTAATATAAAAGGACTTCTTTATGTTACCAGAGCAGTATCACCTCTGATGATAGCTCGCAAATCGGGCCATATTATCAATATCGGGTCTATAGCAGGGCGCGAAACTTATCCCTTTGGAAATATTTATTGCGCCACTAAAAGTGCTGTGGATTCACTTTCCAAAGCTATGAGAATTGACATGGTAGAATTTGGAATTAAAGTTACACAAATTGCTCCTGGTGCTATAGAAACAGAATTTTCCATTGTTCGATTCAAAGGTGATACAGCCAAAGCCGATAGCATTTATGCAGGATATGAACCTCTCCACCCTGAAGATATTGCTGATGCAGCATACTATTGTGCTAATCTACCATCGCATGTAAATATTAATGATATGTTGATAATGCCTACAGCTCAAGCGAGTTCAGGGGTTTTTCATAAAGTAATTGAATAAAAAATTACTTTTTAAAAATTGAGATTTTACTTTTTTCTTCGAGTATTTCCTGAAGTGTTTTACATAAATACTTTTATTGGAATAATTATTTATCTTTGCTTTGCAAACAATCTAACTAAAAAATATGAATTTTGAAAGGCTTTTTGATATTATTCCAAATTATTTGGAAAAATATCCTTGGAAAACTGATGCCTTAGCTGGGAAAATTGATGGTGAATGGAGGAAATATTCTATAACAGAATATTCTTCAATAGTAAATCAATTGAGCTATGGTTTAATAAATTTAGGAATTCAAAAAGGTGACAAAATAGCTTCAATTTCTAACAATCGACCTGAATGGAATTTCATCGACATGGCAGCCATGCAAGTAGGAGCTGTGCATGTTCCCATATATCCAACAATTGGAGTTGGCGATTATAAATACATTTTTAATCATGCTGAAGTAAAATTTGTGTTTATCGATGGTAAAAGCCTTTATTATAAAATCAAAGATATATTGCCAGAATGTCCTTCAATTAAGGCAGTTTATTCTTTCTCTTATCACGATGAAACAAAAGATTATCAAGAAGTTATACAATCTGGAATAGAAAATCCGCAGGTAGAACAACTTGAGATTATAAAGAAAAACATTTTTACAAATGATTTGGCAACCATTATTTATACTTCTGGTACTACCGGAAATATGAAAGGAGTAATGCTTTCGCATTTAAACATTATATCTAATGTGATGGCATTGATTCACGTTCCTCCAACAGGGTCAGAAGGTAGAGCATTAAGCTTTCTTCCTCTTTGCCATGTTTATGAGAGAATGATAAATTATATCTTTCAGTATAAGGGAATATCTATTTATTATGCTGAAAATATTGCTAAAATTATTGAAAATTTGAATGAAATAAAAGCAGATATTTTGCCAACGGTTCCACGATTGCTTGAAAAAGTCTATGATAAAATTGATGCAAAGGCCTCAAAATTAATAGGATTCAAAAAAATAATCTTTAAATGGGCTTTGCATTTAGGTTTGAGATACAATCCAAAAGGTGAAAACTCTTTAATATATAATTTTAAACTTTCTATTGCTCGAAAACTTGTTTTTAGCAAATGGAAAGCAGCTCTTGGTGGAAATATTAAGGTCTTGATTTCAGGAGGAGCTGCAATGCAACCAAGGCTTGGCCGACTATTTAATGCTGCTGGAATTCCTACCCTTGAAGGTTATGGAATGACGGAGACATCACCAGTAATTGCTCTGAACGATTGGGGTAAAAATAATAGCTATATTGGTACTGTGGGTCCTAAAATTTTAAATGTAGAAATAAAAATTGCCGAAGATGGAGAAGTTTTGGCTAAAGGACCAAATGTAATGTTGGGGTATTATAAGGAACCACAACTTACTGCCGAAGCTATTGAAGATGGATGGATGCATACAGGCGATTTGGGTGTGCTAATTGAAGGTAGGTTTTTGAAAATTACTGGCAGAAAAAAAGACCTCTTCAAAACATCTATGGGAAAATATATTGCCCCAACACACCTCGAAGAAAAACTCAAGGAATCTCCATTTATTGAAACCCCCGTAGTCCTCGGCGAAAACCAAAAATATGCAGGAGCATTGATAATCCCTAACTTTGAATATATTCGTGAGTGGCTTAAAATAACCGAAATAAATGATCAAAAAGCATCGGAATTAATACTTCGTGAGGATGTTTTAAATAAGATAAAAGATGAAATCAACATCTTTAATAAGCAATTTGGAAATCATGAACAGATAAAAGTTTTTCGACTTATTGCCGATGAATGGACCGTAGAATCTGGACTCTTTACTGCAAAATTGGGAGTACGCCGCCCAAAAGTTATAGAAGTTTATAAAGCCCTAATTGACGAGATGTTTAAATAATTTAGACTGCATAAGTCTTATTTTCATTAGTTGTGTCTGAGATTTATCTAAAGACATTGAATAAATTCAAATTATTAATGAATTCTTGAAATTATGAAAAAGCTTGTATATCTGATTATTATTATAGTAGCAACAAACGCCAATTTATCTCAAAAAATTTATGCTTCTCATTATATGGGCGGTGAAATCACTTGGGAATGTTTGGCCAATGGCAAATATATTTTTACCCTAAAAGCTTATCGAGAATGTGGCGGGATAACTTTTGGTGGAACTCAATCGTTGAATAGTAACAGCCCTGCTGGAACTATTAGTCTTTCAATTGTTACTGGATGGCCTAAAGATATTTCACCAACGTGCAATAGCAATCCAAATTTTGCTCATATTACTTGTGCTGGAGCCACAACCTCAAATACAGGTGCAATTTCGGAATATATTTGGAAATCGGGACAGATTACTCTTAATGGAGTTCCTCCTGCTGGAGGTTGGATTTTTTCTTGGAGTTCTTGTTGCCGTAACCCAGCTACTAATGTTGTTGCCCAACCTGGATGGAGGTTGCGAGCGATAATGTATCCTTATGGCACACAAAACATGAACCCATGTTTCGACAATTCCCCAACTTTTGCAGAGGTTCCTCGAACAGTAATCTGTACTGGATATCCATTCACATATAATCATAATGCCTTCGATAAAGAACTTGATTCCCTACATTATGAATGGGGGCAACCATGGCAAGCAGTTAACTCTGGGCTTCCTTACGCCAGCACATATTCATACACCAATCCATTGCCTGGCCCAGCA
>MNXP01000012.1 GCA_001872625.1 Bacteroidetes bacterium CG2_30_33_31
ATATCTTGGGCTATCGAAAAATCGCAAGCCATGCCAATTTCCTGACCACCACCGATTCTCATTCCATTCACTCGGTTTATTACTGGCTTATCGCTCATCAATATTGCCGACACCATATCATTAAATAATCTCATATACTGCTTGTATTCCTGTGGATTGCCTGCATAATATTCGGCATATTCTTTTGTATTGCCTCCAGTACAAAATGCTTTATCGCCAACAGCCGTAAATACTGTAGCCACCACACTTCTGTCGTTGGAAGCTTCACGCAAAGCGAGAATCACTTCTTTCACTGTCTCAGTGGTGTATGAGTTGAATTGACTGGGATTATTAATTATTATCCATGCATTGTAAAGTCCATCAATTGGATTTCCTTCTAGATCTAAACAAGGTCTTTTTTCAAAAATTATTTCTTGATAATCTGTTTTTACTAAGTTATGACTTACTAACATATCTTTAAGTTTTTTAGGTTAATATTTACTTGTTTTTCAATCAAAATCTGGAACCATAATAGAGCGTTTTTTATATTTATGCTCCAAAGTATTTTTAAAAACTTCATTTATTTTCGACATTGGGAAAAGTTCAATAAAAGAATCAATTTTTAATTTTCCATTCTCAATGAGTGCAACAACTTCTGGATAAAGTTCTGGTTTGCATCCCCAAGTTCCAATAAGTTTGGCATCAAAGGCCATAAGATTGCTGAGGCGTACTTCAGTTTTGTCCATTGTAAAGCCTACTATTGACAAGGTGGAAGTGAAAGTTATCAGATTGTAAGCGAGCTCTTGGCCAGGCTTGGAGCCAGATACTTCAAAAATTTTCCATCCAAAGGGAGATGCACCAAGCTGATTAGCAATATTTCTGACAGCAGATTTCACCTCTTTAACATCTAAACTTTTGACATTTAGGGTAGCATCTACACCATTTAATTTAGCTGAGGCGAGTTTTTCGTCGTCAATATCAAGGGCAATAACTTTTGCTCCAAAAATTTTGGCAATCAAGGCAGCATAAATTCCCACGCCACCAATGCCTATAACTATTGCTAAATCACCACCTTGAAGCTCCGATTTTTTCACCACTTGATAAGGTGTTGAAATGGCATCAGCAACTACAGCAAGTTGTTTAAGAGAATATTTTTCTAAAACTTTATCGGAAACGGGACAAAGATATTTAGCAGGTACTTTTATATGAGAAGCAAAACCGCCGTTGAAGTCGTTGCCAGGCATTAGTTGTTTTTGGCAAATATTACTTCTCCCTTTTTTACAGAGTTCACACTCGCCACAAGGCAACACTGCTGGAATAATAACATTTTTACCAAGCCATTGCGTGGCTCCTGCAACCACTGTTCCGCTGATTTCATGTCCTAAAGTCAATGGTAATTCTTTCTTGGTTTTTACTCCAAAATACCAAAAACTTAAGTCGGTATGGCAGACTCCACAGCCAGCAATTTTCACCAATGCTTCGCCTTCTTCAAGTGTTGGCAATTGACTTTCAATAAGTTTAAAGTCTGCTTTAAGTTCTGTCATTTGCCAAGAGTACATTTTATCTTTCATGGATTTATTCTTTAGTTTGCAATATTTAATGCTTTATATTATTATCAAGATTCTCTTTTTATAATCATGGCAGAAGTTACTCCACCACCGCCGCAAATAGATGCTACGCAATAAGTTTTATTTAATCTTTTTAAAGCATAATAACCAGTTACCATAATTCTTGCTCCACTAATTCCAGTGGGATGACCTAAAGCCACAGCCCCACCATTAACATTAAGTTTGTTAGCATCCCAATTCAATACT
Source organism: Bacteroidetes bacterium CG2_30_33_31 (assembly GCA_001872625.1). Lineage (GTDB taxonomy): Bacteria > Bacteroidota > Bacteroidia > Bacteroidales > UBA1556 > UBA6267. The sequence goes on from MNXP01000012.1 coordinate 1,794, forward strand.
TTTTGATTTGCAAGTACTTGAACAGCAAAAGCTTCATTAACCTCAATTAAATCCATATCTGATAGTTTCATATTAGCTTTTTTAAGCACCAAAGGAATTGCAAGTGCAGGCCCTTCTCCCATAATTTCAGGGCTAACAGCAGTTTGAGCATAAGCTACAAGAGAAAATAGAGGTTTAATTCCAAGTTCAGCAGCTTTTTTTCTTGTAGTTAAAATAATGGCAGTTGCGCCATCGCTCAATCCACAAGAATTGCCTGCAGTTACTGTTCCCTCTTTACGGAATGCTGGTTTAATTGCAGCCATTTTATCTATGTTAATATCATGTCTTATAGTCTCATCTTTGTCAAAAATGAAGGCTGGACTTTTCCTGGAGGCGGCAATTTCTATTGGAGCTATTTCTTCATCAAACCAACCATTTTTCTGTGCTTGAGATGCCTTCAGATGACTGTTCATTGCAAATTCATCTTGCTCTTGGCGCGAAATTTTATATTTATCATATAGATTTTCAGCAGTTTCGCCCATACCTTGTCCAATTAGTGGGTCGATGCTATCGCTCCATCCATCTTCAATAATTTTGTTACCCATTTTAAAGCCATCCCATCTGGCACCTTTGAGAAGATATGGTATTGAACTCATGCTGTCGAAACCACCAGCGAGACCAATTTCTATTTCTCCTAACATAATTTCTTGAGCAATAAGTGCTACCGACCTAATTCCTGAAGGACAAGCCATGTTAAGTGTAATTACAGGCGTAGAAGCGACTACGCCACCTTTTATAGATGCTGTTCGCGCAGGGTTTGGCCCATTGCCAGCTTGTCGGCAACTTCCTAAGATCACGTCGTCGATTTGCTCCCCATTTAGTGAAGCTCTTCGCAAAGCTTCTTTTATAACCACAGCACCTAATTCATAGGAGGGAATATCTTTTAGCGTTCCACCAAAACGTCCCATGGCAGTTCTACATGCTGCTATGGCTACTATTTCGTTCATTTTCATATCATTATCTTTTAAATTATCTCTAAATATATTGACCACCATCTACTTTAATAACTTCTCCAGTGATGTGATTAGCAAGGTCGGAGCTCAGAAAAGCAACTAAATTGGCGATATCTTCAGGTTGTCCCATTTTGCCAAGCACTATTTCAGCGATAGCTTTTTCTTTTACAATTTCGTCGGCATTGCGCATCATATCAGTCTCAATGAGCCCTGGAGCAACGGCATTGCTTGTAACATTATATTTCCCCAATTCTTTGGCGATAGTTTTCGTTAATCCAATAATCCCTGCTTTGGAAGCTGAATAATTAGCTTGTCCAAATTTACCACGGAGGCCATTTATAGAAGTTATGTTGATGATTCTGCCCGATTTCTGATCTCTGAAAATACCAGCAACAGCGCTAATATAATTGAAATATCCTTTCAAATTAGTATTGATAACAGCATCCCATTGTTCTTCTTGCATTTTCCATATTACGCCATCCCAATTTATGCCAGCGTTGTTGACTAAAATATCTATACCTCCAAATTCTTTAACGACTTTATCTACCATCTTTTTAGCATCTTTATGGTTTGAAACATCGGCCTGAATGGCGATACTTTTGACGCCGAGGGCTTGAATCTGTTCTACCACTTTATCTGCTTCATCGCTATGTTTGCGAAAGTTGATTGCCACATTTGCGCCACATTGTGCTAATTTTAAAGCAATTGCGGCTCCTATGCCTATACTTCCACCCGTTACAATGGCATTTCTATTTTTTAAATTCATCATATTATTTTTCAGTTAATTGTATTTCTTTAATGCTTCTATTTAATAAAACGCGTATCATATTCTTACGATAAACTCGTGAATAACTGTCGTTTTCAACGATTTTAGAATTTTTTGCAATGGATGTAATTAATTCGGAAAAATCATCTTTTAAAGCACCTACGACAAAAATTGGTTTAGGGGCAATTGCGCCGGCAACAATTTTAATTTTATTGTCTTTAAAAACTGTTATGCAAGTTGTCAAAGAGCTAAATTCCAATGATTTGCGTTGTTGGAGTTTTTTGAAAACAGACTTATAAATTATGTTTAGAGGAATTTGTATGGATTTGATGATTGAGGATTTTTCTAATAATAAATGCTGGATTCCATCGCCAGAATAAATTTCTTCAAGGTATAAAAATTCTGTTTTTTCGGGGCTAACAATTTCAATTTTAGCGTTAAAGCTTATCAATGCAATTGCGGTGTCGGAAACAAATTTGGAGAAACAATATTTTTTACCGCCATTAGCAAGACAAATATCGCCACCACATTTCAGACAATGACCTGCAGCCTGACGCCACCAAGCACTTTGATTGTAAAAATGACAACGATTTTCGCATAGTAAGTTTCCACCCAAGGTGGCACTTTTTCGTATTACAGGTGAGGCAACAGAATTGGCTGCTTCTAATAATGTTGGAAAATTTTGAGCAATAAATTCATTGTTTTTCAAAGTTTCTAAAGTTGTCAAAGCGCCAATATTCAGATAATCTTTGGTATATGTTATTTGCTTTAATTCTTCAATATCTGCTATGTCGATAAAGCAATCTGAGGTATCATTTTCTTGAAATTTATTAGGAAAAATGTCGGTGCCGCCAGCCACAAATCTGAAACTGTTGGAGTTTTTAATTGCCTCCGAAATAGCATCTGCAATTGTCGATGTTTTTATATATTTTTTTTCGTTAGTCATTATTGAATAATTTTATTATTTAATAAATCATTTTGGCTAATTTTTGTCAGAATATCTTCAGCGCAAATAGGAAGCTTTGTAATACGCACGCCCACAGCATTATACACCGCATTTGCTATTGCGGGAATTACAGGATGTATTGCGCCTTCGCCAGATTCTTTTGCGCCAAAAGGTCCTTCTGGATCCATAGTTTCTATAATATTTGAATTAATATCGGGAGTGTCGAGTGAGGTTGGAATTTTATAATCCAAGAAATTATTATTAAGCAACAAACCTTTATAATATTTCATTTGCTCGCTAACTGCCTGACCCATTCCCATGTGCCATGAGCCTTCAAGTTGGCCTTCCACTGCCAAAGGATTGATTGCTTTTCCACAGTCATGTGCACCCCAAATATTTATTACATCAACTTGACCAGTTTCTAAATCAACTTTAACTTCTGTAACACAAGCGCCAAAAGAATAGGAGGGGCTTAATCCAGCTCCTGCACCTTTGAAATCGCCACCAAGTTTTGGCGAGATATATTTGCCGCTAACACTTACTGCGCCTCTTTTTGCGGTTAATATTTCTACCGCCTCCATCCACGATAAATCCACCGACTTGTCGTTAGTAAAAATCCTGTCGTTTTCAAAATTTAGTTCTTTTCCAATTGCATGTTTTTGATTAGCTACTGATGCAATAATTTCTTTTTTAAGATTTTCTGTTGCATCTTTAGCGGCGTTGCCAGCCATAAAAGTTACTCGGCTCGAATAGCTACCAAAATCAACTGGAGTAAGTAAGGTGTCACCAGCAAGTACAAAAATATTTTCCATACTTATTCCTAAAACTTCGGAAACAATTATTGCCAGCATGGTATCGCTACCTTGTCCGATATCGCTTGAGCCTGAGCTTATTAATACTCTTCCATCGAAGTCGAGTTTTAGATGAACTACTGATTGTGGCAGTTCATTCCAAAAGATAGGTAAAGCGCTGCCGCTAATGAAAAATCCGCAAGCAACCCCCAATCCATGGCCTTTTTCTAATTTACCAAAACGATTTTTCCAATCAGAAAGATCCATGACTTTCTGCAAAGATTCCCTACTACCATTAGAAGTAATTCTGTATTGTCCAACAGTTAAAGTGTTGGAATCGAGAAAGTTTTTCATTCTCAATTCGCAAGGATCGATTTTAATTTTGTAAGATATTTCATCAATAATTGACTCAACGGCAAATCGCGAATTCACTGCGCCATGACCACGCATAGCACCACATTGAGGTTTGTTGGTATAAACGCGGTAAGTTCTAAAGCCAAAATTACTGAGTTTGTATGGTGCTTGTAAAAGCACGCCATTATAATATGTTGTTACCACACCAAAGCTCCCGTAAGCTCCGCCATCAATAGCAACATCGGCATCCAAGGCTTGAATTATACCATCGTTTGAAAAGCCCATTTCTACAGTCATTTTTGTGGGATGACGACCGTGATTTGTGAGGAAAACTTCTTCGCGTGAAAGACGAACTTTTACTGGTTTGCCGGTTTTGCGAGATAAATATGCGACAATAATTTCGTGAGCAAAAGGGTCGCTTTTCCCACCAAAACCTCCACCTATATAAGGTTTTATCACCCTAACTCTGCTTAGAGGAACTTCCAATACTTTTGCTAAAGCACGGTGCAAATAATGAGGAACTTGCGTGGCTGTATTAATTGTAAGCCCATTTTCGTCCCAAAAAGCTGTGGAGGCATGAGGCTCAGTAAACCCATGATTTATTCCTTCAAATTCAAAGGACATTCTTGAAGTTATTTCGGAATCTTTAAATCCTTGCTGTTGGTCGCCAAAACGTAATTCGGCCTTTTTCTGAATATTATTATTGAATTTTCCATATTCATGAATTTTTTCATTTTCTCCAGCATCAGCAAGAGATTCATCGATAGTGAGAAATTCTTTTATTGGGTTGTACTTAACTTTAATAAGTTGACAAGCTTTGGCGGCAATTTCTTCTGTGTCGGCAGCTACAGCAGCCACAATTTCACCAACATACCTTACTTTTTTTATGGCTATAGCGTTTTCATCTTGAGAGATTGGCAGAACTCCAAAAGTAATTGGAAGCTCATTTCCAATGGCAATATATCTAACACCTTTGATTTTGTATGCCTCAGAAGTGTCTATCTCTATGATTTCTGCATGAGGATAAATGCTTCTTAAGAATTTGCAGTGCAGTGAATTTTTTATATAAATGTCGTCGGCAAATTCTGCTTCGCCTTTAACTTTACTTTCAGCTTCAATGTATGGTCGCGGAATTCCAACAGTTTTAAGCTTTTTGATGGAGTTAAATTTACTATCTTCTTGCTTATATGACTCATCTAAAGTGTATTCTACAATAGCGTCGATAATTTTTTTGTAACCGGTGCATCTGCACAAATTGCCAGAAATTCCTTCTTTGATTTGCTGACGCAATTTTTCAGGGCTATCGTTTTTATTCAATTCAGGTACTAAATTTATGGCTGTCATCACCATTCCTGGAGTGCAGAAGCCACACTGAATAGCGCCTTTTTCTACAAATTTTTTCTGCAATTTATGGAGTTTTCCATTTTCAGCAAGAGCTTCTATAGTTGTGATTTCTGCTTTATCGCAACTTATTGCTGGAGTAATGCAACTTAAAACGGCTTTATTGTTAACTAAAACTGTGCATGCTCCACAACTTCCTTGTTCACAGCCAATTTTTGTTCCCGTTAATCCTATTTTTTCACGAATAACATTTGATAGCAATTCGTGTTCGTCAACTAAAATGTTGTAAAATTTATTATTGATATTTAAACTAATTTGTTTCATTTAGTTGAAAATTGTTTATTTGTTTTTATATTTAATAAGCTCAGCTACAATGCTTAAAGCGATTTCATGATGGTCTAAAGCGTTAATTTCAAGTCCTATTGGCATTCGTACTTTTTCTATTAGTTCGGAATCAGAGATACCGGATTCTATCATTATCTTGCGAGTAATTTCAATCTTTCTTTTGCTTCCAATCATGCCCAGATAAGCATGAGGTTTGTTGATGCATTGAAAGAGTATTTGCCGGTCGATGCTATGCTCGTAAGTGGCAATCACAACAAAAGAATCTTCGTTAAATGGTAAGGTAGGCAGCACTTTATCGAAGTCGACGACCAATTTATTGTAGTCGCCATTTTGCCAATCATCAAAAATTTCTGGTCTGTCATCTATCACAAAAATCTCGAAGTCTAAATCTTGTGCGTATTTTACGATAGCTTTTCCAACATGGCCAGCACCGAAAATATAAAGTCTTTTTGTTTGCATTATTGGTTCAATATAGATATCCAATTTTCCGCCGCAACACATTGCATGTTGAGACTGTAAATCGTGATTAAAAACTTCAGCTTTTTTACTTTTTATTATATCAATGGCATTAGAAATTACTTTTTTTTCAAGATTGCCTCCACCGATAGTGCCAAAGATTTTGCCATCAGCCCACACAATCATTTTGGCTCCCACTTTCAGGGGTGTAGATCCTTTGGTGGCAATGATAGTGCACAAGGCTGTTGTTTCTCTTTTGCTTTGAATTTCTAATATTTTCTGATAGATATTTTTCAAGCTAATTGAGATTTAAAAATTTGCTAATGCGCTGATATTCGGCGTTTGTATTAATATTCAACAAAATATTTTCAAAGTCAAGTTCCACTTTTTTAGTCGGAAAATGGCTTAGGATGTCTTTGAAATTTGAATCATTTTCTTTTGACTGAGTAATTTTTGTGCTTATGAATTTTGGCAGCAAAATCGGATGCCCTCCACGAGATTTGTATGTAGGTTGAATATAATTTTCCAAAGATTTATCCTTATAAATTGCTTGTAAAATTTCTTGATTAATAAAAGGATTATCGCAATTTTGAATAAAACAAAAATCAGAATTTGTTAGGCTGATTAATCCTAACTTAATAGAATAGAACCTTTCCAAATCCAATCTATCATTCAGTATTATTTTAATTGAAGGAGATTTTTTTTGAATAAGTTTACTGCATTCTTGGTAAATTTTTTCGTTTACTATCACAGCTATTTCTTGGCAGCCAAAAGCAATAAATTCATCTACAATTTTTTCGATGAAAACTCTTTCTTTGTCAAATTTGAGAAAAGGTTTTGGAGTCTTCATTCTTGAAGATTCTCCTGCTGCTGGTATAAGAGCGGCAACCTTATTTTTCACAAATTTTTTCATAAAAGAAATTAAGACCTTAAAAGCTATCAACAAAAAGCGTTAATATTTGTAATGTCATTGCCAGTAATAAGTAAATGAATATCATGAGTTCCTTCGTAGGTTATCACCGATTCGAGATTCATCATGTGACGCATTATTGGGAAGTCGCCAGTGATTCCCATAGCACCCAAAATTTGTCTTGAATCTCTGGCAATATTCAAGGCAATTTCAACATTATTTCTTTTAGCCATAGAAATCTGAGCAGCAGAAGCTCTATCGTCATTTCTTAAGGAGCCAAGTCTCCAGGCAAGCAGCTGAGCTTTAGTGATTTCTGTAAGCATTTCTGCTAATTTCTTTTGTGTAAGCTGAAAAGCTGCAATAGGTTTGTTGAATTGTTTGCGTTCCAAAGCATATTGCAATGCTGTATCGTAGCAATCCATGGCCGCGCCAATAACGCCCCAAGCGATGCCGTATCTGGCAGAGCTCAAGCATGTTAAGGGGCCTCTTAATCCTTTGATATTTGGCAAAAGATTTTCTTTAGGAATTTTTACATTGTCAAATACTAATTCGCCAGTGAGTGAAGCTCTTAGCGACCATTTTCTTTTTATTTCTGGAGCAGTAAATCCTATCATGCCTTTTTCTACAAGAAGACCACGAATTATACCTTGCTCGTCTTTAGCCCACACCACGCTTACATCTGCAATTGGCGCGTTGGTAATCCACATTTTAGCGCCATTAAGTAAATAATGAGTGCCTTCATCGGTAAATCTTGTTATCATACTTCCTGGGTCGGAACCGTGGTTTGGCTCTGTGAGGCCAAAAGCCCCAATAAATTCACCTGTTGCCAATTTGGGTAAATATTTCATGCGTTGCTCTTCGGAGCCGAATTTATAGATAGGCATCATCACGAGGGAAGACTGCACAGATGCGAGGGAGCGAATAGCGGTATCGCCTCTTTCAAGTTCTTGCATTATTAGGCCATAAGACATTTGATCCATGCCTGCACCGCCATATTTCTGAGGAATATAAGGTCCTAAAGCACCAAGCTCGCCCAACTCTTTCACCAGATGTTTTGGAAATTCATGCTTTTGATTTGCTTCATCAATTATTGGAATTACTGACAGATTAACCCAGTCTCTGATGGCTCCACGAACCATTTTTTGCTCGTCGGTAAAGAGCTCATCTACTTGGTAATAATCTGGAGATATGTATTTTGTGCTTGCCATTTTCTTTATTTTGTTTTAATAATTTTTCATTTTACCTTGTTCCATCTTTCTTGGAAATTGCCTTTACAAGATTTGTTAATGTGAGATTTAGTGGAGTTCTGATATAATGTTTCTTGCCGTAATCCACAATTTTTCCATTCATATAATCGATTTCTGTTGGTCGTTTGTTTATTAAATCCACCGCAAGTGAAGGATAATGATTGCCAGCGCTACTCAGATATCTGATACATAATTTCACAAAATTTTCAGGGAGTTTTATTCCTTCAGCTTTAGCAACATCTACGGCTTCATAAATCAGATACTCAACTATTTCAAGGGTTTCAGGGTTTTCCATAGCTTCTTTCATTGTTAATCTTGAAAGAGCACAAAGAGGACTAAGAGCTGCATTGAGAATAGTTTTTTCCCAAATTTTGTTAGCAACAATAAAAGAATCAACCATTTCTGTCGGTAAGTTGGCGCTTGAAAGTGTATCAGCTATCCATTGAGCTACTTCTCCTTGAGAATCGTTGATGGAAGCAACATAATTTGACCCATTTACAAAGTTAATTGCCACCACATTTGGCGCTTGAAGGTTTCCGGCAAAGTTAATTACCATTCTAAAAATCTGTGAATCATTGAAATGGGAGCTATATTTAATTCTCAAATCAATGCCATTTTGAGCACTTAGAAGGAAGAAACCATTTTTTGATTTTTTCTTAATTTCGTCAAGAATTGGATCTACATGATAAGCTTTTACAGCACTAATTAACATATCAAAATCATGGTCAAGCAGCTCATCTATAGAGTTATAAACGTGTTTAAAATAAGCTTTCTTTTCTATTTTTCCCACCAATTCGATACCTTTACGTCGAATCAATTCAAGTTTTTCTCTATCCAAATCGGTTATAGCTATTTCGCAACCCGCTTCTCTAAAATGCACAGCAAGGGTTTGTCCTATTGGCCCCAATCCAATTATTCCAATTTTTAATTTTTTACAATCCATATTTCAGTTTTTCTAAAATTTAATTATCAAATAATTATTCTTGCATCCACTGCACACACAAAATCTTGATATCCAAATATTGGGTTAATATCTAATTCTTTTATTTCGGGAAAGTCGCAAACCAAGGCAGAAACTCTTTGTATAACTTGGCTTACTTGCTCTTTGCATATCCCTTTTTCGCCTCTATATCCTTTGATAAGCGGGGAGGATTTTAATGAGTCCATCATTTCGTCGCTCTCGGCATCGGTTATTGGAGTGAGATTAAAAGCTACATCTTTAAATATTTCTACAAAAATACCACCCAAACCAAACATAATTAAATGGCCCAAACCACTTTCTTTTTTTGCTCCAATAATAAGTTCAGTAGCTTTAGGCATTTGTTTTTGAATAAGAAATTTTAAGTCATTTTGATAAAGATTCTTTTGCATTTCAGCTATAATTTTTGTTATCTCCGTTGCATTATTAATATTTGCAGCTACTCCTCCAACATCGCTTTTGTGAATTATTTTCTGTGAGTCGGCTTTAATCACCACTGGAAAACCTATTTGGTGAGCGATTTCAATAGCTTCCATAGAATTTTGAGCAATTTTCCATGTGGCGGCAGGTATTTTATAGGCAGCCAAAATCTCATAAGCTTGCCCTGCAGTTAAAACTTCTTGTTTTTTTGTTTTGGCATCGGCAATAATTTTTTTGACTTTAGCTTTGTCAACATCATCGAAAGAAGCAATTTTCCCCAACTTCTTCGACTTTATTTCTTTATATCTCACCAATGAAGACAGTGCTTTTGCTGCTGTTTCGGAGAAGTCGAAGCAAGGTACAGCGCCATCTTTTAAAATTTTGGTAGTAGGTTGCCAATTTTGCTTGTCAGTAATATAATTGCAAACCATTGGCTTTATTTGTTTTTTATTTATTTCCACTATTTCTTTTGCCACACTTTCACAATCAACGAAAGGAGGAGTAACAAAATTGATAAAAATACTGTCGAAAGTTGGCTCATTCATCATCACTTCTAAGGCGCTTTTAAATTGAGCTGCACCTGCTGTTGCAACCACATCGAGTGGGTTATGCACAGAAGCGGATTCAAACATAGTGGTCTTTAAAATTTTTGTAGCGTTTGCTGATAAAGGCGGCACTACCAAGCTATTGCTCACAAGTTCATCAATGGCTATAACAGCTGGACCGCCAGTATTAGTAATAATCCCCACTCTGTTTCCTTTGGGAATGGGTTGTGATGAAAAAGCTGCAGCAGCATTGCATAAATCAGCTTGATTTGTAAATGAAATGATATTTGCTTTTTTGAAAAGATATTCTAAAGATATACTTCCTGCTAATCCTCCAATATGTGAGCGTGATGCTTCAGCTCCTTTGTCGGTGCGACCTGCCGTCATAGCAAGTATAGGTTTTTTAGCCGAAACTTCTTTGGCAATTTTTAGAAATTCTTGAGGATTTGCCACACTTTCAACATAGATAACTATTGCTCTTGTATTTTCATCTTGGCCATAATATCTTATTATTTCTGGTATTGAAATATCAGATGCATTTCCATTAGAGGCGTACATTCTTATGCCGATTCCCATATCATGTATCGCCTGCATAATAACTGCTCCCACGCCACCACTTTGAGCAACGATAGAGACATGGCCAGGTTCAAAAAAAGTGAAGGTGAAATTACAATAGGCGCGTATTTCGGAATTGATTATTCCTTGGCAATTTGGTCCAAAAATACGAATCCCATATTTCTTTGCTCTTGCCAAAAAATCATCTTCAAGTTCTTGTCCATCAGCGCCCATCTCCTTGAACCCTGCTGTATTTATAATGATGGCTTTTACTCCTTTTTTTCCGCAGTTTTCTACCTCTCCTGGAACAAATTGCGGTGGTATTACCAAGTGAACTAAATCTACTTCACCAGGCACTTCAAGGATAGATTTATAAGCCTTTAGCCCTCGAATTTCATCAACTTTTGGATGTATTGGATATATTGGTCCTTGATATTTATAGCGAATCAGATTTTTTATTATAACATTTCCTATTGATAATTCTTTTGTGGAAGCGCCAATTAGTGCAACAGATTTTGGTTTAAATAAAGGGTCTAAACTTTTTGACATATTTATTTTTAAATTTAATTGTTTAATTTAAGATATCTAAAACCTCCCCAAAGTGCTGCCCCAAGAGCACCCGAATAAATTGAATCGGGGCTTGCATGAACCTCTAAATCTAAATTGCTTTCCTTTATCAATTCTTCCACAGCCTGCACCATTCCATGGTTCATAGCCATGCCACCAGTGAGTACAACAGGAGATTGTGCTTTTACTGATGCAAGTAATTTTACAATTTTATTGGCAATTGATAGATGAATGCCTTTTATAATATTTGGAGTTGTGATTCCACGAGAAACCATATTTATTACATCTGTTTCAGCCAACACGGCGCATATTCCCGAAGGTGTTTCTGGTTTAGTAGATTTTAATGATATATCTCCAACTTCTTCTATTGCCAATCCAAGATAACGCGATATATTTTCGACAAACTGTCCCGAACCTGAAGCACATTGACCAGTCATTTTATAGTCGAGTACTTTTCCTAACTCATTGATTGATATAGCTCTAACATAAAGTGCGCCCATATCTACAACGGTGAGAGCATCTTTATACAAAAATATTCCTCCTTTGGCGTGAGTTGTCATGCTATAAAAATGTCCGGTTTTTCTTTTTACCAGTTCACCTTCGCCAGTAGAAGCTAAATAGGCTAAATCTTCATATTTTAAATTATTCTTAGCGAGAATATTATTTATAAGATTGTCGGAAAGCTCAGAAGGATTTCTCTTTCTAATTTTCTCAACTTTTTTATCCAAAATTTTTGGGTTATCGGAATAATCCATAAGTACCAATTTTATATTGCTGCTTCCTATGTCAATTCCAAGTGTGAATATTTTGTCTTTCATGATATATTATATTCTAATTTTTAAAATAAAGTCAATAGTTGCATATTAATTTGTCATAGATCTTCGGGCAAACATAGCTCCACCAAGAGCACCCATAAAAATGGAGTCAGTACCAATGTTTATTGTAATGTCGTTGCCATAATTTTTATAAACCAACTCAGAAACATATTTAAGCACAGCTTGATTACGCGCTACACCGCCTGTGAATGTAAATTCGTTTTTAACTCCACCCGAACGCGCTAAAAGCGACATAGCTCGCATAACTATTGAGCGGTGCAATCCAGCGAGAATATCTGATCTTTTTTCGCCTACATTCAAAAGCTCTCTTATTTCAGCGCCAGCGAAAACAGTACATGTAGAACAGATATTAACTTCTTTTTTTGCTTCCATAGCTAAAGGGCCAAGTTCATTTAGCGAGATGCTAAATTCGTCGGCAATATATCCAAGATATCTTCCGCAGCCTGCTGCACATCTATCATTCATGTGGAAACTTGTAACCAAGCCATGACTATCAACTTGAATAGCTTTTGTATCTTGTCCGCCAATATCGAGTACAGTTCTGGTGTTTGGGAAAATGGCATGAGCGCCAAAGGCATGACAGAGGATTTCTGATTTTATTGATTTCTCGGGGAAAGGCAATAAAGCTCGTCCATAACCTGTGCCCACCATATTTGTAATATGTAAATCCATATTGGCCACAAACTCAAGATGATCTTTCAAAGAATTGTAAATCTTCTTATAATTTCCTTGCAGAAGATTTATTTCAGTATCGAATTTTATGCTGCTGTCATTGGCAGCGAGAGCTTCGTCGAGCTTGGCATATTTCTCATTCATAAGCTCTATCGACTGAAAAATAAGCTCTTTGAAGTCGAATTCTGTAAGTTCATTTTCTACTGAAGTGATGCTTTTGTCGTAAACGAGCATCAAAGGGTCAAATAAATCCGACTCACTTTTTTTTATTTCTGCATTATATCGCTCGCTTACAATATCTCTAAAGAATTGGTTTTTGCTGCCGAGGTTTGAAAATAAATAGGCATCCCGAATTTCAGGGCCTATGGTGTTTACGATTCCTTCAACAATTTTTTTTATAACTTCTCTTTTATCATCGGAAAAAGTAGTTGCAATAGTATCCATGAATTTTATTCGCAGCTTTTCTAATTTGTGCTTAAATTGAAGATATTGGAAAGCAGATTCAACATCGGAAATATATTTTTCGTAAGTGGGATTACTTTTGATTTCATTTTCTAACTTCATTTTTAGGATGGAGAATCTTGCATTGTAAATTGCCTCGAACCTTGCTATTTCGGTGGCCACCATATAATTAGCACGTGTATTTGTAATGCCTCTACCAATAATTTTGTCTTCTTCATCAATAATTATTGCCTTGGATGTGGTTGACCCCAAATCAATTCCTAAATAATATTTCTTCATAAGTATAAATTTATAATTCTTAGATAATTAATTCTATAAAATTCATTCAGCTATTTGTCGGAATAAAGCTTGCGTTGTTCGAGCATTTGAAAAAATGACTCTAATCTATTTTTGATATTCGAATATGAAAAATAGCGAGGGTCAACTAAGTCGGATTCAATAAAACCTACAGGGATTTCAAGTTTTTCTTCTAGTTGTCGCATTATCATCAATTGACCGGCAGAGAATGAGTTACAGCTTTTTATGGAGTTTACCATAAAGCCATCAGCATGATATTTGGTGATGCAATCTGACAGGAGCTCCACTCTTTGTTCAAGGTTCAGATTGGTGTAGCAGTTCATACAATAGTTGGCAAGACTTTCCAAAGGTTTTTCGGGATCTACACGGAAACCATTATCATACACTCCTCCAACTTTTGTATAAGAGGAGGCAACAATCACAGCCCCCAAATCATAGAAGAGTTTCCAAAATTCGCGGAAGTGAGTCCAATTTGGAGGGCCTTCAATTACTAAACGAAATTTTTCTTCCTCCATCACTCCTTCAGGAGTTATTGGCCCCAAACCTTTTTCTACTCTCTCCAAAATTTCTTTATAGAGCATTTGGTAATAATCAACAGCTTCTTGTGTGCCTCTAAAGCCATTATTTATTGGCCCAATATAGTAAACGCCAGCGAAATAAGCATCAATAGGCGAGGGGATATTTTTTGTGGTATCAAAAATTTTCATTATCAAATCCTCAGTTATGGAAGTCTTTCGAAGAATTTCTTTTAATTTGTTTTCGTCGTACTTATTGCCAGAGACTTTTTCCATTTTTGGTATCACTTCAGTCTTTAGTTGCTTTACCATGTAGTCAGTCATTTCGGGTGTAATTTTATGACCAGCTTGATATGGTGTGTGCAACATTGCCACAGGAACTTCTGGATAAAGGCGTTTCAGTGTCTCAAACCATTTCATGAAAGTGAAGCATCCAGTATAACTTAGAAGAAGTAAGTCGGGTGGAGGCACTACATCGCCACCAGAACCAACATTTCCATTTATCATCATACCTACATCGCACTTTACATAAGTACAAACATCTTCTGAATGACCCATTTTTTCGGCATCGCGAATAAATTTTTCCGATTTTTTTCGCATACCCGATTGCAAGGCGTTAATCTCTGGATAAACAGGAAGCATATCAAATGCTCTGATTAATTCAGAAATATTACCAGGAACGAAAGTATAAACCACCTTTTTCCCAGTTTTTTTTACATTGCTTAATTCTTTTGAGAGTGAGGCAATCATCTCCTTTTGAATTATCATGCTTTTTTCTTTAGAAACAACTTCTTTCGACATATTTTTTGTTTTATAAATTTTCTAATTTATTCCCATAATTTTATGGAGTCGGAGAATGTACCAATCTGCTCTTTTATAACTTTAAACTGACCAGTATTTTCACTGAATAAAAAGCTTATATATCTTACATTATTAACTTCACAAGCTTTTTGTAATATTGGATGATCGAGTAGGGCAGGGTCGCAAAAACTTGGCGCTGCAAAAATAATTCCATCAACTTTTCTTGTCTTTATAAGTTCAAGAAGCCTACGCTCTTTTGGATCTTCGGCATCGTAAAGTGATGATGAATATGTACTATTATTGAGGAAAGCGTAGCTTATACTGCTGAGCAAAGTGCCTCCAGCTTTTATTTCTTGAATGTCTTTCTGAATCCAGCGTGCGCCGAGAAGAAAATCATCTTCTACCACATAGCACCCAGCAAGTTCTATAGTTTTAATAAGACCAACTGGAGGTTGTTCGCAAAAAGCTCCCATCACTACAACTCGAATATTGTCTAATGGCTCGTTGATATCTTGGGATATATGATATACTACATCTTCTAATATTTGGTTGTGTTCTTCCACAGGAATCATATATCCTGCCCTAACAATGTGATATACATCGGCTGCAGTTAGTCGCCACGGAAATTCTTGACGTATATCATATATCTTGCGTAAAAGCTCTCTGTTTTTATTGAAAAGTTTTATGGAATGGTTTAGCTTTTCGGGAGTAACTTTTACATGATTTATTTTATATACTTCATCGAGAACATTTTGGAGCTCGTTTTCATAAAATTCACCACCAATATTAGCCACAAAATTTTGAGGGTAATCCATATATTTTACAAATTTTCCTTTGCCTAGAATTTGAAATGTGCCAGAGAGATTTCGAATAACATCGCAAATGGAAGGAAAAATGAATCCATCAAAACTGTCGAAATGACCGTCGAGAGCCAGCTCCATAATGCTTCTTGGGATATGGCAGATGTACGATTGATAATAGGCATCGCCCTTGATAATCATCTTCCTGTCGCCGCCACCAAGAATTCCAACGGTCATTCCGTTAGCAGCATGAATAATTTCACGAGGGAAATAAATTGGCATATAACCAACAATTACTCTATTATCATCCTGCGATTTCCACTCTTTTGCTCTGGTAAAATTTAGGTCAAATGCAATCTCCTCACAAGTGGCCAGAATGTCTTTTAATGCTTCCAAATCTTAAATATTATTTTGTTATAAAATGAAATTAATCCTTTAAATATTATTGATGTTTTATTAATATTGAATTTCTCATTGTTTATATTTTAGAATGCTAAAAACAGCTTATTAATATAAAATTTATAAAAAAATGAACCTGTCAAATTCCTTCAAAGATTGATATATTGATACTCAAAGCCTAACGATATTTAATTCAAAATGGACGTGCCATAGTAAAAAAATATGGAAAACTTAAAATTTTAAACTGATAAAAAGACTCTGTTTGTTGTTCTCAAACATTCGTATTTGATAGCAGCAAATTTATAAAAATTATGGCTATTCAAACAAAGATTTTGAAATATTTTGTAGAAATGTGCTGAGTAAAGGGTTTAATTGTATTTGATTTCTGATATAAAAATGTTGTTTACTATAGCCTTTTGGGAGAACTTTCATGATAAATATTATGTAATTATTGTATAAATCAGGCAATTGCAAGGGGAGGAAACTTAGGATAATAATGAGAATTAATTGAAACATCAGAATATTATTTCAAAAAATATTTTAACAATAAAATCCATTTGTTATGTAAATAAAACATTTTTTTTCTTTCCATCAAGGAATAATGGATTTAAAAATCGAAATTTTAGATAGAGATTCTTGAAGCTTTCACCAAGCTATGCTTGCTGGAAACTTTAATTTTCAAATAAGTCAATATTTGCTCAAATTAAGATTGTAGCTATGAAAATAAATCTATTTTTGCAGTCCCGTAGAAGGAATGGAGAGATGCCAGAGTGGTCGATCGGGGCGGTCTCGAAAACCGCTGTTCGCGCGAGCGGACCCAGGGTTCGAATCCCTGTCTCTCCGCTGAAATAAAAAAATAAAAAAGCCTAAAACCTTGATTATCAAAATAATCAAGGTTTTTTTATTCGTTTTTTTACTGCTTTTTTGCCCTTTTATTGCGACTTAAAGCGTAATAAGACGACATAAATCGTTAACAAATCGTTAGCATCGGTTGGTCAACTGTAAAATGCTAACGATTTGTCGCTACAAGTCGTATCCTGTCTCGTTTTGACGCTTTCCAACTCCACGAAAAGTTGTTTTATTTGCAAATAAAAATGGGAGACTATTTTTAAAACAATTTTTTATGTCAACAAAAACATCGTTCAGACTTTTATTCTACATTAATGCAAATCGTATTAATCAATTGGGTGAAACACCAATTTATCTTCGCATTACAATGAATGCAAGATTCGTCACACTTTCTATCAAGCGTTCCATTAAACCTGATA
Source organism: Bacteroidetes bacterium CG2_30_33_31 (assembly GCA_001872625.1). GTDB lineage: Bacteria > Bacteroidota > Bacteroidia > Bacteroidales > UBA1556 > UBA6267. Next base: position 19,058 of record MNXP01000012.1, read on the forward strand.
ATTGGGATCAACATTTAGGAAGATGCAGGGGACGAACTGTCGAAGCCACAGAAATTAATAATTACATTGAGGCATTTCGGGGAAAAGTGCTTAACAAATACACGGAACTTATTTCAATTTACGAACAAGTAACTCCAGAGCTGCTGCGTGATACTGTTTTTTGCATTAATTCTGCAAAATCAAAAACAATCTGTGATATTTGGGAAGATCATGTTCTTGATTTGAAAAAGTTGATTGACAAAGGTTCATCTTACACACTCTATCAGAAATTTAATACCGCATTAAGATACTTTAAGGATTTTCTTCAACAGGATTACCGGATGAAGGATATTTCAGTCAAACTCATTGACCGGGTACTGGTGGTAAAGTTTGAAATCTATCTGAGAACCAATAAGTTATTAAGTTACAATACAACAATAAAGTACTTGCAAAACTTTAAGACCGTTGTTATCATTGCCATGAAGAATGGTTGGCTTAAAGTAAATCCATTTATTGATTTTAAACTTACCCTACATGAAGTTGACCGCCCATATCTTTCTGAAAATGAAATTCAGAAGCTTTTAATGTTCGACATGAAGATTCAAAGATTAGAACTGGTAAGAGATTTGTTTATTTTCTCCTGTTTTAGTGGTCTGGCCTATTCTGACCTTTTTAAATTGAAACGTTCTGAAATTGAAACTGATGCAAATGTAACACTTTGGATTAAAACCAGAAGGCAAAAGACAAAAATCAGGACTCAAATACCACTTCTGGAAATTCCAAGAATGATTCTTGAAAAATACACCGATTTGAGCAAATTGAAAGCTGAAGACAAAGTCCTTCCGGTATTAAGCAATCAGAAATTAAATGCCTATCTGAAAGAAATACTGACCATTAGTGGGATTGAGAAAACCCTCACATTTCATGTTGCCAGACACACCTTTGCCACTACTGTTACCATGATGAATGGGGTTCCAATTGAGTCTGTATCAAGAATGCTTGGGCATACAAATATCAAAACCACACAGCATTATGCTCGTATTGTAGATGCTAAAATTGGGAATGATATAATGTTGCTTGCTCAGAAACTGAATGGTAGGTATTCCTTTAATCAGCATACTGTTTGAAGTATCTGTGAGAAATTAAAAATTTAAATAAAGTGGGATGCCTGTTTCCCACTTTATTCAATCATTAAAAGATAACTCTTTAAAAAAATGGAAAGAAAACCTGAAAAAGTCTTTAAAATCCGAATGTACGGCTTTAATGAATTAGCCAGAGAATATAAACCTCATTTGTCCAAAAAGAGTGCAGCAAATTATTTTAACAGGCTTATAAAACAGAATCCTGACCTTGAACTGGAACTTAGAAAAGCACGGTATAAACCACGAATGCAGACACTTAGTCCTTTAATGGAATCCGTTTTTGTTGAGTTTTTAGGTGAACCATTTTAAAAATTATTCTAATTTCTAAAGTTTTAGAAAATTTTATATTTTTTAGAAAATTTTAAAAAACACTCACAAAAAGGACATTTACCAAAGAAAAAGCTATTGATATTTCAATACTATTAAAAATCGAAGATTTAAATATAAAGGAGAGTTCTAAAATTTAATATATTGTTATCCAATTAATTATATGTATATTCGCGTATTATTTTACACCAAAACAATAGGATAATGCAAGAATATAAAGCAACTGGCAAAAAAGGATTATTTGATGACCAATTTAACACTGAACGCTTATCAGCAATAGGCAATCCTTTAGAAAAAATAGATAATGTTATTGATT
>MNXP01000048.1 GCA_001872625.1 Bacteroidetes bacterium CG2_30_33_31
TTTTTCCACCAATCTCCAACCAATCTCCAACCAATCTTTTCCAACCAATCTTTTTTCTTCAATCTTTTCCAACCAATCTCCAACCAATCTTTTTTCCCCAATCTCCAACCAATCTTTTTTCCCCAATCTCCAATCAATCTTTTTTCCCCAATCTCCAACCAATCTTTTTTCTTCCAATCTCCAACCAATCTTTTTTCCCCAATCTCCAACCAATCTTTTAATCCATAATTCTTAAATATTATCATAATTTTGCCATAAATAATTAAAATTCAATTTTATGGCATCAGCAATTAAAAATTTGTCGGATTATCGAAAAACAGACCTTACAGTAAATGAAGATACAGTTGTTGGAATAGTTGTTTCGGAGTGGAATGAAGAGGTTACAAATGCATTAGCAAATGGTGCTATCATTAGCTTGCTCGATAATGGAATAAAAAGAGATAATATTAAGTTGAAATACGTACCTGGAACTTTTGAATTAGCTTTAGGAGCTCAATGGATGATTGAATATAGCGATGTAGAAGCTGTAATATGTCTTGGTTGTGTAATTCAAGGGGAAACGCGGCACTTCGATTTTATTTGCAATGCCTCATCAAGTGCCATTGCCAAAGTTGGTTTAGATTATCATTTGCCAGTTATTTTTGGAGTTTTGACAACTGATAATCAACAACAAGCACTCGACAGGGCTGGAGGCAAATTTGGAAATAAAGGAGTTGAAGCGGCCATCACTGCCCTAAAAATGATTTCTTTGGAGCATGATTTATATCTGGAAGATAATTTTGATGATGACGAAGAATAAAAAATTGAACATAGTTTTTATGGGCACTCCAGAATTTGCTGTCGCCTCTCTTGAAAAAATATTTTTGAGTAGTCATAATTTGCTCGCAGTGGTTACTGTGCCTGACAAACCCGCTGGCAGAGGTAAAAAATTGAAGCCTTCGGAAGTCAAAAATTTTGCTTTGGCTCATAATATTCCTTTGCTTCAGCCAGAGAAAATGAAAGACCCAAATTTTTATGATTCTCTAAAAATTCTTAATGCGGATTTATTTGTGGTGGTAGCATTCAGAATGTTGCCAGAAAGTATTTGGACAATGCCTTCAATTGGAACATTTAATTTACATGCCTCCATACTCCCTCAATATCGCGGAGCTGCTCCTATAAATCATGCAATAATTAATGGCGAAAAAAAGACAGGCGTAACTACTTTTTTTATTGATAAAGAAATAGATACAGGAAAAATTATCATGCAACAAGAAATAGAAATTTTGAACGATGATGATGCAGGTATTATTCATGATCGGCTTATGAATATTGGTGCCCAGCTTGTAATGTCAACTATAGATTCAATTGCAAAGGAAAACCTCATTCTAATTTCTCAAAGCGATAAAATCTCCGAGGAAACTAAACTTAATTCAGCCCCAAAAATTTTTAAGCAAGATTGTAAAATTAATTGGAATAAACCTGCAAAAGATATCCTGAATTTAATACGTGGTTTGAGTCCATATCCAGCAGCTTTTTCGGTTTTAAAATTGGAAGACAATAAGAAATTTGTTCTAAAAATTTTTAAGGCGAAAATATCCAAAATGAAAGAAAATAAAAGAGAAGTAGGCTCAATAATTAGCGATAATGACAATTTTATTTGTGTGGTTTGTGAAAATGAAATGATAGAAATATTAGAGCTTCAGCTTGAAGGTAAAAAGCGCCTTAGTACCAAAGATTTTCTTCACGGATTCAGAAAAATTTCAAATTCTTCGCTTGAACTATCTTAATTAGTCTTATCCTTTTGATAGCAACACTTTCGAGTTTTTTTAAATAAAATCCAGTTTTTAAACCAATCTTATTAACATTCGGAGCTATTTATCAACAAAATCAATGTTTTCAAGGGTTTTAGCTTGCTATTTAGAATTTATAAATTATATTTGTGGCTTGTATGGATTTTAAACCAAAAAATTTTTTTAAGATGAACAAAACACAATTAATTGATGCTATGGCAGCTGGTGCTGGACTTAGCAAAGTAGATGCAAAAAAAGCATTGGAATCATTTATTTCAGCAACAGGTGATGCCTTAACTCAAGGTGATAAAGTTGCTCTTGTAGGTTTCGGTTCTTTCTCGGTTTCTGAAAGAAATGCTCGCACAGGTCGTAACCCTCAAACTGGTGCAACAATTAACATTGCTGCCAAAAAAGTTATTAGGTTTAAAGCTGGTGCTGAATTATCAGCTAACGTTAAATAATTTTAATCTTTTTGAAACAAAAGCTTTTCGAAGTATCTTCGGAAAGCTTTTTTTTTAACCTTATTAATATGAATAATAGCATAGAATTGAGGAATTTCCTTTTTGAGATAATTTCGGAGAATAAAAAATCCCTTTTTGAAAAAAATATTGAATTCCGTACAAAAAAAATAACTGTTGTTCTCGAAGATATTTTCCAATCGCATAATGCAAGTGCTGTACTTAGATCTGCCGATTTGTTTGGCATTCAAGATATTCACATTATCGAAAATCGAAATCAATATAAAGTAAATCCCGATGTAGCTTTAGGCTCATCAAAATGGCTAAGTATAGAAAAATATAATTCCCAAGAAAATAATACTTTGGAATGCTTTGAAATGCTTAAAAGTAAAGGCTATAAAATTGTTGCCACCTCACCACATGAAAACGATATTTTGCTTGATGAACTGCCGATAAACGAAAAAATTGCTGTGGTGTTTGGTACTGAACTCAATGGTTTGTCAAAAATTGCATTGGATAACGCAGATGCTTTTGTGAAAATTCCAATGTATGGTTTTACCGAAAGTTTTAATATTTCTGTATCAGCAGCGCTTTGCATGTACAATCTTACCGATAGATTGCGTAAATCTGCTGGAGATTGGCAACTTACTAAAGATGAAAAAGTTGAGATTCAAATTGCTTGGGCAATGCAAAGCATAAAACGTGCTGATGTAGTTGTAAAAGAATTTTTATCGCGATACCACAGTTAATTATTATTTCATATAAATCATCATTTATAGAGTGCCTTTTTATTAGTAGTTTTGAATTTATATATTTTTGAATAATTGAAAACTCCTTTCTTTTTAAATATCATTTTATTGACTTTTCTGACTACAAATGTTATCGGGCAGAAGGATTATACAATCAAAAAACAGTTATTTATTTCGGGAGATAGTCTCCTTTTAGATAGCTTTTCCATTGTACCACAGAGTTTTGTAATGCTCGATACTTTGGAAAATATCATTAGCGATAGCTTATATCATGTTGATTATGCAACTTCATATATTTATTTTTCCAATGGATTAGCAAAACAAAATGTGATAATTAACTATAAAACTTTTTCTTACGATTTTGATAAAGTTCATTACCATAAAAAAAATTCATCTCCCATAGATTCTGACCAAAACCTTATTTCAAGTTACACTTATAGTTATAGTCCAAAGAAAATGACTGATGTTTTTGGATTAAATGAGTTTCAAAAAAGTGGCAATATTTCAAGAGGAATTTCCGTAGGTAACAGTCAAAATTTGTCAGTAGCATCTGATATGAATATTCAGTTGTCGGGAAAAATTACTTCAGATTTGATGCTTACAGCGGCTATTAATGATAATAATATTCCTATACAAGCCGATGGAAATACTCAGCAGTTGCAAGACTTCGACAATGTTTTCATTAAGTTAGAACATAAGAATGGTTCACTAACAGCTGGCGATATTATTTTAAAAAAACCGAATTCATATTTTCTTAACTATAACAAAAAATCTCAAGGAGCATTGGCGGAAACAAATTTTAATGTTGGGTCAAATGAATCTAAGATGCGCATTTATGCTGGCTTTGGAATAGCAAAAGGTAAATATAATAGATTTAAATTCCAAGGAGTTGAGGCTAATCAAGGTCCATATAGGTTGCAAGGTGCGAATTTCGAAAGATATATTGTTGTTTTGTCGGGTTCTGAAAAGGTTTTCATGGATGGAAAACCGCTAATCCGCGGAGAATCTAATGATTATGTAATTAATTATAATACTGCTGAAGTGATTTTTATGCCAAAAGTAATTGTTACAAAAGACAAGCGTTTTGAGGTTGAATTTGAATATAGCGAAGTTTATTATTCGCGAGCTTTAATAGTAAGTGGAGTGGATTTTAATTCTAAGAAGTTACACATTTCATCTAATATTTTTTCTGAAGGCGACTTAAAAAATCAACCGATTGATATGCAATTTACCAATTCACAAAAGAATTTCTTAGAAAATATTGGCGATAGTATTCAAAATGCCGCTTGGCCTTCGATTGATAGCACCGGTTTTATAGCAAGCAGGATTATGTATAAAATGGTTGACAGCCTCACCTATGATTCAGTTTTTGTATATTCTACTAATCCTGATTCAGCAGTTTATCAGCTTTCATTCAGTTTATTAGGGCTTGGGAAAGGTAATTATATTTTGGAAAATAGTATTGCCAACGGTAGAGTTTTTCGCTGGGTAGCGCCGCTGGGATCAATTCTACAGGGAAGTTATGAGCCAATGGTGCTTTTGGTAACTCCCAAAAAGAAACAAATGATTACAACTTCTGTTGGCTACAAACTTGCGAAACATACTGAAATATCTTCAGAAATCGCAGCCTCAATCAATGATATAAATACTTTTTCTTCTTTTGATTCCCAAGATGATGCTGCTGTTGCAGTAAAGTTTGGCATTTCAAACGAAAAAATAATTGGTAAAAAATTAGTCAGCCCGTTTGTTATGAAAACTACCGCTAATTATGAATTTATTCAAGCCAATTTTAGTCCAATAGAAAGGTATAGAGTTGTAGAATTTGATAGAGATTGGAATGGATTAAGTGAAGCTCAGAAAGTAGATGAGCACCTTACTTCTGTATCAATAGTTTTTAATAAAAAGGATTTGGGAAGTGTAAATTACAAATTTTCTAATTACTTAAAAGGCGCTAATAATCATGGTAATATGAGTAATTATGTCGTAAATATTAACAAAAAAGGCTGGAATTTTATTGCAAATTTGAGTAATACAAGCACTAATCAAACTAAATTTATCACCTCATTCATGCGTCATAATATTGAAGTGGGTAAAATTATAAGAAATTTTAAAATTGGCTTGAAAGAAAATGCCGAAAAAGATATTTTCAGCCTTGCTGATAATACTAATATGCTTCCAAATAGTTTTTCCTTTAATGAATATGGTGCTTTTTTAACTTCTGCAGATACGTCAAAAACATTTTTTAAACTGGAGTATAAGAGGAGAAATGAAAGCAAAAGCGATAGCAATCGATTAGCTTTAGCATCTGCTTCTGATGATATCTATGGCGAAATAGCCTTGCTAAAAAATCCAAAAAATAGTCTTAAAATTTTTGTAAGCTACAGACAACTTTCTATCTTAGACAGCAGCTTGTCGTTGACAAAGCCCGATGAAAGTGCGAGAGGAAGAATTGAACATCAGCTTAAGCTTTGGAATGGTTCGATAAGAGCAAACTCTTTTTATGAATCGAGCTCTGGTCTGGAAATTAAAAAGGAATATACATATTTACAAGTCGCTGCAGGACAAGGAGTTTATAGCTGGAATGATTATAATACCAATGGAATTCAAGAGCTTGATGAGTTCGAATTAGCTGCCTTTCAAGATCAAGCAAATTATATTCGAATCATAATTCCATCGTCGGAATACGTTAAGACTTTAGGAAGCCGTTTCAATACAAGTATCAACTTTACTCCATCATTAATTTGGGCAAAAAGCAATGTAAATATCTTGAAAACTATAGCTCTTTTTTCTGATAATCTGGTTTTTAGAACTCAATATCAAACACAAAATGGAGATTTGTTGGAAGCTATTAATCCTTTCTTAAATAAAGTTTTAGATCCAAACCTCACAAGTGTGAATTCATTTTTTAGAAATTCATTTTATTTTAATAGAAATAGCCCAGTATTTGGTGCAGAATGGAATTTTGTGTATAATAAAAATAAGATTTTGATGCTCAATGGATATGAAGGAAGTGAAAATAAAAAGAATGGAATAAATTTGAAATGGTCTATTTCGCGCGATTATCTTATAGAAATTATTGGCGAGCAAGGCAAGAAATTGTCGTATTCTGAATTTTTTGATTCTCGCAATTTTAATATTGACTTTAAAAATATTACACCTAAAATTACATTTCAACCAGGTCGTATCTATCGAATATCATTATTGTATGCTTTTGCCCAAAAAACAAATCATAATACTACCCAAAATAATCAAATTGCTGTAAATAATTCTTTGACAATTTCAGGAAAATATAGTATGCCAAAGAAGGGAAATATCATAGCAACAGCGAGTTATATCGAATGGAAATATAATTCTAAGGATAAGAATCAGCTTTATTTTGAGATGCTTGAGGGTTTTGAAAAAGGAGTCAATTTGAGGTGGAATATTTCTTATAACCGCAGTTTGATGGATAATTTACAGCTAACGTTTACTTATGATGGGCGAAAAGCAGTTGGCAGCGCAATTATTAATACTGGCACAATTCAATTGAGGGCATACTTTTAATCCAATTTTTAATTGAACAATTACTTCTTCTTAATCTTCGCAGTTTGATTGTCGAAATTTACCCAATATTCGCCAGTATCTAATTTGCTAACATCCACATATCTATCACGTCCGCTCAAGAGCATCACGCCATCCAAAGTATAAATTTCGTATTCAGTTTCGGAAGAAAATTGAAGTTCATTTTTAATTTTCAATTCCTTTATATCAACTTTTGTCACATTTGGCGAACGATATTCAATATCCTTAGAATAGACCACTTCATCGGCCAAATTTATTGTCTTAACACGAAATTTATTATCGCCCGAATGTGGTATTAATTGTGCGGAATAAGTATTATTTTCCACTGTATCTAATGGATCAATTTCTTCAATCACTCTCCAGAAATTCCATTTAAACTGCTGCACTTCAATAGGATAATCGCTAACATCGCCATAAACTCGCCAGCTCATTATATCTTTTTTTATTCGAGGTTTTGAGAATTTGAATTTTTGGGGGCTTTGAATTACCTCAGGATTGACTACCAAAGGAGGGAAGAGAGAATCAAAGTAGATTATAATTTCAACATCTGCTTCAATTTGAATTCCAAGAAGTTGAAAATCAATTTCTATCGCATTGGATTTTAATTCGTTATAAATACTATCGCCATTAATTACATACATGCAAACGCTAAAATTGTCGCCTACCGAGGGATTAAAAACATAAAGATTTGATTCAAAATATTTGCCTTTTAGGTAAATTGAGTCGGTTTGAGCCGAAAGTGCTAAACAAAAAATTAAGAAAAATATTATGGAGGCAAATCTTTTCAAAAAAATTAATCTTTAATAAATTTTTGGATGCTAATTCCCATCTCAGATTTTATTTCCAAAAGATAGAATCCTGAATTTAAATCACTTATATTTAATTTTTTGTTTGACTTGCTTCCAAAAGAAGTGAATTTTTTCACTACTTTAGATTCAGAATTATATATTGTTACTTCATTATTTATTTTGGAATCGCCAAAATCAATATTTAATATATCATGAGTAGGATTTGGCCAAACTGTGATGTTTTGATTTCTCTCTGAATTTCTTAAACCAATAATAATGGAAATATTATTAGTGGAACATATCCATTTTTTTGGGTCGAAATTCACAGTGTCGGGTGATGATGGAAGTTGAATATTGAAACTTTGTCCGGTATGAGTATTATTGAAAACAATAGTGGTATCGTAGTTAGAGCCTTTAAATTGAATTGGAACAGGCATCTCAAAGAACGAAACAGAAGGATGGGAGCTTAATTGATCAATAATTACAGTAGCATTTCCACCGCCATTATCTACTACAGTGCTTGTATATTGTGGATAGCCTTGACCATAAAACCAATCATTAAAAAATTCTGTAAGATTTTTTCCTGAACTTGCTTCAAGATGAGATTTCAAGTCGCTGGTTTTGGCATAACCATAAGTAAGATTAGCATCGAGAAGATAATTTTTTAAACCAACAAAAAATGCAGAATCGCCACAAACCCATCGCAACGAATGTAGTATATAAGCTCCTTTGCTATAAGATAATCGACTGTCAAAAATTCTATTTACATTTGTAGTGTCGTCACAGAAAACCGAACCTCCTGGTGATGAAATAATATGATTTATTTTTCCCGATTTCCAATTTTCCCAATAAGGAAACGTTGGCATATTCTCATAAGTTAGCCCAGTTAAATAAGTTGCGAAGCCTTCATTTAGCCATATATCTTTCCAACTTCCACAAGTAACCATATCGCCAAACCATTGATGAGCAAGCTCATGAGCAATAAGTTCGTGACTAAATCCTCCCATAAAAGTCATTGTCTGATGCTCCATTCCGCCACCCCAACCAAATTCAGCATGACCATATTTTTCGTCGGAGAAAGGATATTCAATAAATAAATTGCTGTAAAGTTGCATTGAAGAAATGGTTTTAAATGTTTGCTGTGTAGCATAAACAGAATCTTCTGGATAAACGTAGTTAAGCACCTCAACCATACTATTTTGCAGCTGTGCCCAATTTGAGTAAACTGCATAATTTGTAACAGCAATTGCAACTAAATAGGTAGCAATTGGATGACGGTGCTTCCAGTGATAAACCTTATTTATTCCCTGGGCATATTCTTGTACTAAAATTCCGTTTGAACCAGCTCTATATTGACTTGGGCATGTAACAAACACATCAATGGAATCTATTTTATCGCTCAAATCATTTTTATTAGGCCACCATTCTCTTGCACCATAAGGCTCAGACAGTGTCCAAATTACTGGCACGCCTGCATGAACATCTTGCATAAATGAACCAAAGCCAGATGAACCAGGTGATCCTTGATAGAAAATAGTAATTGAATCATTTGTTCCATAAGCTAAGGCTGATGGCAGATGTATAGTCAATAAATAAGAGTCAGAGTCTGAAAAGAATACTGGCAAACCATGGTATAATACCGAGTCAACTTGCATTGCTGTATCTAATTCTAAAGTAATATTATGCACATTTGGTACAATTGTCTTGAAATAAGTTGCAATCTCTCCTTTTATATATAAAACTGATGGATTTATATACCATTGAAATCGATTGTAAGTAATATCAATATTGTTTCCTGCATAGGAAGAAGTAGCTGCCATCTTCTTACCAAGTATTTTTTGTTTAAAAAAAGCACATGATTCAGCGCCCTCATTATTTTTCAGTTGACTACTTAAGTCCTCTTGAGCAATAATATTTATTGAAAAAAATATAACCACAAACAAAACAAATAACTTTCTCATGGGAAATGATTTAGTGTAAAAATATGTTGCAAATATAGAAAAAAGCATAAACTGGAACTCAATTCTTTAAACAGAATATCATAAAAATAAAAAAAATTAAGAATATGTTAAATATTATTTGCCATTATTCAAATTATAATATATTTTTGCATTCGTCTTTAGTAACTAAAAGAGCTAAAGTTCGTAATAATACTTTTAAACTTTAATTAAAATAGGAGGACCAATATCGACTGAACTTTTACTTTTTAAAACCATAAACAACAAATTATATGGATTATAGTAAGTTTAGTGATCGCGAATTGGTCGAAGCCTTTATATTAGGCCAAGAACCCGTACTCAATGTTATTATTCAACGCCATCAATCTCGAATCTTTGGCTATATTATGATGTCTGTAAAAGATAGAGATGTAGCCCAAGATATTTTCCAAGACACTTTTATGAAAGTAATAAATAAAATAAAAGCTGGAAAATATTCTGAAGAGGGCAAATTTATCCAATGGACTATGCGGATAGCACACAACCTTATTATTGATTATTTCCGTAAAAATAGTAGAGTTAAAATGCTTCGAAGCACCGATGATTACGACGTGTTTAATCAGTTCCCACTTTTCGATAAAAGCATCGAAGAGGAAATGATTATAAATCAAACTCACTCTAAATTGCGTGATATGATTGAATATCTTCCCGACAATCAAAAAGAAGTTTTGGTGATGCGTCATTATCAAGAGATGAGTTTCAAAGATATTTCTGAGGAAACTGGAGTTAGCATCAATACTGCTTTAGGCCGAATGAGATATGCACTTATCAACCTTCGCAAAATGATGGATGAACAAAATATTTCGCTTTCGATTTAATAAGTATTAAGTAAGAAGGATTATGTCAGAAGTATTAAGTACGAAGTACGATGTCCATATGGCGGCCTGAAAAAGCATTTCATCGTTTTTTGGAACAAAAAACATGAAATCGTTTTTTTTTATGACGAAGTACGATTAACGATACACGATTGAAGATTTGCCTTCCAAAGGAATCCCCTCGGGAGATGATTGCCTGAAGGCGGAGAGTGAAATAAAAAAACATTTATAATTTTAACGGTGTTTCAATAATTTTAATGTTACATTTGCCTCTAATAAAACCACAAACGATGAATTAAAATTTTATAACGCTAATTTTTTAAAATAGAGAAAGGAGGAATTACTTTTGTTGTTGTCATTAATTTTTGTGGTTTTGAAGTAAATTAATAAATTTAATAACAATTAAAACTAAAATTATGAAACTTTTTAAAAGTAAAAATTACAGAGGATTAAATTTACCTCCCCCCTAAAATACTGGTTATCAGTTGTTTGGATATTGATTATGCTTATATTCATTAGCCCTTTTTCTAGCATTGGGCAGATTAATTGGGGAGTAATGACATTAGATTATGTTTCTCCTCCAGATCCAGGTGCAACTTATTCAGGCCAAACAATTAATTTAAATGCTTCCCTCTTAATTCAAAATTATTCCAATATTACATTTACTAATTGTAATTTTCAAATGGACTCTTACGCTTTTATTAGATGCACAAAAAACTCAACAGTAACGTTTGATAATTGTACTTTTGAATCTTCAGGCAGTGATGTTTGGGACAAAATTTTAGTAGATGACGTAAATTCTCGTGTAACTATTACTAATCATTGCGTGTTTAAGGACGCCATTACAGCTCTTATTTCAGAAAATGGAGGTCAAATATTTGTTTTTAATTCCACGTTTCAAGAATGTTTAACAGATATAGACATCAATAATTATACAGGATTATTGTCTGCTTATATTGCTAAAAATTTATTTGATGGAACTAATATTATGACTAAAAACCCGTATTTTGGACATATTTGCGAAAATGGTATACATATTCAAAATGTTATAAATCCTAATGGAAGCTATGCCCTAACAATAGGAGATCCTACAATGGAGACAGAAAACAATTTTTTACAGTTATTCAACGGAATTAATTCTGAAATAAGTGATTTCCGTGTTTTAAATAATATATTTGAAAATAATATTTATGGAATATTTTGCGAAAATAATCTATCTCCAAATACTAGCAATAACTATATTGAAGTAGGTGGAAATAATTTATATGAAATGAATAGTTTTATAAATAATAATGGAGGAATTTATTCTCATCAAAATGCTTCGTCTAAAATTATCAATAATTATTTTTCTAATAATATTGATATTTCAATAAGCTTTTCCGATATAACTAATAGCGGGTTTTTAAATATTGAAAATAATGATATTGAAAACCCTACTAACCATAATTCTCTTCCTATAATCATTGATGCTGTGGTTTGTGACGTGAATATATTAAATAATAATATAAATCAGAATTATGGCTCAAACATTTTTCCAGGTGTTACTTTACATGCATTTGGCAATAATACTATTGATCATAATTCTATTTACAATACAAAAGAGGGTATTAATATTAATTCTTCAAGTGTAAATTCCATTACTTATAATGTTATTGATAATTGTGATAAGGGTATAGTTGCCTTACTACAAAATAATGGGACAATTGATAATAATACTATTAGTAATTTTACAACTTATGGTTTATTTGTGCAAAATTCATCTAATCTATTGATAACTAATAATATAATTAATAATACTAATAATCCACATATAGGAACCGGCATTAAAATAGCAAATTATTCCACAAATATTTCAGTGCAGCATAATAATTTTACTTTTTGTGATCTAGGATTAGATATTGTTGACTATTGTAGTAATATTACATTGGATCAAAACTCCATACTTGCAACTTATAGTTATGGAATTAAAATAATGAATTTTTGTACGAATGTAAATATATTAAATAACACAATTCAAATAGATTATATGATGGGGATTTGGTCTTCATTTACTGGAAATTTTATTATTAGAAATAATAATATTACCAATACTAGTGGTTTTTTTTTCAAATATGGTATTCTTATTGAAAATTCAACAGGACAAAATCAAGTAATATCAAATGGTATAAATTTGAATGGGGCTACTTCAGGATACGAAAATTATTGTGAAGGTATTAATCTGACAAATAGTCCTCGCACTGATGTTTTAAAGAATAATATATACAATACAGGTTGGGGCATATTTTTCTCAGGCGATGACAATAATGGCATTATTGGTTGTAATTTAGTTAGTGGAGCTTATCATGGTTTCGAATTGCTTAATGCTATTTGGGGCGAATATGCTTTAAATCCTATGGCCAAGCATCATTTTGAAATTGGACGTCTAAATAACCCTTATAATAATGGTTGGATTAATATCAGCACTACAAAACGCGTGTTTGGAAGTGTGTATTCTCCTAACTATTATTTTGATTTTTATTATAAAAATAGTCCTAATTTTTTATTAAATCAATCATATTATGCAGTAACTGGTAATTTCAGTACTTATCAAACAAGCGATGCAAATTTTTGCAATATTCCCCCAATTGAATCACCAGGGGGACTATATAATTTAAGTACTACTTCAGCATTATCAAACTATAGAGATAAATACATTGGCTTTGTTATAGATACTTTGAATCTATCTACATCTAATTTGATGTTGTCGAATAATAATCCCCAAGGTATTTATAATGATAATATAAGATATAGCTTAATAAAAAATGCTTTTTACTATTATAAATCTAAATCGTTCATTCAGAACATTGGTTTATCTTCTGATGTAATGTATAACGCATTTAAGCAGATAATTGAATCTACAAATATTGGAAAAATTTATAATATAGATCAAGAAATCAAATTAAAGAATTTCAATTCTGCCTCTAATATATTGCAAACCTATAATCCATCAAATCTGTCAGAAATAAACACTTATACAGTTTATGGCATCTATATTAATTATTTGAAAAATGATAGTTTAAGCGGGCAAGATTCTGCCGATTTAAATGCCATAGCATATCAAAATCATTTAATTGGAGGGTCAGAGGTAAATTTGGCACGAAATCTTTTAGGCATATACGTTTATGATGCTCCAATTCAAATAAACGCTGTTATAAGAAAAGCTAACTCTATAAATGAAAATCAAAATAAGGACCTATTTGTGAAAATTTATCCTAATCCTGCAAGCAATATTGTTAATGTTAGCATGTCGAATAACAAATTTAAAAATACTGAATACATTATATATTCAATTGAAGGGAAATTAATTAAAAGTGGTAAACTTCAAAACAAATCAAATAATTCAATTGATATTTCTGATATTGAATCAGGATTATATTATTTGCATATAATCAATGATGATGGGACAAACATATTAATTGAAAAGCTTATTAAACAATAAAACAAATTCCAGAGAAGTCATTGACTTCTCTGGTTCTTTACATCATGAAATTAAATCTCATTAAAATATTCATTATCGTTTTCTTTATTGCTAATTTCAAAATTATTAGCGCTCAAAATTTAGTCCCAAATGGAAGTTTTGAAAAACACTTTAAATGTCCTTCTATGACGGCATCTTTAGAGGATACAGTAATTTATAATTGGTTATGGGATTGGGGGTCTCCTGATTATTTTTGTTCATGTGCAACAAATTATCTAATTTATGGCTCATATTGGGTTGATGTGCCTTTAAACTATGCTGGCTTTCAATATGCGCGTACAGGCGAGTGTTATGCCGGTTTTGCGCTAAATGGTACAAATACACTTTGTGAAATCACAGAAAATATTAAGGTAGAGCTTAAGCAAACACTTATTATCCATAAAAAATATTGCTTTTCGGCATATTTAAGTTTAAGCGATGGATCAACTTACTCAATAGATGGGATAGATGTGTATTTATCGAATGATAATTCGCTAATACCATATCATATAAATCCTTGCACTTTTAATATATCACCTCAAATTTCACAAAGAGGTCATGGAGTAATTGATGATACTTTAAATTGGGTTAAAATTAAAGGTGAATACATATCAAATGGAAGTGAAAATCATTTGTTTATAGGAAAATACTCTGCATTATCCATAAATGGAATAAAAAAGAATAACTTCATTCCAATGAATTTCCCATGGTGGGGTCTTGCTTCTGTGTATTATTATATAGACGATGTAGCCCTTTGGCCTTGTGATACCACCCCACCCCAATGTGATGCTGGTAAAGATAAAACTATTTGTTGGGGCGATTCAGTATTGATTGGAACTCATAATTATTCAGACTATTATTATCAATGGAAAGAGGGCATCAACAGCAACTTTAATAATCAATATGATTCAGGAGCAATATGGGTAAGTCCAAAATATACAACAACTTATGTGCTTGAAACCACCGATTTTCGTTACGAAAAATCTTATGATACTGTTACTGTGGATTTATGTAATTTAAAAGCAAAGGAATATTTTGTTTGTCTGGGAGATTCCCTTTTGTTAAACAATTCTATTCAAGATAGCTTAAAACATCTTTGGAAGTCAAATGTATTTTTAAATTCTTCCTCAATTCAAAGTCCAATGTGTACTCCAACAACAGATGTAGCTTATATTCATTATATTATGAATTCTTCAAATACTGTCATAGGCCAGGATACTATTTTAGTAAAGGTTATGGATTGCTCACCAGCTAGATCCGACACTACTATTTGCCTTGGAGATGACATATATTTGGGTAATTCAAATTATACATTTACATCATATATTTGGCAACCTTTGAATTATCTCGATAATAATTTAATTTCCAATCCTTTGGCACGCCCACCAAAAAATATAACTTATTATGTAATTGCACTGGATTCTAATGGTGTTGCCCATCAAGATTCAGTTAACATTAATGTTAAGCCGTGCAACTTGCCACCAGAAATTGTTGTACCCAATATATTTACTCCTAATGCTGATGGCATCAACGATATTTTCAAGTATAAAAATGAGGAGTTTTGGCAAGTTCAAACGCAGATATTCAACCGCTGGGGTCAGCTTTTATTCGATGGCAAAAATGAAGAGCGTTGGGACGGTACATACCAAGGCAAGAAAGTAAGCGAAGGAGTTTATTTCTTCCACATCACAGCCAAAGCCGAGGGTTTTGAAAAACTCTTTGAATACCATGGAAGTATTACTGTGATTTATAATTAGGTTAGAAAAATTGACGATTTAGCGATTTGCCGAAGGCATTCCTTTGGAAGACGATTTACCTGACGGCAGTGTGAAAAAACATTTCATCGTTTTTTGGAACAAAAAACATGAAATCGTTTTTTTTTTGAAAATTGACGAAGTGCGATTGCCTGAGGGCTGAGAGCCTCAAAAATCGAAGATTTTTGAGGCTCTCTTATATAAAATTGGGTCGTGGGATTGTCCTTTTCGCGATGAAATAAATAATTTTAAAAACAATGAATCCTTATAAAATAAACTCAAATTGTTTTCGTTTAAAGGTCATTATTAAATCAGCACAAGCCTATGAACAAATTATTTACTCTAAATTTTAAGAAAAACGAGAGCCACTTCACCCCGAATATTAGCGATGATGAAATGATGTTTAAGTCAGAGAAAGCTATAGAATTAGGGTTGAAACCTTCTAAAAACACTATTGATTTTCTTCTTCAATATTCAAAAGCTCTCGAAGTAAAACGAAATCATTTTTACTTAATTAATTAGAAGATTATGAACCCCAAAATTGGGGTTCTTTTTTTCAAATAAATTTAAACGATAAAAATTCATTTTCAATCTCAAGAAATATTTAAGATGAATATTAAGGAAAGATACAAGATTGTAATAGAAATATTCTCCAAAGAAATGCCTGTAGCCGAGACCGAGCTTCACTTTAGAACTACTTATGAACTAATTGTTGCTGTAATTCTTTCGGCACAATGCACCGACAAGAGAGTGAATATTATTACGCCAGAATTTTTCAAATCTTTTCCTACTGCCCAGATTCTTTCAGAAGCAAAAGTTGAAGACATCTTTGATTTGATAAAATCCTGCTCTTATCCAAATAATAAGGCAAAAAATCTTTTGGGAATGGCTCAAGTTCTGACAAATGAATACCATGGGCTGGTGCCGGATAATCTTGAGGATTTGCAAAAAATGCCTGGGGTAGGCAGAAAAACCGCAAATGTGATAATGTCAGTAGCTTTTGGGAAACCCACGATGGCTGTTGATACTCACGTGTTTAGAGTTGCAGAAAGGATTGGTCTAAGTATTGATGCGAAAAATCCTCTCCAAACCGAATTGCAATTAACTCATTATTTTCCTGAGGATTTAATTCCTAAAGCTCACCATTGGCTTATACTTCATGGAAGATATATATGCAAAGCGAGAAAGCCACAATGCTCGCAATGTTTCATAAAAGACGTATGCAAATCTTACCCAAGCTTTCAAGAGCACTAAATATTTATTTTAAGGTTCTAATTTAGATGTTTTTTTGTAAATTGAAAATAATCTCACTATCCAGCTTGCATATTATCGGCTCCCGGCAGTAATCCTTGAAGTTTCTGTGGCTCATGAATCAAGATAGGAATATGTTGGGGGCAAATCCAATAAATTCCTTTTGAATATGATAATTGCACCAAAGGTACTTCATTATCAGTCTTATTACAAAAAACACAATGTTTTTCTTCCGCTTTTTCCATTTTAATTTAATTAGGTATTATAATGCTACAAATATCAATAAATTATTTAAGCAAATAATAATAAAAACACATTCAATCAATTGAATAAATTAATTATATTTGGCATCCGTTAAAGATTCATTTTATTACCAAATAATTATTTGATTATGACCAATTTAAAAGTAGGCGACAAAGCCCCAGATTTTAAAACCACAGATGAAAAAGGAAATATATTAAGTCTAAAAGATTTTAAAAATAAAAAACTTATACTTTTTGCATATCCAAAAGCTATGACTCCTGGATGTACAGCAGAATCTTGTAATTTAAATGACAACTACGATTTATTATCTTCAAAAGGATTTCAAATTGTTGGCATAAGTGCCGATGATTCGATAAAACAAATGAAATTCAAAGAAAAATACAATTTCAAATATCCATTGATACCAGACATCGAAAAATCAATCTTGAAATCTTATGGAATTTGGGGAACTAAGAAAAATTATGGACGTGAATACGAAGGAATTTTCAGAACTACATTTATTATCGACGAAAACGGAATAATTGAAAAAATCTTTGATAAAGTAAGGACAAAAGACCATGCCGAACAAATTTTGGCAGCGTATAATGTAAAGTAAAATATTGAAATTAATATTATTACACTAAAAATATAAATGATGGCAAAAGAAGAATCTATAGAAAATAAGGAGAGTAAAGAAAAGATTAAGTCGCTTCAACTCACACTTGACAAAATTGAAAAAAGTTACGGCAAAGGAACTGTTATGAGACTTGGTGATGAGCCCATAGAATTGATGGAAGTTATTCCCACTGGTTCAATAGGCTTAGATTTGGCACTCGGCGTAGGAGGTTTCCCACGAGGCAGAGTGATTGAAGTTTATGGTCCAGAGTCTTCAGGAAAAACTACTCTTGCACTTCATGCAATTGCCGAAGCACAAAAACTTGGAGGTATTGCTGCATTTATCGATGCTGAACATGCATTCGATCGCTTTTATGCCGCTAACCTTGGCATCGACATTGAAAACTTATTAATTTCACAACCCGATTATGGTGAGCAAGCATTGGAAATTACAGAAAGTCTTATACGCTCAGGAGCAATCGACATTATTGTAATAGATTCGGTAGCTGCTCTTACTCCAAAAAGCGAGATTGAAGGTGAAATGGGTGACTCCAAAATGGGTTTGCAGGCTCGCTTGATGTCACAAGCCTTGCGTAAACTTACTGCAACTATAAGTAAAACAGGAGCTACCTGTATTTTTATAAATCAGTTGCGCGAAAAAATCGGTGTCATGTTTGGTAATCCTGAAACGACCACTGGTGGTAACGCTCTTAAATTTTATGCTTCCATAAGGATTGATATACGACGGGCAAGCCAAATTAAAGATGGCGATAAAGTTGTCGGAAATCATGTGAAAATTAAAGTTGTGAAAAATAAAGTTGCTCCACCTTTTAGAATGGCTGAGCTCGACATTATCTACGGCGAAGGCTTTTCAAAAGTTGGCGAACTTGTTGACCTTGGGGTTGATTTCGATATAGTGAAAAAAAGCGGTTCTTGGTTCAGCTATGGCGAAACTAAACTTGGTCAAGGCAGAGAAGCTGTGAAACAACTTCTGAAAGATAATCCTGAATTGTCGGAAGAACTGGAAATCAAAATTAAAGAAGCTATGAAGGCTAAAGCCTAAGTAATAAAATATATGAGATTTTTTTTCATATATTAATTATTTTAATTTACTCAAAATGAAGAATATATCAATCTTATTTCTTTCAATTTTTATAATTCTTACTTTTTCTTTCTGCCATAATAATTTATCCTCTGGCAAAAATGACAAAGATTTGTCTCCCATAGAATTGCTAACAAAACAAATAGCTGAAGATCCAAAAAATCCAGAACTTTATATTAAGCGAGCTGAATTGTACAAAAGTAAAAATGATTTAAATAATGCTATTTTAGATGCTCAGAAAGCAGTTCAACTTGATAATAAAAATTATTCTTACTATTTAGTTTTGGCTGATTTGTTCCTTGCTGCTAATCAAATTCAAGGGACAATAAGCACTTTAAATGCAGTTTTAAGTGATGAGCCAAACAATGTAGAGGCAAATTTAAAAATGGCGGAATTAAATTTGATTTTTAAAAGATATTCTCATGTGCTTGAAAATGCAAACACTGTTTTAAATGTTGACCCCTTCAATGCAAAAGCGTTTTTTATTAAAGGATACTCTTTTATGGAGCAAGGTGATACCACAACAGCAGTTAAAAACTATCAAGAATCTATAAAAAATGACCCTGAATTTTATAAAGCACATGTACAATTGGGAATATTATATAAGATTAAGCACAATCCAATCGCTGTTACTTATTTTCAAAATGCAATAAATATTGAACCTAAAAATATTGATGCATATTATAATTTAGGGCTTTTCTATCAAGAAAATGACAAATTGAATTTGGCACAGGAAACCTATCGAATGATTAATGAGATTGACCCAAAATATCCATATTCTTATTTTAACACTGGTTTTATCTTGTTAGAAATTTCAAAAACTCCAGATGAAGCAGCAAAATATTTTGCATTGGCAATAAAAAATAAACCCGATTATTATGAGGCTCACTTTAATTTAGGACTTTGCTTTGAGGAACTTGGAAACTTAGAAAAGGCAAAAATGAGTTATGAGAATGCCTTAAAATATCAGAATAATTATCAAAAGGCCATCGAAGGACTTAATAGAATAGATGAAATAATGTTACGTTAATTTAATCAAAAAATCATGAATAAAATTTGCAATTTTTTAATCCTTATAGCAATTTTTGCAATAGCATCTTGCTCAAATGGAAAACAAAATTCTGATAATTCAGAATCGTTTATAGCTGAAAATGTGAATATTGACAGTTTGCCAAGCATCATGACTCCAGAGGTTTTATGGAGTATGAAACGCCTAAGCGACGTACAAATTTCACCCGACAAAAAAACTTTATTATTTGGAATAAGTCGATACAGCATAAAACTAAACAAAGGTGATAGGGATCTTTATACCATGCCTGCTGAAGGTGGAAAAATAACCAAACTCACGCATTTGATAGGCAATGAGTTTAATGCAATTTGGAATCCAAGTGGTAGCAAAATTGGTTTTCTGGCAGCCGACAGCGGAATGATTCAACTTTGGCAAATAAATCCCGATGGCAGCAATCTTATGAAAATCACAGATATAAAAGATGACATTACTGGGTTTAGTTATTCTCCAGATGGAAAAAAAATACTCTTTACAATGGAAGTAAAAATTGATAAAACTACTACAGATATTTATCCAGACTTACCAAAAGCCAAGGCCAAAATTATTGACGAGCTTATGTACCGCCATTGGGATTCATGGAGCGATGAGAAGTATAGCCATATTATTATTGGTGATTTGAATAATGATAAGGTTGAAAACTTGAAGGATATTATGCAAGGCGAACGATTCGATACACCTTTGAAACCTTGGGGTGGAATGGAGCAAATCTCGTGGAGCCCCGACGCAAATAAAATTGCCTATAGCTGCAAAAAACTCGTTGGTAAAGATTATGCATTAAGCACTAATTCACAAATATATATCTATTCATTGGCTGACGGGAAGACTAAAAATCTAACCGAAAATGGCTTTGACGGTTATGATGATGCTCCAGTTT
>MNXP01000018.1 GCA_001872625.1 Bacteroidetes bacterium CG2_30_33_31
ACTCATCAACCTGTTTTCTTCGTCCCAACATAAAATACGGACTGTACTTGCTTCTCCATCAGGATAAGTCATCGATTTAATTCTATTCCAACTGTCGTATTCAAAGTTCAAAGCAAAGGTATAATCATCCCCACCAGGAACAACAAATGTACGAATATTTTCTACCACTTCACCCAACATTCCGTAAGAAAACTCTTGAATAGTGGATGCATCTTGGACCTTCTAAATACTACCTTTCTACCAACTCTTTTTTAGGATTTTAAGCTTACTCCAAATTTTTAATTTGAAGCACAAAAATATTAATCATAAATATGAATTACAATAGTAGAATACTGCTAGATTTCTTGCGAAAAATCACTGTTTAATAAATCTTTTTTATATTTGAATGTGTTGTCGTTATATTCTCATGTTATTCTGACTTATACATAATCCTAGACTGTGATAGCCTGTATTACTTATATATGTTGTCAACACTACTTAATTTTCAATTGTAAAACGAACAGGAATATTAAGAGTAAAATTATATGGTTCTCCATCCACCATACCAGGAATCCAATTAGTTGTTAAATTAATCACTCTCAATGCTTCATCGTCCAATAATGACTTTCCAAACTTTTGTTTTACCCCGCCTCCATTCAATCCCTTATCTGTAATATACACACTAATTATCACGGTGCCTTCAATACCCTTTCGCAAGGCCTTTTTAGGGTATATAATGTTATTCCTAAGGAATTTATATAATTCTTCTTCACCCCCTTTATATCTTGGTTCTATTATATAATTATAATATGCGGCGTAATGGACAAAATTAATGGTAAAATCTCCTGTAAAGCCTAATATCAGTACATTTGACACAAATCAAAGGATATGAATAAAAAAAATGCTTTTATTGTAATAGAGGATTTGTTCAAAAATATGGTTTTGTAAAGGGAGTCCAGAGGTATAAATGTTCATTATGTGGCAAACAGTTTATTGGAGGACAACGTTTAAAAAACGATCAAATTTGGGAAGAATATACTCTAGGTAAACAGACTTATTCACAGTTAGCAAAACGATATAACTGTTCAATAAAAACTATTCAAAGGCGAATAGATTTATTTAAAATTGAAAAGAATAAACCAAAATTAGGTGAAGTAATAGTTCTAATGGATACGACCTATTGGGGAAGGAAATTTGGAGTTATGCTATTTAAAGATGAAAAAAGTAAGGAAAACTTGCTTAAATATTATGTAAAATCTGAAACAAATGCCTTGTATCTTCAAGGAATTAGAGAGTTGCAAAATAGAGGTTTAACTATTGTTGCAATTGTTTGCGATGGTAGAAGAGGATTACTTCAAAGTTTTGCGGAAATCCCTGTTCAAATGTAACAGTTTCATCAAGTAGCCATCATAAGAAGGTATCTTACTAAAAACCCAAAACTACCAGCATCTATTGAGTTAAAGGAGATAGTCGATATGCTAAAAATGACAGATAAGGAGTCTTTTTTACGAGGATTAGAACAATGGTATAACAAATGGGAAAAGTTTCTAAAAAAGAGAACTCTAAATCCACAAACGGGCAAAAGTCATTATACGCATAAGCGATTACGAAGCGCATATAGAAGTCTTAAAACCAATACAAAATGGTTATTTACCTAGTATGATCATTATGAGCTGAATATACCTAACACTACCAATGCCATAGATGGAAATTTTTTAGATTTAAAGACCAAGCTTAGAAATCACTATGGATTGTCGTTAAAAAGAAAAATGAAATTTATTGATGGGTTTTTAAAGGTATAAAGTTCTCATAAAATATCAATGGGTTGCGAATAAACTCAACCCATTGAATGACATTTTAGTCGAACATCTGTATTATCCCTGATAGGTTGCTCCCCAGCAGAGCCTATTTACGTTTATACAGACTTTACAAAGCTCTAAAAAAAATATTACATTCGTTAATATGATGAAAATAAATACCATTAAAAATGTCCATTAGAAGACTTTGTCTAAAAAACCCATTAATTTTGTCCATTACACCTAAAACAATAAAGAAAATTGCTGCTGAATAACTGAATTTGAAGTCTATGGAAGATGATCTTTCGGGTTCTAACTACAAGACAGCTACGGCAAAATTCTCCCATATTGCAATGATCTTTCATAAATTTCGGGCCAACCTTTCCAGCGCTTTTTGCCGCCGAGAGATTCATTATGCCAAAGACTTATAAATGTTCCTCCTACCGCTTTTACCTCGTCGATTAAATCTTTAATTATTATATAGGCAGCGTCGGTATCCAAACCCATATAATCTTTTAAAGTGCCTTCCATATAAGCAAAAGGATTTATTTTCAATGACGTAATCATCTCATGTTCAAGATTATAAAAATAAAATGGTGTACATATACTTGCTCTAAATCCAGGGTTAGCGGCAAAGCCCATGCTATAATCGTTTTTAATACCATGATTGGAAATATTGCGATAAGTTTCGGGCATATTTATTATTAAAAAATGTTGTCGGCTTTTGGTTATTTCGCTGTGTGTAATTTTCGAAAGCAATTTTATCTCTTTTTCGAGTTTGATTTTTTCGGTATTGGAAGCAAAAGATGGATGAATTCCAATCTCACCATAATCAGCAATATGCCTTATCAGGGATTGAAATTTCCAATTATAAGTAGGTAAATTTTTATCATTATTGCCATAATCGGCACAAAGGATAAAAAATATTGGAATAAAGTTATATGATTTATGTAGTTGGAAAATGTAATCGAAACTATCAAAAGGGTCTTTGCCTTTTCCCAGCAGAACATTTGTTCGTTCGTTGATGTCGTCAAATTTCCTGTCGCGCAAATCCTTCAAATAACCGCCAATAATTCTCCAAAAGCCTTTGTCTTTATATGCAAAAGCTGCGTCAATATCAATTGTAGGTAAATATTTATAAGTAGGTGTTGTGATTGTCAAATCGTGAAAAATTTCTTTAAGCTTGTTACCAAGGTCTATAGACCAAATATTTACAAGTGGTTTTTGCAAAAATCCTTTATTAAAAGCAATACTTTCGGAGGCAGGAAATCTTCCATATTTATCATTTATATATGGCAGGTATTCTTCATAACGACTTACTAAATAGAAAGATGCGGCAAACAAATCAAAAGGGAAAGCAGATTTTTTATTGTAAGTATTGAAAAAACATGGCAAGTTGTTATATGTAGAAAACGTCAGAACTATGTCAGTTATACCTCTTTCGTACAGCAGGCTGTCGGCAGCAATAAATAAATCTTCGCCCATATCGCTGTAACCATAAGAAAGTTTAGGTATTATGGAATTCTTAAATACGATTTTATCAATAGTAATTTCGAGATTTAAACCCAGCAATTCTCTAAATATCAAATTAAAAATATATGATAATCGTGGCGTGCGGCGTTCAACAAAAACCAGAATTTTATTATCTTCTGTTGATTTATTCATCATATTTTTTTAAAAATTAAGTTTACCATCATCGGCAAAAGAGTAATATTTGCTATCACCAATTATTAAATGGTCTAATACTTTAATATCTAATAGTTTGCCAGCATTGGATATTTTTTGTGTGATGGCTATATCGCTTTCGCTTGCTTGCAAATTTCCTGAAGGATGGTTATGAGCTAAAATAATGGAGGCAGCGAGTTTATCTAGGGCAATTTTAAAAATCTTTCTTGGGTCGGCTGAAGCACCAGTAAGCCCACCGCTGCTGATTAATTCGCGTGATAAAATTTTGTTCGATTGTGAAAGCAAAACTATCCAAAATTCTTCATAAGGTTTGTCATCTAGTACTGGCAGCAAATATTCAAACACATCTTTTGATGAGCTTATCTTTTTGTTTTCAAGCACTATAGATTCCACTTTACGTCTGCCAAGTTCCAAGGCTGCAATTATTGATATTGCTTTTGCTTCGCCAATTCCTTTAAAATTCATAAGGTCTTTCACAGAAAGTTTAGCAAGAGCATTAATATTTTTTGAACTTTTGTTGAGTATTTCTTTTGCAAGTTCTACCGCCGATTTTTCTCTATTACCAGAGCCAAGAATGATAGCTAAAAGCTCAGCGTCGCTAAGAGCTTCCTTACTTTTGGCGAGTAATTTCTCGCGAGGTTTATCCATATTATCCCAATCCTTGATGGATATTTTTGTCTTCATCATTTCTATTTAGATTTATCGGGGAATGATGGTGGAGGTGGAACAGCTTTGTAACCTTTAAGTTCTATTAGAATTTCTTCCACAGCTTTATTAAGTTGTTCATCGATACCAGAATATTCTTTTGCTGGGTCATTATCAATGTCAATATCTGGTTCTACTCCCCAACCTTCTATTATCCAGCTACTTCCGTCGGCAGCATAAGTCGAAAATTCGGGTTTACGTAGGTCGGCACCATCGATAAAAGGTAATGAACCTCTGATTCCAGTAACTCCACCCCAACTGCGTTTGCCAATTACTTTTCCAATATTATGTTTTTTGAAGGCATAAGGAAATAGGTCGCCGTCGGATGCAGAATATTGGTTTATAAGAAGCACTTTTGGTCCTACCATCATCTGCTGAGGTGTCTGCGATGGAATAGTTTGATTTCTGGCAAGATTGGCTCTGGTAATTTCCCTATTCAATCTCTCAATAATCATTGGCGATACATTGCCGCCGCCATTTCCTCTGTCGTCAATTATCAAAGCTTTTTTTGTCAGTTGTGGATAAAAATGTTTCACAAATTCATTCAATCCTTCTACCCCCATATCAGGAATATGAATATATCCTACCTGTCCATCTGTGGCTTCATTTACTTTGCGAATATTTTCTTCCACCCAGTTATAATAATATAAGTTGGCCTCATCAGCTATGGGTTTTACAATAATTGTGTGTGCACCATTTTCGGTGGCAAGAGAGTTTATTTTTATGCTTACCAATTTATTGGCCTTGCCGGCAAGTGCTTGGTAGATATCATTATATTCTTTGACAGAAACACCATCAATAGAAATAATAAAATCTCCTTCTTTTACATCTAAACCTATTGCTGTAAATGGAGATTTTAAGTCCACGCGAAAATTTTCTCCTTTTAGAATTTTATCAATTTTATAATATCCAGAAGCATCTTTGGATATTTTTGCACCAAGAAGACCAGTGTTAACTCTTGCAATATCAGGTCTATCGCCACCTCCAATGTAGGCGTGACCAACATTAATTTCGCCAATAAGCTCACCAATTATGTAAGTCAAATCATTGCGATGACTTACGTAAGGAATAAGAACTTCGTATTTATCGTGCATGGCTTGCCAATCCAATCCGTGCATATTTGGGTCGTAAAAGAAATCGCGCATCTGCCGCCAGGCCTCATTATATATTTGATTCCACTCTTGATGCACATCTACCCAAACTTTCATATCCGACAAATCAATAGGTTTTTTTATGGCTAATGTAGTAGCAGCAGAAGGAAGGTCAATAATTTCCATGTTCTTGCCTTTAATTATCAACATTTTTTTTCTGTTGTTGGTTATGCCATAATTTAATCCGTGCCCTAATTCTTTTTCGGTTTTGGTTTTAAACTCAAAAGATTTAAGGGAGTTTTCTTTGTCACCAGCTTTAATGAAATTATAATAAAGAGTGCCGTTTACATATTGGAGATTCCAATAATTACCAGCAATTACAGGCAATTCAATTATTCTATCAGCAATATTTTCCAAATCTATTTTTATATCAAGGGGTATCGAAACAACACTTTCCTTAGGTTTTTCTTCATCGGGTTTATCAAAATCATTTTTAAGTTCAAAAGGAGAAGGTGTTTCTTTTGAAAGAGTTATGAAATAGATTTTGCTCATATCTTGATATGCTGAATTCCATTCTGTTTGGCTATAAGTGGGGTTAAAAGTTCGGTCTGATGTAAAAAATAAATATTTGCCATCGTGACTAAATAATGGTGATGAAGCTGAGTACCAGCCATCTGTAACTGGAGCAGTGGTTTTATTGATTAAGCTATATAAAAATATTTTCTGCATTGCCTCTCCATTATCATCAGAAAAAGCTATCCATTTGCTGTCAGGCGACCAAGCATAATCTCTTATTTCCCAAGTTTTTGAGTGAGCAATTTTTTCTACATTTTTGCTTGTAATATCTACAAAATAAAGATTCATTGCCTTGTCGCTCCAAAGAATTTTTTTGCTATCGGGAGACCATTGCAAGGAGAATTTGTAATTAGAAGAATTTTTAGTAAGTTTTATTGGCTCCGAATCCATGGAAGCATCAGTCATATATATTTCATATTCACCACTTTTGTCGGAGAGCCAAGCGATATTTTTACCATCGGGAGACCAAACAGCCTCTCGGTCGTGAGCTCCAGAGCTTTTTGTAAGATTATATGTGATTCCCTCTTTAATTGGTAGATTAAAAATATCGCCACGAGCACTTATAAGCAAGCGATTCCCTTTAGGCGAAATATCAATATTACTTATAGATTTTGAAGCATCTATGTAACGATTTCTTCCCCATGATATATCGTTATTTATTTCAATATCAATCTTTTTATATTCTTGATTTACTGTGTTGAAAACATAAATATATCCACCATTTTCAAACACAATTTTGCTCTTGCCAATAGAAGGAAATTTAATATCAAACTCTGTAAAATTTGTCAATTTTAGAGTCTGTTTATTCACAGTATTATATGAAAAAAGATTCATTGTCCGATCACGATCGCTAAGGAAATAGATAGTTTTATCATTCCACATAGGAAAAATATCTTGCGCATTATTGTTGGTAATATTGGTAGTAGCTTTGCTATCGAAATTATAAATCCAAATATCGTCTGCCATTCCGCCGCGATAATATTTCCACGTGCGAAACTCACGAAAGACTCTGTTCAATGCCAGCTGTTTCCCGTCGGCAGAATAAGAGCAAAACCCTCCAGTAGGAAGAGGCAATTCCTCCGATATTCCACCTTCGACAGAAACTTTAAAAAGTTGTCCCACAAAAGGATTAAAACTCTGCTTGCGTGAACGATAAATAATATATTTTCCATCGGGAGTCCAAGCCATCACAATATTGTTCGGTCCCATACGGTCACCAACATCATCGCGGCCAAGAGTGGCGGTGTAGGTTAATCGTTTGGGTTCGCCGCCTTCTATAGGCATAGTAAAAACTTCGGTGTTTCCATCGTACTGACCCGTAAAGGCAATAGTTTTGCCGCTTGGAGATATCTTTGCAAACATTTCAAAACCCACATCGGAGGTCAGACGATGAGCTATGCCTCCTTTGGTGCTAATAGAATACAAATCGCCAGCATAAGTAAAAACTACTGTATCGCCATGAATTGCTGGGAAGCGGAATAATCTGTTGACGTCTTTTGTCTGTGAAAATGCTGATATTGAAAATATTATCAGAATTATTAAATATGCTAATTTTTTCATTGCTAAATTTAATTATTAAAAATTTTAGATTGAGCAAAGATAAAAATAAATAATTATGATATATAGGAAAAAGATTGGTTGGAAGATTGATTGGAGATTGGTTGGAAGATTGGTTGAAGATTGGTTGGAAGATTGGTTGAAGATTGGTTGAAGATTGGTTGAAAAAGATTGGTTGGAGATTGGTTGGAAGATTGGTTGAAAAAGATTGGTTGGAAGATTGATGGAAGATTGGTTGGAAGATTGATTGAAGATTGGTTGGAAGATTGATTGGAAGATTGGTTGGAAGATTGGTTGGAAGATTGGTTGAAGATTGGTTGGAAGATTGGTTGGAAGATTGATTGAAGATTGGTTGAAGATTGGTTGGAAGATTGGTTGGAAGATTGATTGAAGATTGGTTGAAGATTGATTGAAGATTGATTGAAGATTGGTTGGAAGATTGGTTGAAAAAGATTGGTTGGAAAAGATTGGAAAAAAGATTGGTTGGAAGATTGATTGGAGATTGGTTTGGGGAAGATTACATTTCCAAAGTTGATGGCTAAATCAAATGCTAATTGGAAATGTTTATTTTAATTTAAAAGATTGGTTGGAGAATGATTTGTGCTTCATCAAATGAGCAAAAAAAAGGACTGAACTGGCGTTCAATCCTTTTGCAATTTTTAGTAATAACCACAATCACTTTAATTTACAGGAACCTACAATGATTTGTTTAATCATTTGCAGTTTGCATATTTTGGTTGGACAATGTTTTCATTAACATCAGCTGCAAAAGTACATCAATCAATTAGGATAAATTGTTAACTGCTTAAAATAAAGGTTAAAATCTGTTAATCCTTTGTATTATATGAATTTATAAGATTAATTTTGCGAAGATGAATCGAAAGAAAATAACAATAGTAATTATTGCCGCAAGCATCATTCTTATCTCAATCATATTCTTGCAGTTAAACTGGATAAAGACATCTATTCAGTTTAAAGAACAAGATTTTAACAGCGAAATAAGGAAAGTATTTTCAGAAGTTGCAAAGCAAGTGGGCTATTACGAACAAGAAAGAATGCAGAAAAGATATATCAATTCTTTTTTGGGTTTGAGTGGCAGTCCATTGGATTCATTAAACGCAAATCATGGAAATTACATGACCAAATATAGAAATGGCCAATTAAATATCTCCTATAATAGAAATGGTCTGATGCAGGACAATCCTTTTATAAACCCAATATTTGATAATCCAGAAGAATCTAAAAACTTTATTGACTCTGTAATAAGACTGCAACTATTGAGAAATAACCTGAAAATAACTTTTAATTTCAATGTTTTTGATAGGTTCAATAATTTATACCTCAGCGATTCGATACCGAAAAATCCAGAAAGATTTTCATCATATATCTTCCCATTTATTTCAAATGATTTAGTTCATCAGGTATATTTTACAATATATTTCCCTTTCGAAAAAGCTTATCTTTTTGGACAAATAAGCATTATGCTAATTCTATCAAGTCTGTTGATTATAAGCATGATTTTCATATTTATTTATGCAATTGGCACCATTATCAAGCAAGAAAAATTGTCGATAATGAAAAATGATTTCATCAATAATATGACACACGAATTTAAAACTCCAATAAGCACAATATCTTTAGCTTGCCAAGCCCTTACCGATGACGACATTCCAAAGAGTAGGGATATGTACAATTCGTACATTAATATAATTGAAGAGGAAAACAAAAGATTAGGTTCTATGGCAGAGAAAATTTTGCAATCGGCAATTATAGAAAAAGCTGAGATGAACCTAAATTTGGTTGTAATAAATATTGATGAGCTCATAATCAATGTAGTAAGAAAAGTTGAAATTCAAATTAATCAAAAAGGCGGCGAAATTAGTTTGAATCTTGAAGCTCAAAATAATCAAATAAAAGGAGACCCAGTACATATAAGCAATGTGGTTAATAATCTGTTGGACAACGCTATAAAATATAGCCACGAAGCACCTAAAATAAAAATTTCGACCGTAGATGAAGAAAATTGCATGCTTATAAAAATTGCCGATAATGGCATAGGAATTAGCAAGAGCAATCATAAAAGAATTTTTGAGAAATTGTACAGAGTCCCTACTGGCAATGTTCACGAAGTCAAAGGTTTTGGTCTTGGCCTAACTTATGTTAAAGCAATTGTGGAACGCCACAAAGGAAGAATCTCTGTCGAAAGTCAATTAGGAAAAGGCACAACCTTTTTTGTAAGAATTCCTCACAATTTAATAAAAAATCAATGCATTTAAATATAATCAACAATGAAAACAAAAATTTTATTAGCAGAAGATGACCTCAACCTTGGAAAGATTCTCAAATCTTACCTTGAGGCAAAAGATTTTAATGTGGATTTGTATCTTAACGGAGAAGAAGCTCTCTTGGGATTTCAAAAAAATGAATATAATATAATAGTTTTAGACGTGATGATGCCTGTTATGGACGGATTCACAGCTGCTCAAAATATTAGAAAAACCGACAAAAAAATTCCAATCATATTTCTGACAGCCAGATCGTTGGAAGACGATAAACTTAAAGGTTTTGATGTAGGTGGCGACGATTATATCACAAAACCATTCAGCATGGAATTGCTTCTGGCAAGAATTAATGCCATACTCCGACGACTTGAACACTCCGCCGAAGATGGCTTTATAAAAGATGTTTTCGACATTGGAAAATATCATTTTGATTTTATGCATCAAGACCTAATAATAAATAAAAAATCACAGAAACTTACTTCCAAAGAATCGGAATTACTTAAACTTTTGTGCCAGCACGAAAACGAAACCCTTGATAGAAGAATTGCCTTGAACAGAATTTGGAAAGACGACTCATACTATAACGCCCGCTCAATGGACGTTTACATCACCAAATTAAGAAAATATTTGAAAGAAGATTCTAATATCCAGATTATTAATGTGCATGGGATAGGATTTAAATTATTAACAAAATAATTTTCTAAAAATCTTTTGTATATTAAAATTAATTCTACTTTTGATTATTGGTAGTAAACATTAATGCTCGTTCAAGTTTTTAAAAATTATTTTCGAAAAACTATTGATGAACCTACATAAAAATTGATTTAATTTAAAATTTATTGTTATGAATATACCCGAAAATTTAAGGTACAGTACTGATCACGAATGGATTCGTGTAGAAGGAGATTTTGGCTTTATTGGAATCACTGAATTTGCAAGTCACGAACTTGGCGACATTGTATATCTCGAAGTTGAAACCCTTGATGAAGACATTATGATGGATGGTGTTTTTGGCTCAATAGAAGCTGTAAAAACTGTATCAGACTTGCTAATGCCAGTATCTGGAAAAGTTCTTGAGGTTAATGGCCTCTTAGAAACAAATCCAGAAACCATAAATACCGACCCTTATGGAAATGGCTGGATAATTAAAATTAATATCTTAGACCCATCACAAATTGATGGCTTGATGGATGCCGCAGCTTATGCGAAATTTATTGCTGGATAAAGTAATTTTAAAATAAATTTAAGCACCTCTTAAAGGTGCTTTTTTTTTGATTATGAAAGTTCAAAAACGATTCTATATTTTAATATTATGGTCGGCATTTATCATGTTAACTGTTGGAATTCCTGGTGCTTACATTCCAAAGCCAATGAATTTTATGAAACTGTTTTCGCCAGATAAAATCGTTCATATTTTACTATTTGCTCCTTTTGCATTTCTGCTTATGAGATATTTAAAATCGTTAAAAAAAGAAAATATTTTTACAAAATATTATATTATAACAACAATTTTTTTTGGCATTATTTATGCAATTTCCACCGAGTTGTTGCAGGTCTTTGTTTTCGTGGGTAGAAATGGTAATATTTATGATGCTATTGCTGATGTAGCAGGGGTTTTTTTAGGCTCCTTTATCTTTTATACGGTATATAAAAGAATTGATGCTAAGTCTTATAATCCATAAAAAATTATAATTCAGCAATATACAAATAAATATTTTTTTGAACCACAATATCAATAATATATTTAATTTAGCGTTTTGAATTTATAAATTCATTAATACATAAAGATTATGGAAATTAAGAAGTCAGAAAAAGCAAATCTTGAGCATGTAAGATCAATATTTATCTTAATTGGTCTTGTATTTTCTCTTTCAATTATGTGGTGGGCTTTTGAATATAAAAGTTACGACAAAGTTAAAAATGTTTTCGAAAATACTGCTGCCATGCAAGATGAACAAGATGTTGTTGTTCAAACAGCTCGTAATGAACCACCACCTCCTCCCCCACCACAGCAGCAAACTACCGTAATTAATATTGTTAAAGATAATGTTGACGTCGATATTGACCTTGATATAAGTTCTGAAATGGATGAAAACGCTTCCATAGAAGATGCACCTGTAAAACAAACCGTTGAAACTGACGTAAAAGAAGAAGAAATTTTTGTTTTTGTTGAAGAAAACGCAGGTTATGTTGGTGGTGAAGATGCCAGAATAAAATATTTGATGGATAATATCAAATATCCTATAATGGCAAAAGAAAGCAGCATTCAAGGCACAGTATATCTTAAATTTGTTGTCGAAAAAGATGGATCTGTCTCAAACGTAACTGTGCTTAGAGGAATCGGTGGCGGTTGCGACGATGAAGCTGTAAGAGTTTTGAAATCTATGCCAAAGTGGAAACCAGCAAAACAACGCGGCCGTGCTGTTAGAGTTTGGTTTAATATGCCAATAAAATTTACTTTACAAGGATAAATTATATAATTAAATAAAGGACGTCAGGCAAAATGCTTGACGTTTTTTTTTGCATAAATCAGTGGTGAAATCTTGCGCTTGTGCAATACAATCAATTAAACTTAGCCATTGTAGAGTCGATATCAGATTTAATACAACTTTTTATCATTTCGGAAGTAGTAGTTATAATTTCTGGAAGCATTTTTTCTTCATTTCTATCCCATTTACTTAGCACAAAATCAGCTTGAAAACCACGAGCAAAATCGCTTCCAATGCCACATCTTATACGTGCAAAATCATTTCTACCAAGCAATTGAATAATATCTATAAGTCCGTTATGACTTCCTGCACTTCCTTTTTTTCTTAATCTAATTTTTCCAAAAGGCAAGGCTAAATCATCAACCACAACAATAATATTAGAGATTGGAATATTTTCTTTTTCCATCCAATATCGAACAGCTTTGCCACTCAAATTCATAAATGTTGTTGGTTTAATTATTACCACAACTTTAGCAGCATATTTAGTTTTAGCAACAAAAGCATGCCTTTCCAACACAAACTCCACTTTAAGCATAGCAGCAAAATCATTTACTACTTCAAAACCAATATTATGGCGAGTAAATTCATATTCCTTGCCAACATTTCCCAGACCAACAATCAAATATTTCACGTCAGATATATTTTTTCAATTTGGCAATTAAAACTCCGAAAAAACAAAAAAGGGTTGATTGCAAAAGTAGCAAACAACCCTTTGTCTAAAAAGAAATTTTTACTTTTTCTTTGCAGGAGCCGATTCAGTAGTAGCAGCGGCGGCAGCAACGGCACGTGTAACACGCACAGTAACAACCACAGCATTAGGAGAATCCAAGAGTATGTTATTCTTTGCTTCAATGTCTTTAATCTTCACAGAGTCTCCAATATCAAGTTTTGTGGCATCAATTTCTATAAATTCGGGCATACTTGCTGGAATAGCTTTAATTTTTACTTTATGCATTTTAATTATAAGAATACCGCCTTTGGTAACACCAACAGATACACCTTTGGTTTTAACAGGCACTCCCATAATAATTTCTTTATTCTCTTGAAGTAAAAGAAAATCGGCATGCATAATATTTCCAGTAACTACATGATATTGAATATCCTGTAAAACGGCCTTGTATTTAGTGCCTGAGATATTCAACTCTACAAATGCAATTTCTGGAGTAAAAATCAAATAGCGGAATTCCGTAGAATCCATGCCAAAATGATATTGTTGGTCGCCTCCGTAAAGCACACAAGGAACTTTTCCTTGCTTGCGAAGGGCTTTAGCATCTTTTTTCCCTACGTTCTCCCTCAGAGAACCGCTCATAGATACTGTCTTCATAATTTTTAAGTTTTAGATTTATAAAAGTGCGCAAAGATAACATTTTTAGATAATTGCCAAAGTTTTTTTATCTTTGTCTGTAACTTATACTATCGGCATCACGTCCGACAACTTTGTGGGATTAAAATTTTGCAATGACTACTTCCGAATACAATAGATGTGTGGATGAATATTCTGATAGCGTTTTTAGATTTGTTTTGAAAAATCTACGCGATGAAGAGCAAGCTCGCGATGTAGTTCAGGATGCATTTATGAAAATGTGGGAAAAAGCCGCCACCATTACAAATTCTAAGGCAAAATCATACCTTTTTACAGCTGCATATCATACTATGATCGATTCCATTAGAAGAGAAAAAAAATATACTTCGAGCGAAGAAATAAGCAAAGAAACTTTCGTTACAAACTCGCATTATTCTGACTTAAAGGAAATACTTGACGAAGCTTTTTCAATACTTCCAGAAGTTCAGAAATCTGTTCTTTTGCTCAGAGATTACGAAGGTTACTCTTATGCTGATATTGGTGAAGTGATTAACCTCAATGAATCGCAAGTGAAAGTTTACATTTACAGAGCACGGCTTGCAATGAAAAAATATATTGGCTCTATGGAAATGGTAATATGATAAGAAATAATATAAATATCGACAATTATGAAATCTTCATAATAGATTATCTCGATGGCAAACTATCGCAAGATCAATCTGTTGATTTAATGTCTTTTCTTGATGAAAATCCAGAAATCAAAGAAGATATTGAAGATTTAAATAATTTTTCGCTGCAAGCAAATAATGAAAATTACGATTTTTCCAAATTGAAAAAACCTTTAAAATTAAATCCTCCAACAAATATTAATTCAAAAAATATTGATAAATATCTGATTGCAGAATTAGAAGGTGATATTTCTGAATCCGAAAAAGAAGAAATTAGAGTTTTTATTGTAGCAAACCCACAATTTTTAAAAAGCCAAACTCTCATTGTAAAAACCAAACTTATTGCCGACAAGAGAATAAAACTAGTAGATAAAACTCTATTATATAAACTTTTAAGTGAAATTGATGAGCCAATAAACTCTGAAAATTTTGCCGAATATTGCATTGCCTTCCATGAAAATGATTTGTCCAAAGACAAAAAAAATGAACTTCTTGCCTTTATGGCTTCCAATGAAAAGCTTGTTGCAGAGTTCAAATCCATTGCAAATCTCAAAATAATACCTGATATTTCAATAGTTTTTGAGGATAAAAATTCTCTCAAAAAACTCGCTACTATTTACTATTTCGACAGGATGAAATTTGTTAGAGTGGCAGCTATAGCTGCAATAATTGCGATATTTTTTGTGTTTTCTTCTATATTAAATCAGATAAATTTTTCATCTCAATATCCTCAAATGGCAAATATTATTAAACAACAAAATTTGCCAAAAAAGGAATCAAAATTTTTAAAAAATGGCGCATCTTACAGGGTGCAAGAGCAAAAAAAAGCCATTAAAAAACAAGACATCAAGAGAATTACTATTGCAACTGCTGACAAAAAAGAAGCCTTAATAAAAAGTCAAATTTCTACAATTGAGCAAATTACAACATATAAAAGAGTTGTGGCTTATGCTCAGACTAATTCGCCCGATGGATATTATCAAGCTGTAGCCGCAGAGAGCAATTTTTTAAAAAATAATCCTACTCTGACAAAAAGAGTGATTAAAGAAGTCCGACATTTCTTAAACATCTCAGCTGAAAATATTAAAGCTGATGATGATAGATTTACCCTTTGGGATATTGCCGATGCTGGATTAAAAGGCCTTGGTGCACTCACCGAAAATGACATTGTACTGTCCAGAAAATAATTTATCCTCTCAAAATATTTTTGAATTTTTCTTATTATCAATTTATAGATACAAATAAAAAATAAATGCTATCGCTATTTAAAAAGTATTTTATATCTTTATCGCAAAATACAATTAATGCGCTGGAACGATTACCCTATAGTACGTCTGGTATTCCCCTTTATTCTTGGAATAATCGCCTTCACTTTTTGGGCAAAACCATTGTATTTTATTATATGGATATTTTTCTTGCTGGTATTTTTGCTTTTGCTGTTTAGCTATTTCAAAAAGCTTTATCTTCCATATAAATATAGAATTGTCACAGGTTCAATTATATATTTTGTCTTTTTTAGTTTAGGATTTATAGCGGCAGAATTTCATTTTCCTTTTGAAACCATGAATTATTATGGAAATTTTGTTGGCAAATCAAAAATTGCAATTGCACGACTTATTGAAGAACCCAAAGAATCTGCAAAAACCTACAAACTGGAAGTCGAAATAGAAAGCATGAAAGATGAAACAACTGTATATCATACAGTTGGTAAAGCAATTTTGTATGTGAAGAAAGATGATAAGTCGGCCAAATTCCATTACGGTGATAAAATAATATTCAAAAACACTCTTGTAAAGGGAATAAAACCCAACAATCCTAATGCATTTGATTACAACAATTATTTAACGAGAAGAGGCATAAAATTCACTGCTTATGTAAAGAGTGAGGACTGGAAATTAATTTCGCGACAACAAAAGTGGGAAGTGAAAGACGTGGCGAATAAGCTACGCAAAAAAATCTTAATACAGTTTCAAAA
This sequence comes from Bacteroidetes bacterium CG2_30_33_31, assembly GCA_001872625.1. Lineage (GTDB taxonomy): Bacteria > Bacteroidota > Bacteroidia > Bacteroidales > UBA1556 > UBA6267. The sequence goes on from MNXP01000018.1 coordinate 16,108, forward strand.
AAATGGCATCTCTGGAGATGAATATGCTGTGGCAGCCTCACTTATTCTTGGTTATCGCGACGATCTTTCCGATGATTTGACAAGTGCATATCGTTCTGCAGGAGTTATGCATATATTGTGCGTTTCGGGAATGCACGTCGGTATTATTTACTTAATTGTCAGCTTTTTATTGGGTTTTTTGAAAGGGTTTAAAAAAGGAGCACTGCTCCGACTTATACTTATTCTTTTAAATATTTGGGCTTTTGCCATTATCACAGGGCTCAGTCCGTCGGTAACTCGTGCTGCTGTTATGTTTACCTTTGTTTCTATAGGTCAAAATATTAACAGAAACGTGAATATTTATAATACTTTGGCGGCCTCCGCTCTTATGATTTTAACCTTTGACCCTTTTTACATTTTTGATATCGGCTTTTTGCTGAGTTATATTGCAGTTATCTCAATTGCAACATTTTACGATTCTATTTACTCGCTTTGGGTGCCATATAATAAAATATTAGACCGTTTGTGGCAAATTGCTGCTGTTTCCATTGCTGCACAAATTGGCACTGCGCCACTTACAATTTTTCTTTTTCATCAGTTTCCTAACTACTTTCTAATAAGTAATATAGTGGTAATTTTAGCTATTGTACCAATATTTTATCTTACGCTTTCCAGCTTAGTATTCTCGTTTATTCCTCCTCTCGCCAGTTGGCTATCCACTTTAAGCTCTTGGATGATTGGCGCCTTGAACTATTTTGTAATTAAAATTCAGAATATGCCTTTCGCTGTAACAGAACACATTTCATTTTCTGCCATTACGCTTTTATTATCTATCATTTTGATAATTAGCCTGTCAGTGATGCTAATAAGGAAAAGACCAAACTGGATTTTTGTCAATTTGAGCCTTATAATTTTAATTCTTGCTAACTCGATTTATGAAAATGAAAAGACAATAAAAATTGATAGAATAGTTATTTTCAATATTCCAAATCATACCGCTTTGCTATTTCACTCTGGCACATATTCCGCTATGGCAGTAGATTCAGCAGCTTTTCATCACAAAGAATTAATAAAGTTTTCTACCGACGGATATTTGCAGAAATTTGCCCTACAACCTGAGTATATAAATCTCGACAGCAATTACAATCTTGATGCTAAGCTGATAAAAATTGGAGATTTTCTTGTTTATAAAAATAAAATAATTGCTATAATAAATACCAATAAATTTCTTTCATACAACAAAACATTAGCATGTAAATATTTGATAATCAAAAATAAAAAGCAATTTTCTATTGACAAAAAGTTAGCTCAATATTTGCCAGAAGCGGTCATTTTATCCAACGAATTATGGCCTAAGCAAATTGAGAAGTTTGAAGCAAAGCTCGAAGAGCAGAATTATAAATTTGTCGATTTACGGAGTTCTGGAGCTCTTATTGAAAATTTTTAATGTCTGTTGGTATTACAATCTTATTACTTGGTAAGGTAAAATAAAATGTTGAGCAATTATCTATTGAGTGCATTAGCAATTTTACTATGTTCACTTTTTAACACATTAATTAAATCTTTCATATAATATTTATTTAAGGTTTATAATTCTTCTTTACTAAAATATTCTTTAACAAGACCAATCAATTCAGCTTTCTTAATAGGTTTTGAAATATAGTTGGTGCAGCCAGCTGCCATTGCTTTTTCGCGGTCGCCAGTTAAAGCAAAAGCAGTTTGTGCAATAATGATAAGGTTTTTATTGAACTTCCTAATCTGTTTTGTAGCTTCATAACCATTTAAATTTGGCATCTGAATATCCATCAAAACCAAATCGATATCTGGATTATTGCGACAGATATCTACAACTTCTACACCTGTATTTGCAATTAATACTTCTTTTGCAAAACTTTTCATAATAATTGAAATCAATAATTGAGAATTTTCATCATCATCGGCAATAAGAATTTTTAAATTTTTGATGTGAGTTTCACTTAAATTAGTTAATGAATCTTCATGATGTTGAAGTTTATCGATGGATTTATTTTGATAAGGCAGTGTAAAATAAAATGTCGAGCCCATGCTTTCATCGCTTTCCACCCAGATTTTTCCGCCCAGCATTTCGATGTAGCTTTTAGTAATGGCTAATCCCAAACCTGCACCTTGACGCACCTTTTTATCTTCTATATCTGCCTGAATAAATCGCTCAAAAATAGCTTCCTGACGGTCTTTTGGAATGCCGATTCCAGTGTCTTTTACATAAAATTGCAGTAGAGAAAAGGCATGCCTTGTCTCTACATGCCTTGTCTCTGCATGCCTTGTCTCTACAACACGTTCATACCCCAATTCTATTGATCCTTGTTCGCTATATTTAATGGCGTTTTTAACTAAGTTAGTCAGGATGGCAAAGAGTTTTTCGCGGTCGGTGGTGATGACCGCCGCTTTATTTGGCAAGGCGTTTTTAAAGAACAACTTCATCCCTTTGGCTTCCACTTCGGGTTTGAAGAAGGTGTAAATATATTCAATTTGCTCGTTAATATTAGACTCCTGAAGGTCAACTTTCATAAGCCCTGCTTCAATTTTCGATATATCAACAATATCGTTGATGATATTCAACATACGGCTTCCGCTTCTCTCGATAATGCTAATATATTCTTGCTGCTGAGCTCCAGTAAGATCTGGTGTTTTAAGTATGCTTGCGAAACCAAGAATGCCGTTCATCGGAGTACGGATTTCGTGGCTCATATTGGCCAAAAAGGCAGATTTAAGGCGGTCGGATTCCTGAGCTTGGTCTTTTGCCTTTTTCAACGCTTCTATGTGGTTAATTCTTTCGATGAATCCTGCAATATTGTTGGCAATAATTTCGAGTGTATGGAGCTCGATTTCAGAATAGGCCTCCAAATGATGATAATCTTGAATAGCAATTACACCAAAAGCTTCCTCTTCGACACTTAATTTTAGCGGAACACCAAGCCACACCGAGGGAGTTTTGCCATAATGATTGCTTATTCCATCAATTTCATTCTTATTATTATCTGATAAAATCAGTTTTCCTTTACCAGTTTTTCTAACCAAATCGGTATAACCACCATGTAAATCATACGGTTTATTTAGCATAAAATCATCAACTTGGTCGATATAGTAAGGGAAGCTGTAGGTATTGTTGCTCCTGTTGTAAAAGGCTACATAAAAATTCTCTGCTCTTAAAATGTTATTCAATTTTTGATGTGCTTCTGCCAAAAAGTCGTAAAGGTTAATGTTTTGGGCAGCAAGCTGCGCTATTTCCAAAATAATTTTTTGCGTCTCTTCAAAAACTTTTTTGGCAGTTATATCCTCTTTTACGGCTACAAAATGGGTGATTTCGCCATTATTTATCACCGGAGAAATGGAAGCACTTTCCCAATACATTTCGCCGTTTTTCTTAACATTATGGAAGACGCCAAACCACTCTTTACCGGCTAAAATTGTTTCCCAAAGTTCTTCATAATTCTTTTTGTCATGATAATCAGACCGCAAGATATTTGGATTTTTGCCCATGGTTTCTTCTTTAGAGTAACCTGAAATGTTGCAGAATTTTTCATTCACATACTGGATGTCGCCATTTTTATTAGTAATAACCACTGAAACAGGGCTTTGCTCCACCGCACGTGATAATTTTAAGAGCTCTTCGTTGGCTTTTTTGCGTTCGGTTATATCTGTCATAATATGCACAGCACCAACTAATTCCTGATTTTCGTTGAAAATTGGATCCACCACCACTTCAAACACCAATCCGTCAATTACCAATTCCATCAACTCTCGTTTTTTGCTTATTTTTGTACGCACGAAGGGACAATTTTCGATTGGACATTCAGTGCCATGGATTAAATGGAAGCAATGTTTTCCACAATGATGCGTTGAAATTCGCTCAACAATTTTTTGAAAAGCTTCGTTTTGCAGCAACACATTTTGTTCAATATCGAGAATTGCAATTCCATCCTGAATGGCACTAAAGGTTTTGCTCCAATGCTCGGAGGCTTGTTGAAGCTTTTTGTTAGACTGCCGTTGTTCTGTAACATCGCGCTGAATGCCAAAATGACCAGTAATTCTATTCTGCAAATCATACAAACAAATATAATCGCCTTCAACAATCATGTCGGTTCCATCGAATTTCTTTTCGTGGGTGTCGTAATGTAGGCTGCCTTTATCAAAAAACTCTTTCCAAACTGCTCTGCCGTGTTTAATATCGTGGCTAAAAAGTGGATTAGGGGTAAGTCCCAGAAACTCCTTTTCTGTTGCCCCATATTGGTCGAGTATTGCCTGATTGGCTTTTGTAATATGTTGGTTTTCGAACACATAATCCAAAGCTTTTTCTTTATCAACTGATTCGTTCCATGCAATGGCCTCATCGAGCATCATAAAAAAGAAACCATCTAAAGATTGTGAAAAGAAGAGTTCAAGATATTCTTCATCTTGCTTAATCTTTTCTTCAGCTTGTTTGCGCTCGGTGATGTCTTGAATTGTACCCAGCATTCTGACAGGATTTAATTGCTCATCAAATTCGAGTTTACCTAATCCATGCACCCAGCGCATTTTTTTGTCGCTTATTCTTATGATTTGATATTCTTTATCGAATTTTATTTTTTCCCCAATCACCTCATTGACGAAGTAATCATTCATAATTTTCTGCCAATCAGGATGAATGATTGAAACCCAACCCTGTACTGATTTATTATAATTTTTTTCTATTCCAAAGATTTCATCCAGAATTTCTGAACTTGTCCAAGAACCAGTGTCAACATCAAGTGCATAAGTTCCCAGTTGAGCAATAATCTGTGTTTCCTTCAAATAATTTTCACTCTCATTAATTAGTTTTTCTACTGCATATTTCTCTGTTATATCCGAAAAAACCAAAACCACTCCGCTAATTTTGCCTTCCTTATTTTTGATTGGTGCAGCGCTATCGGCAATCTGGTATTCGGTTCCATCTTTCGAAATCAAAACCGTATGATTTGCCAAGCCAACAGTTTCGCCTTTTTTCAGCACTTTATCAACTGGGTTGGTAACGGTTTGTCGGGTTACGGCATTAATAATCCTAAAAACTTCATTCAGATGTTTGCCTTTAGCCTCAGCCATAAGCCAGCCGCAAAGCTTTTCGGCAACTGGGTTCATTTGAACAATCAAACCATTTTTATCGGTTGCAATTACGCCATCGCCAATGGAATGGAGGGTGATGGAGAGGTTTTCTTCGCTTGCACGCAATTTTTCTTCGGCCTGCTTGCGCTCAGTAATATCCTGTATAGCACCATACATTCTGATGGGGTTACCGTGCTTATCGTATTCAATTTCACCGGTACCAT
>MNXP01000017.1 GCA_001872625.1 Bacteroidetes bacterium CG2_30_33_31
TTCAGTAGGTTTTTTTAGTTTAACAGGCCCAGATTTGCCTTTTACTGAGCCAATTTCCTCTACAATTATATTCTTAGCTTGATCCACACAGTTTTCACAAATCTGTCCGTCGATGCCACTGATAAGCATTTTTACTTCATTTCGTCCTCGACCACAGAAGGAACATCTATCATTTTTATTTGACATAAATTTATTTTTTCTGTCCTAAAATTTCGTCAATCATACCATATTCAAGGGCCTCAGAGGAGGTCATCCAATAGTCGCGGTCGGCATCTTTCCATATTTGTTTGTATGAGCGTTTGGAGTGTTTTGCAATAATCTCATAGAGCTCTTGTTTCAATTTTTGGATTTCTTTAGCAGTGATTTCGATATCGCTTGCTTGTCCGCTTGCTCCGCCCATAGGCTGATGAATAAGAATCCGAGAATGAGGAAGTGCTGAACGTTTTCCACTGTCGCCAGCACAAAGCAAAACAGCGCCCATTGATGCAGCCATACCAGTACAAATTGTTGCTATAGAAGGATTAATATATTGCATGGTGTCATAAATTCCTAAACCAGCGTAAACTGAGCCACCAGGTGTATTTAGATAAATTTGAATATCTTTATTTGCATCTACAGACTCCAAAAAAAGAAGCTGTGCTTGAATAATATTTGCCACATAATCATCTATTGGAACGCCAAGAAAAATGATTCTATCCATCATCAAACGCGAAAAAACATCCATTGATGCCACGTTCAACTGGCGCTCTTCGATAATCATTGGCGAAATATTGGTAACAGCTGTATTAAATCTATCTAATGTTAAACTACTAATGCCCATGTGTTTAGTAGCATATTTTCTAAATTCGTTATGATCCATATCTTAAATTTTATAGAATTTTAATAATGTTACAAAGTTAATGTTTTCAGCAAAGCGCGAAGATAATATTTTGTATTTTTGGTAGATGATAAACAATGACCTACTCCATAACATGAAATTAACTTATCCACCTTACTTTGAACCTAAGCTTATTGAAGAAATTGAGGGCTCTAAATTTTTGTCTGCAGAGAAAGGCTTTACTTTGTTAAATACTGGAGAAGATATATTTGGAATCCCATTGGTTATTAGTGGTAAATTGCTCTTAGTGTCGGAAGATGAATCTGGCAAACAACTACTTTTATATGAAATAAATCCTGGCGAAAGTTGTATTTTATCCATCACGGCTTCTCTAAATCACAAGCCCAGCGAAGCTCGTGCAATTTTGAGTGAAGATAGCGAAATGATAATTTTAGATTCGCGCGCTGTAAAAGATTGGGTGAATAAATATGAAGGTTTCCGAAAATTTATTTTTGAACTTTATCAAAAAAGACTTTCAGATTTGCTACATCTTGTTGATGCAATAAGTTTTAAAAATATCGACAGTCGCCTCGAAGAATATCTGCATCAAAAAGCCGACAAAAATCTTGAAATTAATAGAACTCATCAACAAATTGCTGATAGCTTAGGAACAGCAAGAGAAGTGATTTCCAGACTTTTAAAAGAAATGGAAAATAAAAAATTGATAAAACTCACCCGAGGAAAAATTATTCTAATTCATTAAAATATTTATTATCAAAAAAAATATTATGACTATTGAAGAAGTTCAGAAAGAGGTGGATGATTGGATAAAAACTTATGGAGTAAGATATTTTAATGAGCTCACTAATATGGCTATTCTTACCGAAGAAGTGGGAGAGTTAGCAAGAATTATTGCTCGAAAATATGGCGAGCAATCTTTTAAAGAAGGCGAAAGTAATTTGAATCTTGGTGACGAAATAGCTGATATTTTTTGGGTTTTGGTTTGTATTGCCAACCAAACTGGAGTTGACCTTACCGAAGCATTAAGGCAAAATATTGAAAAGAAAACAAATCGAGATGGAAATCGTCATAAGAATAATATTAAGCTTTAATAAATTATGGTTTCAAGAATCTTCGCCTCTATTTTTTTGCTCTTTATTATTTCCAACCTTGGATTTTCACAAAAAATTAATGGCAAAATTATTGACTCTGACACAAAAAAACCATTGGCATTTGTAAATATAAGATTTGTTGATAATTTAAATGGTACCACCAGCGATATTGATGGCCGATTTTCGGTGGATATAAAAGAAGAAAAATTGCGCCTGATTTTTAGCTATGTTGGGTATTTCGACACCACAATTGTCTTGAACAAATATTCATCTAATTTTCTGGTTGTCAAAATGATACCTAAAATTATTAATCTTACTGAAGTCGAAATATTGCCTCAAGAGAATCCTGCTCATCGCATAATAAAAAGAGCCATAGAAAACAGAAAGTTTAATAATCCCGAAAATCTTAAATCATTTTCTTATAACTCATACAATAAAATGATATTTACTGCCGACCAAAATACTTCGCAGCTAAACGACAGCCTTAATCCAGACAGTTCACAAATAAAGACTCGAAAATTTATCGAAAAACAAAACATTTTTATGATGGAGTCGGTAAGTAAGAGATATTTCAAAGAAAACAAAAATTATGAGGAAGTTCTTGGAAGCAGAGTTTCTGGCTTGAACGATCCATTTTTTGCAATTTTGGCAACGCAATTTCAGTCCTTCTCTTTCTACGATCCTTTCTTCAATCTTTTAGGAAAAAATTATGTGAATCCGATAAGCCCAGCAAGCACTAACAAATACTTTTTTTTGATTCAGGATACTATCTATCAACAAAATGACAGTATTTTCATAATTTCATTTCGACCACAAAAGAATACAAATTTTGATGCTTTATCTGGCCTGATTTATATAAATAGCGATGGTTATGCTGTGCAAAATGTGGTGGCTGAACCCAACGAAAAGGATTCAGTTTATGGAATTAAAATTATGCAGATGTATAAAAAAATTAATGGCCAAGCTTGGTTTCCAATTCAACTCAATACCACCATTAAGCTAAATACAATTGAAATAGATCACATGCCATTTCTGGGAATTGGCACCACATATTTGGACAGTATAAAAATTAATCCAGAGATAGAAAATAGAGTTTTTAGGAAAAATCTTAAAGTTGAGATAAACAAAGAAGCTGGCAAAAAACCAGAGTCTTACTGGGATTTATTTCGCGTTGATTCGCTTACTCTCAGGGAAATAAATACCTATAAAAGCATCGATAGTATTGGGAAAGTTGAACATTTAGATGCAAAATTAAAAAGTCTTAAAATTCTTGCAAATGGTAGTATTCCTTTAGGCATTATCAGTTTCCCGCTTAACAGATTTGTTGCTTTTAATTCTTATGAAAAATTTAGATTAGGTCTTGGAATATTCACCAATGAAAGAATATCTCGCTATTTTAATTTAGGAATATTTGGAGCTTATGGCACTGGCGACAAAAATTATAAATATGGTGTTAATGTGATAGTTACACCATGGCCAAATACGGATTTCAAGATTAATTTGATTTACAAAAACGACATTGAAGAATCCGCCAAGCAACAAGTTTTTGGAAAACATTCGCTTTTTTCGTCTCAAAACTTCAGAAATTATCTGGTAAATAAGATGAATGGGATTGAATCTTTTAGAGGAGAGGTGAAGTTTAGAGCCTTTAAGCATTTTGTATGGAATATTGGAGCAGAATATTCTAACAAAATTGGCTTGGATGATTACAGATTTGTGCTAAAGTCCAATGAAGGTGTAGAAGTAAGTGCAAATAATTTTTCATTCGGGGAAGTTTTTTTAGGAGCTCGCTTTGCTTTCAGAGAAAAATTAATTCGCAACCAATACAGCCAAGTTTCTATGGGTACAAAATTTCCAATTTTATACTTCCAAATCAGCCAGGCTTCCAAGCTATTGGGAAGCGATTTCAAATATCAAAGATTAGATATACAAGTCGATAAAATTTTCAGAATAAGATATTTAGGCAATACAAATTTGACATTAAAAGCTGGATATATCAATTCATCCTTGCCATGGTATCAATTGTATAATGGAAATGGCAGCTATTTGAAATTTTATGTTTTCTCCGAAAAAACTTATGGAACTATGGGAGTTAATGAATTTCTGTCAGACAAATATATATCGCTATTTTGGGAACATAATTTTGGAAAATTACCTTTTAAAAACAAATATTTTGCACCCAATATTAAACTTGAAAACAATTTTGGGTGGGGAAGTATGAGCTCTAAATGGCGACACAAGAATTTGAATTTCAACACTATGGAAAAAGGTTTTTTTGAAACTGGGATTATTTTAGCCAATATTTTGAAATCAAAAATAAGCAGCATAGGTTTTGGAGCTTTCTATCGCTATGGTCCATATTCATTGCCAAAAGTCAAAGATAATTTCGCTTATAAAATCAATATAGGATATTTATTTTAAAGATATTTTCCTTGTATAATTTTCCCAAATAAGAGCATAAAAAATAAAATTTCTACAAAACCTAAATTTCTGATAAATAAAATTTTAGGTATGATTTGGCTTAAATATTTGTTTATCTTTGCCGCCTCAAATTTTAACATAGAAAGACCAAAGTTTTGGTCTATAATTTTTCCTTTATGACAGATTTTAAAACAATGGATTTGTTGCCCAACATTAGCAAAGCGCTTGATGAAATGGGATTTATTGAACCAACACCAATCCAACAAGAGTGTATCCCTTTTATTTTAAACACAAAAGAAGATTTAGTTGCCAACGCACAAACAGGCACAGGCAAAACAGCAGCTTTCAGCTTGCCAATACTAAATCAAATCGATTATGAATCCAAGTCAGTTCAATGCTTAATTCTATCACCTACCCGAGAGCTGGCACTTCAAATCAAAAGCGACATTGATAAATTTTCTAAATATTTAGACAAATTTAAGTCGGTAGCAGTTTATGGTGGAGCGAGCATCGAAAATCAAATAAAAGGCCTCAAAAGGGGCGCTCATCTTGTAGTTGGAACTCCTGGAAGAATCCTCGACTTGGTGAAAAGAAACAAATTAATTGTCAACGATATTAAATGGCTTATACTCGATGAAGCCGATGAAATGTTGAATATGGGTTTCAAAGAAGATTTAGATTCTATACTTGAAACCACTCCTGAAAGCCGCCAAACTTTATTGTTTTCGGCAACAATTCCTAAAGAAATTATGAGAATTGCCAATAATTACATGAGAAAACCTCATGAAATTTCTGTAGGTAAAAAGAATCAAGGTGCTGATAATGTGGAACATTTCTTCTATCTTGTAAATGCAAGAGATAAATATGCAGCACTCAAAAGAATTGTTGATGTGGCTCCTTTAGTTTACGGAATAGTTTTCTGTAGAACTCGCCGTGAGACTCAAGAAATTTCGGAAAAGCTAATAAAAGATGGATATAATACCGACTCTCTTCATGGCGATTTGTCGCAAGCTCAACGAGATAATGTGATGAATAGATTTCGTTCTAAAACATTGCAATTGCTTGTTGCCACAGATGTTGCAGCGAGAGGACTTGATGTAAATGAACTTACTCACGTAATAAATTTCAGCCTTCCAGATGATCCCGAAGTATATGTTCATCGTAGTGGAAGAACTGGAAGGGCAGGCAAAGAAGGCGTTTCTGTTTCTATAATTCATTCAAGAGAAAAAGGAAAAGTTAGGGATATTGAAAGAATTCTTGGCAAGAAAATCACTTATGCAGAGGTGCCGAATGGTAAACAAATTTGCGAGAAACAACTTTTTAATCTTATTACCAAGATGGAAAATGTTGAAGTCAATAACGACCAGATAGATAGTTTTATGGATGTTATTTATGCTAAATTAGAAGTGCTTTCTCGTGAGGATATTATTAAAAAATTCGTTTCTTTGGAGTTTAATCGCTTTCTCGAATATTACAAAAATGCTCAAGACATTAATCTAAATAACTATCCTGAACGCGACAGAAGAGATAGAGGCGAAAGAAGAGAAAGAGGTGATAGACCCGAAAGAGGTAGCAGAGGCGAAAGAAGCGAAAGAGAGGATAGAGGCAGCAGATCTGAAAATAGAAGAGGTAATAATGGAACAAATTTCAAAAGAATATTTATAAATATTGGCTCCAAAGACAGTGTTAGGCCTAACGAACTCATTGGAATTGTAAACGAAAACAATCCTCAACTTAGCATAGAAGTTGGAAAAATCGACATTCTTAAAAGCTTTTCTTTTTTTGAAGTTGACGAAAAATATGCCGACGATATGATTAAAAGTTTTGAAGGGAAAGAATTTAAAGGCAGACCAATAGTTTCTGAAATCGCTGAATCTAAAGGCCGTCAGGAATCAAGTCGCTCCTTTGAAAGAAAACCAAGAACAACTTATGGCAACGAGGGTGGCGGAAGCTATAAAGGAAAATCGGAAAGATCAAGTAGTAGAAGTAGCAGCAGAGAGAGAAGTAGCGACAGAAAAAGCGGCTACAAAAGCAGTGAAAGAAGAAGCGATAAAAGTGGTGATGGCGCCAGTAGATCGATTAGCCGTAGAAGCAGACCAAGAATTTAACATTCTCTCATACAATATTTTACTTCATTTCAAAGCTATCAAAAATAGCTTCGAGATGAAGTAAAATATCTCTTTTATCTTTTTTTGGTGCTTTTATATAGCCATCTAAAGTTATAATTTTGTTAGAAATGGTGTCCACAAAAGTGTAAGATATAAATGGACCTCCCATGGCGTAACCCTCCACATCCCACCATGAACGTAAGAGCGTAGAATAATTTCCTTTAAAATCTACATTTTCATAATAGGCTGGAAAAACGCTTGATGTTTTCATGTACGAACCATTGACTGGCCCTGGAATATATGCCTTTGTGATGGAATCGCGGTGAGCAATTATATTTTTTACAGCAAAAGCCATAGTGTCGGTGTAAGGTTTAATATAAATGAAAACACCTTCTTCTACATCAGCATCAACTCGTCTCAACCAAGCAAAACCAGCAGTATCAGCGGCCAAATAATATCCTCGTGGGAAAGTCATTTTAAATCCAAATCTCTTTTGTATTTCTGTTGAAAGACTATCAGTTCTAATTCCATAAAAAACATTTTTTAATCTTTCCAATTCATTTTTCCTAAATAACTCATTGATTTTTTTGTTGTTTTCCGCAAAAAAATCATAAAAATCAGATGTATTTTTACTTCTTATCTCAATGATAGTTTGTGGTTTAGCATAAACATTATTCACTACTCTCATCGAACTTTTTTCAAAATCGTTTCTTATTTTCACAATCAGAATATTACGATATTTAGTATAAAGGTCTTTAAAAATATTTTCAGGAATATGGTCAAGGTCAAAATATGGTTCGCTTTGAACGAGCCAAGGTTCAGACTCGCTAAGATAACTTTTTATGGTATCACCTACAGATGATTTCCATAAATCATTGTCAATAACGACAAGTGCTTCCGAAGTTTTGCCCGCAGATGTAAATAAGAAATTCTTGTTATTTTTACTTTTATTATTGCAAGCTGAAGCGCCCGCAATTAGCAGGGAAATAATTAATATATGGCCAAAATTTTTCATGAATTTAATATTTAATTTGGAATTCAAAAATAAGTAGATTGTAGATAACAAAAACAATAGCTTTTGCTAAGTGAATTATTTTATTGAAAATTTGAAAAAATATGTTGAAGTATAACAAATAATTGTACTTTTGTACCTCGATTTAAGGGAGTTTAGCTCAGCTGGTTCAGAGCATCTGCCCTACAAGCAGAGGGTCACTGGTTCGAATCCAGTAACTCCCACCAAAAAGCCGCAATTGAGCGGCTTTTTTTTTAAATATTTTTGAAGTCGAAAAATTTATTCTACTGAGCTTGTGGAAGTTTGATATAAAAAGTTGTTCCTACATTTTTTCTGCTATCAACAGAAATTTCACCATTGTTGAGTCTAACAAATTCATAAACAAGTTTTAACCCCAGACCTGTGCCGCTTTCATTATTAGTTCCGTAGCTCGAAACAAATTTTTCATTATCTAATATTTCTTCAAGTTGATTTTCAGTCATTCCAATGCCATTATCGCTGATAATCAATTCTATGTCGTTACCATTTTTATAAAGAGCTATAGAAATTTCTCCACCTTTATTTGTAAATTTTATTGCATTATTTATCAAATTTCTAACAATGGTTTTTGTCATATTTTCATCAGCAAAAACCATTATACTTCCATCGTATTTAAACTTCAAATTTATTGATTTGTTTTTAGTAGATTCTGCAAAGAGATTTATAGAGTCATTAATTGATTTTGAAATATCAAAATTTAATGGTTCAAATTGAATATTTCCTCCTTTTAATCTTGACCATGTGAGAAGGTTTAGCATTAAAGAATAGGTATCATTCAGTGATTTATTGCACATATTCAGATACTTATCGGAGTCAGTTTTATTCATATCTGATTTTAACACCAAATCGAGCATATTAATTACACTACCTAAAGGCCCTTTTAAATCGTGAGCGATAATAGAATATGTGCGGTTTAAATGATGTTGGGCAATGCGCAAATCTTGATTTAATATTTTAAGTCTTGCAAGATTTTTGCGACTTCGGGCTCTACCAACATAAGCAATAACTAGAATAAATGAAGTTAAAACAATAATAACTATGAGTGAAATATTTAAAATTCTCTGTTTATACCTTTTGTTGGCAAAATCAGATTGCTCTATCTTGCGTTCTTTTATCTCACTTTCCAGTTGGAAACGAGATTCATTATTGTCAATTTTTTGGTTTAATATTTTAACTAATTCATTGTAGAAGTAAGGAGTTTGGGATTTCTTCCCTGCCTTTTCCATAGCAGAAATTGTGTTAATAATTGACCGCTCAGCCATGGCAAGATTTTTTGATTTCAGAGCGTTTTCAGAGGAAATAATAAAATAGTATAAGGCCGAGTCCAGATTTTTTGTTTTCAAATAGCTTAATCCAATTACGTTAGAAGCCATTGCAATTAATTCTGATACATCATTTTTTTTAGCAATTTTATATGCTTTTATATTTATATCTATACCTTCTTTATTTCTGCCAGTTTCTGTCAAAAAATTTCCATAGGCCATCAAAGAAAAAACCAAGTTAGTTGATTCCCCTACTTTTTTGTCGTTTTGCACACATTTTAGATAGTAATATTCAGCGCTATCAAGATTATTTGTGTTAAAATAAAGTTCTGCTATCATTAAATATAGCATAGAATAATTAGCAATTTGATTATCTTTTATTCTTTCGTTAAGCGATAGTCTGTAATATTTTAATGCCAATTGGGACGATTTTTTCGTTTTGGCAATCATTCCAAAGTTTTGGTAGCATACTGAGTTTCCAGAGTGTAAAGTTAACCCTGTGGTATGTTTGGAGAAAACTTCTTGTGCTATAACATAATAATTTTTTGCTTTATCTAAAAGATTTCCATAAAAATATACATTACCAATATCAACTAAAGCCCAGCCATAAGCCCCCCAATCTTTATCTTTTTTAAATTTTTCCGCATCTTCAACGTAAATCTTAAGAGCTTTTTCCGTTTGCCCATTCTTTTCATAGAGTTTGCCCAGATCGTGATTGATTATAGATTCTTCTGCTTTATAACCATATTTATTGCAGTCGTTAATGCATTCATCAAAAATTTTTACTGCTTTTGTAAAATCTTTCTCTGATATTTCACGTGCTAAGTTAGATTTGGCAATAAGGTATGCTTTAGTTTTTTTCTGTTTAGGATTACATTTCACAAGCATTACTTCAAAGTCTGCAAGCTTTTTAAAAAAAACGCTGTCTTTGCCGTTGAAGTCGCGAATTTTAATTAGCTCATCTAACTCTTTATTAATATATGCGTCATTTACTTGGGGATAGCCCGAAAGAGGCACAAGTGATAAAAGAAATAAAATAATTAATTGTAACAGTTTCATATTTAATGAATCTTATTAGCAGCAAATATAAATAATTAATTTAATAAGTATTTAAATATGTAAATATTTTATTTAAAGAGTACAATTATTTCTCTACTAAATTTAGATTTTTAAACCTTCCTTGTATCTTTCTAATGCTCTTTTTCTTGCAAAATCGTGCTCTACCATAGGCAAAGGATATTCATGAGAGTTCAATTCTGGGATCCATTTATTTATATAAATTAATTGTTTGTCAAATTTTTTAAGTTGTTCTGAAGGGTTAAATATTCTGAAATATGGTGCTGAATCGCAACCTGTTCCTGCGGCCCATTGCCAATTGCCATTATTAGAGGAAAGTTCAAAGTCTAATAATTTCTTGGCGAAATATGTTTCCCCCCAACGCCAATCTATCAGCAAATGTTTACATAAAAATCCAGCGGTTATCATTCTCACTCGATTATGCATATATCCAGTGGCATTAAGTTCTCTCATACCTGCGTCAACTATCGGATAACCAGTGGCTCCAATGCACCATTTATCAAATTCTTCTTTATTATTTCTCCACAAAATATTGTCATATTTCGATTTAAAATTTTTATTTATCACCTTAGGGAAGTGAAACAATATTTGCATAAAAAATTCCCGCCAAATCAGCTCATTTAAAAAAGGTTCATTGTGTTTTACCTTATTCACTATTCTGCGAATGCTTATAGTTCCAAATCTTAGGTGTGGACTCAAATTGCTCGTGCCATCCACACTTGGAATATTTCTATAAAGCTCGTAATCATTCAGTTTATCAATGTTATAAGGTTTAATTTGGATATCAGAATATTTAAATGAAAGAGAATTTAAGCTTGGTAAATCTTTACGAAATTTGAAGAAGTTAGATTTTTTAGCATTAGAATAATCTTTTAAGTCGGCATTTATAAACTCCGATAACCAACAATTTTTATAAGGAGTGAAAACTGTGTATGGCTCATTATTGCTTTTTAAGACCTCATTTTCTTCAAAAATAACCTGGTCTTTGTACAGATTAAGAGGAATATTATTTTGGGAAAGAAGTTCACCGATTTCCTTATCACGCTGAATAGCATAAGGTTCGTAATCTTTATTGGCAAAAACTGAAGCAATTTCAAATTCATTAATAAGTTGCTTCCAAACTTCGATTGGCTTTCCCTTCAAACAATACAAAGCTGAATTATAATCGGCCAAAGTTGAATGAATTGCTTTAAGATTGTTGTAGATAAATGATATTCTACCGTCATTAGCATCCAATTCTAAAATAATATTGTTATCGAATATAAAAATTGGAAGCACTGGAAAACCTGACTGTTGAGCAAAAAACAGAGCTTTATTATCCTCCAAACGCAAATCACGTCGAAACCAAATTATTGATACTTTATCTGTTTTTTGCATGCCTGTAGAATTAGTTTTTAAGGAATTACATATATAGCTTTAAATATACAAAAGAAAGGAAAATTTAGATAAATAAAAATTAATTAGTTTTGAGAATATTTTTTGATTAGCAATTGATGCAAGAATTTTTTTACTTTTGCCCTAATAATTTTTTAGGTGCTCATGCACTATTCTCCGAGCTCTTTTACCTTCCCTTTATGGTGGTAAAAAAGTCTGGGATAAGTTGGAAACGACTTATCCTCCCGCGCCAGCAAATTCTGGCAAATTGGAAAGGAGGTGATTAATAAAAGCTTAGAGTTTATTCTCTGGCTGTTTTATCCGTCTCCTATTTTGTATAATTTAATATTAAAAAATATGGCGGATTTTATGTTTTTTGGCGGTATTTTTATTCTTGCTTTTCTCTATTCTTCTGTAGGCCACGGTGGTGCAAGCGGTTATCTGGCTTTGATGGCTGTGTTTAGCTTTTCTCCCGAATTTATGCGACCCACTGCCCTAATAATGAATATTTTCGTTTCCTCAATAGCTTTATTATCATATTATCGTGGTGGACACTTCCGTTTCAAACTCTTGCTACCTTTCATCATAAGTTCCGTGCCTTTTGCTTTTCTTGGAGGCACAATAAATGTTCACCCGAAAGTTTATAAAATCATTCTGGGAATTTTCTTAATAATCTCAATTTTAAGAATGTTGTTCCGTCCAAAAAATGAAAATGTCGAAAATAAAAATGTAAATTTTACTTTGGCACTATTTATTGGAATTTTACTCGGATTCTTTAGCGGTCTTATTGGTATCGGCGGAGGCATTATTTTGAGCCCAATAATAATACTTCTGAAATGGGGCAATATGAAACAAACCGCAGCAGTTTCAGCGGCTTTTATTTTGCTAAATTCTATTGCAGGTATAATTGGCCAGCTAACAGATGGTATTCATCTCGCTCCTGAAACTGCTGCTATGCTTGCATTTGCAGTTGGTGGTGGCTTTTTTGGTTCTTGGCTTGGAAGCCATAAATTAACAAATCTCGCTCTCAAATATACATTGGCTTTGGTGCTTTCTTTCGCAAGTTTTAAACTTTTATTTTTTTAACTTTTATATGAGTACTTATTCTGAAATACAACAAAAAATTCTCAATTTAAAACCAGATTTCATAACAGAAACCGTTAGTCTGAACAATAGTTTTAATAGAATTTTGCAGCAAGATATCTTGGCGGATATGGACATGCCACCTTATGATAAATCCTCGATGGATGGATATGCATGCCGTCTTCAAGATATAGAAAATGAGCTTGAGATGCTTGAAATAATTCAGGCAGGAAAACTTTCCACATATAAAATTGGTAAAAATCAGTGTTCCAAAATTATGACTGGAGCTGCTGTTCCAGAAAATGCCGATTGTGTTTTTAAGATAGAAGAATCGACAACTTTAAGTAGTGGAAAAATCCGCTGTTTAAATTTGAATACCAAGAAAAATATTTGCTATAAAGCCGAAGATTATGCATTAAATCAGATACTTATTAAAAAAGGTAGTATTATTCAAAGTCCGCAAATAGCAGTTTTGGCTGGCGCTGGATATTCAAATGTGGAAGTGAGCCTCCCACCAAAAATCGCCCTCATAAGCACAGGAAGCGAATTAGTAGAGCCACACATAAAACCTCCCAAAGGAATGATTAGGAACAGCAACTCAAGCCAGATTAATTCGCAGCTTCAAAGGATGAATTTATCTGCCAAATATGTGGGCTTGTTTGGCGACGATTTCAACAAGCTTAGCTCTATTTTTCAGCAAGTTTCAGAAAATTATGATTATATAATTTTCACTGGAGGCGCTTCCAATGGCGATTTCGACTTTATTCCCAAAATATTAGAATCTCATGATTTTGAAATATTTTGGCAAACCACAGGAATAAAACCAGGAAATCCAATGACTTTTGCTAAAAAAGGCAATAAATATTGCTTCGGACTTTCTGGCAATCCTGTATCTTCCATGGTGCAATTTGAATTTCTCGTGAAGCCTATTATTTATAAACTTTTGGGAGCTTCGTATAATGCTTTCCGTGTAAAAGCAACTTTGGAACCCCATTATAAACGCAGTATTAACGGACGTTTTGGAGTAGAACCTGTGATTATTAATTCCAAAGGTTTGGTAGAAATCATTCCCTTTCATGGCTCCGCAAATATTAATGCTCTTATCTATGCAAATGCTTTTATGGAGGTGCCTGAAGATATTTCAGAATTTAAAAATGGAGACCAAGTGTATGTTAGACCAATTTAATAGAAAGCTGAGTTATCTGAGGATTTCAGTTACCGACCGCTGTAACTTTCGCTGTATTTATTGCATGCCTGCCGAAGGAGTTGAATTGAAAAGCCATGATGATATCCTTTCATACCTTGAAATAGCAGAAGTAGTGAAGGTTGGAGTGAGATTGGGTATCACAAAAATAAGACTTACAGGAGGAGAGCCTCTGGTGAGAAAAGATATTGTTCAGCTCGTAAAAATGATTTCTCAGATTAATGGAATAGAAGAAATTGGGATGACTACCAACGGAGTTTTTCTGTCAAAATACGCCAAAGAACTTAAATCTGCTGGACTTAATCGCGTCAATATAAGCCTTGATACTGTTGACCCTGTGAAATTTAGAAAAATTTCGAGAGTTGGAAATCTTCAGGATGTGCTCCAAGGAATTGATGCTGCTATAGAGGCCGAATTGCTTCCCGTAAAAATTAATTTTGTGCGAATAAAGGACCAAAATTTAGAAGATGAAATTGCCGTGGCAAACTTCTGCAAGCAGAAAGGACTTCAACTTAGATTTATTCGCCAGATGAATCTGAAAACTGGCGAATTTTTTCCAGTAGAAGGTGGCGATGGTGGAATTTGCAATATCTGCAATCGTTTACGACTTACCGCAGATGGATATATTGTGCCTTGTCTTCACTCAGGTGAAAGATTTAGCATAAAAGAATTGGGTATTGAGCAAGCATTTATCATGGCGGCTAAGCTCAAACCTGCTAAAGGGACTGGAACAGAAACACATGTTTTTTCAAATATTGGAGGATAAAATTATGAATGAATTATCACATTTAAATCAAGACGGAAAAGCCAATATGGTGGATGTTGGAGACAAACCCGAACAAATTAGAACTGCCAAAGCAACGGGATTTATTGCTCTACAAGCCGAAACAATTAGGCTTATAAATGAAAATCTGATAAAAAAAGGCGATGTTCTAACTGTCGCTGAGATTGCTGGTATTCAGGCAGCTAAAGAAACTTCGCGCTTGATTCCACTTTGCCACAATCTTATGATTACTAAAGTTGAAGTGAAAGCAACAGTAGAAAAAAATGGCGTTCGTATAAATTCCATGGCAAAATGTGTAGGGAAAACTGGTGTTGAAATGGAAGCTCTCACTGCCGTAAGCATTGCTCTATTAACAATTTATGATATGTGTAAAGCTGTAGATAAGACTATGATTTTGGGAGAAATATTTTTGGTAAGCAAAGAAAAAATTTAAACTATGAAAACCTTAGAAATATTGTCGGTAAACATTTCCGAAAAAAAAGGTGTGATAAAAAAACCTGTGGAAAAAATATGCCTTTGTGAAACAGGCATTATTGGCGATGCTCATGCTGGCAATTGGCATCGCCAAGTAAGCTTATTGGCTCAGGAAAGTATCGATAAGGCAGAAGAAAAGACTGGAAGAAAATTCCCTCCTGGAACATTTGCCGAAAACCTTACTACCAGAGGTGTGGAGGTACATAAAACCGCCATGTTCGACCGATTTGAAAATGAAGATGTGGAACTGGAAGTTACGCAAATAGGCAAAAAATGTCATTCCACTTGCGCCATCGGAAAGCAAATCGGCAACTGCATCATGCCTTTGGAAGGAATATTCTGCCGCGTTATTCGTGGAGGCAATATTATAGCAGGAAGCGTATTCGAATATAAGCCAAGATACATAAAAACTAAAGTTATAACTTTGAGCGACAGAGCTTTTAGAGGAGTTTATGAAGATTTGAGCGGACCAAAAATTACAGAATCTCTTACCAAACATTTCGACTCTATAAATCGCCATTATAAAATTGAAAACCTTATAATACCTGATGAAAAAGAGCAACTCGAGCTGGAAATTCATAAAGCTCTTGTGGAAAATACCGACATAATTATCACTACTGGTGGCACTGGTATTGGTGCACGAGATATTACTCCCGATGTGATAAAACCTATGCTCGAAAAGGAAATTACTGGCATCATGGAGCTCGTGAGAGTAAAGTATGGCATGGTAAA
This sequence comes from Bacteroidetes bacterium CG2_30_33_31, assembly GCA_001872625.1. GTDB lineage: Bacteria > Bacteroidota > Bacteroidia > Bacteroidales > UBA1556 > UBA6267. Next base: position 15,500 of record MNXP01000017.1, read on the forward strand.
TCCCAATGCAGTTATCAGTCGCTCAGTTGCTGGTACCATAGGCAACAGCTTGATTTATTGCCTACCAGGTAGCCTAAAAGCCACCGAAGAATATCTTGCAGAGATTTTGCCAACAATTGAGCATTCTCTCCGTATGATTTATGGTATCGACAGTCATTAAAAAAATTTGCAAGTCAAAATTATTAAGCTCAAATTACAACCTATTCTATTATTTGCCAGCTTTTTAGAATAGCTAATTTTCTAAGTTTTTTGTCGGGAGATACACAAACAGGATGCCCGACAGTTTCCAAAGCATACTTATCGGTGTGATTATCGCCGTAGTAAAAAGCATCTTGCAAAGTAAATTGTTTCTCGCTGCAAAATTCTTTAAGCCTAACGACTTTTTGCTTGTCGATACAAATTTTTCCCGAAACTTTTCCAGTATAATTTCCTTGAAATATTTCCAGTTTTGTGCTTATAACATAATTAATATCAAGATGTTGAGCCAGAGGTTCGCAAATAAAATCAGGAGCGGCAGAAAGAATGACAATTTCGGCATTATTGCTTCGGTGTCGTTTTATTTCTTGAATTATTGATGGTCGAATATTCGGAATAAGCTTTTCATCAACTATAAGATTTACAAAATCTTCAATCTGCTGGGTGGAAAATCCTTTAAGCCATAGTGTCATCGACTCAATGATTCGTGTTTGATTGCCCAAATTAATTTTATGAAGTATCGACAAAATAATGCCTTTTATTAAGGAGAAAAAAGGCATCAGACCACTTTTAAAAGCCACTTTTACTATTACTTTTCCACTGTTGACAGATAATAAAGTATTATCTAAATCGAAAAATACCACATATTTAGCTTGTTGATTCATGGAATTTTATTTAACAAGATGAAAGATAATGATTGCCTTTTGGAAAATAAATAAACCTGAGCTTATGTTTCAAAATGTCAATATCAAAATCAGTATCGAAAAATAATTCGCCATCTAAATGGTAAGCAACTTTTTTATCAACTTTAATTTTCAATTTATCTGCTTGATAATAATTCACTTTTGGGTGCGAAAGATGAGTGCCTTTTGGAACTTTAAGTAAGATAGAAACTCTTTGGAAGAGGTTCAATTTTTTTACCATGCAAATGTCAAAAAGTCCGTCATCGGCGAAGGCTTTGGGAGTGAGAAAGAATCCGCCAGCATATCTTCTTCCGATGGATATTGTATGAATAAAACAAGTTTCTTTCATTTGTTTGCCTTCAAGGTCAATAATCATATTTTGCTCCTTAAAGAAAAATAGGTTTTTAAGAATATGGCCAATATATTTGTTGGCGCCGCCTTTTTTTACTTCATCTGGCGAGATATAATTTTCGACTGCAACTTGAGCATCAAATCCCAAACCCATTCCATTGAAGAATAGATTTCCATTGCATCTACCCACATCCACTTTGCAGATGTGAGCATCGAAAAAGGTATTCCAATCGGCATTCTTAAAAGATTTTGGAAGGGCAAGAATCTGGGCAAAATCATTTCCAGTTCCAGCAGGAATCAATCCTAAAATTATATCAGGAAAATTTACTAAAGCTTTGGCAGTTTCGTTAAGGGTGCCATCGCCGCCAACAGCCACAATAAAGTTGAAGTCTCTTTTGGCAAAATTTTCAGCGAGTTCGCTTGCATGATTTTTTCTCTCGGTGAGTGCAATTTCCGCATTTAAATTTCTCTTTTCTATTTCAATTTTAAGCTGTTTTTCAACTACTAAGGATTTCCCATTTCCTGCCACAGGATTTACGATAAATGCCCAACGTGGATTTGTAGTTTCATTCATAATTATTGTATTTAGCAGTTGTTTAATATTTTAGCTGTTGTTTTATTGGTGATTTTATTTTCTTTTGCAGAATCTCTATAATCTCATTATCTTCAAAATCTTTAATATCTTCAAATTTAATTGGCGGATGAATCACTGCTGTGAGCTTACTGGAATAATTAAAATAGAACCGATTTTTGGGCTTAAAGTCAAAAAAACCACACAAAGTTACTGGCAAAATAGTTAGTTCGGTGGCTTTAAGAACATGAAGAAAACCCTTGTGAAACCTATTCATTTCACCAGTCTCGGTGCGTGTTCCTTCTGGAAATATTGCGATTGTTCGGTTCTCAGTTACACTAATAAGTTGTTCAAGCATCAACTTAGTATTTCTTAGATTTGTGGTTTGCATGGGCACGTATTTTATGCTTTTTAGCAATTTGCCAAAAAGTGGAACTTCTATCAAATAGGCTCTGCCAAACCACGACACATTGGGATAAATCCACATGATTGCCATTATATCGAATAGGCTGCTATGATTGGCCATTAAGATATATTTTTCTTCTGGATTCATATTTTCTTTTCCTATAATATTAAGAGATTTGCCCATAATAAAAAACGTAGCTCTTGCCCAAATGCCAACATTTTTACTTACAAGGTTATTCAGTTTTAAGCTATTTAATATGAGCCCTATAAAAACAAAAAGCGCCGTAACTGGAAATAAAAAAAGATATCCAATTAATGTATAAAAAATTGAAAAAATAAGCTTCATCCTAAATCCTGTTTAATGGATTAATTCAAAAGCAAAGTAAACTTTTTTTATTATCCATAAAAACAATTATTTGTAGTGCGCGAAAGTCGATAATTTCTTTATTTAAAAATCAATCATCTAATCTAAAAGTCAACTAATAATCTATGTTTTTCAAAATCATTTATATTCAATTTTGTTCGTATTTTCGCAAGCTCATTTTTAATTAACTTTTGAATATAAGATTGATGGAAATAGAAGCAAAATATAACCCAAAAAGTATAGAAGATAAATGGTTTGCTCATTGGATGGAAAAGAAATATTTTCATTCACAACCCGATGAACGTGAGCCATATACCATAGTTATACCTCCACCTAATGTAACAGGCGTTTTGCACATGGGACACATGCTTAATAATACTATTCAGGATGTGCTTATTCGTCGTGCACGCATGCAAGGCAAAAATGCTTGCTGGGTTCCAGGAACAGACCATGCTTCCATTGCCACAGAGGCCAAAGTAGTTGCTAAACTGCGAGCAGAAGGAATTAACAAAACAGATCTATCTCGCGATGAATTTCTAAATCATGCTTGGGACTGGACGCACAAACATGGTGGAATTATTCTTGAACAGCTAAAAAAATTGGGTGCAAGTTGCGACTGGGACCGAACGAAATTTACCATGGACGACGATATGTCGGAGTCTGTAATTCAGGTATTTATCGACCTTTATAAAAAGGGGAAAATCTATCGCGGTTTCCGAATGGTAAATTGGGATCCTGAAGCAAAAACTACCGTTTCTGATGAAGAAGTTATTTATAAAGAAAAAAATGGGAAACTCTATTTTCTACGCTATCAAATTGAAGGCGAAAATGAATTTGTAAATATTGCTACCACTCGGCCTGAGACAATTCTTGGCGACACTGCCATCTGTTATAACCCTAATGATGAAAGATTTAAACATTTAAAAGGGAAAAGAGCCATAGTTCCAATTGCCAACAGAAGCATTCCAATTATTGAAGACGAGTATGTGGAAATGGATTTTGGAACAGGCTGCCTTAAAATTACACCAGCACACGATATCAACGACAAAGAAATTGGCGAGAGACATAATCTCGAAGTAATAGATATTTTTAACGACGATGCCACCCTAAACGAGCATGGTCTTCAATATCAAGGACTCGATAGATTTAAGTGTAGAAGCGTGATTGTGAAAGACTTGGAAGCTTTAGGCAGCATAATAAAAATTGAAGACTATCAAAATAAAATTGGAACTTCCGAACGTACTGGAGCCATAATCGAGCCCAAACTTTCATATCAGTGGTTTCTTTCGATGAAGGAGCTTAGCGAACCAGCTCTGAAAGCTGTAATGGATGACACAGTAAAGATAATTCCCGCCAAATTTAAAAACACCTACAGCCATTGGATGGAGAATGTGCGCGATTGGAATATTTCTCGACAACTTTGGTGGGGACATCGCATTCCTGCATATTTTTATGGCGATGGAATGAACGATTTTGTGGTGGCAAAAACTCAAGAAGGAGCTTTGGCACTGGCGAAAGAAAAAACTTCTAATGCTAATCTTAGTTGCGATGATTTGCGTCAAGAATCTGATGTTCTTGATACTTGGTTTTCAAGCTGGCTTTGGCCAATATCAGTTTTCGATGGCATAAGAAATCCAGAAAATGCAGAAATAAAATATTATTATCCAACCAACGATTTGATAACTGCACCGGAGATATTGTTTTTCTGGGTAGCGCGAATGATAATTGCTGGCTATGAATATATGGGTGAAAAACCTTTTTCAAATGTTTATCTTACTGGCATTGTAAGAGATAAACAAGGTCGAAAGATGAGCAAAAGCCTCGGCAATTCGCCCGACCCAATAGATTTGATGAACGAATATGGTGCCGATGGAGTAAGAATGGGAATGCTTTTGACTTCACCAGCAGGCAACGACTTGCCTTTCGATGTTTCGATATGTGAGCAGGGAAGAAACTTCTCTAACAAAATATGGAACGCCCTCCGACTGGTAAAAGGTTGGGAAGTTGAGGAAAAACCACAGCCACAGGCCTCCCTTGTCATTATTCGATGGATGGAAAATAAATTCAACCAAACTCTAAAAGATATTGAACACGACTTCAATCAATATCGCATCTCGGACGCGCTGATGTCAATCTACAAACTTATTTGGAACGACTTCTGTTCAACATATCTTGAAACAGTAAAACCAGTTTTTGGCGAAGCTATCGACAGCAAAACTCTTACAGCAACTCTCAATATTTTCGATAATCTGATGCTTATAATTCATCCTTTCATGCCTTTTATTAGCGAGGAAATTTGGCATCGGCTGCGCCAAAGAGATGAAGATATTATTGTGAGTAAACTACCTGAATCTATGAGTTTTAATGCTGAGATGATTAAAGAATTTGATTATGCTTTTGATGTTATTACAGCTGTAAGAAATATTAGGAAACAAAAAAATATTCCCAATAAAGATGTTTTAGAACTTTTTATAAAGAAAAATAATTTGGACCTTGCCTTGACGACTTTCGACCCCGTGGTGGAGAAGTTGGCAAACCTAAACAAAATAACTTATGTGACTGATGAAGTTGCTGGTGCTCATAGTTTTATAGTAAATTCCACTGAATTTTACATTCCTCTGGGCGAGAAAATTAATGTGGAAGATGAGTTAAAAAAGTTGGAGGAAGAGCTAACTTATACCAAAGGCTTTATGGCTGCTGTAAATAAAAAACTCTCTAATGAAAGATTTGTAAATAATGCTCCTGAGCAAGTCATTACTATGGAACGCAAAAAGTTTGAAGACGCTGAGAAAAAAATAGAGGTGATTGAAAAACAAATTTTGGCTCTTAAGTAGAGATTAATTTATTGCTTAAGCAAAATGAAGCCACAATGAGCTATGAAAATATTAATGAAAAGTAGAATCTCAAACATTTTTAAAGATTATATTTTCACTTGGAAAGGGACTCTAATACTTTATGTTTTTTTTACTTTGGCAATAAGTTTTCAAAGTATGTATTTAGGCAAAAAAGTAATCGAAGATTATAAATTTACTTTGACACATCAGAATAATTATCAAATATTCAAATATTCCTTTCATCATCTTGCAGCTAATACTAATCTATATAAAGCCTATTCCAACGAATATTGGGATTTATATAAATATAGTCCAAGCTTCGCGGTTTTTTTTGCGCCGATGGCAGTTTTGCCTGATTGGCTCGGACTAAGCCTTTGGAACTTGATTAACAGTTTGACGCTGCTTTTTGCAATATATTTCTTGCCAAATATCGAGTTCCGAAAGAAGCTATTTATCCTTTTAGCAATTTTGATTGAGACTTTAACATCATTGCAAAGCCAGCAGTCGAATGCTCTGATAGCGGGTTTGATAATATTATCTTATGGTTTTATTGAAAGAAAAAATCTATTTATAGCTACTGCTTTATTGACCTTTTCGGTTTATATAAAGCTTTTTGGCATTGTGGGTTTTGCGTTTTTTTTATTCTATCCTCAAAAGTGGAAAGCAGCACTTTATGGCGTTTTTTGGTTTATTATCATTTTTGCCTTGCCTTTACTTATAATAGATTTTCATAGTCTTATAAATCAATATAATAACTGGGGAAACATGCTTGCTCTCGACCATGATACTTCTCTTGGGTTGTCGGTTATGAGCTGGCTTAGCACTTGGTTTAAAGTAAATATCAGCAAAAATATTGTGCTTTTTGCTGGCGCAATAATATATCTAATGCCTTTTGTACGAATTAAACAATGGCAATATCAAAAATTTCGCCTTATGATACTTGCTTCTACTCTGATTTGGGTTGTAATTTTCAATCACAAAGCCGAATCACCAACGTTTGTTATTGCAATGGTTGGAGCTGCAATTTGGTTTTTCAATAGTTGCAAAAGCAAACTTAATAATGTAATTTTTATTATTGCTTTGCTTTTTACTTCTCTTTCTCCGACGGATATTTTTCCAGTATACATCCGCACAGAAATTTTTGTTCCTTATGTTGTTAAATCTTTTCCAATGATTTTAATATATGGAATACTAATTTTCGAACTGCTAAAAATGGATTTTGCTAATGCAAAGGACGATTAGTTTTCTTTAAAGCAAATCTTCATCAGTATTGAGCTTAATCTTTTTCAAACCTTTATCGCGGAAGAGTAGCCATGGCAATGAAACTCCGAGTGAAAGACTTCCCAAAACAAAAACCATATTGATAGCATTTCGAGTGATAAAAAGTAAGGTATTTATATCTTGTGGGCTGCTTTTGCTTAATGCTAAGTGCATTATTCCGAGTAAAGTTTGATAACCAAAATAGCCAGGAATCATTCCTATAACCGATGGAATAGAAACCACAAAAGGACTTGTATGCTTATAACCCGAAATGGTGATGCTAATAAATCCAACAAACGATGCGGCAAATAATGAGCTGAAAATGATATTTACATCCAACGAAAGCGAAGTAAATTTTACTATGCCAGCTGATAAAGAAGTAATAAAAATTGCCAAAAGCAAACGCCTTGGCACGTTAAACAAAATGGCAAAACCAGTGCCTATTACTCCTGACCAAAAAGCTTTCTCCGCTATTTCTAAAAAAATTGTCATAAGTTAAATAGATTGAATTTTAAATAGATACATAACAACAAAAAGTGCGGCAGCAATGGAAATTACGAAAAGCAACCCGTGAATAAACCTCACCAAACCTGTGATGAAATATCCATCCATAAAATCGGTAAAAGCGTTGAGAAGAGGAACCCCTGGAACGGAAAAGAGTACAGAAGTTGCCAAGGCGATATCTGGATTTACTTTAGGGAAAAAAGAAAGTATGCAAATAGTTATGAAGCTCGAAACTAATGCTCCGAAAAATGTCGCTAAGTAGGCATTGAAGTTTTTTTTATGAAAAAATTGCCTTGTAAAAAGCCCCAAGAAGGTACCAATAAATACTGCTCCAAAGCTGATATAATCACCGCCAAAAACAATGCACAATCCAGCACCAGCGATACTTACAGAAAAAAGTGTAAGCCATCGTGAATGAAAGGAAAGCTTTTCTATTTTGGTAATTTTTTGCTTAATCTTCTCATAATCCCAACCATCATTTTCGGCCTTTTTGCTTGCCTTGCTTAGAGCCGAAATGGTGTTGAAATTTACTATATGAGGTGGCAAGCGTTTCACCAGAGTAGTCATGCCGCCAGTTTCCATATCTTTTAAACTTATGATAAATGCCTTATGATTAATAAACACCTGAGCATCAACTTTCATAAGCGCTGCAAATTTGTTTATAATCATCAAAATGCGATTGGTATTTGCTCCTGAAGTCATAAGCATAGAGCTTATTTTTAAAAGCAATTCTGCCATATCATTTGTTAACCTCTTGTTGGACTGCATTATATTTAAGTTTTATGCTGAAAGATATTTTTCATAAACTGCTGCAAAGATATGGCGAAAAGGGTAAACTGCAAGATGTTTTTGAGCGATAATATTTCTTTAGCATTATTTTTTTTACTCCTCAAGGTCGAAATCTCAGGACTTTATATGAAGTTTCGGAAATAAAAACTCTGTATGCTTGAATCTTGTATTGTATAATTTATTCACAAGCTTTCCCCAAAATTTTATTTGAATCTTTTATCTGAGTGCTCCAAGAATGTAAATGTAAAAAAGACAATTTTATGACATTCAATATTTTGCGTGATTCTACTAACAAAATAATTATTTATATAAATAAATTTGTTAAAACATGGTACATAAGTGAATTATATTTATAAATTTGTAAAATAATTGTATAACATTTTCAATTAATTAAAATAAAAAAATCTAAAATAAAGAAATTATGAAAAAAATTTTCCTTATGGTGATTTTATTTCCAATCACCTTTGAAGCATTTTCCACTATCATTAATGTGGACAACAATCCTAACCGACCTAATAGTTATGTTGGTGATTTGCAATTGGCAGTTAACTCAGCATCATCTGGCGACACTCTTTATGTTTATCCTTCAAACACAAGCTATGGAACTATTTCAATCAATAAAAGATTATACCTTTTTGGCAAAGGCTTCGATGGCACCCAGGGTTATGTTAGTAGAATTAATTATCTGAATTTGGATACCGCCACATCGCCGGCTACCAATCCAAGTGGCTCAAGTTTTCAAGGATTGACCATAAATTCCTTGTCTTGTCAAAAGCCAAATATCACTAATATTATTGTAGCAGGAAATTATTTTAATGGCGGAATTACTTTAGGTTACAATTGTTCTGGTTGGCTTATTATTAATAATTATGTTGAGAATAATATTAACTTGAATTCTAATTCTTCCATTATTATTTCAAATAATATTTTTCATTCGGGTTATAGTTATCCAATATCCAATAGCAATTCGTCTTCGGTTATTTTTTCACATAATTTGGTTGTGAATTTCTATTATCTTTATCAGGTTTCAAATGCCATCGTAACAGATAATATATTTATATGTTCTGGATCAACCAATCCATCATATATGTATAATAATATATTTTATAATAATATCAGTTGGCGTACAACACTAAATCCTTACGCAATGCCTCCTGAAGCCAATATAGGAAGTGGAAATAAATCGAATCAAGACCCACAATTTATGACGGCTTTGTCTTCGGGTGATTTTGACATTACAAAAGATTATCATCTTAAAACATCCTCACCCGGCAAAAATGCTGCTACCGATGGAACCGATATCGGACCTTATGGTGGTTCTAATCCATTTGTTTGGGGTGGTAGTTTTACTATTCCTAAAATCACAGAGGCAAATATTACTAATCCAGTAATCAATGTTTCTACGCCTATAAATGTAAATGTGAAAGCTACTAAAGCTGGTTTATAATTCTTATAAATGATTTAATAAATATTAAAATACAGCATTATGAAAAATATATTTTTTACAATAGCATTTTTGATTTTTGCCTTGGCAAGTCAAGCGACCATATACCATGTCGATAAAAATCAAAATCGTCCTTCAGGATATTATGGCGATTTAGTAACAGCTATTAATTTAGCCTCAGCAGGTGATACTATTTATCTTTATCCAGCAAGTAGCGATTATGGTAATATTACTATAACAAAGAAAGTTCATCTTTTTGGATTTGGCTTTGATGGCACAGCTGGTTTTGGTTCTCGAATCTATAATCTTTATTTGGACACCACCACAAGTCCAAGTTCAAACCCTTCTGGTTCAACCTTTCAAGGAATTACTTTTGATAATATAATATCAAATAAAAGCAATATTAATAATATTGGTGTTTATGGATGCTATATTAGCTCCTCGTATATCAAAATTGCAAGTGGTTCTTCGGGATGGGTAATAAAAAATAACCTGATAAAGTATTACATTCAAGTAAATTATTGCTCTAATATTTTAATCGCAAACAATATTTTTATGGGAAGCAATTCCTATTCGATTTATTATTCAACATCATCAACTGTGGTAGTGAGTAATAATCTATTTTTTAATTTTTCGCATTTTTATTATACAAATAATATAAGTGTAAATAATAATATCTTTATATGCTCAGGCACTACCAATCAATCTTATATGGAAAACAATCAGTTTATCAATAACTTAAGCTGGAGATCTACAGCAACGCCATATCCACTTCCACCAGTTGGAAATACAGGAACAGGAAATAAATCGAATGTAGATCCTTTATTTGAAACAGGGCTTTCTTCAGGTACATTCGATTACACAAAAGATTATCATCTTCAATCCTCTTCACCAGGTAAAAATGCTGGAACAGATGGAACAGATATTGGCCCTTATGGCGGAACAAATCCGTTTATTTGGGGTGGAGCGATTACCATACCTCAAATAACTGAAATGGTAATAAGGAATCCTGTAGTGAATCAAGGAACCAATATCAATGTGAAGGTGAAAGCCAAAAAAGCTGATTTATAAACTGTAAAACAAGAAATTATGACACGATATATCCGATATTTAATCGGAGCAGTGCTTTGCTTTTTCTTTGTTTTGCAGCTTGACGCTCAGCAAATAAATTATGCAGAATATTTCTTCGATAACGACCCTGGCAGGGGAAATGGGACTTCGCTTTCCATTACTGCAAGCAATACTATTGATGCATCCTTTAATATTTCCACCTCGGCTTTAAATGGAGGAATGCACAAACTTTATATCCGAACTCGTTCTAATACTGGCAAATGGAGTTTAAGTGCTAATAAAATGATATATGTAAATCCTGTTTATAGCGCATCTCTTTCCAAAATTGTAGCCGCAGAATACTTTATTAATTCTGATCCTGGGCATGGCAATGGAACCCCGATAGCTATTACCTCTGGAGATACCATTTTAGAACTTAAATCTATCCCATCTTCAACTCTTCCAGATGGCATTCACAATTTATATATTAGAGTAAAAAATGGCTACGGAAAATGGAGTTTAACTCAGCATAGGATTTTGTATATTACTAATAATCACAATGCAAAGTCTTTAGTAGCTTTAGAATATTTTTTCGATAATGATCCCGGAAAGGGAAATGGAATTTCTATTGCAGTAACTACTGGAAACACCATTGATTTGACGAGCACAATTTCGACCTCTTCACTGACTTATGGACTTCATTTTTTATACGTGCGCACCAAAGACTCTGGAGGAAAATGGAGCTTTGCTGCTCGAAATATAATTTTTGTTACCAATCCTTTAAGCCTCAAAAATTTGGTGGCGGCAGAATATTTCTTCGACAATGACCCTGGATTTGGCAGTGCCATTTCAATAGGCATTTCGCCTGACGATTCTATCAATCTCGTTGCCTCTATAAATCCAAGTAGTTTATCTTCGGGACTACATTTTTTAAATATTCGCTTTAAAGATGCAAACGGTAAATGGAGTTTGGTTAATCGTGAATTATTGTATGCTTCAATGCCACTGGCTTCTCGAAATATTGTGGCAGCAGAATATTTCATTGATAATGACCCAGGTTTTGGCAGCGCTACTTCAATCAGTATTACTCCCGGCGACACTATAAATCTTATATCTGCATTGAATATAAGCAACCTGGCTTCAGGAATTCATTTTCTTAATATCCGTTTTAAAGATGGAAATGGAAAATGGAGCTTAGCAGATAGAAAATTACTGTATATAATGGCAGGGCTAATGAATAATCCTCGAATTGTTTCAGCGGAATATTTCTTCGATACCGATCCAGGATTTGGAAATGCCAGTGCGATGAACCTTGCTGCTGGTAATACAATCGATATTTCGGCTGCTGTTGCATCTTCAAATCTAAGCGTAGGTCATCACGAGTTTTATGTGCGTGTGAAAGATTCTATTGGTCGCTGGAGTTTATCAGACCAAAAACTGGTGTTTGTGAGTCCAGCAATGGCTAATCAAAAAATTACAGCCATCGAATATTCAGTTGATACTATCATGCCTTTTGGTCAAGGAAATATGGTGAATTTTGGTGGAATTGATACTTTAGACTATACTTTTAATTTTACTCATGGCATTATTGATACTTTCTATCATGTTCTATATACGAGAGTTAAGGATATGAGCGGGAAATGGAGTTTTGTTGATTCAATTCATTTCCGATTAGAAAACTGTATAATACCTACAGCAGTTTATAACATAAATGACCTCTGTTTTGGCGATTCTATAATTTTGTTGAACAGTTCTTTAAATACCGATTCTAATACAATTTATAATTGGGATATAGGCAATGATGGAATTGTGGAATCAACAGATTCAACAAGTTATGTTTTCAAGCCGAATTCTTCGGGCACTTATAAAGTTAAACTTTCTGTTACTAATTTTGTATGTATCGATACGAGTATTACAACCGTTCATGTTTATCCCAAGCCCGATAATAGTATCTCAATCTTCGGAAATACCAATTTTTGTCCAGGAAGTTTTTCAGTGCTTGCAGCCAATAGCGGCCTAGGATACCAATACCAATGGCTGAAAAATGGCTTTCTTGTTGCCAATGCAAACTCAAGTTTTTATCAGGCAAACGACTCTGGTGATTATCAAGCGGTGGTGAAAAATATCTATAATTGCGTCGATACAACCGCCATCGTTTCTTTGGGAGTATATAATTTACCACAGGCAACCATCAGTTTATCGGGCAATAGCGCTATTTGCAGCGGCGATTCAGTGCTTTTGTCTTCACCAGTGCAATCTGGTATTAACTATCAATGGTATTTCAATGGTAATACAATTCAAAATGCAAATTTGAATACCTTATGGGTAAAGAATGCAGGCAATTATAAAGTGAAAATCACTAATATTAATGGTTGTTCCGATATATCAATTCCTCAATCTATTGTAGTAAATCCGGTTCCAGTGGCAACAATTCAATCAGGGGGAAATACAATCTTTTGTTCTGGTCAAAATGTGGTTTTATACGGTAGCAATGGTGTTGGCTATAGCTACAAATGGTTGAAAGATGGAGCTGAAATAAGTGGTGCCACCTCCTCCTTTCTAAGCGCCACTCAATCTGGCAATTATAGATTGAAAATTACTAATGCATACAATTGTATCGACACATCTACCTCAACGGTTGTAATTGTAAATCCTTCACCAAATGCAAATGTATTTTTATCTGGCTCTAATGTACTTTGTCAAGGTGATACTGTGAAATTGCATGGTTCTGCTGATACTTCCCTCACTTATCAATGGAATAGCTATGGTACACCAATTTCAGGAGCTACTGATTCAGTTTTATCGGTTGTTCAAACGGGCAATTTTACTCTTATTACCACTAATTCATATAATTGCAGCACTACTTCTCTTGGTAATGTTATTACAGTAAATCCAGTTCCAGGCGCTTCCATTTTGCCCTTGGGAACAACATACTTTTGCTATGGAGATTCAGTAATTTTGCAAGCAAACTCTGGCAGTGGCTTGTCTTATGCTTGGTTCAAAAATGGAGTTCAAGTAAACTCTAATGCCTATCAATTAATCGCCGATACTACTGGGATTTATACAGTTGTGGTAACCAATTCGTATAATTGCACTGCCGAATCTCAAGCTATTTCTGCAACAAGTTTTCCTATTCCTACTGCCGATTTCAATTTGCCTTTAATGAATTGTGCTTCAGATACAGTAAATATTCAATATACAGGATCTGCGTCATCATCAGCATTTTATAATTGGAATTTTGGTGGCAGTACAATAATTGCAGGCAATGGTCAAGGCCCTTATCAAATTGTTTGGTCGCAATCTGGGAATAAATCTGTTTCGCTTACAGTAAGTGAGAACGGATGTGTTTCGCCCACAGTGGCTAAGAATTCTCAATTGCTTTCGGTACCAGCATTTATTACTGCACCTATCACTTCAGTATGTCAGGGCGATTCGGTACTTTTAACCGCCAACAGTGGAGCTAACTTGCGTTACCAGTGGTTTCAAGGGGGGTTGTTGCTTGCCAATGACTCTTTACCTACTTTGAAAGTGCTGGTTTCTGGCACGTATCAAGTTAAAGTTAAAGACATTCAAAATGGTTGTAAAAAATTGTCTAACATCACTCCCGTAACAGTTAATAGCAATGATTTTAGCTTAGCTTTCTCTTCAGCCAATGTCAATTTCAGTCAACCTCCTTTCAGTGTAAATATTACGAATCAAACTCCCAATTTGAATAATTATAATTTCCTTTGGGAATTAGGCGATGGGAATACTTCAACATTCTTCAATCCTATTCATAACTACCAATATAATGGTCTATACACAGTGTCGTTATTTGCCGAAAATGTAACTACTGGCTGTCGTGATACCCTAATAAAAACTGATTATATTAGTTGCTCTGGTGGCTTACCAAATCCTTGTAATATTTTAGCCGCTATTTCACCTCCTGGACCTGCCACAATTTGTGGTAGCGATTCGGTTATACTGACTGCTTCGGCTGGTACTTCTTATACTTATCAGTGGGTATTTAATAATATGATTATACCTAATGCTACTAATCAGTCTTTTACGGCAAAACAAGCTGGGAGTTATCGCGTCATAATTAGCAATGCGGTTTGCTCTCAAACTTCACCTGCTTTTATTTTGAACCATTATCCAAGCATTCAACCTGTGATTCAAGCTTCTGGTCAACTACAACCTTGCACTGTGGATAGTATGCTGCTTTCGTTGTTTGTAAATTATAATTCCTATAATTGGAGCACTGGCGAAACATCTCCATCAATTTATGTCAGTACAACAGGATATTATCAAGTTGCAGTAACTGATAATTATGGTTGCAATCTTATCTCTCAGCCTTATGCCGTAAACAACTCATTTCTTAATCCTCCAGAAATTTGTATAGTGGGTGTGGATAGTAATAATAACAACAGATTAGTTTGGGAAAGACAAGCGAATGCACTTATAGATTCTTTTTATGTGTATCGTGAGGGGTTTATAGCTAATACTTATAATAAAATTGGTGCTATTCCTTTTTCTCAAACATCCTTATATGTTGATGTTAATTCAAATCCAGCTGTGCAATCTTACAGATATAAAATCGCTGCTGTTGATACTTGCGGTGGAGTAACCTTACTTAGCACTTTCCACAAAACCATTCATCTGACTATCAATGCCGGGCTAAATGGTAGCTGGAATTTAATTTGGGATGGATATCAAGGATTTGCATTCAACACTTATCGAATCTATCGTGGGACATCTTCTACCAATATGTCATTGCTAACACAATTGCCCAGCTCATCAACGAGTTACACTGATTTGAATCCACCAACGGGCACAATTTATTATCAAATTGAAGTGATAAAAGCAAGTGGTTGTTATCCAGATACTGTTGTTTCTAAAGCCAATACCAATTATAATACAAGTAGGTCGAATACTGCAAATAATGGCAATATTACGCCTATATATTTGGCGGCATCATTCAATGCAAATGTAGTAAGTGGACAGTGGCCAATACAAGTTCAGTTTTCGGACGCCTCCACTGGCTCACCAAATAATTGGGCATGGGATTTTGGTGATGGAAACTCAAGCATAGAGCAAAATCCTAAGCATACTTACAACAACACTGGATTTTATAGCGTGAGGTTAAAGGTTTGTAATGGATCAATATGCGACACTTTAACAAAAGTCAACTACATAAATGTTTTGCCCAATGGCTTGGTAGAAATAGATGTGGAATTGGCAGCAAAACTATATCCAAATCCTAATGATGGCAATTTTACCTTAGATATTTATGATAAATCAGAACATCGTTTGCAACTTCATATCTACAGTGCTTTGGGCAGTGAGCTGTATTTCGAAGAATTTAAAACTCAAGGTAAAACATCTAAGCAACTACAATTAAGCACATTAGGAAAAGGAATTTATTTTATTCACTTGAATTCTGCGGATAGAGTAGTTTATCAGGAGAAAGTTATTATTCAATAGTTTTGCCTTTGTTGGTTCAATTAATTATAAGCCTGCACATCTATGTGCAGGCTTTTTTTGTAACATTGTTTTCATAAGGCAAAAAAATATTTATTTAAATATTCACAACTGGCATCATGTTTAAATATAGATTCTTATGAAAAAGTTGTGTAGTTAAATAATTTTTAGCGAAAGATTTTTCAGGAATTCCATAATGATTTAAGTCAATCCAAAAGCGTAATTTTTTTATTGTTTTTAGTACAAAAAATCTTAAAGTATTGATAATTCATTAACATTTTAATAATACTTTAGTAGCCATAATTAATTCAAACAAATAGAGGGAAACGAAATTTGAATTTATTATAAAAGAAAGATGTAAAGTATTGAAATATTGAATTTTAAATTGAAATTAAGCATTAGCTTATCAAAATTCAAATCAAAAGGTTCATTTAAGGTAAGCACAAAACAAGGTTAATTTGACCTTTATAAATAATATAAACATTTTAAATCTTATAGTATGTCACACTTAAAAAGTAAGCTTCTTGAAAAAATTGAAGCACAAAGACCAAGGACAACTCGTTTGATAAAAGAATTTGGCGATAGCATTATTGACCAAGTTACCGTTGAACAGGCAATTGGTGGTATGAGAGGCATAAAAAGCCTGATAACCGATATTTCATATCTCGACCCAAACGAAGGAATTCGTTATCGCGGATATACATTGCCAGAAGTATTTGAAAAATTACCAAAACCAGCAGGAGCAGAAATGCCTTATGTTGAAGGTTTATGGTATTTACTTTTAACTGGCGATATTCCAACACAGGAAGAGATGAAAGAAGTTTTATCCGACTTCAAAAATCGTCAAACAGTTCCTAATTATGTTTGGGATGTTATTGATTCATTTCCAAGCAAAAGCCACCCAATGGCAATTATCTCTGCTGCTGTAATGGCTCTTCAACGCGAATCACAGTTCAGCACAAGCTACCACCAAGGCATAAGCAAAATGGATTATTGGGATACCACCTATGAAGATTCCACTAATCTATTGGCAAAAATGCCTTTAATTGGAGCATACATTTATAATAAACTCTACAAACCTGAAAATGGCCATCGTTATCCAGATCCTACATTAGATTTTGGAGCTAACTTCGCCTATATGATTGGCAAAGAAAAACCTTATGATGATGTTGCTCGTATGTATTTTATTGTACATGCCGACCACGAAAGTGGAAACGTAAGTGCACATACAGGCCATTTGGTAGCCAGCGCCTTATCAGATATTTATTATGCAACTTCTGCTATGATTAATGGATTGGCTGGTCCACTTCACGGATTAGCAAATCAAGAAGTTCTTATCTGGTTGCAAGGATTACAAGAACAAATGGGCGGAAAAGTTCCTTCCACAGAAGAAATGAAAAAATACGTTTGGGATACTTTGAAAAGCGGTCAGGTAATTCCTGGATACGGTCATGCAGTTTTAAGAAAAACTGACCCAAGATATGCTATTCAAAGAGAATTCTGCTTGAAACATTTGCCAGATGATAAACTATTTCAATTGGTTAGCAGACTTTACGAAGTTGTTCCTGATATCTTAAGAGAGCAAGGAAAAGCTAAAAATCCATGGCCAAATGTAGATGCTCATTCTGGAGTTGTTCAATGGTATTATGGTGTTACTGAATACGATTTTTACACAGTTCTATTTGCCATCGGAAGATCTGTTGGCGTACTTTCTAATCTTGTGTGGGATCGTGCTTTAGGTTATGCCCTCGAAAGACCAAAATCTTTGACAACTGCAATGTTGGAAGCTAAAGTTGGTATTAAATAGAATAATCTCTAATTTTGCCAAGCAGAATAATTTTTTCTGCTTGGCAATTTTTTTAAGTAGAAATTTTTAAATTTACAAAATATGAAAAAAGTAACCGTTGTAGGAGCCGGAAATGTTGGTGCTACTTGCGCAGATGTTTTGGCTCAAAAGAATTTTTTGGATGAAGTGGTTTTGATAGACATTAAAGAAGGATTTGCCGAAGGTAAAGCTCTTGATATTTGGCAAGCCTCTGCAATTAATCATTTCGATACTCGTGTGAATGGTTATACCAATGACTATTCAAAAACTGCTGGTTCTGAAGTTGTAGTAATCACTTCAGGTATTCCTCGTAAACCAGGAATGTCGCGTGATGATTTAATTTCTACCAACGCCAAAATAATGATGAATGTGGTTGGGAATGTTGTTAAATATTCACCCGATGCAATAATCATTGTGGTTGCTAATCCATTGGATGTGATGACTTATGCCGCACATAAAGCCTCTGGAAAATCTGCACAGAAAGTATTTGGAATGGCTGGAATATTAGATACTGCTCGTTATAAATCTTTTTTGGCTACAGAATTAAATGTATCGCCAAACGATATTCAAGCATTATTAATGGGAGGTCATGGCGACACCATGGTCCCACTACCACGCTATACAACGGTTTCAGGAATACCAGTTACAAAATTGGTTGCTGCAGATAAATTGGAAGCCATTATAAATCGCACAAAATCTGGTGGTGGCGAAATAGTAAAACTTTTGGGTACTTCAGCTTGGTATGCTCCTGGAGCTGCTGCTGCACAAATGGTGGAATCAATTGTGAATAATCAAAACCATATTTTCCCTGTTTGTGTAGGATTAGATGGTCAATGGGGACAAAAAGCTGTTTATTTGGGTTCGCCAGTTCGCCTTGGACGCAATGGAATTGAGGAAATTATTGAAATTGACCTCAATGAAGTAGAAATGAAAGACATGGAAGCTTCTTCAGCAGCAGTAAAATCTGTGATGAAAGTTTTTGATGATATGCATTTGATGTAAAATTCATTTTTTTATATTTGAACCTCGGTACAAAAAAAGCTTGCTTTTTTGTGCCGAGGTTTTTTTATGTATTTTATATCATATATCTTATTGGCAAAATACCTATCTCTCGGTATTTGCTGGAATAAAATTAGTATTACATTTACCAATCATTAATTTATAATTTGAACCAACAAAATAAACCTAATAATCATGAATAAACCAATGAAAATCAAATGCCTAATTGCTGTTGTTCTTTCTATGTTTTTTTTGTCAAATGTATCAGCTCAAGTGCAGTGGGATATTTACTCATCAATAAATACTGGTAGTAATGCGCTGGCATCCAATAAAATAAGATCAATTCAAAAAGTCGGTAATACTATGGTCTTCACTCACGTTGGCGGAGTTTCATTCTTTGATGGCAACAGTTGGTCGGGAATGATTACAAGTAAAATAAACCAAAATGAGATTAGAGATTTTGTTAAAACTTCCAACGGTAAAATGTATATCCCCACTGTGTGGAATGGAATTTATGAAATATGGGGGTCAAACTATTTGAATACAACTACCGATTTTGTGCTTTATAATACTTATAACAGTAGCATTCCAACAAATAATTTCCTATGCGCTGAAGAGGATAAGCAAAATAGAGTTTGGTTTGGCTCTCAGGGCAAGGGCATTGTAATAAAAGATGATACCAACTTTATAAATTATAGAACTACCAATTCAGGACTTTTAAACGATACCGTTTATGATATTGTTTTTTATAACTACAAGGCTTATATTGGAACTGAAAGAGGAATTTCGATAAGAGATAGTGCTGGAACATGGCTCAACTTGCCTTATAACAATGGAACAACATCTAATGGACTTTCAAATCCAAGCTGTTTAGATTTGTTTTTAGATGATAATCATAGCCTTTGGGTCGGAACATACTGGGGATTAAATAAATTGGTAGGCGATACAGCTTTCATTTCATTTACAACTCAAAATGGTTTATTAAATAATCATATTAAAAATATTACTCAAGATAATTCTGGCAATATTTGGTGTGCTTGTATCAACGGATTATCAAAATTTGATTTGCTGGGATTTACAAATTATACATCAACGGGCTCAATAGCAACTTTACCTCATGGCGATATCAACTATATAGAATTTGATAATAATAATAACCTTTGGGTGGGAACAGAAGAACATGGTGTAATGCGTTATAATGGAAATTTATGGTCGGTTTTTAATACTTCAGATGGATTGCCTTTCTCGGCTTTTGTAACTTCCATTGGAAAAGATTCGCATGGAAGCCTATGGTTTTCCAGCGATCAAGATTATTATTTGAGTAGTGATATGGCTTATGGGAAACTGCATAATGGCAGTTTTTCCTCACTGACTCCAACTACAGCAACAGGTGAGAAAATTGGTTTAAGAGGTGTTGGGCAGCTACTTGATGTTAACGGAAGACATTGGATTTCTACTCTTGACAAAGGCGTAGCCATTGAGACTAACGGCAGCTGGCAGATAAAAACACCACAAAATTCCTTTTTGCCTTCAAGTTATTGTATTTCTCTGGCAAATGGGAGCAATGGCGATGTTTGGGTTGGCACCAATAAAGGCTTGGTAAAATTTAATAGCCAGTTAAATATTACTGCTTATGATACTTCCAATAGCAATATTGCAGACAATTATGTGTATGATGTTGTAAGAGATTATTCGGGAAATATATGGGCAGCAACAGCAAATGGGTTAAGTAAATTCAATGGCACTTCTTGGGTTACCTACGATTCAAGCAATTATAATATATCAGATAATTCAGTTTATAGACTAATAGTTGACAAAGATAGCAATTTGTGGGTAAGTATTTATGGCTCTGGTTTGTTGAAATATAATGGCACTAACTGGATAAAATACAACATGAGTAATTCAAATTTGCCAAGTAATTATTTTATTGACTTAATCATCGACAATAATGGAGATTTGGTTGCTTGCTCTTCAAATCATGGAATTTCAAAATTGCTCAACGGTCATTGGATTAATTATGCGGACTATCAGCATACCAAATATGGCAGCAATCCAAATGGATATAATACTGTATTTCAAGATTCTACTGGTGCATACCTCTGTGGTGATTGGGATTTTGGATTGGCAAAACTTAGCTTGTGTAGCAATTTCAATCAGCAGATATCTATTCTTGGCGATTCGGCAATTTGCCAAGGAGATAGCACAATACTTCAAGCAAACAATACTTCTGGTTTAACCTATTCTTGGTATAAAAACCATACGAAAATTATTGGTCAAAACAGCGGATCACTTACCGTTTCAACCTCTGGTTCATATTATGCTGTGATAACAGATACAATCTATGGTTGTGTTACTTCCACAACACCAAAGTCTATTGTTGTATATCCAAATATTTTCAATTTAAAATTCACCGCCAACGACAGTATATTAATTGCACCACCATTCAATGTAACCTTTCAGAACCAAACACCAAATCTGTCCAACTATTCCTTCGACTGGTCTTTTGGAGATGGAATCACATCAACCTATTACAATCCCTTTCATCAATATTTGTACAATGGCAGCTACAGTGTGAAAATGCGTGCAACAAACAATGCTACTGGATGCGTGAATGAAATTATAAAACCAAATTATATTTTGACCTCTGGAGGTAGCAGTTGCAATGTTACAGCGAGCATCAGTCCTTCAGGAACGTCAACTATTTGTAATAATGATAGCCTTTTACTCACTGCAAATTCTGGCGTTAGTTATACTTATCAATGGGTTAAAGATGGAATTATCATAGCTGGAGCCAATAGCATAAATTATTATGCAAAAAATTCGGGATATTATGCCGTTGTGGTTGCCAATAATCTTTGCTCGGCAATATCACAACCTTTTGTCCTTACCCATTACCCAGCAATTACACCGCAAATTTCGAGTTCAGGAATCATTATGCCTTGCACTAATGACTCTACAAAACTTTCACTTTCGGCATTCTACACAGCTTACCAATGGTCAACCGGGGAAACTACTCCAAGTATTTGGGTTAAATCTACTGGATATTATTTTGTGAAAGTTACCGATCAATTTGGTTGCATGCAAACCAGTCAACAATTTCAGTTAAATAATTCATATCTATTGCCTCCAGAAATATGTATAATTGGAGTTGATAGCGCCACCGGAAAAAACCGCATTATCTGGGAAAGACAAAACACTAATCTTATTGACTCAATAGTGATATTGAGAGAAAACACTATCGCTGGAGTTTATGATAAAATTGGCGCTATCTCTTATCAGCAAGCAGGTATTTATATTGATACTTTTGCCGACCCAAGCGTTCGTGCATGGCGATATAAGATTGCTGCCATTGATACTTGCGGTGCCCAATCGCTTAATTCCCCTTTACATAAAACCATACATTTGACAATAAATGCTGGACTTAATGGAACATGGAATTTGATTTGGAATAATTATAAAGGTTTCAATCCTCCTTCATACTACATCTACCGAGGTACTTCTTCGTCAAACACTCAACTTTTAGCTCAAATTCCAGGAAATCTTAATTCATTCACAGATTTGAACCCCCCAACGGGCACAGTTCATTATCAAATTGAAATTGTAAAAAACGATGGTTGCTACCCCGATTCGCTTATGGCAAAGGCAAACACAAACTATAATACATCGCGCTCTAATACTGCCAATAATGGAAGTATAAACCCAATATTTCTACAAGCAAATTTCAATGGAAATATTACTACCGGACAGTGGCCTGTGCAAGTTAATTTCACTGATATTTCTACTGGAATGCCAAACAGTTGGTTGTGGCAATTTGGCGATGGAAACTCAAGTATAGAGCAAAACCCTTCGCATACTTATAACAACTCAGGCCTATTCACTATATCTCTAAAAGTATGCAATGGCAACATTTGCGACACCACTATTAAACAAAATTATATCAATGTTTTGCCAAATGGGATGGTCGAAATTTTGTCGCAGCCTCAGCTTTTTGTATATCCAAATCCTGCAAATGGAATCTTCAACCTTTCAGTTTCAAACTATTCTTTTGGTAAGATGAATATTTCAGTATTTTCAAATGTCGGTCAAATGTTGTATAACAATGAAGTTGAGATACATAGAGAATTAAACACAAGTTTGAATTTGAATTATCTTCCTAAGGGCATTTATTATTTATATATGGTCGATGAAAAGGGATTTTCGTTTCATCGAAAACTGATAATCAATTAGTAGGAGCTTCTAAAATCCGATTGACTTCGGATTTTAGAAATTTCTTTAAATAAGCAAAATGAACTATTAGTCAAAACAAAAGGCACATTTAATATTTTAGGTTTTTTTTGCAACTCATTTGCATGCCCCGATACATAAGCCGATTCTTCAGCTTGCAAAAGCGATTCAATAAGCTTGTTGAATTAAATTGTTTTCTTGCCAGCAAACTTCAAGAAATGGATATACTTTCTGACTTTGATAGTATAAAATTCGTTTTTTATATCGTTAAAGTCATGAGCTAAAGTCATTAATAACAACGATTTACAATTTTTTTATGAAATTAATAAATTTTTGTAATGTACTTAGTAGAATTTATTCAATAAATTTTACCAGTTCTTCGTACAATTGTTGTGTTGGCAGTCCCATAACATTATAAAAAGAGCCTTCAATTTTTTCAATAGCAATATAGCCAATCCACTCTTGAATCCCATAGGAGCCCGCTTTATCCAAAGGATTATATTTCTCTACATAATAACGGATATCATCCTCTTTCAGACTATTAAAATATACTTTTGAAAAAGAAGAAAAACTTTTTTGTTTTTGCTTTGAAGTCAAAGTAACGCCAGTAATAACCGTGTGGCATTTACCAGAAAGGGCAGAAAGCATTTCAAAAGCTTCTTCTTTGGATTTAGGCTTTTCAATAAGCTTATTGTCAAAAATCACCACTGTATCTGCTGTAATTAAAATTGTGTTGTCGCTTTTGCTATTGATATCAATGGCACTGGCTTTGGCCTTACTCAAATATTCTGGCACTTCCTCGATAGGCATTTCTGCTGGATAATTTTCTTTAATGGATTTCACTATCACCTGAAAATCAAGATCTAAGCCAGTAAGTAATAGTTGTCGCCTTGGCGAGCGTGATGCTAATATCAGATTGTATTTCAATAATTTTTTTAAGCTTAAACTCATTTTTCAATAATTTTTTTTTATATTCTAAAAAATATCATAAACAACATTCCTGCAGCCATTATCAATTTCAATCCATTAGATATCTTATGATAATCATTCTTGCCATTGGCTTTTAAAATTAAGGGAAGCAAGAATGTGTAAATTAGCACCTGCAAAACAAAATATATAGAAGTGAAAAGCAGATGCGAATTGGTATTTAAAAAAAGCAATATTTGCCAAACAATTATCAAAATTGAGCTTATTATCAAGGCAATTGCAAGCATTAAATTACCTTTTTTCATTCCAATTTTTATCATCAGATTTCTACAGCCAACAGCCGAATCGCCATCAAAATCTTGGAGGTCTTTAGACCACTCGCGCAAAAGTGTAAACAAAAAGGCAAAACCTGCAAAACCAACAATTAACAGAATGCTAAAGTTGTCGCTGAGAAGGTAAGTTGATTTGGCTATCAAAAGCATATAAAATTCGAACAGCCAAACGATTAAAACTACCATCGAAGCAGCAAAAGCCACCATCACATTTCCCCAAAAACTTTTGCATTGATATTCAACCGCATATAAATAAAGTAACATCACCATAAGTAATTGAACGCTTATAAGGGTAGGTTTGCCCAAAAAATAAAAGCAAAAAAAGCCCAGCAAAATGCCTAACACATTGAAAGAATAATACAGTGTTTTTGCCAGGTTTAGGCTAATTATTTCGCCAATAATATTTTCCCCCGGCTTATTAATTTTATCGGCTCTAACATCTGAAATATCGTTTATAATATAACCAGCTGCTGCAATAAAAACTGTTGATAATACCATCAAAAAAAACAAAATTCTTTGGCTTGCCAGAGTTGCTCCTGAAAAGAAAACCATTTTTTCATTTATCAGAGAATCGAGAATAAGGTATTTGAAAAAATATTGAATAAGCACAATAAATAGCAAGTTGCCTCCTCTTATAAGCTTCCACAAATACTTTAAATTTAAGTTGTTACCATTCATAAGCTTGTTCATCCATCCATTTACCATGTATTTTCATTACTTGCTCAATAATGTCGCGAGCGCAACCTTCGCCGCCTTTTTTGTCGGAGATATAATCTGCTATGGCTTTAATTTCGTTGGCAGCATCTGCAGGGCAAGCGGCAATGCCAGCAGCCTGCATCACTTGAAAATCGGGAATGTCGTCGCCCATATACAAGATATTTTCATTTTCGAGATTGTATTTGGCTTTAAGCTCATTATAAACTTCCAGTTTATTTGTAACGCCAAGATATATGTCTGTAAGGTTTAACCCATAAAGCCTGTGATACATTCCCTCGGCTTTGGCACCCGAAATAATTGCTATGCGGTAACCTTTCTTCACAGCGAGTTGCATAACATAACCATCTTTCACATTGGTGCGCCGCAGATAATGTCCATCTTCGGTTAGTAATACCATGCTGTCGGATAACACTCCGTCGAAATCGAAAATCATGGTGTTGATGGGAGCCAATTTAGCTTTGTAATTTTTCATGCTTTGTAAGTTTCTATTATCGAATTACTGATAATTTTATATATTTTTTGAAATTCTTTATGTTTATCCAATAGTTTTAAATGCTTGGAAATCACATTTTTGTCCTTGCGTAATGCTGGCCCTGTTTGGGCTTTTTCGGGTGATAGAATTTGAATTTTTCTTGCGCTTTCCTTTATCAAGGGTTTCAGAATATCGAAAGAAATATCTTTTTCTTTTAGAATATCTTCTGCAATTTTGTACAAATGATTGGCAAAATTGGAAACAAAAACCGCTGCAAGATGTATTTGTAAACGTTGCTCAGAATTTATGACTCTCACATCTTTAGAAATATTTTTTGCTAAGATTTTCAAGATAGATAAATCCTTTAAATTATTGGCTTCAAGGCAAATTGGAATATTTGCAAAATCGATTTCTCTATCAGCAGAAAGTGTTTGCAAGGGGTAAAAAATGCCAGCTTTTTTTCTATCGCCAAACACCTCTATGCTCACCGAACCTGCTGTATGGCAGAGCAAATAATTGCCTTTAAATTTTTCAAGATAAGACTTTTTTAAGGAGTCGTCTTTTATGCAAAGAAGTACTATTGAGCCGTCGGTAATTTCATTTGGACTGGAAATTATTTGACTATTAAAATCTTCAGCAAGTTTTTTGCCGGTAGTCGAACTGCTCAGAATTTGATTAATGGGTATTCTTGCATTACGAAAAGCATGGCAAAGCCGCCTTGCAACATTTCCGCTGCCAACGATTGTAATATACACCAAATTTACTTGCTTTTGCATGATGGCAAAGATATAATCTATTTGCTTGGCGAGAGAAACGAATTTTTTTTCACCATTTCTACTTTAAATTATTTTGTTGTCTCACTTCCAATTTGTTGACCTAATTTTTCAAATTCCATGTCATCAGGCTGCCAAAGTTCTACTTTATTTCCCTCAATATCAATAATGTGAACAAACTTTCCATATTCTACAGTTTCAATTTTGTCGGCAATAGTTACACCTTCTTTTTTAAGCTCTTCAACAAGCAATTCTAAATTTTCAACTCTGTAGTTTATCATAAAGTCTTTTGTGGAGGGCTCAAAGTATTTTGTTGTTTGTGCAAAAGGACTCCATTGTGTAAATCCCTTTTGAGTGCTATCTGCAGCTTGTCTCCATTCGAATACCGTCCCATATTCGTTGGTATTTAAACCCAAGTGTTTTTGATACCATTCTCTCACTTTTTTGGGGTCTTTACACTTAAAAAATATTCCACCAATGCCAGTTACTCTTTTTATTGTTAGCTGTTGGTTAGTTTGCTTTGTGATGACTGTTTTAAATGCATATCCAAAATAGAATGATGCAGCTATAGCTAAAATTACCAAAAGTGTTCTTTTCATTATATTATTCAATTTTTATAAATCCATTTTCTCCTTTGAAAGAGCAAATTTACTCATTTGTTTTGAAATATGATTTTCTAATTTGAATTAAATGATTTGCATCCAACTCTCAATTATCTCTTAAAATATCATTTATATGTTTCCTTATTTCTAAAAATCAACAGATAAATTCCTACTTTTGCTGATATCATAATTACAATCTTCCAAAATGAAAAACTACTATAAAAAGTCGATATTTATTGTTTTTTTTGGCATTTTTTTCTTGCTAATAAATTCATGCCGACAGGATCAATATGTTCAAAATGTTGATGCTTTCATTGGTACAGGAGGTCATGGGCATACTTTCCCTGGAGCTTCATTACCTTTTGGCATGGTGCAGCTTAGCCCCGACACCAGAGAACAAGGTTGGGACGGCTGTGGCGGATATCACTTTTCCGACAATTTTGTTTATGGGTTTTCTCATACTCACCTCAGCGGCACAGGTATAGCCGACTATTCTGATATTTTGTTTTTGCCATTTTCTGGCGACCTTAAAGTCGATAGCACTGGCCATTGGGGAAGCAAATTTTCTCATAATTCTGAGATTGCTG
The DNA here is from genome assembly GCA_001872625.1 of Bacteroidetes bacterium CG2_30_33_31. Lineage (GTDB taxonomy): Bacteria > Bacteroidota > Bacteroidia > Bacteroidales > UBA1556 > UBA6267. The sequence goes on from MNXP01000017.1 coordinate 42,868, forward strand.
AACCTGGATTTTATAGCGTGCTGCTCAAGGATTATAATATAAATGTTGAACTGGCAGCAACAAAAAGATGTGGCATTCATCGTTATACTTTCAATCGGAATGCCACAAACAGCATTCTTATCGACTTAAAATATCGCGATAAAGTTTTGGACTCTAAACTTGAAATAGTCTCTAATACAGAAATTCGTGGCTATCGATTTTCTTCTGGATGGGCAAACAATCAAATGCTGTTTTTTGACATAAAATTTAATCGTCCTTTTACAAATATTGAAAAACTTGGCACAAGTATAAAATCTGATAGCTCCGAACTTTTCCATGGTGAAGACCTGAAGTTTGTTTTTTCATTCAAACTCGATGAAGGCGAAAAACTTTTAGCAAAAGTTGGCATTTCAGCTGTGGATGAAAACGGCGCCACCAAAAATCTTGAAGCTGAGATTCCAGATTGGGATTTCGATAAAGTAAAGCAAAATGCTGCTGAAAATTGGAATACAGAATTATCAAAAATCAGTATCATAACAGCTGATGAAAATGCTAAGAAAAAATTTTATACTGCTCTATATCACAGCTTCTTAGCTCCAAATATTTATTCTGATGTCGATGGTCGTTACCGTGGCAGAGATATGCAAATACATAATGCCCAAGGATTCGATTATTATACAGTTTTTTCTCTTTGGGATACATACCGCGCTGAACATCCGCTCTTTACAATTATTGACCAAAAGCGAACTGCCGACTTTATAAATACTTTTATCATGCAGTACGAACAAGGCGGATTGCTTCCTGTGTGGGAGCTCTCGGCAAATGAAACAAACTGTATGATTGGCAATCATGCCATTCCAGTTATTGCCGATGCAATTGCTAATGGAGTTTCTGGCTTCGATAAGTTTAAAGCTTTTGAGGCCATGAAAGCTTCTGCGCTGCAAAATGTTGAGGACTTGAATTACTATAAATCAATGGGTTACATTCCCTCCGATGAAATAGGATCTTCCGTTTCCAAAACTCTTGAATATGCTTTCGACGACTGGTGTGTTGCTCGTGTTGCGAAGATTCTGGATAAAAATGATGATTATAAGTATTTTTTAAATAGAGCTCAATATTATAAAAATGTCTTCGATTCTTCAACAAAAAAAATGCGACCAAAAGTCAATGGTGGATGGAAAAGTCCTTTTGACCCAAAAGAAGTTGATTTCAATTTTACCGAAGCCAACTCATGGCAATATAGTTTTTATGTGCCACAGGATATAGAAAACTTGATAATTATGAGTGGCGGCGATAAAGGATTTTCCGACAATTTGGATAGCCTTTTTAGCAGTAGCACACAAACTACTGGTCGCGAACAATCCGACATAACGGGTTTAATTGGACAATATGCTCATGGAAATGAGCCGAGTCATCATATTGCTTATCTTTATTCTTACTCCGGTGAATCGTGGAAAACACAAGCTATGGCTGCAAAAATTTGCCGAAAAATGTATTCAACCAATCCTGATGGACTTTGCGGTAACGAAGATTGTGGGCAGATGTCCGCTTGGTACGTCTTCAGTGCTATGGGATTTTACCCAGTGCAACCTGCCTTAGGCATTTATGTTTTTGGAAGTCCACAATTTGATGTTACAGCAATTTTACTCGAAAACGGCAAGCAACTAATTATAAAACGACGAGGCTCTGGCGATTATATTCAAAATGTGAAACTTGATGGAAAAGACTATCCTTTCTCATTCATAACTTTTGCCGATATTCAAAAAGGTGGAATACTTGAATTTATGATGGACGATAAGCCCAACATGGATTTTGGTAAAGCTGTTGAAAATAGACCTAAATCTTATATCGAACCTTCATTATTGCCTGTGCCCATTATAAAAAATAATAAGTTTGTTTTTTACGATAGCCTTAATATTGAATTTGAAATAAATGCAAAAAATAAAATATTTTATTCGCTGAATGATGCCGCTGAAATGGAATATATCAATCCGATAAGCATAAAAGATAATGCAAAAATTTCGTTTGAAGCTAAGTCGGGAATGCTGGTAAGTATGACTGCTACTGCCGAATTTTTTAAGGGACAGACAGGAAGAAGCATTGTTTTGGAATCTACCTATGACAACCAATATAGAGCTGGCGGCGACAGCGCAATTATTGATTTTATAAGAGGCAGCAATAATTTTGCTGATGGAAAATGGCAAGGTTTCGACGGTCAGGATTTAAAAGCTACAATCATTTTCGATAAAGTTCAAAATGTCAATCAGTTGTCAGCCAAATTTTTACAAGATATAAATTCATGGATTTGGCTTCCTAAATATGTTGAATATTACAGCTCTCTCGATGGTAAAAACTTTCATAAAGTTGGCACAGTAGAAAATCTTATCGACGAAAAAAGGGAAGGTGCTATTTTACAGGAATTTACCCTTAAAGTGAATAACGAAAAGGCCAAATATATTAAGATTTTTGCCAAAGGATTAATCTCTTGCCCACCTTGGCATAAGGGTTTCCCATATCAGGGTAAGGCTTGGCTTTTTATTGATGAGCTTAAGGTAGATTAGATGTATTTTCAAATAAATATTTTTAATATATTAATTCAAAAATCAAATTTTATGCGTTACTTTTTTATACTTTTATTTGTCGCTTTGAATGGATATTTATCGGCTCAGAGTAATGTTGAGGATGCTATTATTCCTCTACCCAATGTGCTGGAAATTAAACCTGATTTCTATCTTCTCAGCAAAAATATGACCTTTCGAGTAGCAGAAATTGCGTGGGATAAAAATATATTTCTGGAGAAAAAAAAATTTATAAGAGAAAAATTTGCTTCTGGTGAAATTGAATTACTGAAACAAGGACTGAAATCGCTTTGTAATATTAATCTTAAATATCATTCGAAAAATGATAGAACCGCTGCTTCACTGGAACTTATGCTTGATAAATATATGGATTCCGCTGCTTACACCATGGATATCTCGATACATGGAATTCAAATTTCGGCAGCCACCAACTTAGGCTTTTTCTATGCTTTCCAAAGTTTAATGCAGCTTGTTGAAACTTCAACTTCTAACCGCATTCATTGTCTTCACATCAGTGATAGTCCTCAATTTTCGTGGCGAGGGATGCATCTCGATTGTAGCAGACATTTTTTTTCTGTAGCTGAGGTGAAGCGATATATTGATTTGATGAGCTTATACAAAATGAATGTTTTTCATTGGCATCTTACCGACGACCAAGGCTGGCGCATTGAAATAAAAAAGTATCCCAAACTTGCCCAAATAAGTGCTTGGCGCAATGGTAGTATGGTTGGTGAATATAGCGATAAGAAATTTGATAGCATTCCTTATGGTGGTTATTATACTCAAAATCAGATAAGAGAAGTAGTTTCTTATGCTGCTCAACGCCATATTACCATAGTGCCAGAAATTGAAATGCCTGGGCATAGTTTGGCTGTTTTGGCAGCTTATCCCGAATTTGGCTGTAATAATTCGAAATTGGAGGTGGGGAAAATGTGGGGTGTTTTTGATGATGTTTTTTGTGCTGGAAATGATTCAGTTTATATTTTTTTGCAAAATGTTTTGGATGAAGTAATAGCTTTATTTCCAGGAAAATATATTCATATTGGCGGTGATGAATGCCCTAAAACATTTTGGAAAGTCTGTGAAAAATGTCAGAATAAAATAAAGGAAAATCAATTGGCCGACGAGCATCAACTTCAAAGTTATTTCGTACAGCGTATTGAAAAATATGTAAACAGCAAAGGGAAAAGCATTATCGGATGGGATGAAATATTGGAAGGCGGTTTGGCTCCCAATGCTGCAGTAATGAGTTGGCGAGGAACTTCAGGGGGAATAGCTGCCGCTCAGGCTTCCCATTTTGTGGTTATGACTCCTGGCAATCCTTGCTATTTTGACCATTACCAAGCTAAAAATTTTACCACCCAACCTCATGCAATTGGAGGCTATAATCCACTTTCCGCTGTCTATGCTTTTAATCCAATTCCAGCAGAACTTTCCAACGAAAATGCTCAGTATATTCTTGGTGCTCAGGGAAATGTTTGGACTGAATATGTTCTTACTTTTAGCCAAGTAGAATATATGGCTATGCCTCGAATGATTGCTTTGGCGGAAAATCTTTGGACTTACGATAGTAAGCAAAACTTTGATGACTTTGTATCGCGATTGAAAATAAATACTTCCTTGCTCGACAAACGCAAAGTTAATTATTCCAAACAAATAGAATAATTTAGAAATTGTATTGTATTCCAAGAAGCAGGTCTATGTAAGATTCCCAAATTGGGGAATAATCTTAAAATCTCAACACTTTTTTCTTATTGCTTCTTCTCTAAAGTTAAAAGTAAATTATTTATATTATTGATATCTAACATATTAGATTTGCTGTCTGATTTTTAAATTGGAAACACTATATACTAAACTTACTTTTGAATCTCAAGTATAAGTAATGATAAAAGGTTTAAAGTTTAGAAGGTTTTTATGTGATTTATGGATTGCAATTGCTCTGATAAGTTTTTATCAGGGCAATGCGCAATTTATATCAACAGATAGAATTACCGACTGGACAAAAGCTGGCTTAAAAACAGAAATTCTTGAGCCAACAAACCTAATTAATTTTATTGATGCTGGTGGCAATAACGACAGTTTAAGTGCAAATGATAGCATAATTTCAAGTTTGATTGCTTCTGTAGGAACTAATGGGCTAACAATCTTTTTCCCTAATGGCAAATATTATTTCACTCATTCTATCGACTTACTGTCAAATATAACTATCAAGGGAGAATCTGCTGATTCAACAATTTTTTTATTTAGAGTTGCTGGAAATTCAAACCTTATAAATATTATTGGATTTATTGATACCGACACTTTTAGATTTTCCTGCTCTTCGCTAAAAAATTCCCATCAAGCAAGTCTTTTTAAAACTATCAATTTGCAACAAGGCAATCTTATAAAAATTTATGATAATGACTCTGCTTTGGTAAGCTCATCATGGGCAATTCATTCTACAGGCCAAATTCAAATTATCGATAGCATCACTAATAACAAAGTATTTTTTGACAGCCCCTTAAGAAGAGATTTTTTCCTAATTAATTCACCTCAGTTTTCAAAGATTCATGCTGTACACAATATCCTACTTGAGCAAATTACACTTATAAATCTGAATTCTACAAACCAGCAAACTGCCAATATTTATATGGATTATGTATATAACAGCAAGATTAAATGTGTGAAATCTTATGATTGTAATTTCGCTCATATCGACATTCGCAACAGCTCAAATATTGAAGTTGAAGGCAGCTATTTTCAAGATGCTTTCGACTATGGTAATGGAGGGAAAGCTTATGGTGTGGTGCTTCACCAATGCACTGGTGAATGTTTGATTAGCAACAATAATTTTAATCATTTACGTCATTCGGTTTTGCTTCAAGCAGGGGCTAATGGGAATGTGATTTCATATAATTATTCACAAAATCCGTATTGGACTGCTGTATCTTTGCCTTCAAATTCAGCTGGAGATTTGGTGCTTCATGGAAATTGGCCTTATTTTAATCTCTTTGAAGGAAATATTATTCAGAATATTGTCATTGACGATTCTCATGGTAAAAATGGTCCGTTCAATACTTTTTTAAGAAATAGAGCTGAGCTTTTTGGCATTTTTATGAATTCGTCACCAGCATCAGATAGCCAGAATTTTATTGGCAATGAAACCACTAAAAACTCATTTTTTTATGGAAATATAAGCCTTTCTGGTGTGGGCCATTTTGCAGAAGGCAACAATCAAAAAGGAACTATCTATCCCGCAGGAACTTCCTCACAAATAATAAATTCTCTTTATCTTAGTTCTGCCCCAGCCTATTATCAACATTGGCCAGTCATTGGTTTGCCAAACCAATTAAATGCTTTCGACAACCGCGCAAAAAAAAACTTCGATGCAGCATCTTTAACTCAATGCTCTGAGACAGTTCTTTATACCAAAGAAAAAAATAATTTGAGCTCCTTAAAAGTTTATCCTAATCCCTTTTCGGATATAATTAATATTGACAATATTGATAATGAAGAAATTTTAACAATTCAATTGTTTGATATCAGCGGTAAAATGATTTACCTTTTTGGACAGGAAAAGGAATTGTTATTGAAAAATTTGCCCTCAGGCTATTACTTTTTGAAAGTTTTTACAAACGAAAATTTATATACCAAAAAGCTACTAAGAAAATGATTTGCAAAAATGTAAGCTAAAAAAGCTGCGAAAATTATATTATTGAAGCCTTTATTTTGTGCGCAATAATATCAATTCCAATATGATTTTTGCCTCCACGAGGAATAATTATGTTGGCAAATCTTTTTGCTGGGTCAATAAATTGGAGGTGCATAGGCTTTACAAATTCTTTGTAATGATTGAGCACTTTATCGAGTGAGCGACCACGTTCTTGCATATCACGATTTATTATCCTCATCAGTCTGTCGTCGTTGTCGGCATCTACATAAACCTTTATATCCAAACGATCACGCAATTCGGCATTAGTGAGCACCAAAATTCCTTCTACAATTAGTACTTTTGCCGCATTTACCGTTACTGTTTCTTGTGCTCTTGAGCATGTTAAGTAAGAATAAATCGGCATCTCAATGGGCTCGCCATTTCTTAATTTGTCGAGATGTGAGTTTAATAAACTCCACTCAATACTATCAGGATGGTCGAAATTTATCTTCAATTTTTCCTCTGGGCTCAATTTTCCATTATCGAAATAATAAGAATCTTGAGAAACTATTGACACAGAATTTTTTGGAATTCTTTTGATGATTTCTTTTACCACCGTAGTTTTTCCAGAACCCGAGCCTCCAGCAATACCTATTATAAGCATAATTGATTATTAAAAAAGCTGCGCGAAAAATTTATTTTTCGCGCAGCTTATATTCCATTTTCTAATGTTTCGCTGGAGTAGCAACCTTAAATTTATCTCCTGTTTCTTCAACAATTTTTCTGTACCAGTTTTCTCCATATCCAGGCTGATTCAAATATGGGCTTACATATTTGTAACCCTCAGGCAAAGCTTTTGGCCTTTTAATATTCCCATCCATATACTTGGTAAACAGATAATAATAAAATTTCTGAGCTTCCATCACAGTATTATTTCCTGTGCTTGTTGAGTAATCTGTAAGAAATTCTACTGCAGATGTTGGATTTTTGTCGTACAATGTTTTAGCAGCTTTATCAATTTCTGTTGTTTGAGCTATAAAATTACTTTCCAGTTTATCTTGAAATTCAACAATCTCAGGATGAATAGAATCGTAACGAGTATAAGCCCAATTTGATATCTGATTGAAAACCCAGAAGGCTGCATCAGGAACAAAATTCATCATTGAACCATAGCCTACAGCCATTTTTTCAGGAACTTTTGTGATTGATGAATACATTGGCATAAATACGTTGGAGGCTGCATCATCAAGTCCAAACCAAAATATTCCACCCAAAGCATCGGGCAGCCATGAGCGCATCTGTGATACAAACACAAAGCCAGTTTGCTGTGTGGCAGTGGCTCTTTCGTTGCAGTAGGTTACACTGTCAACTTCCCAAGTGAGACCTCTCCAACGATAAGGATTGTGATAAGGTCCAGCGCCAAAATCTTTGCTCATATCCAATTCAGTACCTTCCAAATGGTCGCGCATAAATCCCATCATATCATTCACCGAAATTTTTCTATCGGGCTTAATCCACAATGGCATCCTATTGCTGGCATAGCCATTTTTATCATCATATATTACATTTCCTTTGCTATATTCCCAATAAGCATTGTTGTCGGAAATTTCTTTACTTACCTTGTGAAACATGGAATAAACACGCATTTCACAAAAACGTGCGCCACTAAAATCAACAGGGGCGTAGGTGTCGGAGAAGCTAAAATCTTTATCATCTCCCTTGAACCATCCTTTTTCGCGTGCAAATGAAATCACATCGGGACTATTGAAATCAGAAGCTTTTGGGTTATTCCAATCGTTCTTTTTTTGAAATGGAAATGTTGTGATACGTGCCTGATTTGCGTGGCCAGAAATGTAACCATCAGGAATCTTACGTGCTACCCACAAAGCGCCTTTTTGCCCTTGACCTTTGCCAATCATTTCAAATATCCATACTTCGTTGGGATCGGCTACAGAAAAACTCTCGCCCTCGCTATAATAACCATATTCAGCAACTAAATCAGTCATAATTTTTATTGCTTCGCGGGCAGTTTTGGCACGCTGTAATCCAATATAAATAAGGCTTCCATAATCCATGATAGCTCCATCTTGATGATATAAAACTTCACGTCCCCCATAAGTGGTCTCTCCAATAGAAACCTGATGTTCATTCATATTGCCAATAACATTATATGTTTGACTGGCTTGTTTTATTTTCCCTAAGTATTTTCCTGTATCCCATTCATAAATATCCATCATAGTTCCTTCTGCCCATTTGCCTGCTGGCCAATGATAAAGCTCGCCGAAAAGAAGATGTGAATCCGCAGCATAGCTTATAAATGTTGATCCATCGGTACTCGCCGATTTTGTAACAAGATAGTTAGTGCATGCATCAAGATTTTTGACGCCAAAAAAACTTAACATTATTACAAGAGAATAAATAACCTTATTGTTCATTTGTGTATTTGTTTAAATTATGAATTGCCAAAAATATAGATTTTTTTAATTTCGCACTGAAAAACCTTACCTTTGCAACAAATTAATTATTTGCATGGTCTGGTTTTTGGTTTATAGTTAAAATTAAATTTGATAGCATGAAAAAGCAAAATTTATTCTCAATTTCAATATTAGCATTCTTGCTTCTAAGCAATTTCGCTTTCCTACAAAGTGACGTTAAAAAATCTCAAGCTGAAATTAATTCCGCTTTTCAAAGTGGAAACATCACTAAATTAGCTATATATCTAAACAACCCTGTAGATTTGACTCTTCCCTCTGCCGACAATAATTACAGCAAAGCTCAGGCAGAAGTTATTTTAAAAAAATTCTTCACCGACAATAAAGTTAAATCTTTTCAAGAGAAACACAGCGGAAAATCTGTTGATGGCTCTTTATTCATCATTGGAATCTACAGTTCTACTAATGGGAAGAGTTTTCGTACTTATGTGCTTATAAAAACTATTGCTAATAAAGATCTTATTCAACTTATTGAGTTTGAAAAAGAATAAAAATTATGACTCTTGACGAAATAATAGCCGAGGCTTTAAAAGAAGACCTTGGCGATGGCGACCATAGTTCACTCGCTACCATTCCAAAAAACGCCAAAGGAAAAGCCCAACTCTTGGTTAAAGAAAATGGAATAATCGCTGGAATAAACCTTGCCAAAAAAATTTTTAAAACTATTGACTCAACACTGATTTTCAAAAAATTTCTTGATGATGGCGCAAAAGTCAAAATTGGAGATATTGCCTTTGAGATTGAAGGCTCATCAATTTCTATCCTATCAGCTGAGCGCCTTGTTTTAAATTTTATGCAGCGAATGAGTGGCATTGCCACTAAAACTGCAGAGCTTGTTTCTTCATTAAAAGGCTTGAATGTAAAGCTTTTAGATACAAGAAAAACTACTCCTTTGCTACGAGAAATAGAAAAATATGCTGTTAAAATCGGCGGCGGCGAAAACCACCGCTTTGGACTTTATGACGTGATTATGATTAAAGATAATCATATTGATTTCTCCGGGGGAATTCAAAAAGCAATTCTTGCAACCCAATCCTATTTGAAATCAATAAACAGAAATTTAAAGATAGAAATTGAAGTGAGAAACCTTAAAGAACTCAATGAAGTTCTTAATTGTGGTGGCGTGGACAGAATAATGTTAGATAATTTTTCTATTGCAAAAATGCGTAAAGCAGTGGAATTGGTTGCTGGTAAATGCGAAACTGAAGCCTCCGGCGGTATCACTGAAACAAGCATTCGCTCTTATGCCGAAACAGGAGTAGATTATATTTCAGTTGGAGCTTTGACACATCATATTAAAAGTCTGGACTTGAGTTTAAAAGCAAAAAAATAACTTATGCTTTCAATGTCGGAAATAGAGGAGAAAATTAAATCGTGTAAATGGGTGAGAATAGCTCGCCAAAAAGCCAAATTGATAATATTGCCTGGTTTCGAGGGAGTTCCTCTTTACGATGCCATAGATTTATTTGTAAGAGGATTGTTTTTTGGTAGCTTGCCACAAAGAGCTTCGGCAATTGCTTTTTCCTTTTTCTTGGCGATATTTCCAACTATACTTTTTTTCTTTACCTTAATACCTTTTTTAGGAATTAAAAACCTCAAGGAAGATGTACTTTCTTTGATATCTGATACCATTCCGCCTTCAATTTATGAGCTTATAATAAATCTGGTAAAAGATATTATCGAGCGCTCACAATTTGGTTTGCTATCTTTTGGCTTTATCACAGCTTTCATCTTTGCTACTAATGGATTTCAATCTATTATTAGCGCATTCAATACTTCCATACATGTTAAAGAAACCAGAAGCTTTTGGCAAATCCAGTGGATTTCATTAGTGCTTTTGGTGCTTGTTTCATCAATCGTAATTGTTGCAATTGGCTTAATTGCTTTCTACGAATTTTTTCTCAATTACTTTGTAGATTTAGGCATATTGAACATGAATTGGGTTTATTACTTAATAATTGTCGGGCATTGGATAATTCAAATAGCATTAATACTTTTCACCTTTTCTTTCATATTTTATTCTGCACCTCATAACAAAGGCAGCAAGTATAGGCTCTTTTCTGCTGGCTCAATATTTTCTACAATTTTGTTTATTATCTCTTATTTGATATTCAATTATTACGCATTGAATTTTGCAAGGTATAATGCACTTTATGGTTCTATAGGCACCTTAATACTCTTTATGCTTTGGATATATTTCAATGCTTTTGTATTGCTTATTGGCTTCGAGTTAAATGTAGCAATTAAATCAGGAATTGTAAAATCCAATATCAAATAGCTTCCTCCTTTTTCAAATTGAGTTATTGGTTCTCAACGACTCATAAAAGTCCAGCACTTTCTGAGCAGTTTTCTTTGGATTATCCTCATCAAGCTTTAGAGTGAAAACTTTTGAAGAATCTCTCTGTTCTACACCAAAAGTGTAGGCTCTGTCGTAATAAGTCAAAGTTAAATCAGCTACGGTGGTGTAGTCATTTTCTTGCAAAGCTGCAATAGATTTGTTGAAATTTTGACCACCAAGACGGCGGCAAATTTTTATGAGTGCGTTTTTCAAAGCCTGTTGGTCGATGCCAGAATATTCATTTACAAGCCGTTGAATACGAATCTCTCTGGGCACATCAACAAAAACCATGATAGATTCTCGAAGCTTTCTATAGAAATTGTCTGGCTGCTGAATATATCCAATGGCCCTGCTTTCATCTTCAAGCCAAATGGCGGAAGAAAAATTATTACGCGACCATTCATAAGCTAAATTATTTTCAAATTGTTCGGTAGTGGGCTGCGGTAATTGCCCAATGTGGCCAAAGGCTGACCCTTTATGATTGGCGAGAGCTTCCAAATCTATAGCTTGTGCTTTGCATGCTGTAATATGTTTTAAGATTTCAGTTTTGCCGCTGCCAGTATATCCTCCTAAAATCACCATTTGACTTTGATTTTCAAAAGATTTTCTGATATAATTTCTATAAGCTTTATAACCGCCATAGAGTGTATGAGCTTCAAAACCAGCAGTTTTAAAAAGCCAAGCCATAGAGGCACTCCGCATCCCTCCACGCCAGCAGTGTATCAGAATTTTACTTTCTGGCGCTATCTTTTTAGCCTCAGTTATAAAGGAAGACATTTTGGAGCCAACGAAATCAAGCCCTTTCATTAAAGCAGATTCCTTGCTCGCCTTTTTATAAAGAGTGCCAACAACTGCTCTCTCTTCATTGGTAAAAAGTGGAATGTTATAAGCCCCTGGAATATGTCCTTGTTCAAACTCGGCTGGAGTGCGCACATCAATTATTGGAATGGTTTTGCCTAACTCCAAAAACTCGCTTGCTAATAATATCATCATGAAAATATATGCATACAAAAGTATAGTTTTTACTTTTATCGCCCCACCCTTTTATTTGATAATCTAATGCTGCTGTGATAAGCATGATTTTTTTCTATAATAATTTTTATTTATCTTGAATTCAGTAAAATTTGTACATATATTTGTAGGCATTTTTAGAATTACATTTGAAGTAAAGCCTACAACTCTCTTGTCTAATGTTTAAATTGCTGTTTATTTAACATTATCTATTGCTATGAAGTTTAATTACCAGAACAAATCCAAAGAGCAACTTATTGCCGAGTTGGAGAAATTGCAAAAAGCGCATAACTCATTAAAAACAACAATAGAAGCGGATATTACCGAACGCAAAATTGCTGAAGAAAAACTACGCCAAAGCGAAGAACGGTTCCAGCTTCTGTTCAACAAAGCACCGCTGGGTTACCAATCGTTGGATATAAATGGTAATTTTATTGAGATAAACCAACAGTGGCTCGACACCTTAGGTTACCAACGCGATGAAGTTATTGGCAAATGGTTTGGCGATTTTCTAACTCCCGCTTTTCAAGATAGCTTTCGTAAGCGATTTCCAATTTTCAAAGCGCAGGGCAAAATCCACAGCAAGTTCGAAATGGTGCATAAAAATGGCTCTGTTCTATTTATCGCTTTTGATGGGAGAATTGGGAATGACTCACAAGGTAATTTTAAGCAGACACACTGTATTTTGCAGGATATTACCGAGCGTAAGCAGGCCGAAGAAAAATTGCGTGCAAGCGAAGAAAACCTCTCCATCACCCTCCATTCCATTGGCGATGGCGTAATTGCAACCGATAAAAATGGTTTGATTGTTCAAATGAACCCAGTTGCCGAAAAGCTTTGCGGCTGGCTTATGGCTGAGGCTAAAGGTAAACATTTGAATGAAATTTTTAAAATCATTAATGCCGAAACCAGAGAAATAGTTGCCAATCCAGTTGATAAAGTATTAGAAAAAGGCGAAACTGTTGGCTT
>MNXP01000038.1 GCA_001872625.1 Bacteroidetes bacterium CG2_30_33_31
GAGGCTTGGGTTTTTAAGGCCTAAAAGGCCCGTTTTTGATGGAAATATTTACTAATAAGATAGTTAAAGATATTGAAACATCTAAATCTCAAGGTCTGAAGGCTAAAATTCAATCTGTATTTCTCAGCACTCCCTCCAAATTAATAAGCAAACCACTCGTAAAGTACATAGAAGATTTTTCAAACGGCAGCGCATGAAGCGGATGTAGTTCAACATGTACTCCTCACTGGGTGCTGCGCACCGCTCAGAGTCCTATTTATTGCCCATAGGTTTTTTTATCCGCATTTTTGATTTCGGAAGTTATTTAATTAATTTTCAGAGAGTTTATGCTGAAATATTCTGACTTAAATTCTAAAAAAATCGTTTCTTGTTTTTCATTTTTTCAACATTATCAAGGTCAGCGTATTTTATAAAGTCAGATGTTTGGTTTTTTATTTTCCGTACGTTTTGCCATTTTGCTTTTCAGCCAATAGCTGTCGGCTTGCTAAATTTTCGATGCAAAACTCTAAATTCGGGCGAGCTTTAAAGTCCGCGAAATTTAGTCCGCGTAATATATTCTGTTTCGCTTTAAAGTCAACTAGTCAATTTTCGTTCTGTTGAATTCAGATTGTTTATTCGACGTGTTTTTATTCTTAGAAGTCTCAAAATTTGAATTCTGCAACTGCTTTTCTTGGTTTAGTCAACTTATGGGCAACGAATGTATATCCACCATATGGCGGTTATTTCGTACTTAGTTTTAGGTTATTTAATTTATTTAATTCTCTGTATTTTAATACTATGTTCGTTTTTAAACGCTACCTTCAGCTTAGCTCAGGGCAGCTGTTGTCAGTTTTATCCATTTTTTTGGTTTTAAGCAGATTTGTAATTATTTTCGAGACAAATATAATATTTTACTTAAAGCACAAACTAAATATCTAAATTATCCATTGGACTTTTTATTTGATCAAACCCTTTGGTTGTAATATGAATTTGAATCTCGGTGGTTTTGTTGTTGGCATAATTCCAATAATCAGCTATTTAACAAAATAAAATAAATTAATTTATTAACAATCAGTTGGTTAGTTATTAACAGGGAAAGATGGTTTTTAGACAGTCTAACGTCCAGCTTTGCTGCAAACAATTTACGCGTTTATGATCTTACTCATAACATCAGAGAAATTTTTGATGCTGTAAAACATTCAGGTGGTCGTATGAGAACAGCTGGCACAAAATCTTATAACAGCAATATGCCAGATTATACTAACATTCTATCTGATGCATTAGCATGGGACATTGTAAAATTCTTGAAAGAAGAAACAGTAAATACTGATGCATTATATGATTTAGTAACAACAGGCGTTTATCCAACTGGAACTGTTACATATAAAAACATTGGCAAAGATGGGAACAAACAGGCTGGTGAAACTTATTTTGCTGCAAAATGTGCAAGTTGCCATGGCGTAAGTGGCTCAACAATCCCAGGTAATGCGGAAGAAACTGTTGGCTCAATTGCACGCAATGAACCTTATTGGTTGTTTTTTCAATTAAAATTTGGACGTCAAGGAACCGCTATGCAAACTATTTCTACGTACGTCATATTACTTTGGCTGAAGGCAAAGATTTATATAAAGCTTTAAGCGATACAACTGATTTTCCAAACTGATAATTTTGGTCTTATAAGAGACGGGGGATTTCCCCAGTCTTTTTTTTGCTCATTAATATTCTTAATTAAATTGTAAATCTGATAATTGTATATCAGAATAATCTATTTCCACCCCATTGATAATGATTGTCTATCATTTCTATTTTTTCGTTATCCAAAAGCCACCGTATTACTTTTAAGGTATTTTCTTCATTATATTTTGGCAAGTAATTCACCATTTCTTCTAATGTCATTGGTTTATCGCTAAGCATTGGCTTTATTTCTTTGAGAATATTATCGAACTCTATCTCGCTCATTGCAAGCTTATTACGATTTTTACATACATCGCATTTTCCACAGCGTTTTGCGTCACTTTCGCCAAAATATTCCATCAATATCAAATTTCTACATTTGGAATAATGGCCAATATATTCGAGAATTGCTTCAAGTCTTTTGGCGGCATTTTCTTTTAACCGCTCATAACTATTTTTGGTAAATATCAGATTTCTGCTATCGAGTCTTTCGGTGTTGAAAATAATTTTTGGTTTTCCGCTTCGCGGCACATAATTGATATAATTAAGCCTATCCAGTAGAAGAAGTGCGTTTTCTATTGCCAATGGTGTTGTCTTCAATCTATTGGCGATAACATCTTCATCAATTACTACAAAATCAGTAAATAATCCGCTGTAAGATCTTATCAAGATATCTATTAAAACTGCCATTTTTGGATTTTTTACTTGATATCGATATAGTTCTTGTTTGTCTACACAAATAAAAACTTTTGAGGGAGAATTTACAGAATCGGAAAGAAAGATATACGATTCCTTTTCAAGAAACTTAAGTGCACTATATGTTGGCAAAGCTTCGAGTTTGTACATTTTAATAAAGTCGCTAATCACAAAATCGAAACTTTCATCTTTTCCACTACCATAAGCCAGTTGAAAGAAATTGCCGAGAGCTTCGTAAACAGCTTTTATAGTTTTTAGCGGAGGGAAACTCATTTCGAAATTTCTTTTCAAATTTTTGATGTCATTATCATCGTGAATAATTATTGCATAAGCTGGTTTTCCATCGCGACCAGCTCTGCCAGCTTCCTGATAATAAGCCTCTGGAGAATCTGGAATATCGAAATGTATTACAGAGCGAACATTTGATTTGTCGATACCCATGCCAAAAGCATTGGTGCTAACAATTATGCGCACAGCTCCGCGCATCCAATCTTTCTGTTTTTGGTCGCGCAGTTCAGCCTCCAGCCCAGCATGATAATAATGCGAACGTATTCCGTTGACATTCAGCATATCTGATATTTCACGAGTTTTGCGTCTGTTGCGCACATAAATTATTCCTGTGCCTTCAATTCTATTAAGCGACTGCAAGAGCCTTCGGTTTTTATCTTCTGAATTTATTACTGCGTAAATAAGGTTTTCTCTGGAGAAACTCAATCTTAAAACATTTTTGCTTTTGAATAATAATTTCTGCTGTATATCATCCACAACTTCTGGAGTGGCTGTTCCAGTTAGTGCAAGCAAAGGAATTGTGGGAATATAATCTCTAATTTCAGCAATTTCAAGATAAGCAGGGCGAAAGTCGTAACCCCATTGCGAAATGCAATGTGCTTCATCAACAACCAAAAGAGCAACTCTCATCTTTTTTAATCGCTCCAAAAAAACTTCTGTGCGCAACCTCTCGGGCGACACATATAGAAATTTTACATCGCCATAAACACAATTATCAAGATTTATATCTATTTCGCGAGCCGACATTCCAGAATAGACTGCTTTAGCGTTGATTTTCCTCTTGCTGAGATTTTCCACCTGATCTTTCATCAAGGCAATCAAAGGAGTAACCACAATGGTTATGCCTTCGAGCATTAGCGCTGGCAATTGAAACGTTAGAGATTTACCTCCACCAGTAGGCATCAATCCGAGAGTATCTTTGCCTTCCAAAACAGAATTGATGACCTCTTCTTGTAGCGGTCTAAAAGTGGAATATCCCCAATATTTTATCAATGTTTGTTTTGTGTTTAAAGGCATTCCTGTGTTTTATTTTCTTATTTCAGATTTTAAAAATATTATATTAGAGTATTACTTTTGACAAAAAGAATTTATCATTATGCTTTTAAAAAGCTTTTCGGCACAAACTTACATATAAATTCATGATTATTTATCATTAATAAAACTTAAAAATACAAATTAATTTTTGGAATCTGCATATTTACTGTGAATTAGTAAATACTTAACCAAAAATAATCATGGTTGAATTTCCCAATTTAAATTGTTTCAGGATTATTTGCCTCGATAAACTAATTTAAATTATAAAAAGGTTTTTTTAACTTAGTGAGGTTTTTGAGCAATGAATAAATATGTTTATCTTTGATAAAGATTTTACAGTTTAATTATTATTTTCAAAACCTCAAATTAATAAGAGATGAATATTAGAAGTTTAATATTTAGTTACATACTTACCTTCATAGTTTTTCTTATTGTAGATATGGCTTGGTTGGGTTTTATTGCAAAAAACCTTTATCACAGATATCTCGGAGAGTTTTTATCCGATACAGTAAATTGGACAGCTGCTTTTGTATTTTATTTAATATATGTTGTAGGTGTTTCTGTTTTTGCTATTTATCCTGCAATCAATAAAGATTCAGCTTTTAATGCAATTCTTTTGGGAGCTTTATTTGGCGCTTTTGCTTATGCAACTTATGACTTAACAAATTTGGCGACTATGAAAAATTGGCCTTTGACAATAGTTATTATTGATATTTTTTGGGGAGCTTTTCTAACGGCAGTGGTAAGTTTTGTCGGATTTCACATTGTAAAATTGGTTCATTAATATATAACTTTAATTAATGCATAAAACTGAACAGCAGATAGTTAATGGTAAACAACTTTATTATGCTTTTGTGGCTGGAAGCAAACAGTTGTTACATCATCAGGCAGAAATAAATCAGATTAATGTTTTTCCAGTAAGCGATAAAGACACGGGAACAAATTTGGCATCTACCGTTCGTTCGGTTATCGACAATCTTAAGCCTAATAAATCATATAAGACTACCATTGCCAATATTGCAGAGGCAGCATTAATTGGAGCCAGAGGAAATTCAGGAGTAATTTTTGCGCAATTTCTCTATGGTATGAGCGTAGAAACCACTAATAAGCAAACGATTACGCTTTCTGAATTTGCCGAAAGTGTAAAAAAATCTATCCCTTATATTTATGATGCTATAGGAGCGCCTGTTGAAGGAACTATGCTGACGGTTATAAAAGATTGGTCAAATTTTTTAAACAGTAGAAAGGAAGAAATACATGATTTTAGAAAAGTGATAATCGACTCTTTTCAAATGCTCGAGAAATCATTATTAGAAACCACTTCTAAATTGAAGGTTTTAAGCAAATATGGCGTTGTAGATGCTGGGGCTAAAGGTTTTGTGGTTTTTATTAAAGGAATTATAGATTTTATTAATAGCAGAAATATTAGATATTTAGTTGTGGAGTCGAGTGAAAATGTTTCTCTTATACATTCCGATGAATCTTATGATGAAGAAATTACCCATCGTTTTTGTACAGAAGCTATTTTGAAAAATTTGAAAATTGGTAAGGCAGAATTACAAAACTTTCTTGCCAAAAGTGGCGATTCGGTAGTTGTGGCAGGGTCGGAAAGTGTTTGCCGAATACATATTCATTCCAACGAACCAGCACAACTTTTCTATCAACTTAAAGATTTTGGAACAATAACTTTTCAAAAAGTTGACGACATGGTTCGCCAGAGAGAAATTGTTGCCAACAGAAAATGGAATATTGCTTTAGTAACTGATTCTACATGCGATTTGTCACAGGAATTAATCGACTTTTATCAAATTAATGTGGTTCCTCTAAATTTGAATTTTGGCGAAAATCATTATTTAGATAAAGTAACAATTCAAGCCGATCAGTTCTATGATATGCTCGAAAACAGTCAAGAATTTCCAAAAACATCGCAGATAAACCAAAGAGCATTTACCAACATTTATTCACATTTGGCTTCACATTACGATGCTATTATTGCCATTCATCTAACTTCTCAGTTTAGTGGAACTTTTGCCAATAGTGTAAAAGCTGCCAATCAAATAAAAAAGGAATTCAACAAGCCAGTTTATGTTTTCGATTCAAAAAATCTTTCAGGTGCTTTGGGTTTATTGGTGCTTAAAACTGCCCAAAGCATTGAAGCTGGCAAAGACATAGAATCCATAATAAAATCTTTAAAATCGGATATCTTAAATGCCAAAATTTTTGTAAGTGTAAGAAATTTAAAATTTATGATTAAGGGCGGA
Source organism: Bacteroidetes bacterium CG2_30_33_31 (assembly GCA_001872625.1). GTDB lineage: Bacteria > Bacteroidota > Bacteroidia > Bacteroidales > UBA1556 > UBA6267. The sequence continues at coordinate 5,934 of MNXP01000038.1, forward strand.
AGAGTTTCAAAACCCAAAGGATTGATTGCCTCTGCTCTGGGATTGAATCCTGTGATTTCTATGGACGATAATGGAAAATCGATATTATTTGGCAAAACTTTTAGTCAGAAATCCAGCCTGAACAAAATATTCGCACACATAGAAAAAATTAGTTTTGGAAGAGTTGTTTGGAATTACATAATGTTGCATGCTCATAATCCAGAAGGGGCAAGAGCTGCACAAGAAAAAATGCTTGAAATCACTGGAAAGCTTCCAGTTTCTGTGGTTGATATTTCACCAGTAATTGGAATGCACGCTGGCAATGGTGCCATTGCAATATCTATTTTATTTAATAACTAATATTTTACTCTATGGGAATATCATTTCTTCAAGCTTTTCTAATAATTATTGGCCTACTTACTTTGCTGTGGATGCTAAGTGTGGCAATAAAAAATGTAAGCATTATTGACCTTTTTTGGGGGTTTGGCTTTGTGGTGGCAAATGCCTTTTATTTCGTTTCCTCTGGCGATTTTAGCACAAGAAAAATTGTATTGCTTGCTTTGGTAACTATATGGGGATTAAGGCTTTCCATTTATCTCGCTTGGCGAAATCTTGGTAAAGGTGAAGATTTCCGCTATCAGGAATTTCGAAGAAAATACGGTGCTGAACGCTATTGGTGGGTAAGTTATTTTCAGGTATTTTTGCTTCAAGGAATCTTAATTCTACTTGTATCTTTGCCTTTGTTAGGAGCAAATTTTGGCACCCAATCTGAAAACTTTTTCTTTTTAGATTACCTTGGTATTTTGATTTGGATTATTGGATTTGCGTTCGAGTCTGGTGGCGATTTTCAGCTTACAAAGTTTAAGCAAAACCCTGCTAACAAAGGGAAAGTATTAAACACTGGCTTTTGGAAATATACCCGACATCCAAATTATTTTGGCGACTCAGCAGTATGGTGGTCTTACGCAATTTTTAGCATTGCCGCCGGTAGCTATTGGCAAATTGTAGGTTCAATACTCATGACATTATTGATAATTAAAGTCTCTGGTGTTGCTTTGCTCGAAAAAACTTTAAACAATTCAAAACCGCAATACCAAGAATACATAAAAGAAACAAATTCCTTTTTCCCATGGTTTCCTAAAAAATAAATTGTTATGGACTTTATAATAAAAAATATCTGGCTTATTCTTTTCGTGCTTTGGGGATTGCCATTGAGTTTCTACAGAAGCCGATTTCGTAAAATTGTCTATCAAACAGATAGCTGGACAATAAATATAAAGCCAATTTTTTGGAAAGAAATCAAAGGACTTTTTGGCAATATTTATCCAGATAAATTGGATTATAAGAAATTTAGAAATTTCTATTTATTTTATCTGGCTATATATTTTATTCTTTTTATTGCATATTTAAATTTTAATAATACTTACAAAATGGAAAAAATTACTGTTGGAAGCTCTGTTCCTACTTTCGAATTGAACGACCAAAACGGACAATTGTTTAGTCTCGACTCAGTGTTGGGCAAAAAAAATTTAGTAATATATTTTTATCCAAAGGACGATAGCCCAGGATGCACTAAAGAAGCATGCTCCTTTCGAGATCAATTTGAAGTATTCGAGCAAGCTGACGCCATGATAATCGGCATAAGCACTCAGTCGGTCGAAAGTCATCGTGAATTTGCCAAAAAACACCATTTAAAATATACACTCTTGAGCGATTCAGATAAGAAAGTAACAAAGCTATTTGATGTGCCCACAAATTTATTTGGTTTAATCCCAGGCAGAGTTACATACATTATAAATAAACAAGCTAAAGTGGTTTATCTTTTCAACTCACAGATTCAAGCACAGAAGCATGTTGATGAAGCATTAAGAATATTACAAACAATGAAATGAGTTTGCCCTACGAAATAATTTTAATTTTTCTTACATATTTGTGGGCTTCTATTCCTTTTGGCTACATAATAACGAAATTATCTACTGGCAAAAACATTTTAGAGTTGGGCAGTGGAAATGTTGGCTCTACAAATGTGAGACGTATTGCTGGCAAAAAAATGTCGGTGATTACACAGTTCTTGGATATGCTAAAAGGACTTTTGCCCGTCGCTCTGCTTCTATATTTTACACAAAATGAAGTAGTTACTTCTTCTCCAAATTTCATATTTTTACTTGCTTTTGCTACAATAATTGGACACAATTTCAGCATATTTTTAAAATTTGAGGGAGGCAAAGGAGTAAATACCACTCTTGGAGCATCGCTATTATTGGCACCTTACTCTGTATTTATTTCAGTGCTAATGTATTTTATGGTAAAATGGCGATTTAAATTTGTCTCCTTAAGTTCTATTATTTTGGCCATCTCCTTGCCAATGGTTGAATTAATTTTTCATTATATGACAAGCACATTTTATTATTTGCTGACTTGTTCGGTTCTAATAATCATTATGCATCGGAAAAATATTCAGAGGCTTATAAAAGGAAATGAGTTGAGGTCTTAAAAGGCTATTTTTGCTATCTTTTTTTGGTGCTGGTAAATATCATTTCCAAAATTACTATCAATAGAGTAGTAAGGAAACTACTTAAAATCACACGAAAAATAATATTGCCAAGTTCCGATAGGCGAAAAGATTCGAGAAAAAACAGCAAAAAATGGTGTATAAAAACTATGAGCGCAGTGTAGAGAGTAAAAGTAGGAAGTCCCATAAAATTTATTCCAGGTAGAATTCCAGAGTCTTTATCTCTTTTGGGCAATAAAAGACTCGAAATTGAAGGTCTTAGAAATGCGACAAATGTTGCTGTTGCGGCATTCATGCCCAAGCTACCAGTAAAAATATCTACCAGAAAACCCAAAGAAAATGACGATAAAAGCAACAGCCATCTTGGAGTTTCAAAAGGTAAGAGTACAATAAACATTAAATAAACATAAGGATTAAAATATCCTCCCAAATTTATTTTATTGAACACAAATATCTGAGCTATTAAAAGCAGAATAAACCTTACAATATTTTTAATTATCTCATTGTTCATTTTCCACTCCTTCCATAATTTTATCCTCTTCCTTTTTCATCAGATTATAAATCAAATATGCATTTTCGGTTTTATTATAATCTACATAAAATAGAATTTGAATATCGTAAAAGCCTTTCCCCGATTGTTTTTTTGCCGTTAATACTTTCCCTAGCAAAATGCCTTCTGGAAATATTGATGAATTGCCACTTGTAATAACACTGTCGCCTACATGAACTTCTACATGGGAGGGAATATTTTCGAGCTGCCCAATGCGATAATTTTTGCCGTCCCAAGTTATAGTGCCAGTGTATCCACTTCTAACAACCTTAGCATCCACGGCAGTTTTTGAATGAAGCATCGAAATTACAGAACAGAAATTGTCCGAAACACTATTTACAATTCCTAAAATTCCATTTTGACTAAGTACACCCATTTCGTTATAAACCCCTTGCTTGCGGCCTTTACTCAAAATCAAATAATTGTTGCGCTTCTGAAAACTATTGCTTATTACCTTGCCTGAAATATATTTATAATGCTGAAAATATATTGAATCGAAGACTTCGCCAGTAGTAGAATCCAATTTTAAATACGAAGATTTCAACTCATTTCTGAGACGTACGTTTTCTTCAACTAACTGATTGTTAACTTCTTTTAAATTGAAGTATGATATATAATTATCATAGAATGATAAAATATTGCCAGTAAAACCGTTGGAAGCAGAGATAAATTTGCTTCGTTGGTACGAATTATTTGAAACAATGAGAAGAATAGATATAATTTCTAAAATGAGAAACACAAGAAAAAATCTTTGTTTCCAAAGAAACATAATTAAGCTCCTCATAGCACATCAGGCTTTATTTAATTAAGAATGTAAATTTCTCAAAGTTTTTGAGCGCTATTCCTGTTCCTCTTGCAACAGCTCTCAAAGGGTCGTCGGCTATAGTTACAGGCAGTTTGGTACGCGCATGAAGACGTTTATCTAAACCACGCAATAAAGAGCCTCCGCCAGCAAGATAAATTCCAGTACGAAAAATATCTGCTGAAAGTTCAGGCGGAGTATTTTCAAGAGCACTAAGAACAGCAGCTTCAATTTTTGATATTGTTTTGTCTAAAGCATAAGCTATCTCCGCATAATTTACTGTAATTTCCTTAGGAATACCAGTAAGCATATCTCTGCCATGCACAGCATAATCTTCTGGTGGATTTTCAAGATCGGTAATAGCTGCACCAACTTCTATTTTAATGCGCTCAGCAGTGCGTTCTCCTATGTTGATATTGTGCGTTTTACGCATATAATCTACTATGTCGGCATTGAAATCGTTGCCAGCAATTCTTATTGATTTATTATTTACAATACCACCAAGAGCGATAACTGCAATTTCTGAAGTTCCACCACCGATATCAACAATCATATTTCCTGTTGGCTCCATCACATCAATTCCAATACCGATAGCGGCAGCCATTGGCTCGTGAATCATTCGCACTTCTTTGGCACCAGCTTGTTCGGCAGAATCTCTAACAGCTCTTTCTTCTACCTCGGTAATTCCAGAAGGAATACAAATAACCATTTTCAATACTGGAGGAAATAAGCTTTTCTTGGGGCTAATCATTTTAATCATCTCTCTTATCATGTGCTCAGCAGCATGAAAGTCGGCTATAACTCCATCGCGTAAGGGTTTTATAGTTATAATGTTATCATGAGTTTTTCCATGCATCATCATAGCTTTTTTGCCCACAGCAATTATTTTCTCGGTCTTTCTATCCATAGCCACAATTGATGGCTCATCCACTACAACTTTATCATTATAAATAATGATGGTGTTAGCAGTGCCAAGGTCAATTGCAATTTCTTTTGTCAAAAATGAAAATAATCTCATATACAAAAATTTAATATTAAATATCTTAATGCTTAAAGTGCCTAATTCCCGAGAAGCACATTGCCATCCCGTTTTCATTGCAATAGTTAATGGAATCGGAATCGCGTTTTGAACCTCCAGGTTGAACAATTGCATTTATACCATTTTCGTGAGCAATTGTTACATTATCGCTAAAAGGGAAAAATGCATCAGATGCGAGCACTGATCCTTTTATTTCTTTCTCAAAATTTTTCGCTTTTTCAATGGCTTGTTTAAAGGCATCGACTCTTGATGTTTCTCCTAAACCACTGGCAATTAGCTGTTTATTTTTTACTATTATCATGGCGTTAGATTTTGTATGTTTCACCACTTTGTTGGCGAACACCAAATCTTCCAATTCTTTGGCTGATGGATGGGCATTTGTTACTGCTAATAATTCTTCAGCGACTTCAGTTTTTGAATCGACATCTTGCAAAAGATAACCATTTAAAGCAGTGCGAATAATCTTATTAGAAAATTTATTGTTTTTAAGTTTTAAAATTATCCTGGTTTTTTTCTTTTTAAGGAGCTCAAGCGCTTCATAATTAAAGTCGGGTGCAATCAACACTTCATAAAAGAGTTTATCTATTTCAACAGCAGTTTTAAAATCTATGCTTTTGTTGGCAATAATAACACCACCAAAAGCCGAAACAGGGTCGCCTTCGAGAGCTTTTTCCCAAGCATCAAAAAGTTTTTTACGACTTGCAATTCCGCAGGCATTATTGTGTTTCAATATTGCTACAGTAGTTTCATCAAAATCTGCCATAAGTCGAATGGCGGCGTCAATGTCTAAAATATTATTGTAAGAAATTTCTTTCCCATTTAATTTATCGAGCATATTTTCTAAATGACCATAGAAAAATCCTGCTTGATGAGGGTTTTCGCCATAGCGTAAAGGGCGCGATTCTATTTCGCTAATTACCAAAGCCTGAGATGGATCGCCATCTTTAAAATACTGAAATATAGCCGAATCATAATGTGAACTTACTTTGAAAGCATTCATGGCAAAACGTTTTCTGTCTTCGAGAGAGCTTTTAAAATCATTGGTTGCCATCATTTCCATGAATTCTTTATAATATTCTTTTGATGGAACCACAAGAACGTCTTGGTAGTTTTTGGCAGCGGCTCTAATAAGTGAAATTCCTCCTATATCAATTTTCTCGATGATTTCAGTCTCATTATTTGTGCTAGCCACGGTCTCTTCAAAAGGATATAAATCTACAATTACAAGGTCGAAAATTGGAATATCAAACTCCAAAATCTGCGCTTGATCTTCGCTTATATCGCTGCGAGATAAAATTCCACCAAAAACTTTCGGATGCAAGGTTTTCACTCTTCCACCAAGAATCGATGGATATCCTGTGATATCTTCAATTTTAATAGCCTTAATACCAAGGTTATAAAGATATTTCCAAGTACCTCCTGTCGAATAAATCTCTATTTCTTTTGAATTTAGCTTCTTTATAATTTCTTTTAGCCCCTCTTTATGATAAACTGAAATCAACGCTTTCTTTATACTTTTCATGTAATAATTCTTTCTCTAATGTTTTATGTTTTGTTTAACTTGATGAAAATCAAAATTTTAGACTTTAATTAATCCCCACTGCTTAATTTTGCAATTTTAATAAAAATTATAAGATGTTTTATTGAGTTAATAATTAAAAACATCTATTATTTTCGTCTTTGATGATTTTATTAAATTTGTTGCCAGAGAACAATTTTAAAAGAAATCATGCCATCAAAAAACTTTTAAAATTTTGAATGGCAAAGGGAGAAAACTCATTGAAAATGACATTGAAATGGTTTCAGATTGTTTAATGTTTTTCTAATCATTTAGCCCTTTTCCAAGGAAAATCTGTTGCATATATTTTTCAATTCTCGATATTCGAGTTATTGATTGTTTGGGAGCTGAAAAATAAAGAATGTAGGCTCTTTGGCGTCCAGGGGTTAAAGCATAAAAAGCGGTTTTTAGTAAGGGATTTATGTCTAATTTATTTTGAAATTCTTCAGGCAAAATAAGCTCGGCATTTTTTATAAATTCTATCTTCAAACCTGCTTTTTCTATCTCAATTGCTTCATAAATGTATGCTTTCAAAATAGCATGCATATTCATAATTTCATGCACATTGGTAAAGCGAATATGACGTGCAGCTTGCACATTTTTCGTCTGTTGAATTAGAATTCCATTAGCATCATTTAGCAAAGCTCCTTTGAAAAATAATAGTGCACAATATTCTTTAAATCCATGAATTAAAACAATATTACTTTTCTGAAAAATATAACAAGGAACGCCCCACTTTAATCCTTCCTCAAGACCACAATCTAAAACTATGGCTCTCAACTTTTCAAATTCGTCGTGCCATTTTTTGGCATTGTCAAAATAAAAATCTACTTCTGGGTTCATATTATTTTTTGTTGATATATTGCTTAACGTTCTTCTTTGGTTTCTTTTGCATCATCCCTCCTTTTGTGCATTAATGAAATTCATAATAAGATTTGCAAATTTATTAAAAATTCAATAAATTTATTGTCATGTTATTGTGAATAATATTCTTACATTCGCTGCTAATATGTCCATAAATAATAATATTATGAAAACCTTTGCTATAGTATTAATTTCCGTATTTTTTCATTTGAATATAATCTCACAAAATTGGATTCAACCTAATTCTGTATGGCACTATGATTATTCTGATTTAAGTGCTGTTGGCTTTTATAAGTATGAGTATAAGTCGGATACTCTGATTTATAATCATTTGTGTCAAAAAGTTGTGGAGTCGGTATTTAGTTTTTACCCCCAGCCCAATGGTACTTACCAAGGTGGAGGGCCATACAATATAGAGGATTATTATTTTTATAATGTTGGTGATACCGTATATTTATATGAAAATGGTGGATTTAAAATGCTCTATGATTTCGGTGCATCTGTAGGTGATTCATGGATTTTTTCATCTGATTCTACCTCACAAGCTTGCGATACAACTAAAATTTTTGTTACAGCTATAGGAAACATTCAAATTGTGGGGCAAACAAAAAGATTTATCGAAATTCAATCCAATGTAGGCGCTGCCTATTATATTAAGGGTAAGGCCATTGAAGGTATTGGCTTGGCCGAAATTAATTACTCCGATATTAATTCAACATTAATTCCACGCCCAGTATTTTGTGACTCCAGTATTATTGCCGAATATTACCTTTTTAATTTCAAATGCTTTGGTATTGATAGTATAACCTTATATAATCCCTCGGGATTAGATTGTGAGTATTATTTAAACCATGTTGGCATTAATAGCGCAACTTCAGATTTTAAATATAAAATTTACCCCAATCCAACAAGCGATAGATTGAACATAGAGTTTAATATTCAAGGTACGCAAATGAGTCAGGTAAAAATTTATGATTTTTATGGTTGCCTTTTGGCATCCCAAAAAATATATGCTTCTTCGGTGCAAATTGATATTAATCGGTTCCCTAAAGGTATATATTTACTTCAATTTACAGATGCTCAGGGGAAAGTTTACGTTGATAAATTTATGAAAATATAGCTCTAAATACAATTGACAAGGAGTTGTTTAATTTTTTTAAAGAGTTGCAGAACATTCGTTTCATGAATTTTATCTACGCCGGAATTTTCAATTATCAAAATCGTTTTACCATCAAAAATTTTCAAAAAATAAATCCTTTGAATTAACCGATGAACTGAAAAAATCTTACCAAAAATTGCGTCGCAAAATGAAAATAACAATGGGGAAAATTTAAATATCAACTACAAAGCCAATGACAAAAATTTACTAAATTCAAAAATAGTTTTTAAATCGTTGTTATTAATGACTTTAGCTAATGAATTTAGTCCATATTTAAAAAGGCAATAAGCTTTTATTCCATGTTTTTTGGACTTAATTTAAATTAACTCCCAATCCCATGCGAAAGAAGTCGCTCAGGAGCGTATTTCTTGCGTGAGCTATGGACAGTACAAAATTGGACAACCTCATTCTTTAATTCAAAACTCAATATAAAATGCTGATTCTATTTACAAACCAACTTCATTACCTTTTCAATATCGCCAGGTGTTGACATTATTTTGCTAAAAGTAGCCATAGTAAGATCTGGAAAAGAAACCGCAATTCTAAAACGACCATGAAGCATATACACTTTATCATCTTTTACCAACAACTCATAAGGCAAAAATGCGGTATGTTTCGGATTGCCAATATCTATTTTAGGCATAAAAGATTTTTCCCCCATTTCTCCCAATATAGCAATACCATAAAGTTTTAAGTTTTTCCCGGGAATCTGAATATCATACACTTTCTTAAAGATAGTGCTTCCAGCCTTCAAATTTGCATCAATTTTAGCTGTTGCAACAGCATACGACTCAAAATCTTTAACCACAACAACATCGTCGAATTGAGGCATTCCAATCATATATTGATAGTCGCGAAGGTCATCTTCCTCAACGCCTTTGGCAGAACCATAAAACTTTCCTGTATAAGTTCCATAGGATTTCATTGTTTTGATAAAAGCATTATTAACAGCAATATACTCAGCCTCTACCTTGGGATATTTGGAGCCATAATAGGCATTGCCCCAATAATAAGGGTTAGTATAGGAGATTTCGACTTCTGCACCATTTTGGGTAATGCCAACGCGCAAGACAGAAGCAAAACCTGCCAAGCCACCAATTTGTTGAGCTGCTTTTATGAGATTTTTTGAACTTACGCAAATAACGGTTCTTTTGGAATCCCATGTAGGCTTGTAAACCCCTTCAATTGTAAAACCTTGCTTCACAAGCATTGCACTAATATTCTGAGTAGCAACTGCTAAAGATTCAGAAGTTTTTGTTCCCAAAACGTATGGCTTATAGACCTTGGTTTCGGTGGAACTGCTCCCAACCATGAGAGAGACCAAAATAGAAATAATTAAAATTTTCATAAGTTTATATTTGTTACTATAATAACACAAAACTAAATAAATATCATTAAGCACATGACAAAAATTTACTGAATTCAAAAATAGTTTTTAAATCGTTGTTATTAATGACTTTAGCTAATGCATTTAGTCCATATTTAAAAAAACAATAGGCTTTTATTCCATGTTTCTTGGTCTTAATTTAAATAACCCCCCGCTCCCATGCGAAAGGAGTCGCTCAGGAGCGAATTTCGTGCGTGAGCTTGGAGTATTTAATACTCCGGCATGGCTCATTATAAATCTGGTAAAATTCTTTGGTAGTAAGGTGGATTTGAATTTCGCTGATGATAATGACAAATGCTCAAGGTGAAATAAAATCTCTCCAAATTTTTTATTTATCGAGCCGAAAAAACTTAAAAGTTATTTTTTGCATTTACACTCTTCAATCATTATTTCAGTAAAATAACAAACTAATATCATTTCACACAAAAACATAAAAAACCTTAGCTTTGCCACCTAATCATTTTATATATGAATACACCCAAATTCAAAAGTAAATTACCAAAAGCTGCCACTACTATTTTCACAGTGATGAACCAAGTGGCTCAAAAATATAATGCCTTAAATTTAGCTCAAGGTTTCCCCGATTTCGAGGTAGCTCCAAAACTTATATCACTGGTTAGTAGCTATATGCAAAGAGGTTTCAATCAGTATGCACCTATGCAAGGAGCACTAAGGCTAAGAGAAGTTTTAAGCAATTCTTTTGTGCTTAACCACAATAAATTTTATGACCCTATCACCGAAATAACTATTACTTCTGGCGCCACACAAGCCATTTATTGCGCTATCACAACTGTTGTACAACCTGGCGACGAGGTCATAGTAGTGGAACCAGCCTTCGATATTTATCACCCAGCAATCGAAATGCTTGGCGGAAAATCTATTCCTATAAAACTTAAAGCTCCTAACTACAAAATGGATTGGCAAGAGTTTGAAGACCTTATGACAGAAAAAACTAAAATGGTGGTTTTCAACACGCCTCACAATCCTACCTCAGCAATCTTTGATTACCAAGATATGCTAAAGCTACAGGAGCTAACTAATGGGACTGATATTGTGGTTGTGAGCGACGAAGTTTATGAGCATATTATCTTCGACGGCGAACAACATCAGTCGGTATGTAGATTTGCTGAACTCGCAAATAGAAGTTTTCTTATAGGGTCATTTGGCAAGACTTTTCATGTAACTGGCTGGAAAATAGGTTTCTGCTTGGCTCCCGATTCTATGATGAAAGAATTTAGAAAAATTCATCAGAATGTGGTTTTTGCTGGAAATCATCCAATGCAGCTGGCTATTGCCGAATATATGGAAGATTCAGAAAACTATCTTCATGTGTCGGAATTTTACCAACAAAAGCGCGATTATTTTATGCAGCTGATGAAAAATTCCAAACTAAAGGCTATACCTGCTCATGGAACTTATTTTCAACTTTTCGATTATTCGGCTTTATCCGACATGCACGATATGGAGTTTACCCATTGGCTCGCTAAAGAAGTTGGAGTGGCTACCATTCCGCTTTCCTATTTTTATAGCGACAATTTCGACAATAAAAGTATAAGAATTTGCTTCGCAAAGAATGATAATACTTTAGAACAAGCAGCAGAAAAATTATGCAAGATTTAACAATTACTCTTATCCAATCAGATTTGGTATGGGAAAATAAAACAGCTAATTTAAATAATTTTCAAAACAAAATAGCTGATATTAAAGAAAATACAGATTTAATAATCCTCCCAGAAATGTTCACCACTGGTTTTAGCATGAATCCCAAAGATTTTGCTGAAGAAGAAAATGGAATTACATTAGCATGGATGAAAACTCGCGCAAAAGAAAAAAATGCTTTTCTCGCTGGCAGTTTCATAGTTCTGGAAAATGGCTTATTCTTCAACCGACTTTTCTTAGTAAGTCCTCGGGGCGACTATCAAACCTACAACAAAAGGCATCTTTTTAGAATGGCTGGCGAAGATAATTTCTATTCTATGGGACAAGATAGCCTTATTGCCAATATAAATGGTTGGAAAATAAACTTCTTGATTTGTTACGACTTGCGCTTTCCTGTTTGGGCAAAAAACACCTATTCAAAAGGAGTTTACCAATACGATATTTTGCTTACCGTAGCCAGCTGGCCCGAAGTAAGAAATATCATTTGGACAACTTTATTAGCAGCAAGAGCAATTGAAAATCAGGCTTTTGCCATTGGAGTAAATCGCGTAGGCTTTGATGCAAATAGATTCCATCATACAGGAGATTCCAATATTTGTGATGCCAAAGGAAATCCTCTATTTCATGAAAAAGCTGGCATTGAATTCACTAAAACCATTAGCCTGAAATTTGATGAATTGAAACTTTTGAGAGATAAAATAAATGTAGGCTTGGATTGGGATTTATTCCAAATTGAAAACAAAATTAACTTATGAAAGATAAATATTGCCACAGCATCACCAAATATCAACGCTGGGAAACTCGTGAAGTAAAAATTGGCAATATGCTTATTGGCGGCAAAAATAAAATTGCCCTGCAATCTATGACCAACCACCGCCCACTGGAAACTATGGCTAATGTGGAACAGAGTATCAGAATTATTGATGCCGGCGGAGAAATTGTTCGCCTGACAGCGCCAACAGCAAAAGATGCCGAAAACCTAAAAAATATTAAAGAAGAACTTATAAAAAAAGGATATTTCCAGCCCTTGGTGGCAGATATTCATTTTAATCCTGGAGCTGCCTTAGAAGCTGCTAAATGGGTTGAAAAAGTGAGAATAAATCCTGGAAATTACGCCGAAGTGAGCAAGTCGAAAGTAGATTTTACTGACGAGGAATATCAAGAAGCGCTATTAAAAATTAAAGAAAAAGTAAGCCCACTTTTAAGTTACTGTAAGCAAAATAATGTTGCCATTAGAATAGGTTCCAACCACGGAAGCTTATCCCAAAGAATCATGAGTCGCTATGGTGACACACCAAAAGGAATGGTGGAAGCTGCAATGGAATATCTGAAAATGGCTGTGGAAATGGAATTCTTTGATATTGTTATTTCCATGAAAGCCAGCAATATACGTGTTATGGTACAAGCCTATCGCTATCTGGTATTTCGAATGAATGTAGAAAAAATGAACTTCCCTATTCATCTCGGAGTTACAGAAGCTGGTAATGGCGAAGATGGAATTATTAAATCTGCTGCCGGAAATGGAGCCCTGCTCTATGATGGCATTGGCGACACTATTAGAGTTTCTTTGACCGATGAACCTGAAAATGAAATTCCAGTGGCAAAAGCTATTGTGAAGTATGCAAAAACTTTTGCCAACCACAAACCCATTGCTAATCTTGATAAAAACCCTATTAATCCATTCGAATTTAGCAAAAGATTTTCAAAGACGTTGGGCAACATCGGAGGCAAAAATGTGCCTGTAGTTTTTGGCAAGGACATTAAAATTAATGAAGATAAATCTTTGATTTTTAACAGTAAATCTTATAAAATCTTAAACTTTACTGAACTGGCTTATGAATCTAATTTGAGCCAAGAAATAAACTTTGTGTTTGTAGAAATTGCTGACTTACAGAAGTCGATTTCGCTTCTTAAAAAAGTAGAAAAGCCTCTTGTATTAATTTTTAGAAGCCAAAATAATTTCTGGATGCCAGAGCTTAGAAGAATGTTTATTTATCTGATAAATAATAATATAGATGCTGCTGTAATTCTTTATAAAAATTATTCGGGTCTTACAAAAGATGAAATGATTCTGAGAGCATCTATGGATTTTGGGCCGCTATTTATCGATGGTTTTGGCGATGGTGTTTTTATAGAAAACAATTCAATAAGTCCTAAAGAAATAACAGATTTTAGCCTTTCACTTTTACAAGCTGCGCGCACAAGATTTACCAGAGCTGATTTCATTTCTTGTCCATCATGTGGAAGAACATTATTCGATTTGCAGGAAGCCACTGCACAAATTAAGGCTGCCACAGATCATCTGGTAGGAGTAAAAATTGGCATTATGGGCTGCATTGTCAATGGTCCTGGCGAAATGGCCGACGCCGATTATGGCTATGTGGGGGCAGGTCCAAACAAAATAAATCTTTATAAAGGCAAAGAGGTGGTTATAAAAAATATTCCACAAAATGAAGCTGTAAATCAATTAATTGAGTTGATAAAAGCTGGTGGCGACTGGAAATAATTATTGTTTCATTATTTATCGAAATCATCCACATTAAATTTATTTTGGTTTTGTTGCTGTTGAAATTTGGCACAATCTAACTCCACATCCATATTGTCTGGCTTAAGAAAATCGCCTTTGCTAAATTTTAGCTGAGGGTCGTCATAAATCTTTTTCATAAATATAGCCCATACTGGCAAAGCCATGCTTGCCCCTTGTCCTAAGGAAGTTGAACGAAAGTGAACACTTCTATCTTCGGCACCAACCCAAATTCCAGTAACCAAATCGGGAGTAAGACCCATAAACCAACCATCGGAATTATTATCGGTGGTGCCAGTTTTTCCAGCAATTGGGTTGTTAAGATTATATCTATATCTAAGCCTAATGCCAGTACCAAATTCCACAACTCCTTTCATCAAACCAAGCATAAGAAAAGCAGTAGTTTCGCTCATAGCTTCATTAGATTCGCGTTTAAAAGACTCAATAACATTTCCATTTTTATCTTCAATACGAGTTATAAAAACAGGCTTATTATAAACTCCTTGATTGGCAAAAGTTGCTAAAGCACCAGTCATTTCATAAACTGAAAGCGAGGGAGTACCAAGGCAAATTGCTGGCACGGGATCGATATCAGAAGTGATTCCCAATTTACGTGTTAATTCCACAACCTTAGCAGGTTTCACTCTTTTTATTAGAAAGGCAGAAATATAATTTATTGAATTTGCCAAGGCCCATTTAAGAGTAACCATTTCGCCTTCGCGGGCTTTGTCGGAGTTTCTTGGTGTATAATCTGGCTGCCCATCGGGCATATCAAAAGTTACAGGAACATTTGGAACTTCTGTGCAGGGAGTATAGCCAAGTTCTTGAAAAGCAGAGGCATACACAAAAGGTTTAAATGTAGAACCTACTTGTCTTTTGGCTAATGATACATGGTCATATTTAAAATGTTTGTAATTTATTCCGCCCACATAAGCTCTAACAAATCCTGTCTGAGGCTCTATAGCCATAAGACCCGCTTGAAGAAAAAATTTGTAATAGAGAATGCTGTCCAAAGGAGTCATCACGGTGTCAATTTCTCCTCTATAAGAAAAAACATTCATCTCAACTTTTGTATTAAAATTCTTAACTATCTCATCTTCATCGAGTCCATCTTTTTTCAGTTGGAAATATCTATCAGAACGCCTCATTGCATCCATCATTATTTTATTTTTCTGCTCTTTATTAAGTTGAAAAAATGGTGCATCAGGATAGAGTTTTTTGTTGCTCCAATGTTTATAAAATGAAAGTTGTAAATCCTTTCCAAGGTGTTCAAAGACAGCTTCTTCTGCATATTTTTGCATTCTGGAATTTATGGTAGTATAAATTTTCAAGCCATCTTTATATAAATTGTAGGGTGAGCCATCTTGTTTAAAATGTGTTTTACACCACTCATCCATTTCGCCTCTAAGATATTCACGGAAATAGGTTGCCACTCCTTCATTTTGGTTTTGTATTTGAAATTTGGATACATCAAGTGGTGTCATTTTTAGGGAATCACTTTGTGCTTCAGTGAGATATTCGTACTTTTCCATTTGATTTATCACCACATTTCGCCTTACCAATGCTCTATCATGGTTTCTTACAGGGTTATACCATGAAGGAGCTTTAAGCATGCCGATTAAAATTGCCGATTCTTCAACATTGAGTTCGGCGGGAGATTTGTCGAAATATGTTCTGGCGGCAGTTTTTATCCCATAAGAATTATTGCCAAAACCTACTGTGTTAAGATACATGGACAAAATCTCTTCTTTAGTATAGTTGTATTCGAGTTTTACTGCAATCACCCATTCTTTCAATTTCCGGAAGACGGTGCCAATAATTCCTAAATCTTCTCTGGGGAAGAGATTTTTTGCAAGCTGCTGAGTAATGGTACTGGCTCCACCATCACGTCCTAAATGAACCATAGCGCGAATTAGTCCACGTACATCAACGGCAGAATGCTGGTAAAAACGTGCATCTTCTGTGGCAACAAGAGCATGAATAACATTGGGGGAAATCTCGTCGATGCTACTATTTGAGCGATTTTCGATATAATAAGTTCCTATTACCACCTGATCGGCAGAAATAATTTCAGCAGCCAAATTGCTCTTAGGATTTTCTAACTCTTCGATGGAAGGCATATAACCAAGCCAGCCCAGAGATATAAGCGTTAGGAGTAAAATAATGAAGCCAAGCCCTCCTCCAAAACTTATCCATAAATATTTTATGGCTTTTTTTAGTTTATCTCCTTCAACATGCGTTGATTTGTTTTTTGCCATTGTTATTATTCTTTAATTCTACTATCTTCGATTCTAATTCCCAAAGCTGAGAGTCCTACTAAGCTTTCTTCACGCATGGCTTGTTCAAATTCAAAGCGGTATTTTCCTTTCATTGGAAAACGACCGTCGTGTTTAAAAAGTACTGAGTTATCGCGATATTTGCCAAAGCCTTTGCCTAACCAATTTCCTTGTGGGTCGGCAAGCCAAATATTTATAGTGTCGATAGAATATCTGCCATCGGGAAAATTGGTTTTGAGAAAGACAAAAACATTTGAATATCTGTAATCTACAGTATTTCTTATATTTATATAGAAATCGAAGGCCTTGATGGAATCGGTTATTTCAACTACAAAGCTAACTTTTT
This sequence comes from Bacteroidetes bacterium CG2_30_33_31, assembly GCA_001872625.1. Classification (GTDB taxonomy): domain Bacteria; phylum Bacteroidota; class Bacteroidia; order Bacteroidales; family UBA1556; genus UBA6267. The sequence goes on from MNXP01000038.1 coordinate 22,589, forward strand.
CTTGCGCTTTCCATGAATTGCCAATATCTTTAGTTTTGTCGAAATAAGCTTGATTATTGCAACTTGATACTAAAAAAAGCAAGAAAAATGCGTAAAAATTAATCCAAATTATTTTACTCATTGACATTCTTATTATCATTATTTCTTTGGCCACTTTCTTTAAAATTATTCTGATTTCTATTGCCTTTAAAATTCTTAGATTTATTTCTAAACTTTGATTTATGTTTGCGCTTGTCGACATTATCAAAACGAGTAAGGTCATCTTGGCCAGTAACATTATCGAATTTTATACCTTCCACTTCAACTGCAGTAAAGGCATCTAAAGATTCGGGAATAATGTTTTTCTTATTTTGCTGAATTATTTCATTTACGGCATCTCTGCTAAGCTCCACAAAGCTTTCTCCACCATTTAGAAATGAATACCACATTATGCCTCTGAGAGTGTCCATTTTCATAAAAGTAGCATCACCAATTTTTGTTCTTAATGGGATTCTTGTATCTGGAAATTTGGCAGCCTCTTCTACATAAGTTTCTTGTTCAAAATTAAGGCAACATTTCAATTTACCACATTGACCAGCAAGCTTTTGTGGGTTAAGCGATAAGTTCTGGGTGCGAGCTGAAACAGTGGAAACTGACTTAAAATTTGTAATCCAAGAAGAACAGCATAACTCTCTTCCACAAGGGCCAATACCTCCTAATTTGCCTGATTCTTGACGAACACCAATTTGCTTCATCTCTATTCGAATATTGAATTCGTCGGCTAAGATTTTTATTAACTGACGGAAATCCACTCTTTCATCGGCAGTATAATAAAATATTGCTTTTGTTCCATCGCCTTGATATTCAACGTCATTAATTTTCATATCGAGATTCAGTTGGCCAATGAATCTTCTTGTTTTTATCATGGTATCTTTTTCCATAGCTGAAACGCTATTCCATTTGTCGATATCTCCTTGACGTGCTATGCGATACACTTTCTTCAATTCCTCACTAATGATACCTTTATTTTTTCTATACATCTGAAGTTTAGCAGTTTCACCTGTCAAACTCACCCAGCCAATATCATGTCCTGGCGAAGCTTCCACAGCTACAATGTCGCCACATTTAAGCTCTAAGCCTTTGGGTACCGTAAAAAAATCTTTCCTGCTGTTCTTAAAACGAATTTCAACACAATCAAATTTGCGCTCTCCAAGTATTTCATCAATATTTTCAAGCCAATTATAACTATCTAATTTACAGCAACTGTGCTGCGATTTATTTTCGTTCATCTGAGCATCTGCAGGAGTTCTACAACATGAAGTAGTTTTATATTCCTCTGATTCAGAATTCATTATATTTAATTTTAATAATACAAAATTTAGCTCCCTTGATTTTAAGGAACTTATTTGCAAATTTATGCAAAATTATTCCTCTTAAGGATTATTTTATGAAGACTTCTATAAATTGCTTTTTCTTCAGTTTTGTTCCCTCCTGCAACAAAAATTTTTCGATGCCAAACATATATTCAAAATATATCAGCATTAGAAAATAAAGACAGCGGCAGAAATCGACTTTTGCTATGGTGGAATAAAATAACTTAGCCAATAAACTTGGTTTATAGGCACTTACTAATGAGCATAACTCACCAACAGTTCTACAAGCTAAGCTGTCAAAAAAAATAAGTCAGTAAGCAAAAAAAATTTACCTTTACTCTTTCAAATTTGCAATGAAGACTTATTTTAGCAAAGCCAATTTTTATAAATTATTTTGAAATCTATGAGAAATATTTTATTAGCTATTTTTTTGATATTAAGCTGTTTAGCTTTTTCACAAGATGAGCTTGGATTTTTATCTATCAAAAATTTTGGTCAAGACGATTTTAATTCACAGGTGCAAAATTTCTGTGTTTCACAGAGCGAAAGCGGAATAATTTACGTTGGAAATAAAGAGGGGCTGCTGGAATATCGCGGCGGTATTTGGCGCAAATACAAATTAAGCAATTTCACAGAGGTGAAATCAATAAAAATAGCTAATAATGGAATTATTTATGTTGGCGGTGTAAATGAGTTTGGATATTTTAAACCCGAAAAAATTAAAAAAAAAGATGGCTCCACCACAAAAAGACTTAAATATTTCTCGCTTCACAACAAAGTTGATACTTCAATTACAAATTTAGGCGATATACATTCCATTGAAGCTAAAGGCGATTATATATATTTTGCTTGTTCTGATTATCTTTTTATATGGAATCAAAAAGAGCTTAAAACAATAGAATCAAAAAATATTATAAGAGGCTTATTAAATTTTAAAGATGAGATTCTTTTAAAAATTGATTTTTATGGACTTCAAAAAATTGATGGTCAAAAGATTAAAAATATTAGAAATACCGAGCAGATTTTATATCAAAAGGAAACTGACCAAATTGATGAAAATGGGAAATTTAAAACTATAAAAGCTCCGGCAATTGGACTCAGCACTAAATTTAATGAAGAATGGAATATAGCTTATAGCGAGCATAATGGATTTTTTCTTTATAAAACTGAAAATGATATTTTAGTTACCAAAGCTTACTCTTTTAACAGCATAAATGTAATTAATAAACAGAAGCCCAGCTCTTTAGTGAGGCTTAATAAAAATTTATTTGCTATAGGTTTTTATGATATTGGAATTTATTTGACTAATGAGAAAGGTGATATTATCAGAAAAATTGATTCTAAATCAAACCTTTCCAACAATCTTATTAATTCATTATACTTCGACAAGCAACATCAACTTTGGGCTGCAATGGGGAAAGGAATAAGCCGTATAAAACTTGATGACAACTGGGAAAAATTTATACCGGAAAAATCTGATTATAGCGGAATTATTGAAAGCGTAAAAAGATTCAATGGAAAGTTATACTTAGCTTCAAATGAAGGATTCTTTGTTTTGAACAATGGTCTGGAAACTGCAAGCTTGGCAAAGTTTTCACGAATCAAGCAGCCATTAGTTGATATGGCATGCTATAATCTGTTGAATTTCAAAACAAAAGATATAGATTTACTCTTGATTATTACAAACGACGGATTGGTGGCATTGGATAATAAGGGCAAATTAATTAATATATCGCCTGCAATTGCATGGGCAATGATTCAAGATAAAAAAGATCCAAACAGACTTTGGGTTGGATTAGACGATGGTTTGGCTTCGCTATATTTTAATGGAAAATCATTCGTACTCGAAGGAAGAGTGCCTGGAATAAAAATTCAATGCCGGCAGGTAGAACAAGATGCTAATGGAATTATTTGGACTGGTAGCGGACTATCGGAAGTAGCTAAACTTTCAAATATGGTTTTTGAAAAAAACAAAATTACTAACTTCGATTTAAAGATTTTCTCTTCTAAAGACGGGCTGCCTAAAGACAATGCCATTTACCCAAAATATATTGGCGGTCACATGGTGTTTGGTACTGGTGAAGGCATATTTACCATAAATAATAAAAATATCTTTGTGCCTTGTTCCAAATTTGGAGATATTTTTTATGATAAAGCGAACAGAAAAGGCAAACAATGCCATAGAATTTATGAAGATTCTGCCAATAATGTATGGATAATTTCCAAAAATGCCGACGAAACCAGACTTCAGATTTATAAATTGATTCCCAACAAATTACACGATAAATATTTCATCCAAAAACCTTTTGAAGCCAATGGGAAAGGTGATATTTTCAATGTGATGTTTGAAGATATAAACAATATATTGTGGTTTGGTGGAGTAAGCTCACTTTACAAATACATACAAGATTTTAAACCAGCAAATGTTCCTAAATTTAATAGCTACGTATATCAAGTAATAGCCGGAGAAGATACTATTTTTGATGGATATGATTTCTATGAAGGACGTCAATATACCTCACAACTTAAAGGAACTGAAGAAATTATTGAATATAAAAACAATAAACTAATATTCGATTTTGCATCGCTTCTTCGCAACAACGAAGAAACGGTTTTGTATTCTTATATGCTCGAAGGCTTCGAAAATGTTTGGAGCGCTTGGGATATTAGAAGTCAAGAAAGATTTACAAATTTGCCCGAAGGCAGCTATACCTTTAAGTTGAGAGCCATGGATAGGCTAGGAAATATAAGCGATGAAGCTACTTTCAAATTTATCATTAATCCACCATGGTATCGAACCTTATGGGCTTATATTGGATATTTTCTGCTTTTCGTTGGATTTGTTTGGGGTGCAATAACCGTCTCCACGAGAGGTTTGAAAAAGATTATTCGCGAGGCTACAGCCGAAATTCAAGCTCAAAAAGATGAATTGGAAGAGAAAAATCAAAATATTCTCGATAGTATTCATTATGCCAAAAGAATTCAGATGGCAGTATCTCCAACAAAAGAGCAGATGAATAAATATTTCCCTGAAAATTTTGTACTTTGGCGACCACGAGATATTGTCAGCGGCGATTTTTATTGGATGATGCATAAAAATAATAAAACTGTGCTTGCCGCAGCCGATTGCACAGGACATGGAGTTCCAGGTGCTTTTATGAGCATTATGGGAATCTCATTCTTAAATCAAATTGCCAATATGCCCGAAGTACAAAATGCCGCTGATGCTCTTAATCATCTACGCCACAATGTGATAACATCTTTAAACCAAGAAGGTAGTAAAACCGACACCAAAGATGGAATGGATATTTCTCTTTGTGTTTATGATTTTGAAAATATGCTTATGGAATTTTCGGGAGCTTATAATCCTTTGTATATGGTAAGAAATGGCAAAATTGAAGTTATAAAAGCCGACAGAATGCCCGTTGGCGTGCACGATAGAATGGATAGCCCTTTTTCAAACAGCAAATTTACCATGATGAAAGGAGATGTCTATTACATCTTATCTGATGGCTATATTGATCAGTTTGGAGGCGCCGAAGGGAAAAAATTTATGACCAAGCGCTTTAAAGATTTGATTCTTGAAATTTATAACAAACCTATGGAAGAACAAAGCAAAATTTTGGAAGACACTATAATTGCTTGGCGTGGTGAAATTGAGCAGATTGATGACATTATAATTATTGGAGTTAAAATAAATTGATGATTCAAGTTTGTAGTAAATCTGTAAAAGATGAAATTGAACTTGCTAAAAGTTTATATGTAAATTTATTTTAATGGAAGCTATAAAAGATACGGTTTTTTATAAGGATGCATTTCTCTTCAACCAAATACCTGCAAATATTTTAGACACAATAAAAATTGCACCTAAACACCCTGCTGCCACAATCTTTCAAAAAAGCAGCCTTTCAGCACATTCATTTTCGCAAAAAGTACTCATACAAAAAAGCAATTTTCAACCTTTTTGGATTCTCCTTCTTTCGCTTATAATATTCGCTATCATGAGAATGGTTTTCGTAAAGTATATGAAATACAGAATATTGGGCTTTTTTATTGAAAAATATCATGGCGTAAACTATACCACAGAACAAGCTGCAGGACTTATTCCACAAATTATTAATATAATTTTTTACGCAAATATTTCAGTATTTGTCTTTGAACTTTTACACATTTTTGGGGTAAAAACAAACCCCACTGCAGACCTAAAATATTTTGGAATAATTACTTTGATTGTGCTTTTATTTTCTGTTGCCAAGACGCTTATAATTACACTTTCTGGACTACTTTTTTCGACTTACGACAACGCCATGCAGTTGATAAATATAAAAAACGACTCTGGATTTGCAAAAACCGTTGCTTTAGTACCTCTAAATTTTATATTAATCTATGGATACAATAACTTGATATTCAGCTATATTTCACTTGGAATAATTGCCACTATTTTTCTCATTAAAATTTTTAAAATGTATTTGCAAATTAGAGCAAGTTCAAACTTTCAAGTGTACCAAATATTTCTATATCTTTGCAGTCTTGAAATTTTGCCCTTTTTTATATTATATAAGCTTTTAAATATTTATATATAAATTGTCAATTTCAGAGAACTAAAGCAAGTATTAACCTAAGAGCTAAAGTTTTGAAAGTAAAAAATATACTGATTTCCCAACCTGCTCCGCCAGATTTGGAAAAATCGCCTTACACTCATCTTGTGGATGAATTTAACTTGGAAATTGATTACCAAATGTTTATAACTATTGAGGGCGTTACGAGTAAGGAATTTAGACAAAATAGAATTAATATTTCTGATTACACAGCTGTAATTTTTACTTCCCGTCAAGCTGTAGATAACTATTTTAGAATAGCTAAAGAATTAAGATTTACCGTTCCAGAAACGATGAAATATTTTTGCATCTCTGAATCAACAGCATACTATCTTCAAAAATACGTACAATTTCGCAAGAGAAAAATCTTCCATGGTCAACAGAGTTTCGATGATTTGCTAGAGATTATGAAGAAATACAAAACAGACAAATTTTTCTATCCTTGTTCCGAAATTCATAAAAAAGATATTCCCGACAAACTAAAAAAGAACAAATTCCATTTCAAGACAGCAATACTTTATCGGACTCTTGCAGCCGATTTATCTGATTTGGATATAAGTAAATATGAAATGTTGGTGTTTTTTAGTCCTACTGGAGTTAAAGCTCTATTCAACAATTTTCCAGAATTCAAACAAAATAATGTAAAAATAGCAACTTTTGGAACTTCAACTGCTCAGATTGCCAAAGACCATGGTCTGGAAATTCAAATTGAAGCACCAACAAAGAAAGCGCCTTCTATGTCGAAAGCTATAGAAGAATTTGTTTCTGAACAAAGAAAAAGAAAAAGATAATTATATATTTTCCGCTCTTTTATTGCTGTTAGTCAATATATAACATAATTTATTTTTTCGCTTCTAAATATTGCGAACATGAGAAATACTCTCTCGAAGAAAGAAAGGCTACATTCCAAAAAAAAGATAGAAAGTGTCTTTAAAGACGGGAAGTCATTTTTTATTTATCCTATAAAAATTATTTATTTAAAAGTTGCTGACGATGAGAATTTTGGTGCAGAAATTTTAATAACTGTCCCTAAAAGAAATATTAAATCGGCCGTAAAAAGAAATCTCATCAAACGCCACATTCGGGAAAGCTATAGAATTACTAAGCATAAATTGAATGACGAATTGATTCGTAGCGGCAGAAAAATGAATATTGCTTTCATTTTCTTAGGTAAAATTGACTACGATTTTAAGTCTTTGAAAAATGTTATTTCTAAAGCCTTAGCTTTAGTTCTAAAATCTCTTTAAAGAGTATTTAACTCCATTTTAATATTTTCCTAAAGTCGTAATATTCTGGATTTGGAATAAAGGTTTTTGCTTCTTCGTAATCTCCCGGAGTTATATATTGAAGTCCATCATCAAAAATAACTTTAGCTTTTGCCGATTCTATATTAACAAGACGTGGCTTAATTTTGCCATTCTCATCTTCCACATCCTTCAAAAATAATGGCGAAATATTTCCAAGATGGTCGGCTGTAACCATGCATCCTGTATAACCTGAATCATAGAGTTTTTTTACCCCCATTCCGAGCAAATTACAATACAAAAGATCGTATGCAGTAGGACGAATGCATCGTATTTCATAACCCAATTCTACTGGCCTGCTTTTTATGCTAATGCCCAATTCTTTTAATTTTTTATTGAGTACATAATTGAATATATGAGCTTTACTAACATTACCCAACTCTGGATGCCCATGGTCGTCGTAAGTAAAATTAACTCCAGATTTCTCTATCTCTAAATCGCTCATAAAATGGAATACTCCTTCCGAAATAATAATAACGCCGTATTCTATGCCCAGAATTTTTCTTTTGACAATTGACGAAATCATTAATCTGACAATATTATCAATAGAAACATCTGTTTTGTTAAAAATTTCAGGAATAATAATCATAGGAAATCTAAGCGCACAGCCAATACCAAAAGCAAGATGACCGGCCTCGCGACCCATAGCTGAAATTAAAAACCAATTTCCCGATGTGCGAGCATCTTCATAAACTGTGGTGGCAATGGATACACCTTCCTGTTTTGCCGATTGATAACCGAAGGTAGGTATGCCTTCTGGCAAAGGCAAATCATTATCAATAGTTTTGGGAACGTGTATGTTTTGAATTTTTATATTATTGACTGTAAGATAATTAGCAATTCTGTTTGCTGTAGAGGCAGTGTCGTCACCACCTATTGTAACAAGAAGCTTGATGTTGTGTTTCTCAAAAAATATTGTATTAAAATTAGTATCTATTGGTTTAAAACGACTCATTCTTAAGGCCGAACCTCCAATATTATGAATCCTATCAGCAAAACTAAAATTCAATTCTTCAATTTTAGGGCTTTTGGAAAACAATCCTTTGTATCCATCATGAATGCCAATAACTCTGTAACCAGACTTTAGAAAAACTCTTGAAATAGAACTAATTACGGCATTTATACCTGGGGCTGGACCGCCTCCACAAAGAATTGCGATTGTTTCTTTCATTACCAATATCTTATTTTACACTGAATTAGGTGCAAAATTAATTATTCTTTCGACCTTTGCAATAAATTAGTATTTTTACTTCTAATAAAATAATCTATTCCATGGCTGATAGCTTAAATAAAATATTTAATTTCAACAAAGGTCAAAGACGAGCAATTGTAATTCTTTCGATGTTAATTTTTGTACTTATTATTTATCGGTTTTGGCAAGCAAATACTCCAAAAGAAATTATCAATAATGATAGAGCTATAAATGAAATAAACGATTTCATAAAATCACAAGATTCTGTAAAGCAACAATTTAACAATACCCTTAAGGAAAGTAAGCTTGAAAAAAATATTGTAATTAACTTAAAACCATTCAACCCAAATATGATGACTAAGAAGTCATGGTTAGAGCTTGGCTTAAACGAATATCAGGCAAATTCAATTCAAAAATATGTTTCAGCTGGTGGACAGTTTTTTAAAAAAGAGGATTTAAAAAAAATGTATTGTCTTTCGGCAAATGATTATAACCGACTTGAGCCATATATTTTGTTGGATCTAACAATTAAACCTGAAAGCAAAGTTAAAAAGAACTCTACAACAAAATATTTACAGATTGAGTTAAATGCCGCAACAACAGAAAGTCTGTTAGATGTGAGCGGTATTGGAGAATATTTCGCAAAAAATATAATCAAATATAGAGATATGCTTGGCGGTTTTTATTCAGTTGAACAACTCAGAGAAGTCTATGGAGTAGATAGTGCAAAATATGAAAAAATATATCGAAATTTTAATGTTGATATAGGTAACATAACTAAAATTGACCTCAACAAATCAAATTTTAATACTCTTAAAAAGCATCCATACATCGGAAAAAAGATAGCTTTTGAGATTTCAAATTATTTAAAATATAAAGGTAAATTTAAGTCCGTCGAAGATTTAAAAAATAGCATATCCATAAAAGATGCTGATTATAAAAAAATTTATCATTATTTTGTAGTGTATTAAATCTAAACACAAAACATGATTAAAAAGAACATTTTCAAGGCATACCCGCGTACTTTTTGGATTGCCAACACCATTGAATTAGTCGAAAGATGGGCTTGGTATGGCTTTTTTATGCTTTTTGCCAACTACTTGACAAGCTCTTCTGATATGGGAGGCTTAGAACTTACTCAATCGCAAAAGGGTTGGATAATGGGCATTGGAACGGGAATTCTTTACTTTCTACCAGTAATTACAGGCTCCATTGCCGATAAATATGGCTACAAAAAAGTTCTTTTTATTGCTTTTTCCGTTTACACATCTGCATTTTTCATCTTCCCTTATTTCGATTCCTTTACTGGCGTTTTTGCCGTTTATCTTTATTTAGCTTTAGGTGCAGCACTGTTTAAACCTATAATTTCTGCTACCATTTCCAAAACCACCGACGAAAGCAATTCATCCGTTGGCTTCGGTATTTTCTATATGATGGTAAATATTGGAGCTTTCTTTGGCCCCATGATAACCCTTTTCTTTAAAAGTAGCTCTTATTCTGTAGTTTTTCAACTTTCAGCAGTTATTATTGCCTTAAATTTTATACTTCTACTTTTCTACAAAGAACCTGGTAGAGTGAAATCAAAATCAAGTTTTAAAGAAATTATATCGGTAGCTTTTACCAACATTGGTAAAGTTTTAAAAGATTTTAAATTTATTATGTTTCTGCTTATTGTTGCAGGTTTTTGGACAATGTTCAATCAACTTTTCTTCACCTTACCAGTATTTATTGAACAATGGGTTGACACAAAACCTATGTATGATTTCTTTGCCATGAACTTCCCTTTTATAGCAAATAATTATGGAAGAAATGGAGTTATGGAAGCTGAATTTATCTCCAACTTTGATGCACTTTATATCATCATTTTTCAAATATTTATTTCTACACTTGTTATGAAATGGAAGCCATTAAAATCAATGACAATTGGCTTTATAATAAATGCAATTGGCATAGCTTTAACGCTTTACACCCAAAACGTTGTATTTCTTTTGATTTCAATTTTCATTTTTGCCATAGGTGAAATGATGGGGAGCCCAAAGATTACCGAATATATTGGATTAATTGCACCAAAAGATAAAAAAGCTCTTTATATGGGCTTCTCTTTCATTCCAGTTTTTATTGGAAATGTGCTTGCTGGAGTTGTTGCTGGTCCAATATATCAATCAATTTCTGATAAACACCAGATGGTTTTAGACCTTGTAAAATCTCACAATTTTGCAATTCCTGACGGATTAACGCAAAACGAGCTTTTTCTTAAGGCTGCTCAAAATATGAATATGAATGAGTCTCAACTGACAAATTATTTATGGCAACATAATAACCCATCAAATATTTGGATTTTGATTTCTGGTATTGGCATTTTAGCTGCTTTACTATTAAATTTTTATAACAGAAAAGTCCTAAAAAATAAATAATTTAAATATGAGAAAACGTAATATAATATTAATAATATGCTCATTATTTTTTATTTTTCAAACAACAAGGCTTTTTTCTCAAACCGACACAGTCAAATTATCTGATAATTTATTGAAGGCAGCAGCTATAAATTCATTAGATTCGGCAGTTGATTTTTTAAAACAAGGTGCTAAGATTAATTTTAAAGACGAAAAAGGAAATACTCCATTAATTTATGCAATTCAGAATAATAATTTCGACATGGTAAAAATGTTGGAATTTAATAGTGCCGATTTGAATCTAAAAAATAATGAAGGATTAACTCCTTTAATCACAGCTATTAGGACATCAAATTTCGACATTGCTGAATTTTTATGTTATAAAGGTGCAGACCCAAATATAACAGGCCTTTATGGAACAACACCCTTACATTATGCAATAAATCAAGCTGAATATTATATTATCGATATGCTTATTTTCTATGGTGCTGACTTAAATAAATTGGATTTTGAAAGAAACTCAGTGTTGCATTATGCTGCCTATTTGAGTGACACTTCATTTGTAAATCTTTTATTAAAAAAAGGCGCAATAGAAATGAAAAATAACTTTTATAATTTAAGCCCTCTTAAAATTGCAATTCAGTATAATAACAAAGAAACAGCGAAAATCTTATTCGCGGCAGATACAGTTTCTACTGATGTTGATAAACGCTCTAATTACTTGATTACATATTCTATAAATTATAATAACGACAGCTTTGCACTATTTTTAATTCATTCCCATAAATTTATTCCATCAAAAAAGAATGACGGTAATAATCCATATAATGTAGCATTATTGTACAGAGAAATTTCATTGGCTACGGAACTTAAAAGAGAAGGTTTTAATAGCGGATTTTATCCATATTTTTCTCAATATACATTTATGACTAAGGCTTCTATGAGCAAAGATGATGCATTCTATAATTTTGGTTTAAATGCCTTAGATTCAAAATATGGTCTAAAATTAAATGTAGGCTTGGGAACCAGATTTAAACGAATGTCGGTATTTGTTCAAGCAGGCAAGGATGTCTATTATCAATATTGGGAAAGAAGAACTTTTTTAAATTTTGGAATTAAGAAACACTTTTATATAAAACCAAACTCCGAACTAATTTCACTATTTGCTGGTTTTGATATAAATGCTTACTTTGGAAATTATCGCGGTTCATCGCGTCATCTCGATAAAAAGTTCGGATTTTCTCCTTCCGCAGGAATCTCCTTGAATTTTAATATTTTGCAGTTGGAATTGTCATACAATTATATGAATTATGCAGCACTTAATTTTTCACCAAATTTTTTCGCAATTGGTATTGGATTTAAGTTTAATAATCTTAATTCAATCTTAAACTAATGCTTTCTACCATGAGAAAAATATTTATATATGGTTTTTTATTAGCAATTATCATTTCGTTTTCGACTTGTAAAAAAACTCACCAATCACCAGATGATTGTTCAAATTATGATTACCATGATTGTAATACATTGGAACCCACGAATTCTTCACTAAAGATGAGCTTTAGTCTTAATAGTCAAATTCATTCAGTTCCATTTGTAATTTATAAAGGTAATGTTGAAGATAATTCTGTACTATATCACGATACTGCCTTTGCCTCAGAGGTTATTTACTCTCTTGACTTTGGAAGCTATTCGGTAAAAGCAGAATATCATATAAATGGAAAGACTATTTATGCAATTGATGGCGGGAAGATGATAAAATGGAGCAATAATGTTTGCGATTCAACTTGTTGGAGTGCAGATAGCTTAAGTCTGGATTTAAGAATTCATTAAAAAAAATTTTGGATAAAAAAAAGTCCCAATATATAATACTGGGACTTTCTCAATAAATGTAGTAAATAAATACTTGCTACATTTAATTTCGCTACATTTTATTACATAACTTCAGTAGCTTCTGTTGTAGTAGCAGCAGTATCAACAACGGTTGTTGTATCAACAACTGGTTCTTCAATTACTTCTGTAGCTGTGCTATCAACAGTTTCGGTAGCTTCTTCAGTAGCGTTGTTACATGCTGCAAAAGCAACGATTGCGAACAACATAACGAATAATTTCAAAAGATTTTTCATTACAGGATAAATTTAATTGTTATTAAAAAATTTCTAAGTGCAAAATTGCAATAATTAACTATATGTACAACAAAAATAATTAAAAATTAAAATTTACTTTCACAAATTGTTATATAAACATCTAATTATAAACTATTTAGGTTTATACAAAATTTTATATATATTTAACATTTCCAAGATTTAAGCTAAAAAAACAGTTTTTATTAGCTTAATAAAATTTAAGCATTATTTACCGCATTTGCCTTCACCACATTTCATTTCTGAAGATTCTGTAGCGGCAGCAGTAGTATCAACAACGGTGGTTGTATCAACAGCTGGTTCTTCAACTACTTCGGTAGCTGTACTATCAACTGATTCAGTTGCTTCTTCAGAAGAGTTGCCACAAGCTGCAAAAGCAACTACTGCAAACAACATAACGAATAATTTTAAAAGATTTTTCATTGATTGAATAAATTAGATTGTTAATAATTAAAAAAATTTCAAGGCGCAAAAATCAATAAATTAATTATATCAAAAACAAAAATAAATAATATTTAAATATTATTTAAACTTTATACATTTTAAATTATTGATATTGAACAACATGAGTTCTAAAAATAATTTATATTTATTTAACATTTCGCAAATTAATACTAAAAAAACCGAATTTAGCAGTTAAAAACCGAACTGTTTAAATTATTTTGCTTCAACTTTAGCTTCGCTGAGCATAAAAGTAACGGCATCATTTACATTTTGATCTGTCAAAGATGCATTTCCACCTTTTGCAGGCATCATACCATTAGCTCCTTGAAAACCTTCAATTGAATGTTGGTAAATAACTGCAAGACCTTGAGCTGCGATTGCATCCCATTTTGCTTTATCATCCAATTTTGTTGCACCAGCAGCACCACTTGCATGACAAGCCATACATGCTTGGTTGTAAATATCTTTCCCTGCAACTGCATCACCCAAAACTGCTGCTGGAGCTTCTACAACTGCTGCTGTTGTGTCTGCAACAACTGCTGTTGAATCTACTGCATTTTCGTCGGTACTGGCTGAACCACCACAAGAAGTGATTAATAATGAAGACGTAGCAAAAATTGCTAAAAACATAAATACTCTTTTCATAATTTTAATGTTTTAATATTTTGTAATAAATTAGGATTACAAATGTAAAATATAAAGTATCAATTTTAACATTTTTTTTGATTTATTTTATTTCTGTCATGTTACACATTTTTTTAAATAATTGGAGAATTTAAATTAAAAAAAGCTAAAACTATATATCGCTGATATTAAACACTATAAAAGATATATTTTATTAAAAATGTTTTATAATAATTTTTTTAATCCTTGGCTTTTTATCTCTAAAATGGTTTTATAAAATATATTTTATTCAATTTCAGTTGCTTTTGTACCTTTGCCATTTGTATAAACAATGTCAATGAATACTCAAAAGGGTCAAATATTAAGAGAAAAAGCTACAATTTTAAAAATGATTCAACTTTATTGCGAGGCTCATCATTCCGGAATCCATGGTAAACTATGTTCAGATTGTGAGCAATTATATTTTTATGCTAATGCTCGAATAAATAATTGCATTTACGGTGAAGAAAAACCAACATGTCAAAATTGCATCATACATTGCTATTCTGCAAATAATAGAGAAAAGATAAAAATTGTGATGCGTTATTCTGGTCCACGTATGATTTATAAATTTCCTATTTTAGCAATCAATCATATTATTAATAAAGCCGCTGACAAAAAGAAAATTCCCAAGATTGAGGCTGCAAGAATTAAAAAAATGAAAAAATGACAATAACTATTGAGGAAATAAAAGTTAAATTGCTCAAAGAATTACCTGGCCATAAAGCGCACAAAATTTTATCTCCCCCTTATAGGGATGAGGAAATAAAAAAAAGAATTGATGCATCGGACATACCAAGAAATAGTTCTGTACTTTTACTTCTTTATCAAAAAAATGGAAGTCTTAATATTCCTTTTATCAAAAGATCAGTTTATGAAGGGGTTCACAGTGGACAAATTTCACTTCCAGGAGGAAAGCACGAAAATTTTGATGTAGATTTCAAAGCTACTGCTTTAAGAGAAGCAAATGAAGAAATAGGAATTATTTCAGCTGATGTGCAAATTTTAGGTCAAATTTCCGATTTATATATACCACCAAGCAATTTCCGAGTGAAGGTTTTTGTAGGTTATCTTCCATACCAACCAATGTTAATCCCGGATAAGAAAGAAGTTCAAAAAATTATTGAGATACCTTTGGTTGATATTTTCAAAGATGATATAATAAAGTCGAAGGTTTTTTACGTTTCTTCTTATGGGATTGAAAGAAAATCCCCATATTTCGATCTCTGTGGAGTCGAAATATGGGGTGCTACAGCAATGATTATCAGCGAATTTAGAGAAATTATTCTACAATAATTATTTTATAATCCACTTTAGCTCCTTTCTGAAGCAAAGCTGAAACTCCGCAATATCTTTCTTGCGATAAGTTTACTGCTTTTTCTAATTTGTCCATGGGCAAATCTTTCCCTTTGAATGTGTAAACTACGGTGATGATATGATAATATTTTGGATGTTCCTCAGTAAGTTCGCCCTCCACTGTAATTTTTACTGATTCATAATCAACATGCATCTTGGTAAGTATCGAAACCACATCCATTCCTGTGCAGCCACCTAAAGCTGCCAACATCAGTGGTTTGGGGCGAGGGCCTCTATCTTCACCTCCCACAGACTCTTCTGCATCAATCATAAAATGATGTCCATTTACTTCCACATCAAAAGCCATTTTATCTTGCCAATTGACTTCTACTTTATTACTTGCCATATTTTCAAAATTGTTATTAATAAAAAAAATTGATGAGCAAAGATACACTAATTAAAAATTATCATAAATAATTTAACTCAACCTTTGCTTACTTGATATATTCACTTGAAAAGATTGGGGAAAAAATACAAGCACGTAATTCAATTTTAATCATTAATTTTGCAAATAAGTACAATTATTGGGGTCTGTTATTATTCTTTTGAAAATTTAAATCTTTAAAATGAAACTCTCACATTTATTGTTTATTGGATTATTCAGCATTTTAAATATCAACTTATTCTCTCAATATGAGAATGTTATGATAAATAATACTAACAATCCTGAAGAGCCATCAATTTTTATAAATCCAAAAAATCCTGCTTTTGTAATGGCTGGAGCCAATATAAATGCCATTTACATTTCACAAGATAGTGGGCACACATGGCAGGCCATTTCAATGATATCGCAATCGGGAGTTTGGGGCGACCCATGTTTAATAGCTGATACAGCTGGGGATTTTTATTTTATTCATCTTGCCAACCCTCCTGCTCAACAAGGAAATTGGATAGACAGAATAGTCTGTCAAAAATATGATATATCGCAATCGAACTGGACTTACGATACTTATATGGGTTTAAATGGTTCAAAAGCGCAAGATAAAGCATGGATAGCTGTTGACCCACAAACAAATAATCTTTATGTAACATGGACTGAGTTCGACTACTACGGTTCAAATTTATCAACCGACAGTTCAAATATTATGTTTTCACGCTCCCTCGATGCTGGTGCAAGTTGGAGTCAGGCAAAAAGGATTAATAAAAAGGCTGGAGACTGCATCGACAGCGATAACACAGTAGAAGGAGCTGTGCCAGCAGTGGGACCAAACGGTGAGATTTATGTTGCTTGGGCTGGCCCTGATGGATTAGTTTTCGATAGAAGCCTCGATAGTGGAAATACTTGGTTGCAAAATGATATTGTAATAAATCCTATTCCTGGAGGTTGGGATTATGAAATTTCTGGAATATCACGTGCTAATGGATTACCCATAACTCTTTGCGATATAAGTAGTGGCGCAAATAATGGAACTATTTATATAAACTGGAGTGATCAAAGTAATGGTATTAATAATACAGATATTTGGATGGTAAAATCTACTGATGGGGGCAATACGTGGAGTTCACCAAAAATAATAAATGATGATTCCAGTAATAGACAACAATTCTTTACTTGGATGACTATAGATCAAAAAACAGGTAATTTATATTGTGTTTTTTACGATCGACGCAATTATTCCGACAACCGAACAGATGTTTTTTTGGCAATTTCAAAAGATGGGGGTCAAAGCTTTGAAAATCATAAAATTAGTAAAAGCCCATTTGTTCCTAATAACAATATTTTCTTTGGTGATTATACCAATATTTCCGTTTACAACGGCATGGTACGCCCTATCTGGGCTCGATTAAATAATGATTCTCTTTCGGTTTGGACAGCAATAATAAATATAGATTCCACCAACACTTTTATAGATTTTCCTTCAAATGAAAGCTCAAATATAGAAGCTTCAAACTTCCCAAATCCAACATCAGACAAAATCAGTTTTTCTTATAAGATAAAGAGGGATGCTATTATCTCAATTGAAATAATTGACAATAATGGGAAAAAGATTAGCACAATATTAAATGGGGTGAAAAAATTGTCTGGCATGTATATCGAGCATTTCGATGTTAAAAGTGAAGATCTTGGTGCAGGCGTTTATTATTTTGTGCTTCATTGCCAAAATGAAAAAGACATTTTGAAAAAATTTATTGTCAATTAATAAGAAACATTGTTATACTTTAAAAGATTGCAAATCTGAAAGAAATATAGAGAGGCGGAGAATCTTAAACTCAGTATTAAAGTTTTAGCTGTCAACAAGGGAAATCAAATTATAATTCAGGAAATTACTGAATGCCCTAAAATTGTAAATTAACATACACTGAACTAAACACTATGTCTATGACATAGTGAATATTTTATTAAATATCTCATTATAAACACTTTGTAGATGCATATTAAAATTTAATATAAAAACCTAATAGGCTTTAACATCTTTTTTTTCTTAATAATTTTTCAGATTTTTTTAAACTCCTGTTGGGCTGGCAATGGCAGCAACACTTATTTTTATTCCAGGTATTTGAGCCATTATTAATGCGCAAGCTTCAATTGTTGAGCCTGTAGTTATCACGTCATCCACCAACAAAATATGTTTGCCTTCAAGTTTCTCTGGATTCTTAAGTTCGAAAATCGAATTTACATTTTCCCATCTTTCAAATCGCGACTTCTTAGTTTGAGTAGAAGTATGCACTTTTCTGATAAGATTTCTTGATTCAAGTTTAGCATTCATGTTTTGTGAAAGCCCAAATGCAAATCTTTCGCTTTGGTTGAAGCCTCGCAATCTTTCTTTTTTGTAGTGAAGTGGAACTGGAATAATTAAGTCAACACTCGCAAAATCAGGACTTAGCATAAGCTCTGCTCCATAATCTTTGCCGATTTTTGTTCCAATGTCGCTATAACCTTTGTATTTAAAATTGTGTAAAAGACTTTGCACATTTCCATGTTTTTTGTAGAAATACCTAACTGCCGCTGAATAAATTTCTACTCGACCATCGAAGAGTTTTAACACTGGGTTTTGCTGCCACAAATGATAATTTGTCTTAGGAAGATTTAGCGAGCAATAAGTACAAAGAATATCTTCATGTTTAATTAGCAATTTACCACAAGCATGACACACTCGAGGATAAAAAAGCTCCTCGATAAATCGCAATTCCTGCCATAAATTCTTAATCAGCTTCATTATTATTAAGTCCAATCATCAATAGAACTGACTATTACAACTCATTTTTCAATTCTAAAAGAAAGCTTTTGACCTTTTCCAGAGAATTTACAATTTCAATTTTTTTTGTAGTATCATCAATTTTTTCAGATTTCAGCATTTCTTTGGCTCCCTGAAGTGTATAGCCTCTCTCCTTCACAAGATTGTAAATTATGTAAAGATTATCCAAATCTTTTTGAGTAAAAAGACGATTGCCTTTCTTGTTTTTTCTGGGTTTTAAAATATCAAATTCTTTTTCCCAAAATCTTACTAATGAAGTGTTAACATTAAAAAGTTCAGCAACTTCTCCAATGGCATAATATACTTTTTCTGTTGTTGGTTTCTTATAAGGCATGTTTTAAAATTTTGTTTTTATTCAGTTATTTTCAATTTCAAGTCCAAATAAATTGGAAGATGATCGCTAAATCCTCCATTATATTTCATTCCTACGAAAGTACGAAAAGGAATCATGACGCCATTATCATTTTTTTCAAGAAGAAAAGAAGGTTTAAAAATATGCGCTTCATTATTTTTCAAGTGCAATCCTTCACAGCTGCCAATCAGTGAAGAGGAAACAATTGCATGGTCTAATACCGACCATTTTCCACCTGTTTCGCCTACAAAATAATGTGTGCCTTCGCCCTTATTTTCAAAGGGAATCATCAAATCTATCAAACCATTTTTCAAATAATTATCTGTCGAACTTACTTCAAGGCCTTTTTGCAAACTTTTGTTGGAAGGAGTATCGTTTAAATCTCCCATTATCAGTATTTTGCTGCATGGATTTATTGAAATAATTGAGTCGCTTAGATGTTTTAGCTTTTTTGCTACAAACAATCTTTTTTCTTCAGTTTGAAATTCGCCACCCCAGCGTGAAGGCCAGTGGTTAATGAAAATATTTAAAGTATCGCTATAAAGTACCAGCACTTTAACAAATAATATATCCCTTGTTCGCGTGGCTGTATCGAAGGGAAAGCTTACATTTATTGCCCTTTCACTTATGAGTTCAACTTTTTCGGGCTGAAATAAAAATGCGATATCGATACCTCTTCTATCGGGCGATTCGTGATGAACAATTCTATAATTGCTATTTTTTATATTGGTATTATTTATAAGATTTAGCAGCACATGTTTATTTTCTATTTCAACCAGGCCAATCATTTCCACGGCTTCCCATCCCCCAATGGCACTAATAACTTTTGAAATATTTTTCTGCTTTTCCCAATATTTTCTCATATCCCAATGATATAATCCATCAGCGGTGAAGCTTTTGTCGTCTTTCAAACTATCGTGTTCGATATCGAAAAGATTTTCGCAGTTGTAGAAAGCTATTCTCACACCTTGATTTCCTCGCGGTCTATCGTCGAAACCGGAAAAAAGAGCATTTGTGTCGGTGCTTTGCCCAATGGTACAAAGTGGAAGTAAAAACGAAATTAATTGAAATAATAACTTCATCTTAATGTCGAATGCTAAATTTTCCTTGAGATAATTCTTGGTTATTTGAAATTTGATAGAAATATATTCCATTTACCAAATCGCTTACATCCAGATAATTGTCTGTAATATTTTCTGATTTAATAATCTTACCTTGAACGTCGAAAACTTTTATTGAGCTGTTTTTTAAATTATTATCTAATTCAAAAAATATTTTTGAAGAAGCTGGATTTGGATAAACTTTCAAATTAGATTGCTGATAATCTTCGGCTATTCCTAATGGTGCAAACTCAATATTCAATGAATCAATTATTAACACACTTCCTGCATGAACATTTGGTCTATTGTCATAAATATTTGATGAGGCGAAAGCTATTCCGAGGGTATCTATTCTTGGATATCCAAGGTATGTAAGGTGAATTTCAAAATATGTATAAGTTGAAGCGGCACCCAATTTTAAAATGCTATTGTCAAGATTTGAATAGTTAGCTTGATTGTTAAATCCAAACGCTCGCAATGCGACTAATGCGCTGTCGTTGCCAACGGGAGTATATTTGTAATATCCGCTAACTTTGGAAGGATTTTGAGGGACGTAAATTCCGCCAGAAAAATCATCGGACATAATTCTACCATTAGTAACATGTGCAATAGTATCTTGATTGTCATTAAATAATGTGGTAGTGATTTTTAATGCATAAGTTCCGCTGTAGGCATCAGTTGTTTTTACTGCATAAGCTGGTGGATATAATAACGAAATAATATTAAATGAATTCCAATTATCGGCATCTTCGACAGATTTGTTTAACCAAGTTTCAAAATCGCCATGAGGCATCAAAGTATTTCCAAGTTTTACATCATCTACTATAATATAACTTCCATTTACAGGATTCTTACCAGGATTAGAGCTAAATAAAACAAAAAGCATGGAATCTGGTACTGCAGGATATGGCGCAAACCATTGAACAGCAGTTGAATAATTTATATAACTGCTCGATGAAGCTTGAAAATTAGTTGAAGCCACTCCTATTATATTGCCACTATATTTGAACAAAGCCAGCATTGTGGCAGTATCTCCAGCTAATAAATTAAATTTAGCCGAAAATTTGACAGAATCAACTCTTGTAGTATAAGGGATTCCACCAGAAAGTCCTCCCTGTCCAAGATTCCCATTAGTAAGAATAGCAAATATTGTATCCAAACCTACAATTTTTGTTTCCATTTTCGCTGCAAAATTTCCGTTATGGCTATCAGTTGATTTAGTAACATTTCCAGTTTGAGTTCTCATATAACTTTGAATATTTGAAGTTCCAAAGCCTTGCGGCTCTTGAAAAAAAGTGCTGGTAGTCCAATTTTCAAAGTTAGAATTTGGGATGTTTTGACCAAAAACTTCAGTTGCCATTAAGCAAATTAACAAGAGAGTAATGAGATTTTTCATATTCGTAAGGTTTAATAAGTTAATTATGCAAAGTTAATGCAAATCAACTTGAAAAATACATTAAAAATATAATAGCTAAAAACCATTATATCAACAGTATAAGCAATTTTATTTAGATTAAAACAATAAATCTTAAAATAGCTTATAAGCGGCAAGAAGAAAATAAAAATTTGAAAGTCCGAAATAATTGTATATTTGCAGCCCTAAATTTACACAGAAGTTCAATGCGGATGTGGCGTAATTGGTAGCCGCGCTAGACTTAGGATCTAGTGCCGAAAGGCGTGGGGGTTCGAGTCCCTTCATCCGTACAATGCACCCTTTAGGGTGCTTTTATTGTTTTATTAATTTACACTTACCAAAATAATTTTAGGTAAAATTCATTGAATCAATATTTTACAAATGGAAATTAAACACCAAATAACAGAAAATCTTACCGCAAAAATTAGCATTAATTTTGTCGAAGAAGACTATCAACAAGAAGTAACAAAAGCTTTAAAGGAGCAAAGTCGCAAGGCAAGTATTCATGGCTTTCGTCCAGGAAAAGTGCCTTTTGGAATGATAAAAAAAATGTACGGAGAAGCTGTAATGGCAGACACAATCTCCAACAAATTGGGAACTGCCTTAGATGAATATTTAAAGTCGAAAGATTTTAAAACTTTAGGTCAACCTTTGATTGATGATGAGGAAATGAAAGCTGTTAATTTTAACACCGATAAAGAATTTACATTTAATTATGTTGTTGGACTAAAACCAGAATTTGATATTGAAATTGATGATAAATTAAAACTTGATTTTTATAATATCACCGTAGCCAAAGATGCTGTAGATAAATATCTTATGGACGTTCGCAAGCGCTTTGGAACTCAATCGGATACTGAGTTTGCCGCAGAAGATGACATAGTAATGGGTAACTTTGCTGAAGTTAATTCAGATGGAAATGAAGTTGAAAATGGCGTTAAAAAAGACTCATCAATTCATTTAGATTATATCAAAAATAAAGAAATCAAAGCGGATTTTCTAAAATTAAAAAAGAATGAATCGCTGATTTTTAATCCACAAAAAGCTTTCAAAAACGAAATAGAATTAGCAAGCATTTTAGGCATTGCACTTTCGGAAGTTAAAAACTTTAAATCTGATGTAAAATTTACACTTAGTGGTATCAGTCATTTTGAACCTGCTGATATAAACGAGGATTTATTTTCAAAAGTTTATGAGAACGATCATATCACCAACGAAGATGAGCTCAGAGAAAGAATTTTAAGGGATATAGAGGGAACCTATAAAAGCGAGAGCAAAAATCAGTTTATGAATGAATTGGTTGATACTCTTTTAGAGCTTACCAACTTGAATTTGCCTGATGAATTCATGAAAAAATGGATACTCGAAAACAACGCTAGAGAAGAAAATGATAAAAAAATTAGTCGCGATGAACTTGATTTGCAATATGTAAATTATCGTGACACTTTGAGATGGCAAATTATTGAAGAGCACATCTCTGATAAATATGGGTTGAAAATTTCTAATGATGAGATTAAAGTTAGAGTTGGAGAATTGCTTGGAATGCAAGCCTTTGGAGGTGATGATGAAAGCAGCCAAAAAATCATAGATCAGGTTACAGAATCTGTAATGCAAAATAAAGAAGAAGTAAATAAAATTGCCAGCCAAATAATGGAGCAAAAATTGACAGCACTTTTTAAGGAAAAAGCAAAGGTCAATGAACAAAACATTAGCTATGAAGATTTCATTACAATGGTTAGCAAAAAAGTTATTGCAAAATCTGAGAAGAAATAGCTACAATTAATATTCAATTTAAAACCGCCATTCTTTATTGATTGACGGTTTTTTTATTGCTTTCGAATTCTTTACATTAAAACACTATAAATCTGAGAGTGAAAATTTAACAATAAAAATTTAAAATAAATCCAAAACAAAATTAATTGTTTTCCTATTTTTCTTATTTTTGCGGTCTTATTTTTATTTATTCTAAATTAATTCAAGATGGATAAAGGCGAAGACCAATTATTAAAAGACGTTACACAAAACGAATATAAGTACGGTTTCACATCAAATATAGATACTGATTTTATTGCAAAAGGACTTAACGAAGATGTTGTTAGACTTATCTCTGCGAAAAAAAAAGAACCGGAATTTCTGCTTGAATATAGACTTAAAGCATTCAGAAAATGGAAAACAATGGAGTTTAAAGAATGGGCTCATTTAAAGATTCCTAAAATTGACTATCAAGAAATCATCTACTTTGCTGCACCTAAAAACACAAAAAATTTAGAAAGTTTGGATGAAGTAGATCCAGAATTGTTGGCGACTTTTGACAAACTTGGTATTTCGCTTCAAGAGCAAAAAATACTTTCTGGCGTGGCTGTCGATGCTGTTATTGATAGCGTAAGTGTGAAGACCACTTTCTCTGAAACTCTTTCGAAATTTGGAATAATTTTCTGTTCTTTTAGCGAAGCTGTCCAAAATCATCCAGATTTAATTCGAAAATATTTAGGTTCAGTTGTCCCTATTGCCGACAATTATTTTGCAGCTTTAAACTCAGCAGTTTTTAGCGACGGCTCATTCTGTTACATCCCCAAAGGAGTGCGTTGTCCCGTTGAATTATCAACATATTTTAGGATAAATGCTGCAAATACTGGACAGTTTGAAAGGACTTTGATAATTGCCGACGAGGGTGCTTATGTAAGTTATTTAGAGGGATGCACAGCTCCTCAACGTGATGAAAATCAACTTCATGCAGCTATTGTAGAAATTGTAGCGCATAAAGATGCTGAAGTAAAATATTCGACAGTTCAAAATTGGTATCCAGGAAATAAAGATGGCAAAGGTGGTATTTATAATTTCGTTACCAAACGCGGGTTGTGCGAAGGAAACAATTCAAAAATATCATGGACGCAGGTTGAAACTGGCTCAGCTATCACATGGAAATATCCATCGTGTATTTTAAAAGGTGATAATTCTGTAGGCGAATTTTATTCTGTTGCTGTTACCAACAATCATCAGCAGGCCGACACCGGGAGCAAGATGATTCACCTTGGAAAAAATACCAAAAGCACTATTATATCAAAAGGAATTTCTGGAGGCAAAAGCCACAATAGTTATAGAGGACTTGTTAGAATAAATAAGAATGCTATCAACGCAAGAAACTTTTCACAATGCGACTCGTTGCTTCTTGGCGATAGATGTGGAGCTCACACCTATCCTTACATCGAAACCAATAACTCCACTGCCATTGTAGAGCATGAAGCAACAACTTCTAAGATTTCCGACGATCAATTATTTTATTGTAAGCAAAGAGGAATTGCCGCAGAAAAAGCCATTGGACTAATAATAAATGGCTATGCAAAAGAAGTGTTAAACAAATTGCCAATGGAATTTGCAGTGGAAGCCCAAAAACTTCTTGCCATAAGTTTAGAAGGTAGCGTAGGATAAGAAAATATTAAAACATAAAATATCTGTATAATGTTAGAAATAAAGAATTTACATGTTTCCATACAAGGAAAAGAAATATTAAAAGGACTAAATTTAAAAATAGGTTTCGGCGAAGTACATGCTATTATGGGACCAAATGGAACGGGCAAAAGCACTCTTGCTAATGTCATCACTGGAAGAGATTTATATGATATTACTGAAGGTGAAATAATCTATAAAGGCAAAAATCTTCTTGCAATGCCAATAGAAGACAGAGCAAGAGAAGGAATATTTTTGAGTTTTCAATATCCTGTCGAAATTCCTGGCGTAAGTATCACCAATTTTATGAGAGCATCATTAGATGAAATAAGGCAGTACAAAGGATTGCCACCAATGGCAGCAGGAGAATTTTTGAAATATTTCAACGAGAAAAAAAATCTTGTTGAAATGACAGCCAATTTAGCAAAACGTTCAGTAAATGAGGGTTTCTCTGGTGGCGAAAAAAAGAAAAATGAAATCTTTCAAATGGCTATGCTTAACCCTGATTTGGCTATCCTCGATGAAACCGATTCGGGTTTGGATATCGATGCTCTTAGAATTGTAGCTCAAGGCGTTAATAAATTGAAGAGAGCCGACAACTCAACCATTGTTATAACTCACTATCAGAGACTTTTAGATTATATTGTTCCAGATTTTGTACATGTACTTTATGACGGAATAATAATGAAAACTGGAGGCAAGGAATTAGCTCTTGAACTTGAAGAAAAAGGTTACGACTGGATTAAAGATCAGGGAAAGGCTTAAGATTATGATTATGAAGAAAATAGAAACCAAATTATATGATGATTTCTTAGAGCTTTTTAGAATAAATCCAAAAGCTTTTTCGCATGGAAACAGTAATTTTGTTAAGCAGCAAAGAGAATTATCGCGACAAAATTTTGAAGCTAATGGATTCCCTTCAAACAAGAATGAAAATTGGAGGAAAACAGATCTCTCGAAAGCTTTAAATAACAATTATATAATTGATTATCAAGAGATAGAACGTGGCAAAGAAACTAAATCTCTTTTTGAATGTGAGATTATTGATTTCGACACAAAATTATTTACAATATTAAATGGTTGGTGGGCTTCAAATACTGATTTGACTTCTAATAGCCAAGGCGTTATCATCAGCAGCATGAGAAAAGCTCAGCTCGATTTCCCAGAAATATTTGATAAATATTATGGTAAAGTTGCTAAAGAAGAAAATGGCTTAATATCTTTAAATTGTGCCTTTTATACCGATGGATATTTTATTTATATTCCTGACAATGTAGAATTTACACAAACAATTCAAATTGTAAACCTTATCGAAAGTCAAAGCAAATTGTTTTCAAACACAAGAAATTTGGTTGTCATGGGCAGAAATTCAAAGCTGAAGCTTGTTCATTGTGACGACTCTCTTTCACGCGTTGACTCCGTAGTAAACTCGGTTACCGAAATAATTGTGGGAGATGGTGCAAATTTAGATTTTTATAAACTTCAGAATAAAGACGAGCATTCAACAGTGCTTACCAGCAATTTTATTGAGCAAGGTGCCAACAGCCAAACCAACAGCAACACCATTACTTTAAACGGTGGATTAATAAGAAATCACATCGATGTGAAGCTTGCTGGTAAAGGAGGAAATGCCAATGTTTTCGGACTTTATTTGGTTGATAAAACTCAATTTGTCGATAATCATATTTTCGTAGATCACGCTATGCCAAATTGCACAAGCCGTCAACTTTTTAAAGGCATAGCCGATGATAATGCAAAAGCTGTTTTCAGCGGACATATTTTAGTGAGGCAAGATGCACAAAAAACAGAAGCTTATCAAAATAATAATAACATTCAACTTACCGACACGGCAGGGATTTTTACACATCCTTTTCTTGAAATTTTTGCCGATGATGTGAAATGTAGCCATGGTGCAACCGTTGGTCAGCTCGATAATGATGCCTTGTTTTATATGATGCAGCGTGGTATATGCGAGCGAACAGCCAAAATGTTACTTATGTTTTCTTTTACGCAGCAAGTCATCGAGCACATTCAGCTGTCGAAATTGCGCGAGCGAATTGTTCATTTAGTAACACGCCGTCTTAAAGGGGAGCTTGCCTCTTGCGAAAATTGTGCTCTTTCATGCGAAAATCCAAACTCGGTTATGACTTTTGAAATTGATATGGAAAAAGTATAAATTATGACTTTTGATGTAAACAAAATAAGAAAAGACTTCCCTGCACTTGAACAAAAAGTCTATGGCAAAGAATTAGTTTATTTCGACAATGCAGCTACAACATTAAAACCCTCTGTGGTTATAGAAAGGCTTAGTAATTTTTATAAAAAAGAAAATTCCAATGTTCATCGTGGAGTACATTTTCTTAGCCAAGAAGCCACTACTGCTATGGAAAATGCCCGTCAATATATCAAAGAATTTATTGGAGCTTCATCCACTTCAGAAATTATTTTTACCAAAGGAACTACCGAATCAATAAATCTTGTGGCGTCTTCTTTTGGAAAAAAATTCATAGAGAAAGGCGATGAAATAATAGTTTCTGAGCTTGAACACCATGCCAATATAATTCCATGGCAACTTCTTTGCGAAGAAAAAGAAGCTATTTTGAAGGTGATTCCAGTGGATGATGCTGGCGAATTAGATATGGAAGCTTATAAAAATCTAATCACTTCTCGAACTAAAATAGTTGCTGTAGCACATATTTCAAATGCTTTGGGGACAATAAATCCGATAGTCAAAATTATTGAAATTGCTCACCACAGAAATGTTCCAGTTTTGATTGATGGAGCACAAGGAATTTCGCATAAGAGTGTAAATGTTAGCATTTTAGATTGTGATTTTTATGCTTTTTCTGGACATAAAATCTTTGCTCCTATGGGTATTGGAGTGCTTTATGGAAAAGAAAAACTGTTAAATGAGATGCCACCATATCAGTCCGGCGGCGAAATGATTAAAGAAGTAAGTTTTGAGAAGACAACTTTCAATGAACTGCCATTTAAATTTGAGGCAGGCACTCCAAATGTTGGAGGAATTCTTGCCCTCGAATCAGCATTAAAATATATTAAAAACATTGGAATTGATGTAATTGAATCTTACGAACATGAGCTTTTGACATACGCCACAGCACAACTTAAAAATATGCCGGAGATAAATATTATTGGCAATGCAAGCAACAAATCTTCTTTGATTTCTTTTGTCATCAAGGGAGTTCACCACTATGATGCTGGCACCATTTTGGACAAGCTCGGTATAGCCGTAAGAACTGGACACCATTGCGCTCAGCCAATAATGACTCGCTTTGGAATTGATGGAACTCTAAGAATTTCTTTCGCCTTTTATAATACAAAAGAAGAAATTAATATTTTTGTTGATGCATTGAAGACGGTAATAAAAATGTTTTTATAAATGATTGATGATGACTATTCAAGAAAAAGCAAACGAGATTGTTGATGAGTTTTCAATTTTTGAAGATTGGATGGATAAATACAACTATCTCATAGATATGGGAAAAGAAATGGAACCTATGGAGGAAGAATCGAAAACGAAACAAAATCTTATTTCTGGTTGTCAATCGCAGCTTTGGCTTACAGCAAAATACGACAAAGGAAAAATTTACCTGAAAGCCGACAGCGATGCCATTATCACGAAAGGAATTGCTAATGTTTTAATTAGAGTTTTGAATGGAGAAACTCCCGACATCATCTTAAATTATGATCTTTCATTTCTCGATAAAATCGGTTTACAGGAACACCTCTCGCCCACAAGATCTAACGGTCTTGTATCAATGATTAGGCAAATAAAACTTTATGCCGTAGTTTTTAAATCTAAGTACGAACAAATATAAAAAGAAGAATAATGAATTCCGACAATAAAGCTATGGATTTTTTAATCCTTGAAGGACAGATAGTTCAAGTATTAAAAACTATATACGATCCTGAGATTCCAGTAGATATTTATGAGCTGGGAATGATTTACGAAATTTCTGTTGACGATAACTCCAATGCAAAAATTGTGATGACTTTGACAAGTCCAAATTGCCCTGTTGCAGAATCTATGCCTCAGGAAGTGAGAGAAAAAGTTGCCTCAATACCCAACATAAACGAAATTGATCTTCAATTAACTTTTGAGCCACCATGGACAATGGAAATGATGAGCGACGAAGCTAAACTGGAGCTGGGAATGATGTAATAAAATTCGTTTTTGCCAATTTTAAAAACTCTACCTTTTGGTGATTCTTAATTGGGAATATCCAAGAGGTTTTTTATTTTATCGTTGATAGGAAAATAAATTATTTTTTTGCAATGAATTATTATATCTTTACAATCTGATTTTCTGAATATAAACTCCGAACTTTTTTAATCAGTAAATTATGCAACTTATTTCAATAGTTCTGTAAGTGTTTTATCATTAGAATAAATCATTTTTGTAAATTCTATCAATAGACATAATTTGAAATTACATATAAAATACATGGTGAGTAACCGCTGCAAAATGGCGGTGAAAGAGGATTTAAAAAGCCTTGGCCTACATTTTATCTTAGTTGATTTAGGTGAAGTAGAAATCATGGAAGATCTCACTTTTGAGCAGCGAGAACAATTGAAAATGACTTTGGAAAAGTCTGGCTTCGAATTGATGGACAATAAAAGAGCTGTTTTAATAGAAAAAATTAAAAATACAATTATCGAAATGGTTCACTATTCTGATGAATTCATTAAAGTAAATTTTTCAGATTATTTAGCAGAAAAATTGGACCATGATTATACTTATTTATCAAATCTATTCTCAGAGGTACAGGGAACAACAATAGAGCAATTTGTTATTTCTCACAAAATTGAAAGAATTAAAGAATTGATAACTTATGATGAGCTAAACATTACCGAAATTGCATGGAAAATGAATTATAGCAGTGTGGCTCACTTATCAAATCAATTTAAAAAAATGACTGGATTAACTCCATCTCATTTTAAACAATTGAAGGATAAAAGACGCAGTCCAATTGAAGATATTGGAAATGCTAAAGAAATAATTTAAACAGAAATTGCAAAACAGATCATGGCTAAAATATTAAAAACGGATAAAGAGGAGTTAAAAATTGCCAATCAAAAACTTGCTTTTCAAGACTCTGAAAAGAAGAAAAGAGCTGCTGAGTTGGCAGTTGCAAATATAGAACTCGCTTTTCAAAATGATGAGAAAGATAAAAGAGCTGCTGAATTGGTAATTGCAAACATTGAACTCGCCTTTCAAAATGATGAAAAAGATAAAAGAGCTGCTGAGTTAACAATTGTTAGCGATGATCTTGTAATTCAAACGGAAAGAAAAGAAAGACAAAAAATTGCCAACAAAGAACTTAAGGCAATTAATCAAAGGGCAAAATTATCATCTGATTATACTCTCAGCCTTATAGAAGCAAGTCTCGACCCTTTGGTTACCATTAATGCCTCGGGAAAGATAACCGATATGAATGAAGCTACCGTTAATATTACTGGGTTGCCACGCGAAACTTTAAGAGGTACTGACTTTTTGGATTATTTTACCGAACCACAAAAAGCAAAGGAAGTTTATCTAAAAGTTTTTGCAGACGGATTTGTGACTAATTCTCCTCTTACCCTCAAGCATAATACTGGCAAATTAACAGCCGTTCTCTTCAATGGCTCTGTTTATAAAGATGACAAGGGAAAAGTAGTCGGAGTAGTAATTGTTGCAAGAGATGTAACTGAGCAAAAAAGAATAGCAGCGGAACTCTCAGAAGCTATTGTAATTGCCGAAATGGCTACAAGTTTGGCAGAAGAGGCAAAAAATAAGGCTGAAAAAGCTAAAATAATAGCAGAAACTGCTGTAAAAGCTAAGCAGCAATTCCTTTCAAATATGAGCCATGAAATCCGTACTCCAATGAACGCAATTATTGGTTTTACAAAAGTACTTTTGAAATCTGAAATGACTCCAAAACAAAAAGAATATTTAATGGCAATAAAAACCAGTGGTGATGCATTAATAGTTCTTATAAATGATATACTCGATTTGGCAAAAGTTGATTCTGGGAAAATGGTGTTTGAGCAAATCCCTTTCAAACTGAGCTCCTCATTATCTGCAATGATTCATTTGTTTGAACCCAAAATATTAGAAAAAAACTTGGAATTAATAAAAAAATATGATCAAAATATTCCTGAAATAATACTTGGCGACCCAGTAAGATTGCATCAAATAATTTTAAACCTATTGAGTAATGCTGTAAAATTTACTCCTGTAGGCAAAATTATTGTAAGTGTAAAATTGCATAAGCAAGATGATGAAAAAGTAATATTAAAATTCACAGTATCTGATACTGGTATTGGAATAAGAAAATCAAAAATATCAAGCATATTTGAAAACTTTCAACAAGCATCAAGTGGCACTTCGCGAATCTTTGGCGGAACAGGTTTAGGACTTGCCATCGTAAAACATTTAGTAGAATCGCAAGGTGGAAGCATTACCGTAAAAAGTAAAATTAATAATGGTTCAACCTTTAGCTTTCTATTGCCTTTCAAAAAAACAGAGTTAAAAATCGAAGAAAATATTAATAAATTAGAGCTTGATGAAGATTTAAAAGAAATAAAAGTATTAGTTGTTGAGGATGTAATACTCAATCAATTGCTAATGAGAACACTTTTAGATGATTTCGGATTTGAATATGATGTTGCCAGCAATGGGAAAATAGCCATCGAAAAAATGACTCAAAAGGACGATTCTGGAATCAGCCCAACCTACGATATAATTTTAATGGACTTGCAAATGCCCGAAATGAATGGCTTTGAGGCTACTGAATATATTCGTAACACTCTAAAATCTAATATTCCTATTGTGGCTTTAACAGCTGATGTTACAACTGTAGATTTGACAAAATGCAAATCTGTTGGAATGAATGATTATATCGCCAAACCCGTTGACGAAAAATTATTATACAGCAAAATTGTAGGCATTATAAAAAAAAGAAATATCGCTAACAAATTCATTGAAACGGAAGTAGCCCCCACAACAAAAGTTACGGATTTAACATATCTAAATACCCGAACCAAATCTAATAAAATGCTAATGATGCAGATGATTTCGCTGTATTTAGAACAAACACCTCCATTGATCAATGCTATGTTAACTGGATTAATGAAAAAAGACTGGGAAACTTTATACTCCGCAGTTCATAAATTGATCCCTTCTCTCTCGATAATGGGAATAAGTGCAGATTTTGAAAATATGGCAAAAAAAATACAAGAATACGCAAGCAATCAGCAAATTGCAGATGGAATACCTGAAATGGTGCATCAGCTCGAAAAAGTATGCAAGCAATCTTGCGTTGAGTTAACCGAGCAATACGAAACAATGCAAAAACAATAGAAATGATGAATGAAAATATATCAGCCACTAATAGAATAAAACTTTTCTTAGTTGACGACGATGCTATTTACTTGAAATTATTAGAGCTAGAATTTCTACAACATGCCGATTTCGATATTGAAACTTTTGCCACTGGTGAGCTTTGCTTGAAAAATATGGATCATAAGCCCGATGTTGTAATCTTAGATTATTATCTTGATGGTATTGATAAAACAGCCATGAATGGAATAGAAACTTTGGATAAAATAAAAAAATTAGATAATAACATTCCAGTAATTATGTTATCACAACAAGATAAAATAGACATTGCAATAAGCTGTATGCACCATGGAGCTTTCGATTATGTTGTCAAAAGTGAAACTGCTTTTATCAATTTACAAAAAATTATCACCCGCACCTTTAAATATAAAAAACTTAAAAAACAATTGAACTGGTATATGGAAAGAATGTAATCATGACCTTAGCTAATTTGAATAGTCCAATTACCGTTTTACTAAATTAAATTGGACTTATTTTTATCAATCTCTTTCAGATTTAATTATGTTCTAATGTTTCCATTATAGGATTCAATATTTGTTAACATCATTGTCAGAGTAAAATTGAGACCGTTGCAAGGGAAATTAACAAAAAAATGTTGATATAATGTTGGTAATCAAATAATTGTATTGATTTTTTTTGTAAATTTGCTCCATGGAAAAGAATAATAAAATATCGTTTGCAGATTTAGCTCTTCAAAGAAGAAAAATCAAAGAAGATTTTTTCAACCAAATCAATATATTGGTAAATTGGACACCAATTGAGAAAGAAATAAACAAATGCTATAAAAAGGGGGAAAGTGCAACTGGTCGTCCTTCTTATGCTGGCA
>MNXP01000014.1 GCA_001872625.1 Bacteroidetes bacterium CG2_30_33_31
AGGAATTGTACATTTTAAGATACTGATCTTGACTTTATCTTTGTACCTATTCTCATTTTTACTTCCAATGACAAATAATTATTTGATTGATGTTCCTTACCGATCAGCGGTAGTAGCAACAATTCTTGTTTTTGCTATATATTATTTAAAAATATCATTAGAAATCAATGGGATGATTGATAAAACATTAAGCAAGATTTTAAAAAGATAAACTATGATACCTAAAATTATTCAGGAAAAAATTGATAATAATCTGCCAATTCATATTGAATTAGGTTGTGGGAACACAAAAACATCAGGTAAAATCGGAATAGACCAATTTGAATTAGAAGGCGTTGATATTGTTGCAAATGTTGAAGAAGGACTTGAATTTCTTCCTGACAATTCTATAGATTCAATCAGCAGTAGACATTTTTTGGAACACATTAACAATTTCGATTTTTTGTTAAAAGAAATTCACCGTGTTTTAAAACCAGAAGGAATCCACAAAGCCATAGTTCCTCATTTTTCAAATCCATATTTTTATTCAGATTACACGCATAAAACTCATTTCGGCCTTTACTCCTTTGATTATTTTGCAGAAGAATCTTCAAAGCTTAAGCGCAAAGTACCTGGTTTTTATAATGATATACAATTTATTATCATAAAAAGAGACCTTCATTTTAAATCACCTTTTCTCATCAGAAATCTGCTTAAAAGAATTCCAAAATTTATTTTTAACCTAAATAATTTCAATAAAGAGTTATATGAAGGCTCTTTTTGCTATTTATTTCCATGCACAGAAATATATTTTGAAATGAGACCTAAGAAATAATTTAAAAAGTAGTTTTCTATAATTTAAAATACTGTTAGTCATATATTTACACATTGTTACTTGACTGCTAATAATTCAAGAAAAAAAAGTTAGTTTTTTTTCATCAGAATAAATAATATATAATATATTTGCTAATATTATTTAGTACAGATATTAGCGGGTTCAAGTTTGCGTCTAAAAAAAAATCAAAAAACTTTATTTTAGACCCTCCCCTAATGTAAATATTGGATTGAGCATATAATTCTTAATTTTAATAAAACTATAGAAATATCATGATGTATTACAAATTAATCTTATTTTTCAGTACAATATTCTTTTATAGTCAAATATTTCCACAATACGGAAATATACAATCCTTTCAAAAGATATCTTCCACAACCTCAATAATGAATAGTTATTTAGATAATAGCGATTTTTTTGGAATTAGTATCGACACGATTGGAGATTTGAATAATGATGGTGTAACAGATTTGGTTGTTGGTGCATGTTTAGATGATGATGGAGGTTCAAATAGTGGTGCCGTTTATATTTTATTTATGAAGAGCAATAAAACAATTAAATCAACAAAAAAAATCAGCAGATTAACTCCCTCCTTTAATACTTCTGGAATAATGAATGGAGATTATTTTGGCAGATCGGTTGCTGGGATTGGAGATATAAATAAAGATGGTATTCCTGATATCGCAGTCGGTGCGGAAATGGATTCAGAAGGTGGTTCACAAACAGGATCTGTTAGGATTATATTTTTAGACACCAATGGAACAGTTAAAGGATTTCAAAAGATTAGCAAATATAATGGTTTTGGGTCAACTGGTCTTCCTATAGCAACAGGAAGAAAATTCGGCATTGATATTAGTTTAATCGGTGATATTGATGGAGATAATAAGAATGATATTGTCGTGGGTAATTTTTGGGATGATGGTGGTGGATTAAACAAAGGTGCCATTTGGGTTTTAAGATTAGATTCAACTGGTAAAGTATTAAATCACACAAAAATTTATGCAGGAATAACAAATTTCAATGCTCCAATTTCAAATGCGGATTATTTCGGAGTTGGAGTTGCTGGTATAGGTGATTTTGATAATGATGGAATTAACGATATTGCTGTTGGAGCTTTTGAGGATGATGAAGGAGGAACTAATAACGGATCTGTTTACATAATTAAACTTCTCTCAAATGGCGGTGTAAAAGGTTTTTATAAAATTAGTAATACCACTTCATTACAATTACTAAATCAAATACCTTCAAATACTCAAATGGGAGTAAGTGTTGCTGGGATACAAGATATTGATGGAAATGGAGTAAATGATTTGTTTATTGGAAACTACGATACCCCATCTTCAACTACAGGCTCTGCCATAATCTGCATGTTAGACTCAAATGGTATTGTCATAGATAAAAAAATAATTAACCAATCAAATTTCACACAAATTCAAAACGGAGAAAGATTTGCTTTTGGAGTGAGTTCATATAAGGATATTGATAGTAACGGACATCCTGAGATTATTGCAGGGGCTCCAAGTAAGGATGATGGAGGGACTGACAAAGGAGCTTTTTACATTTTAACTATTACATCCACCTACCAAGTAACCACTCAAAAAACAAATGCCACTTGTGCATATTCGAATAATGGAAGCGCCAAGGTTATTGCTGCAAGTGGCGTCCCACCTTACACTTATTTATGGAGTAATAATTCAACCGCTGATAGTATTGGAGGGTTAGCTCCTGGTAATTATACAGTTACAATTACCGACTCTTTAAACCGACAAGTCATCAAGAACATTTTGATAGCCTCCAATCCAGCCGTAAATCTTGTGCATTCCAATAATTACTCATTATGTGCTGGTTTAAATACAACTTTGATTGCATCAGCATCAGGTGGTTCTGGTTCGGGTTTTTCCTATCATTGGAATAATGGGCTATCAAATGCGAGCAGTCATATTGTTTCACCAACGGTAAATACAACCTATACGATCTTTGCAACCGACAGTTTGGGTTGCAGCTCAGATACTTCTTCCATTTCAATCACAATAAATCCCTTACCCACTGTTTCAGCCTCAGGGCTCAATGTGGCTTATTGCTCCAACGATAATGCATCTGTGCCTTTAACTGGAATCCCTTCGGGTGGCAGTTTTTCTGGAACTGGAGTGACTGGAAATAATTTTATTCCCGCCAATAGCGCATTGGGTAATGTCAATTTGATTTATATTTATACCAATACGCAAGGTTGTGTGGGAAAAGACACTATTTCCACTATTGTTTACGCAGCTCCTACCATTCAATTTTCGGGCATTGCCAGTGCTTATTGTATCAATTCTGCTAATATTCCTTTATCGGCTTCGCCCACTGGTGGCAATTTTACAGTGAATAATATTGCGGCTACAGATTTTTCTCCTTCTTCGTTAGGCGTTGGAAATCATCAAATTAAGTATTTCGTAACCAATGCCGCTGGCTGTTCGGCGGTGGATAGTATTAATAGTTATGTTAATCCCATTACCAATGCAAGTTTTTATGGACTAAATTCTACTTATTGCGATAATGACGTTGTTTCTACTCTTGTGGGCGCTCCTACGGGAGGAACTTTTTTGTCGGCGACGGGGCTTTCGGGAACTTCCTTTAATCCAACGATTGCCTTGGCTGGAAATCATAGTATTTCGTATGTTTACACCAATATTTATGGTTGTAAAGATACAGCAACTCATTCTACCACTATTTTTGCTTCTACGCCTGTTACTATTTCTACTTCTAAAACTATGTTTTGCAATAATGAGGGCTCCGTATCGATTTCGTTAAGTCATTCTGGAGGAACTTTATCTGGTCCAGGAGTTAATAATTCAAACCAAACTTTCAGTCCTAGCTTAGCTGGTTTGGGTCAGAAAACCATAAATTATTCCTATACCAATTCCAATGGTTGCACCACTTCTACTTCTCATTCCGTTACGGTGAATTCGCCTGTTTCGGCCTCCTTCACCGGTTTAAATTCCAGCTATTGCGATAACGACTTGCCTTCTGTTTTAGTGGGTTCTCCTGCTGGAGGCAGTTTTGTTGGACCTAATATTTTTGGCTCCATTTTCAACCCCGTTAATAGTACCGCAGGAATGAAAACCATTCATTATATTTATAATAATGGCTGCATTGACACTGCCACTCAATACACTGTCATTTATGCCAGCCCTGCGGTTAACATCACCACAACCAACAATTATTATTGCTCGTCGAGCAGTCCTGTTGCTTTAACTGCATCCCCTTCGGGAGGTGTTTTTTCTGGCACAGGGGTTTCTGGAAACAGCTTTTCTCCTTCAGTGGCCGGTTTAGGCAACCACACTATTATTTATAATTACACCAACGCTCAATCATGTTCAAACGCTGATACTTTCATGATTCAAGTTGGAAGTTCGGTTTCCATCGACTTTTCGGCTGTAAGCACCTCCTATTGCCTGAATAATACTCAAAACACACTACCCGTTATACCATCCGGGGGTATTTGGTCTGGAAATGGAATTGCTGGAAATACATTTAACGGCTCTTTGGCTGGACTTGGAAACCACTGGTTGAAATATAGTTATTCTGTTAGCTCAGGATGTGGTGATACTGATTCGCTGCAAGTTACAGTTTTCCCCTTACCTTATTGCATCATTACCGGAAATCTGATGAATTATTGTTTAAATAGTTTGCCCGATACGTTTTTAGGCACTCCTTCTGGAGGTCAATTTATTGGAAGTGGAATGATAGGCAATATTTTCGATGCTCCTATGGCAGGTGCTGGGATAAAACTTGTTCAATATATTTATACCGACTCCAATAACTGCAGTTCAACTGCAACTATTTCGTTAATAGTCAATTCTTTGCCCACAGCAAATGCAGGTAATGATCTTTTAATTCCATGTTCTTCCTCAGGTCTTCAAATAGGGTCTAGCCCACAAGTGGGTTTATC
The DNA here is from genome assembly GCA_001872625.1 of Bacteroidetes bacterium CG2_30_33_31. Classification (GTDB taxonomy): domain Bacteria; phylum Bacteroidota; class Bacteroidia; order Bacteroidales; family UBA1556; genus UBA6267. The sequence goes on from MNXP01000014.1 coordinate 4,749, forward strand.
CTATTTATGGTCGCCATCCGCTGGCCTATCCAGTCCAACGATCGCCAATCCAATTGCTAAACCTTTGGGTTCAACAAGTTATGTATTAACGGCCAGTAATATAACCACCACTTGTTCGAATACAGATACAATTTTTGTAAGCGTTCCTCCAGGACCACAGATTACCGTTTCTGCCGATCAGCAAATTTGCTTGAACGACACAGCGGTGCTATCTGCCTCCGGTGCACCTCAATTTATATGGAGCAATGGGGCTACTGGTAATTCAATATCCGTCAGCCCATCAATTTCGAAATTTTATTCCGTACTTGGCACTGATATTATGGGATGCGTATCTGCTGACTCTGTTTTTATAACAGTTCATCCATTACCTAATCCATCGCTTGGTGGAAGTATTAATTTGGTTGGATTGGATAGTTTTGAACTTTTCCCTGGCTATTTTTCAAGTTATCTATGGAATACCGGCGACACAACGCCTTCTATAATGGTTTATATTGCTGATATCTTTAAAACTTTTACTGTCGTTGTGATGGACAGCAATGGCTGCCAGAATATTGATTCAGTTTTTATTGATTATGAAGGAATAAATGATTTATTTCCAGGAGTAAATGCTAAATTTTTCCCCAATCCAGCAATTGATTTTTTAACTATTGAATTTAGCCAGCTGATTGATTTAGATTTCTGGAATGTGATAGACATCAATGGAAAATTGATTAAAAAGCAACGACTCACTTCCAAAATTCAAAATCTTAAAATTGATTTATCTGACTTAAAACCAGGTTATTATATATTAAGACTAGAAAGCAATAGAAAGCAGGTAAACATAAAAATTATTAAAAACTAGGGTTAGTGAGGAAAACAAAAAAGATATTAATTCTAACAGATGGTAATATCAATCATGCAAGCTCAAGAATTAGGGCAATTCAATATATACCAAATTTTGAAAAGGAAGGCTATGAAATTACTTGGATTCCACGAATTCCTGAGAAGAAAATAAATATCACCAAAATATTTTTTCCTTTACAGAAAAGATTTTTAACTATTAAACGAAATCTATTCTTGTATTTTAATCCCTATCATATTGTTTTTATTCAAAGGAAAATCATTTCAGAAAATTTGTTACAAAGGCAAAAAAAGAAAAAGGCAAAAATAATTTTTGATTTCGACGATGCAATTTACATAAATGAAAAAGATAAAAATGCAGAATCAAAAATTAGAAAAGTAATTGAAAACTCAGATTATATTATTGTATCTAACCAATTTTTGAAGGATTTTACAGAGAAATATAATAAAAATGTGATTATTGTAACCACACCTATCGATACAGAAATAATAAAACCAAATACTGGTAAATCGCTAACAGAGGAAATAAAAATTGGCTGGATTGGGTCTTCTTGGACCACTAAATATCTGAGTATAATTGAAAAACCACTTGCCGATTTAAGTGAAAATTACAAAATAAAGTTGATTTTGATTGGAGCAAATAATAGTTACCATCCGGCAGGAATAAATTATCAGCATTTTAAATGGACCTATAAAGATGAATCAAAATTGCTTCAAATGATTGATGTTGGAGTAATGCCATTGACAAATGAAGAATATTCCAAAGCAAAAGGGGGCTATAAAATTTTACAATATATGGCAGCTGGCATTCCAACAATTGCAAGTCCGATAGGAATAAACACCGAAATAATCGAACAAGGAGTGACTGGCTTATTAGCAACTACTCAAGAAGATTGGAAGAACAGTTTTTTGTTATTTATAAAAAATAAACAGCTAATTTTGGACTATGGTAAAAATGCCAGAAACATTGCCGTATCCAAATATAGTAGAGATATTTGTTATGAAAAAATTAAAAAATTTTTAGAATAGTGAGATTTATATTAAAAATACAAATATTAATTCTTTTGAATTTTGTTTTCCAAAATGACATTCTTGGACAATTTGCTAATAAAATGTGGTATTTTGGGGAGCAAGCAGGAATTACTTTCAATACAATACCACCAAGCACATTAACAAATGGACAACTTCAAGCCTATGACAATACAAGTACCATAACCGATACCAGTGGAAATCTATTATTTTACACGAATGGAATTACAGTTTGGGATAAAAATCATAATCCAATGCCAAATGGAACAGGCCTTGGAGGGAATTTAAGTGCTGGACAATCGACATTAATTGTACCCCAACCTAACTCCTCAAAATTTTACATATTTACTGTTGGATATGCATCTGCTGATGCATTTAGATATTCAATAGTGGATTTGGCTTTAAATTCTGGAAATGGTGCAGTTACAACAAAAGCGAATATAATTTTTAATGGAAGTACCGAAAAAATTGATGCAATTTATAATCCATCTGACACAAGCTATTGGGTTATGACTCACACTTGGAATACCAATCAATATTATTGTTATAAAATAAATTACCAAGGCCTACAAATTTCTACTCCAGTTATCAATTCAATTGGAAGTATTAATTCTGGAGGCAATCCAACAGGCTATAATGCTTTGGGGCAAATGACTTTTTCTGAAGACGGAAGTAAATTAGTAACAGCTATTTACTATGATGGGAAAATAGAGATTTTTGATTTTAATGTAGCAACCGCTACATTATCAAATCCTATTATTTTAACTGGTTTTTATCAACCTTGGGGAATTGCAATTAGTGATAATAATAGATTTGTATATTATACAGAATGGTTCGATAGCAAAGTGATACAATTAGATATCATTAGCGGAACACCTTCGACAATAATTGGTTCAAAAACTACAGTTGGAACTGGAACTTTTCCAAACACAACATCAGGCTATAAAATAGGATATTTGGAAAGAGGACCTGATGCAAAAATTTATATTGCCAAATTTGGTCAAAACTATATTAGCTGCATTAACTATCCAAATTTGTCTGGCTCGGCATGCCAATTTGTCGATAATGCTATTTTTTTAGGAACTAAAACTTGTAATGCGGGTCTCTCAAGATTGGCCAATACACCCCATAATGTTTATTGTTACCGTGATTACCACGACTCAATTTACATCTGTTTTGGAGATTCAGTTTTATTAAATGGGAAAAACTATCATGCTCCATTTTCTTTTTCCGATACACTTTTAGCATCTGATGGATGCGATAGCATTATGCATTACTATTTATTCAACTCTATTTTACCATCAATTGATTTAGGAAATGACACGTCTATTTGTAATGGAGACTCCATAAAAATTTCTGCAGGCATTGGATTCAATAGCTATTTATGGAATACGGGTTCTATTAACCAATCAATAATAATTAATTCTGGAGGACAATATTGGGTATCTGTAAAAGATTCACTCTGCAGCAATTCGGACACGATAAATGTAACAAACAATTCAAATTCTTCACAATCCATCAACGATACTACAATCTGCAACGGTGACACTTATACAATAAAATTAAATCCAAGCTATAGTTATCAATGGTGGGATGGCTCTTTATTTTATGAAAATAATCTAACCCAGTCTGGGTTTTATTGGGTTCAAATTATTGATAACTGTAAAACATACACCATAAATTTTAATTTATCAATTAAAGATTGTAATTGCAATATTTTTATTCCAAATGTGTTTACACCAAACAATGATGGAATTAATGACTTTTTCTTTCCCGTAATTTCTTGTGAAACTTATGATTATCATTTTATAATTTTTAATAGATGGGGACAAATTATTTATGAATCCTCAACCCAAGCCCTTAAATGGGATGGAACATTTGAAAACAAAGAAGTACCAGAAGGGGTATATTTTTATATCTTATCATATAAAATTCGCCCTGAAGATAAAAAACTTACTTCAAAAGTTGGTTCTGTTACCAGGTTAAAATGATTTTAAAACTATTTTTGCGAAATACTTTAAATGCAATCATAAGTTATTTAATTTTTACGTATTAGGCATCAAATATGATTAAACCTATTAAAATACTATATATTTATCCAGGAACTAAATCTACTTTTGTCGATAAAGACTTACGACTTTTAGCAGAAAAATTCAGAGTTTCAGAATACAAGTTCAATACTCAAAACAAAAAACTTCTGCCTCTTTACTTTTTCCAGCAGGCTTTCTTTTTGGTTAGAAATATTTTTAAACACGATCTTTATATCATTATGTTTGGCGGCTATTGGTCATTTTTACCAGTGGTTTTGGCCAAATTTTTTAATAAAAAATCAATAATAATCAATGGTGGCACAGATTGCGTGAGTTTTCCTTCTATTGGCTATGGAAGTTTGCAAAAATCACCAATAGCATGGTTTACAAAGAAATCATTTCTGAACGCATCGCATATTGTCACCTTGCATTCTTCGTTAATGTTTCAGAATTATAAATATATGGATCTGGAATACAAATCTCAAGGACTTCAATTCCATATTCCCAATTTAAAAACCCCAAGCACAACAATCTATAACGGATATGATGCTAACTTTTGGAAGGCTACTCAAAAAAAAGTACCCAAAAGTTTTATAACCGTTTCCATTGGATTAGGCGAAGCTCGCCGACGCGCTGTTAAAGGAATAGATCTGGTTCTTGAAATTGCACCAAGATTTCCTGACTGTCAATTTATTATCGTTGGAACTGACCCTTCAGAACTGCATGATGCACCTAAAAACGTAATCTTATTAACGAAAAAGACTCCTATTGAACTTGTGCCTATATATTCAGAAGCCACTTTTTATCTTCAGCTTTCCATGTCGGAAGGGTTTCCAAATAGTCTTTGCGAAGCCATGCTTTGCGAGTGCGTACCTATTGTTTCGGATGTAGCTTCCATGCCTTTTATTGTCAGCGATACTGGCTTTGTGCTAAAGAAAAAAGATATTGGCTTACTTAAGAGTCTGATTTCGGATGCTTTATCATCAGACACAAATGCTCTGGGGCAGAAAGCAAGAAAAAGAATTTCAGAAAATTTTACTGAAACCTTACGTCAAGAAAAGCTGCTGAATCTTGTGGCAAATATTCTTAAAGATTAACACATTTTAAAATGGTAGGAATCTTAAATGATTTATTTTTGAAAAACTAATTAATACTTTTTAATAATGAAATATATTCTTTTTTGTTCATTTTTTCTCCTCAGCATATCTTGTTTTTCTCAGGCAACTAATGATTCAATCCAGTCAAACTCACGAGAAACTGCCATTAAAGTTTTTATAGATTGTGGAACTTGTGATATGACATATTTTAGAGAAAATTTTACACTTATAAATTATGTCAGAGATAGAAAAGTTGCTGATGTTCAAGTAATTGTATCGACTATGAAAAATGGTGGTGGAGGAAATGAATTTATTGTTCAGTTTGTAGGCTTAGGCAAATACGCCCATCTTTTAGACACTTTAGTTTTTAACACCAAGGCCGATGATACAGCTGATGAAATTCGCCAGCAGCAACTTAAAATATTAAAAATGGGCTTAATCCCTTATATCCTAAAGACACCTTATGCTTCGAGAATAAATGTTGATTACAGTGAGGAAAAGATGGATCTTGAAGAAAAAGACCCATGGAATCATTGGGTTTTCAATCTTGGCGGTCATGCGTGGTTTAATGGCGAAAAATCGTACAAATCAATGAATATATGGACTTCCGCTTCAGCGTCAAGAATTACCGAAAAAATTAAATATCTCACCGAAGTTGATATGAATTACTCAAAAGATAGATATAGGCTTTATGACGGAAAAGATTCATTAATTTATGCTGCCGATTCACATCAAAAATCTTACTATTTCGGTCACTCAACAATTTGGTCTTTAGGCGAACATTGGGGAACAGGAATTTCTCTTGATGCTTGGCAATCAACATTTTCGAATTTAGATTTAGCCTTAGAAGTTAAACCTGCTATTGAATATAATTTTTTCAAATATTCTGAAGCATCACGCAAACAACTTCGCTTAGGCTATGAACTTGGAGCTGTCTATAGAAATTATACCGATACCACAATTTATAATAAGCTTGATGAGATGCTTCTAAAACAAAAAGCAGAAATAAATTATAAATATATTACCAAATGGGGCTCAGTACGTTCCGGTATTTATTGGCAAAATTATTTACGAGATTTTTCATTGTACAGTATTGGTGCAGATTTAAGCTTAAGTGTGAGATTATTTAAAGGGGTTTCAATAAATATTTCAGGAAATGCCAATATGCCGCGCGACCAAATTGGGCTTGTTAAAACTGAAGCCTCATCTGAAGATGTTTTACTTCGAAAATATGAATTGAAAACTCAATATTCATATTTTGCAAACATTGGAATATCATATACTTTCGGCTCTATTTACAATAATGTAGTGAATCCGAGATTTGAATAAGAGAAAAAAATTTTTCGATAAATTCATGTCATGCTTGCTAATTGAAATCGGATAAAAATCATAAATAGAAAATCTCGCAGAAAATCGGGAAGGCTAATTTTCAAGTAATATCTCTATTTATGAATCGCTTTATCAACCGCTTCAAAGCCTGCTTCCATGAAAACTTCGGATACTGTAGGATGAGCATGAACCGTTTGAGCAATATCATAAACTGTCGCTTCCATCTCCATATATGCCGAGGCCTCAGCAATCATATCGGTGGCATGTGGAGCAATAATCTGAACTCCAAGAACCTCACCGTATTTTTTATCCGAAAGAATTCGTACCGAACCTTCAAGATTGCCTTCTGTTAATGCTTTCCCATTGGCCGACATTGGGAAATCACTTACTTTATAATCGTAACCCGCAGCAACAATTTCATCCTCAGTAAGTCCAATCTGAGCGGCTTCTGGCATGGTGTACATATTCATTGGATATTTCTTAAGCTCAAATTTTTGCTTGATACCTTTAATGAAATTCACCACATGCATTCCTTCAGCAGAGCCTATATGAGCGTAATAGCTCAATCCATTTACATCGCCAACAGCAAAAATTCCAGGCACATTAGTTTGCATATTCTCATCAACGGCAATATAATCATTCTCATCTTTTGCAATGTCAATTTCAGATTGAGGGACAATGGCCTTGCGACGACTGCCATTAAGAATTATATCACAAGCTATTTCCTCGCCCCCAATTTTTAGTTTTCCATCGCTATAAATGCCATCTGTGGTAACTAAGGCAGCATCAAAAATGACTTTAATTCTTTCTTTTTTGAGAATACTTAAGATTTGTTCCACAACATAATTATCGGCATAAGGCAAAATAGATTTCCCTGGGACAAGTAGAGTAACTTTTTTGCCAATCATACTAAAAACTTGCGCAAGTTCCACTGCAACAGGAGTTTCGCCAGTAATTACAAAATTTTCTGGCAGCTCTCTTTCCTTGAAAAGCTCAATTGCTTCAATCACCAATCCTTCGATTTTACTCGAAATAGCTGGTGATTTACTGCCTGTAGCTATCATGATATTTTTACATTCAACAATTCTGTTATTTACAGAAATTGAATTTGCAGTGATAATTTTTGCCTCACCTTCAATGACGTCAATGGCATTCTTTTTAAGAAGAAAGCTAACGCCTGTGGTAAGTTTTTTCACAATTCCGTCGGATCGTTTAATAGCTTTTGACCAATTAAATGCGATAGCATTTTTATCTACGCCATCAATTCCAAAACGGCTGCTATCTTTAAGAATCCTTTGATAAAGCTTAGCACTTTCCATAATTGCTTTCGAAGGAATACAGCCCCAGTTGAGACACATTCCACCGATAAGGTTTTTCTCTATTATGGCGGTTTTCAAACCTAACTGTCCTGCTCTTATAGCTGCAACATAACCTGCAGGCCCAGAGCCTATTATTACTAAATCGTACATATTTAATAGTTTTTTTAATCCATTACCAAACTAACTGGCTCAGCCAAATAGGCCATAATTTGATTTAAAAATCTTGCTGTTTCTCCACCATCGGCTATCCTGTGATCTACCGAAAGAGAAAGAGGAAGTACAAGCCCAACGGCCAAATTATCGTTTATAACAACAGGTTGTTTACTTATTTTGCCAATGCCAAGGATTCCAGCTTGTGGATAATTTATTACTGGGACGGCAAATTTTCCACCAATATTTCCATAACTCGTAATGGTAAAAGTACCACCTTTCATGTCTTCTAAAGTCAGCGCACCAGTGCGAGCTTTTTCAGAATATTCGGAAATTTTAAGAGAAATTTCAAAAATTGAAAGTTTGTCGGCATTGCGGATTACTGGTACAACAAGGCCTTTTTCAGTGTCAACAGCAATGCCAATATTATAAAATTTCTTATAAATCATATTGCCATTTTCCATATCCATTTCTGAATTTAGAGCTTTAAATTTTTTTAAAGAAAGCGCAGTAGCTTTTATCACAAAGGCCAGATAAGTGAGCTTGGAACCTTTTTCAGAAAAATCATTTTTAAATTTCTTACGAATTCTGTCGAGTTCACTAATTTCAACTTCTTCAAAAAGTGTCATGTGAGCAGCATTATGTTTGCTGGTTATCATGTTTTTGGCAATAGTTTTTCGCATCTGACTCATTGGTACTACTTCCATTGGCATCTCATTAGCAAATAAATCTCTCTCAGATAAAGATGTAAACGATAAAGGTTTAGAAGAAGCATTTTTTGCGAAATTCAAAATATCATCTTTCATCACCCTGCCTGCAGGACCACTACCTCTTACCAAACTTATGTTCACACCCATATCTTTAGCCACTGCACGCGCCACAGGTGTTGCCAGTGATTTGGCAGATTTCGTCTCACCATTTGATGCAGAAATATTCATCCCTTCATGGCTTGCAGAAAGTATAGCAGAATTGCCAGCAATTTCTAATGTACCAACAACACCAGCACCCTCTTCTTCTACAGCCGTGGATTTATTAGCCACAACTCCAGCCTCTTTTCCTTCAATGCCTTCAATTTCAATTTCCACGAGTGCATCACCTACGTGGATAATTTCGCCTTCTTTACCAAAAGTTGCAGCTATAATTCCATCTTTTGGAGAGGGAATATCAGTAACAACTTTGTCCGTTTCCATGGTAACTAATGATTCACCAAGTTTAACATTTTGGCCTTTTTTTACGTGCCATTCAACGACAGTGCCTTCATCGAGACCTTCGCCAATATCCGGAAATTTAAAAATATATCTCATGGCTTAGTATTTTGCTGTTTTTTCAATTTCATAAAAAATCTTATAAGCATCTTGCATATAATGATGTTCACCTTTTGGAAGTGGTACTATTGTATCAAATCCAGTAACTCTTTTTGGTGGGGCTTCAAGATAAAGGAAAGAATCTTCAGACACAATTTGGGTAATCTCTGAGGCTACTCCAAAGCTACGAACACCTTCGGTAACAGTAATTATTCTGCCAGTTTTTTGTACAGATTTTGCAATTGTTTCCCGATCTATTGGATAAATGGTTCTAAGGTCGATTAATTCAACAGAAATTCCAGCTTGTTTAGCCAGCACCATAGCCTTCTGAACTTCTCTAACCATAGCGCCATAAGCTACCACCGTTACATCTGTACCTTGGTGAAGTACTGCTGCTTTGCCTATTGGGATGGAATATTTATCTTCTTGAACTTCTTGTTTTATTGCCCGATAAATTCTTTTTGGTTCCATAAATAAAATTGGATCATTAGATTCTATTGCGCTAATCATTAAGCCTTTAGCATCATGTGGGGTAGATGGAATTACAACCTTAAGACCAGGAATATGAGCAAAAGCAGCTTCAAAACTTTCGCTATGATGCTCTAAAGCATTTATACCACCGCCATAAGGCATTCTTATAACCAATTTCATTTGATAGCGACCACGGCTACGGTTATGCATTCGAGCAACATGCGATATTATCTGGTTAAAACCTGGATATACAAAGCCTGAAAACTGCATTTCAACAACCGGTCTTAGACCAGCGATAGCCATTCCTACAGCGGTACCCACGATACCAGATTCTGCCAAGGGAGCATCGAAAACCCTTTCTTTGCCATATTTCAATTGAAGCCCTTCGGTTACACGGAAAACTCCACCCTCAACTCCAACATCTTGTCCATAAACAATTACGTCTTTATCTTCATTTAATTTAATGTCTAATGCGTTGTTGATAGCATTGACAAGGTTCATTATCTTCATTTTCTACAAATTTCGTATTTACAAAAATTATTTTACTACTGAGGTTTTCCATTTAAGAAACTTCTCATATTCACGTTGTTGTTCTTTTAAGTCTTCTGGCATATCAACATATTGATATTTGAAGACATCTTCCACTGGATAAGGAGTATAATTTTCAGCTTCAACGAATTGGCGGTCAACCTCTTTTTTATATTCTGCGATGAGTTTTTCTTCATCGAAGTCAAATATTTTAGCATCAATCATAAATGCTTTTAACCTATCCAATGGGTCTGTTTTATTCCATTTTTCTTCCTCTTCTTTAGTTCTATATTTCGAGGGGTCGTCGGAAGTTGTATGAGCTCCTTTTCTGTAAGTAACAGCTTCAATGAGCACAGGTCCTTTACCTTGGCGAGCATGCTCATGAGCTTCTTTAACAGCTGCATACATTGCAAAGAAATCGTTTCCATCAACCTGAATACCAGCCACACCATAAGCTACAGATTTAATAGCTATACTTTGCGAAGCAGTTTGAACGCTGAAAGGAGTGGAAATACCATATTGATTATTTTGCACTATAAATACTACTGGAACTTTCCAAACACCTGCGAAATTTACAGCCTCGTGAAAATCGCCCTCGGAAGTGCCACCATCACCAACAAAAGTATAAACAACTTCGTCCTTTTTATGAAATTTTATTTCGTATGCAATTCCCACAGCATGAATTAATTGCGAGGCTATAGGCACACTTATAGGCACAACATTATGTGCATTTTCAAATTTTGAAGCATCTTCATTCCCCATAAAATAAAGAAAAACTTCTTTTAAACTCACACCTTTTGAGAGCCATGTGCCAAGTTCGCGAAAAGCTGGCACAACCCAATCATCATGACGAATTACTTGTGCAACACCACCAGAAATTGCTTCTTGACCATAGTTGGGCGGATAGGTGAAAATTCTGCCTTGACGCTGATAATTAACGGTTAAAAGGTCGGCAGTTCTGGAAAAAAGCATGTCCTTATATGCCTTTACAATGGATTTGGATTCAATCTCAGGCATCCACTTTTTGTTTATTACTTTTCCTTTATTATCTATTATTCTGAAAATCTTATTTTTCAGCGGATTATACTCATCAAACATATCTATTTTAATTTAGATTTATTACAAATTAGTTGGCAAAACTACAAAATAAGTATTAATTTACCAAAAATGGGGAGTTTGAAAATGGTTAAAAAGTGTTATTCTAATAGAATTAGAGAGATAAACTAATTTATATTATTTTTGCAGCATATAAATTTTAAGATATTAGATGTCAGTAATTTCGATTTTGATGTTGTCCATCGCAGCTTCTGCTTTTTTCTCAGGAATGGAGATAGCTTTTGTCAGAGGCAATAAATTAAAGATAGAATTAGATAAGGCCAAGGGGAAAATTAGTGGTAGAATCATATCAAAATTTCACGAAAAACCAAGTTTATTTATAGCTATGTTGCTCTTAGGCAATAATGTAGCCCTTGTAATTTATGGAATGTATATGGAAGAAAGTTTAACTCCTCCTCTTGAGTCCATGCTACCAGTTTTTCTTCAGCAAAGCCAAATGTTAATTCTAATTTTAGAGACTCTTATTTCTACCTTAATAATATTAATTATTGCCGAATTTATTCCTAAGGCCTTGTTTCGACTTAATGCAAACGGCATACTTAAATTATTTTCGATTATACTTTTCGCAATTTATTGGATTCTCATGCCTTTTGTTTTCATATTTATTAAGTTATCAGAGTTTATCTTAAAATATTTTTTGCGTACAAAGATTGATGAGACAAAATATGTTTTCAGTTCATCGGATTTAGAGGAATATGTAAAAGAATTCTCTACAGAAAATGGAATAAATATCAAAACAGAGTCTGATTTGCAGATATTTCAGAATGCTATTGATTTTAAAAATATTAAAATTAGAGAGTGCATGGTGCCAAGAACAGAGATTGATGCTATTGAAATTAACAGCAGTATTGAAGATTTGACGGCACTTTTTAAAACTACAGGACACAGCAAAATTTTGCTTTATGAGGATACAGTTGATAATATAATAGGTTATGTGCATGCTTATGATTTGTTTAAATTGCCTAAAAACATAAATCAAATTAAGCGAAATATTTCATTTTTACCTGAAACTTTTCTGGCCAACAGGCTGTTAGAGAAAATGATAAAAGAAAAAATAAGCATTGCTGTTATCCTTGATGAATTTGGTGGAACGTCGGGAATGATAACTTTAGAAGATTTGATGGAGGAAATTTTCGGCGAAATTGAAGATGAATTCGACCTTGATACCTTAATTGAAACCCAAACTGATGACGGTTCTTATGTGTTTTCAGCTCGTTTGGAGATTGACTATTTAAACGAAAAGTATGACTTAGGATTTAAAGAATCTGATGAATATGAAACCATTGGTGGTTTAATAATAAATTACAACGAAGACATCCCAAATAAAGGAGAAAAAATAATTATTGATGGTTACGAAATTAAGATTATCAAAGCATCCAACAGCAAAATTGAACTCATTAAAATGAAGAAAATGTTATAATATCAAAATCTTTCATTTTTTTTATTACAATATATCAGAATTAAGATATTTACTTACATTTGCAAACTATTTTTTAAAGCATTATAATATGGCAGCAATAGGAAGAATCAGACAAAGATCAGGTTTACTAATTATCATCGTAGGGGTAGCTTTGGCTGCCTTTGTTTTGGGAGATTTACTAAAAAATGTAGGCAATGGCAAGATGAAGTATGACCCTACGGTTGTTGGATTCATTAATGGAGAAAAAATTTCTACCAATGATTTCACAATAAAAGTTGACGAATCAGTGGATAATTTTATGCGTAATCAAAATAAAACCACAATAAGTTCGGAAGAAAGATACAATGTTCAGCTTCAAGTTTGGGCGCAAGTTGAAAGCGAAACTGTTTTGCATCAACAAGCTGAAGCCTTGGGACTTATACAAGATAATGGAAACGACCCAAAGCCAAGCATCAGCATGGATGAATATGCTGATTTACTTACAGGAACAAAACCTCATCCTTTTATAGTTCAAAATTTCAGAAATCAAACCACTGGAAATTTTGATCCAAGTCAAGTAACACGTTTTTTAAATAGCATTGAAGCTGGCAAAAATAGTCAGAATCCTTCTGACCAAGAACAGGCTTTGAAATCTGAAAAAGAATGGGTTATGCTTGAAAAATATATAAAGGAAGACCGCTTGAGCACCAAATATTTTAACTTAATTTCTAAAGCTTATTTTGTTCCTAAAACTATAGCCAAGGCGATATATGCTGAGAAAAACAATTCTCGCTCAGTTCGTTTTGTTAACGTTTCTTATGGATTAATAAACGACAGCTCAATAGTTCCCACAGATGCTAATTATCAAGCATATTACGACGAGCATAAAAACGAATTCAAGAGCAAGGAAGAAGCCCGAAAAGTAGATTATGTTGCTTGGAATGTTCGTGCATCGGAATCCGACATTAAAGATATTGAAAAGAATGTTTCGGAAATTTACCAAGATCTTACAAAATTAGATTTGAAAGAAATTCCAGGCTATGTAAATCGCAACAGCAACAATCCATACGATAGCTCATGGTTCAAAAAAGGTAGCCTATCTCCGTTTATCGATTCATTAGCTTTTGGCTCTGCCGTTGGCGGCATTTTGAGTCCATGGCAAGAGAATAATGAATATCACATGGCGAGAATATTAGATATGCAAATGCGCCCAGATTCAATGAGAGCAAGTCATATACTAATATCTTTTGCAGGAGCACAAAACGCAAACGAGAAGATTACTCGTACTAAAATAGGCGCTTCATCTTTAGCCGACAGTCTTTTAGCAAGCCTAAAAGCTAACCCAATGCAATTTGAAGCAATGGCAAGCAATTTATCCGATGATCCATCAAAAAGTAAGCAAGGAGATTTAGGGTGGTTTGCTGACGGGGCAATGGTTGCCGCATTTAATAAAGTGTGCGTTGAAGGAAATGTTGGCGATTTCAAAAAAGTTGAAACGCCTTTTGGTTATCATATCGTTAAAGTTACTGGCAAGAAAACTCCAGTAAAAAAAGTTAGGATTGCCATCATAAATATTCCTATTATTTTCAGCCAGAAAACTTATGAGTTAGCATTTAATGAAGCAAGTCAATTTGTAAGCAGAGCGCGTAATGCTGCATCATTTGATAGCGTTTCCGTTAATATGGCTTTAAATGTTTCTCATAGTAACGACCTTGATAAAATGGCAAATGGTATAATGGGAATTTCCGATTCGAGAAAAATTATTCAATGGCTTTTTGACGAAAAACGCGAGCTAAATGAAGTTTCTGATGTTTTCGATTTTAGCAATGTGGTAGTGGTTGCTCTTTATAATGAACTTACACCAAAAGGAATAAGACCTCTCGATGAAAAACTTAAAGAGTTTATAAAAGTATTGGTAATTAGAGATTTGAAAGCAGAGAAGCTTATGAAACAGTATGCTTCACTCAAAGATTTAAACAGTATAGCTATAAAAGCTAAGTCGAAAATTGATACCATGGACTTTTTGACATTTGGCACATACTCACTTCAAAATTATGGCCCAGAACCAAATGTTCAAGGGACAATGTTTTCATCGAAACTACAAACATTGGTTGGCCCAATAAAAGGAGACCAAGGAATTTATTTCTTTATAATTGATAAAGAGACTATTGCTCCTGTTCAAAAAGGCTCCTATGAATTTGTTTCTCAGCAAGAGAAAAGTTTGTTTGACCAACGTTTAAGAAAAGATTACAACAATTCTAATGATGCTTTAAAATCACTTATAGACATCTCGAAAATTAAGGATTTTAGACAATATTATTATTAGAAATTCCATAGAGCAAAAAAAAGCCGACTGATTTTAAAATCAGATTAGAATTGTTGTAATCTTTTCTTAAACGTTGGTCAAACAAACTTTTCTCTTGCTGAGAAACAAATTCATAGGAGCCTTTTTGAACAGGAGCAATAGTCTCTTTATCAATTATAAAGAAATAAATTCCTTGGTCTCCTTTTATTGGGCCAACCAATGTTTGTAGTTTCGATGAAAACATTGTCCCTTGAACATTTGGTTCTGGGCCATAATTTTGAAGTGAGTATGTGCCAAATGTCAAAAAGTCCATGGTATCAATTTTCGACTTAGCTTTTATAGCTATACTGTTTAAATCTTTGAGTGAAGCATACTGTTTCATAAGCTTCTCTGCTTTCAAATCTCTAATTACCAATACTTTTATAAACTCTTTAAGTTTTTCATCGAGAGGTCTTATTCCTTTTGGTGTAAGTTCATTATAAAGAGCAACCACTACCACATTGCTAAAATCGAAAACATCAGAAACTTCATTTAGCTCGCGTTTT
>MNXP01000007.1 GCA_001872625.1 Bacteroidetes bacterium CG2_30_33_31
AAAAATTAATACCCCAGAAGAGCCAGGTCCACCAAGGAATTTATGCGGCGAAAAATATATAGCATCTAAGGCTTCCAAGGGATTTTCAGGATGCATATTCATATCGGAATATGGTGCATTTGCAGCAAAATCAATAAAACAAAGGCCTCCAAATTCATGCATGACTTTTGCTAATTCATGATAATTTGTCTCGATTCCAGTAACATTTGAACATGCTGTAAATGAGCCTATTTTATGTTTTCTATTGGGAAATTTTTCGAGTTCAGATTTTAAATTTTCTGCCGAAGGCAAGCCATCACTTCCAGCTTCCACAATAATTACATCAGCAATAGTTTCGTACCAGGAAGTTTGGTTTGAGTGGTGCTCCATGTGCGTGATAAAGACTATTGGATGGTCTGCGTCTTGAATACATAAATTTTTTTGTAGTTTTCCGCAGCCTTTAAGGCCTAAAATTCTTTGAAATTTGTTGATGGCTCCTGTCATACCAAAGCCAGCCATGATTATAACATCTTCTGAACCAGCATTAACATGGGTTTTTATAATTTTTTTTGCCTCATTATAAGCACGAGTCATTAATGTGCCTGTTAGAGTTGTTTCTGTATGAGTATTCCCTACAAAAGGCCCGATTTCATTTTTAATTTTGTCCTCTATTGGCTCATATAATCTTCCGCTTGCAACCCAATCAGCATAAATCATTTTCTGAACTCCATAAGGGGTAACAAATTGCTGATTATTTCCTACAATATTTTTCCTGAATTTTTTAAAATATTTTTCCATAAGAGCTTATAAATACTCAAAAGTTCATTTTATAAATACAAAATAACTTCGTTTATTTAAGTGGCAAAAGTAAAATAATTATTGCTACTTCCCCAATTTATAAAAGCTTTGTTTTGGAATTAATTTCTATTTATACAATTATCATTTAGGCAATTTTTGAGCTATACTTTAAAATTACTTCTAATAAATTAAGATGTTAAAAGCCTAAAAAATCAAAACCTTTTCACCTTAATATGACAATAAGGTTTTCCCGATTTTTTTGTATAATAATCTTGATGATATTCTTCTGCTGGGTAGAATTTGCTTGCCTTAGTAATTTCTGTGCTTATCTTTAATCCTTTGGATTCTAATATCTTGACCAGCTTTTCTGCTATTTCTTTTTGATTTTCATTTGTATAAAATATTGCCGACCTATACTGAATTCCTATATCAGGGCCTTGTCTATTTACTTGTGTTGGGTCATGAATTTCGAAAAAAAGTTTTGCTAATTCTTCAAAATTTGTTTTGGTTGTATCATAAATTACCTGAATTACTTCCGCATGACCAGTAGATTTATTGCAAACATCATAGTAAGTTGGATTCTCAGTTCGACCACCGCTAAAGCCAACTTCAGTAGATATTACACCTTTCACATTTTTGAAATAGTATTCAACACCCCAAAAACATCCACCAGCAAAAATTGCAGTATCAGTTTTAACATTTGGAATTACTTTTTCCAAGGGCAACTTCTTAAAATCCAAACTTATAGAGTTCACGCAATTTCTTATATTCTTGTCGGTAAGATGCTCACCAACAAAAACATGACCTAAATGAGCACCACAATTTGCACATAAAATTTCGGTACGTTGTCCATCGGAGTCCAATTGTCTTTTTATAGCACCTTTAATCTCGTCATCGAAACTTGGCCAACCACAGTGAGCATCAAACTTGTCTGTTGAGCGATAAAGTGGTGCATTGCATCTTTTGCAAACGTAAATTCCTGTGTCTTGATTTTGATAATATTTACCAGAAAAAGGGCGTTCGGTTCCTTTAAAAACTATTACGCTCTCTTCCTCTGGACTTAATTTATTATATTTAGATTTATCTTGTGAGTTCATATTACAGCTCAAAAACGTTAAAGTAATTAATACTAATAATTTATTTGTTGCATTCATTCTGCAAATATAAAGTATTACAAGCAGCTAAAAAGTTGATAGTTATTAGAAATTTGAGTTAAATTATAATTGAAAATCACTGATGCCAGACAAAAATATTTATAATAAGTGAGACCCAGATGTAATCCCAAATTTTTAGTAATTTCGCATGGTTTCAAAAAATAATATAGCTCGACAAACGTAAAATATAATGAATCAAAAGCTTACATCTATAACTACTTATTTCCTTTGAAAATCTATAACTACTTATTTGAATATCACAAAATAGATTTATAGAACTCTCCAATATTAATTTTTTATCTACTTTTGTTGAGATACGAATTACATTTAAGAAGCAATATTAATCTATTTAAAATTTAATTCTTCAAATGAAATTAATTTGAATATGTATACACTTGTTTTAGTAAATTTCATTTTTTAATAAAATTAGCTGACAGAATATGGACAAGAAATCTCTTAACAGAAAGAAGATAAACCCCTTATTACCAACATTTACAGGTAAAGAGAGCTCAGAAAAACTCCATCTTCAATTATTTGAATACAATGTTAATAAATATTTAGAAACGCCAGATTTCAAGTTTGAAGGCTTCAATAAATTTTCTCTCGATGAGAGCCAGCATTGGCTAAATATTCATGGCATACATGATGTGGATCAGATAGTTAACATTTGCAATAAATTTGGAATTCATAATTTAGTAGTTCATGATATTCTCGATGTGAATCAGAGGCCAAAATTTGAAGAATTTAGCAATTATTATTTCTTTTCTATAAAATCAATATTGCCTCTTCAAAATTTAAAAGTTGACTTTGAACAACTTAGTATAATCCTTGGCGAAAATTTTCTGGTAACATTTCAGGAAAAACCATCAAAACATTTCGAGCATATAAGAAACAGCATAAGAGAAAACATAGGTGTAATTCGTCAAAAGAAAGCCGATTATTTACTCTATCTAATTCTTGAATCTATTTTAGACAATTATTTTATTGTAGTCGATAATATTGAATCTCAGATATCTAAACTTACATTCGACTACATTAAAAAAGACACATCACCAGAAATTTTAAATCAAATTGAGGAGTACAAAAATGTCATCAACCAAATAATAAAAACCATAAATCCTATTAAAGAGATAATAAAGAAAATGCAATTGGCAGAAAAGAAAATCATTCTTAAAGAAAATATAAAGTATTTCTCCGAATTAGAAGATTTATGCTTGATGCTTTTAGACAATAGCGACAAATTAGATGTGAGGCTGGAAAGCAATAAAAATTTATTTTTTTCCATTCAGAGTCAACGCATGAATCAAGTAATGAAGACATTAACGGTTGTTTCAACAATTTTTATTCCTCTTACATTCATAGTTGGGCTTTATGGAATGAATTTCCATAACATGCCTGAAATCAATTGGAAATTTGGCTATCTTATGGTCTGGATAATCATTTTGTTAAGCTCCATTGGTATGATAGTATATTTCAGAAGAAAAAAGTGGTTTTAAACCAATAATTTAAAATATTATAATTAATTAAACTAAAAAATCTAATTATGAAAAAGCACCTAACATTTATTTTTTTGCTCGTTTTTAACATTGGAATATTTGCACAAGTAACTTATGAAAAACGAATAGAACTCGAACTCAACGACAATTTTGACAAGGAAGATTTAGTTGCCTTTGGTAAAGAAGGCTGTCTTTTAATAAGCTCTGATAATGACGCAACAGATGGCCTTAGAAATTGGAAATATCAATTACTAAATACTGATTTAGAGATAATTAAAACTGAAACTATAAATTTAAGTCGAAAATTATACTTAAAAGAAAAATATTCTTCAAAACAAATTTCACACGAATTTTTTATCGACCAAAAAGGAAACTATACTTTGTTGAGCATAGCCATTCCTTCCATAGAAATTACTAAGATAAGTGGCTCGATTCCAAAGAAATCTTATGTTAAAGATATGGCAGTTTTAGGCGATTTTGCTTTTTTTATTTCTTACCTAAAAAAAACTCCCTACCTCTTTTCGATAAATTGGAAGACTGGCACAAAAAAACTTATTCCTCTTAATATCAAAGGCATAAGTAGTAAAAAAATTTCAATAATAAATTTTCAACTTCTTGAAAATTCTAATGAAATATTTGTTTACCTAAAAGCTATTAAAAGCAAAAAAGAAAGTAATGTTTATATCATTAGATTGATTGAAAATGGTGACAAAACAGAAGTTTTTAACCTTACTAAAGAGCTTGACAAGAATATCACGTCCATATCAACATCAAATTGTGGCGAGGATAAATACATTTTTACTGGCACATATTCAGCCTCGGCAAATGGAATGTCTGAGGGTATCTTTTTTTGCAAAACTTTGGGAGAAAAAATAGAATTTATTAAGTATTACAACTTTCTTGACTTAGACAATTTTTTATCCTATCTGCCAGACCGTAAAAAAGAAAAAATTGAACAAAAGAAAAAAAGAAAAGATGCTAAAGGCAAAGAATTCAGCATAAATTATATGATAGCAAACCACGATATAATGCCTTTAAATGATGGATATTTATTTCTCGGCGAAGCTTATTACCCTACTTATCGTACTGAAACATACCAAACTACGATTTTTATAAATGGAAGGGCTCAAATGCAAACTCAATTCAGAACAGTTTTTGACGGCTACCAATATACGCATGCTGTTGTAGCCAAAATTGACCTGAATGGAAAAATAATTTGGGATAAAACTTTTGATATGTGGCCTTCATACAAACCATATTTTGGGAAGAAATTTATAAGCGTTGCTAAACATAACAATAATTTAAAATTAGTCTTTGTAAGCCGCAATAAAATTATTTCTGAAGCCATCAACTATGAAGGAGAAATATCTAATAAGCGTGAATCTGAAGAGCTTCAAACTGGTCTTTCTGGTGATAAAGTAAAATATGCATTTTCAAATATCGATTTTTGGTACGACAATTATTTTTTAACTAATGGCAGTCAAAAAATAAAAAACTCTACTGATAAATCTGTTAAAAGAAAAAGAAAAGTTTATTTTATTAGTAAGATTAAATATTAATTATAATGCCCCTAATATGACGTATCTTTGATAATTAATATTGATAACTAATCAGCACAATAAATATAATTAAAATTATGAAAAAATCCATAAAAGGAAGCAAAACGGAGGAGAATCTTTTAAAAGCTTTTGCTGGTGAATCCCAAGCCAGAAATCGTTACGATTTTTTTGCAAGCACAGCAAAAAAAGAAGGTTTTGAACAAATCGCTGCCATTTTTCAAGAAACAGCAAATCAAGAGAAAGAACATGCAAAGCGTTTTTTTAAGTTTCTCGAAGGAGGAATTACTGAGATAACTGCTTCATTTCCGGCAGGAATAATTGGTAGCACTGCAGAAAATCTCAAGGCAGCAGCAGAAGGTGAGAATGAAGAATGGACTTTACTCTATCCAAAATTTTCTGAAATAGCTTTGCAAGAAGGTTTCAAAGAAATTGCAACAGCATTCAAAATGATTGCTAAAGTGGAAGAGCAACATGAAAAAAGATATCTGAAACTTTTGCAGAATATTTCTGAAGATAGAGTTTTCATAAAAGATGGTAAAGTATGGTGGCAATGCATGAACTGTGGATACATTTATCAATCAGAAAAAGCATTAGAAAATTGTCCAGTTTGTTTACATCCAAAGGCTTATATGAAAATTTTAAGTGAAGATTATTGAACTTAGATACTTATTTGAATTGCTGAATTTAAATTGAATTTAAATGAAAAAGTACAAATCATGTCAGAGTTGTGGAATGCCACTGAGGAGAGACAAAAGCGGCGGTGGCACCAATGTCGATGGAAGAAAAAGCGACAGATATTGCTCAAATTGTCTGATTGATGGCGAGTTTCAAAATCCAGAAATTGACAGCGCTCAAAAGATGAAAAAGCGTGTTAAAAACAAGATGAAAAGCATGGGATTTCCAGGATTTTTAGCTGGAATATTTACAAAAAAGATTCCGAAATTAGAAAGATGGCGAAAGTAAATTTAAGTACTTATTCCATTGCAGCAGCCAAAGCAATAGACATTAACTTTGAATGCTCGCTATCGGAGCGTGAGGTAAGTACTACGGGAACAGTAGCTCCCATTATAACCGCTGCCGAGCTTGCTCCACCAAGAAAGTTTAAGCTCTTATAAAGAATATTCCCCGAATAAATATCTGGAGTTAAAATTAAATCAACCTCACCAGCCACAGGGCTTTTAATTCCTTTATGCTCAGCAGCTTCCCTACTAATAGCATTATCCAGAGCCAAAGGTCCATCCACAATACAGCCTTTTATTTGACCTCTTTTATTCATCATAGTGAGCAATGCTGCATCCACCGATGGCTGCATTTTATTATTTACAGTTTCTATTGCACCAACAATTGCGATTTTTGGCTGAGCAATTCCCAACTTATGAAAGGCCTCAATGGCATTATTTAAAATTGCAAGTTTGTCTGCAAATTCAGGCTCCACATTCATGGCAGCATCTGTAATAGCAAGCAGTTTATGATAATATGGCGACTCAAAAAATGCAATATGACTTAAAGTTGCTCCGCTTCTCAAACCTTTTTCTTTATTCAATATCGCTTTCAAAAAATCACCGCTATTTACTAAGCCTTTCATCAAGATTTCAGCTTTTTCTGTTCTGATAAGATTTACAGCAATTTTTGCTGAAATCATTGGATCTTTTTCGTCAATAATTTCTACATTATTAAAATCAAATCCAATTTCTTCGCCAATATTTAATATTTTGACTTTGTCGCCTACAAGAATTGGCAAGACAATATTGTCGTGCATAGCTTCTTTTATTGCCATCATCACTGGCATATCTTCCGCCGCTGCCACAGCTATTCTTCTGATTTTCTTTGATTTAGCTAACTCCACTAAATCAGATAATTTCTTTATCATTTTTTAAATTTTATTAGATAATAGAATCACAAATGTATAATATTATTTGCCTTTGCCAAGAATAATTTCTTTCAACTCAATCTTCCTCGATTCACTTACATCGGTTCTTAAATCGATACAAGAAGTAATTTTCTTTTTAAAATTCCAGCAAGTCATTGGCCTCAATTTCATTTCTTCTGCGAGTTTTGCTGTCGAAATTTCTCTATTGGAACATATAAGATGAGCCAATCGAAATGCTGTTGGAAGATCTAATCTGCATCTATGAAAAATGGTGTTTGCAGTGGCCGATTCCTCATATTTGCAACGTGTGCACCTTCGTGAATAAGGTTTCTTGCCAGAGCAATAATTTCCATTACCGCACTTTTGACATGTATAACCAGCTCGCCATTTTTCATCGGCAACAAACTTTAGACATTTCTCCTTGCTGTATAAATAATCTTCAATTTCTTCTATGTTAATATTGTCAAATATCGTCAACATAATATATGATTTTTTCCCGAAAACTATCAGGATTTTTAATTCTCTTTAAAATATTTAACTTGTCTCAAATTCTCAATTATAAGAAAAAAATTTAGCTCCATAAATAATTATTTTGCAAAATTAACAAATATTAGTGATATTTATGCGATACGAATTAAAAAATAATTTTATCTTTGCAGCCTCAATTTTTAAATTTATTGAATGAAAACATTTAGAAAAATATTTTTTGGAATTTCAATAATAAGCATTGGAGTTTCGCTTTCATTATTATCTTGCAACAACGAAACAGCTGCAAGTCAGAATGACGCTAATAAGGATATTATAGTAAATTCTGAAGAAAGAAATAGTGAGGCAAGCACTAATAGCACTGATAATGAGCGAGGTGACGGAAAAGTTCATAAGATTAATACAGCCCAGTTTGTAGATGAGATCTTCGATTATAAAGCCAATCCATCGAAATGGCTTTATAAAGGTAATATGCCAGCAATAGTTGATTTTTATGCTGATTGGTGTGGACCTTGCAAAAGAGTAGCTCCAATTATGGACAAGCTTGCCGAGAAATACAAAGGCAAAGTTAATTTTTACAAGATTAATACTGATGAAGAGCAAGAACTTTCGGCTGGCGTTTTTGGTATTCAAAGCATCCCATCTATCATTGCAATTCCTGTTGGCAAAGATCCACAGATGAAAACTGGCGCCTTTTCAGAAGAAGAATATATTAAATTAATAGAAGATAACTTATTGAAATAAAATAAAATACCTTAAAAACAAAAATCATGACAGAGCATTTAAACAAAAAGACATTTTTAGAAAAAGTATTCAATTATGAAGTCAACAAAGAGTGGAAATATGAAGGAGCACTCCCTTGTATAATAGACTTTTATGCCGACTGGTGTGGACCATGTAAAATGGTAGCTCCAATTCTTGAAGAGCTATCCTCAGAATTTGATGGCAAAATAAACATTTACAAAATAAACACAGAAGTTGAGCAAGAATTAGCATCAGCTTTTGGAGTTCGTAGCATTCCATCAATGTTGTTTTGCCCCACTAATGGTCAACCACAAATGTCCGTTGGAGCTTTACCTAAAGACTCACTAATTCAAGCAATTAATGATGTATTATTAAAAGATACTGTAAGTAAGTAATTTATTTATAGCAAATTTTTTCATAGAAATTTGATTTTGAGAAGTTAGGTAACTAACTTCTCTTTTTTTTAATTCTTAAATAAGATTGTAAGGCAGTCTCTTTTTCTGTTACTTTTGCCTTTAAACACATATAAATCCTGTTAATGAAGATTTTATTATTATTTATTGCAAGCTTACTACCTTATCTAATATTCAGTCAAACAGTCAGAAGAGTTCTTTTTCTTGGCAATAGCTATACTTTTGTGAATGACTTACCTCAGTTGACAGCAAATTTTTCGCAGGCTGCTGGCGACAGTTTAATTTTTGATTCGAATACACCTGGTGGCTATAGTCTTCAGCAGCATAGTGTTAATCAAACCACATTGACAAAAATTGCTCTGGGCAATTGGGATTTTGTGGTTTTGCAGGAGCAAAGTCAAATGCCTTCATTTCCACTATCACAAGTTTTAGTAGAGGTTTTCCCTTATGCAAAAAAACTTGATAGCTTAATTAAAGCTGCAAATCCATGCACTCAGACAATATTTTTTATGACTTGGGGCAGAAAAAATGGCGACTCTTATAATTGTTCTTCATGGCCTCCAGTGTGCACTTATTTAGGCATGGACTCACTGTTGAATTTACGCTATAGAATAATGGCCGATAGCAATTCCGCTTTTGTTGCTCTCGTGGGTGCTACTTGGCATTACCTTAGAGATAATTATCCTTCAATTGAATTGTATGATACAGACCAAAGCCATCCTTCGGCTGCTGGTTCTTACGCTGCCGCTACTACCTTTTATTCCATTATCTTTCAAAAAAATCCTCAACTTGTCCATTATGATTATAGCCTAAATAATGCAAATGCTCAAATTATTAGAAATGCTGCCAAATTAATAGCTTTCGATAGCCTTTCTAAATGGAATGTTGGAAAATATATACCGCAATCCAACTTCAATTATAATGTATCCAATGATACTGTATATTTCAATAATTCAAGTATTTATGCATCAAATTATCTTTGGAATTTCGGTGATGGCGATACTTCTACAGCAATATCGCCTATGCATGTTTATTCTACAAATGCCTTATTCAAAGTAAAATTAATTTCAAAAAAATGTGGTCTTATGGACAGCATTTCGAAGAGTATTAATATCGTGAATTCTTCAATCAGAGAGAATGCTAATTCTAACTTTTTTACTCTTTATCCAAATCCTACCAAGGACTTTTTTGTTATTAAATCAAATAAAATAATTTATAAGGATGACATTGAAATTACTATTTTTGATAACATGGGCAGAGAAATCTACCATAATGAAGCGTATAAAGTTGAAGAAAGAATTTTCACAAAAGAATTTTTAAAAGGAAATTATTTTGTTATAATTAAAAGTAAATCAACAATATATCATACAAGAATATCAGTAATTTAGATTTTTTTTATTTCTACTACTTTTTAGTAAATTTATAAAAATCTCCTCTTTGTTCACTCTTGATTTCAATATTTCCTTCAGTAATTAATTTACTTAAATATATATTAACATCAATTTTTTCTAAACCAAGAATTTCACAAAGATCATCCATAGTGCAAGGTCTTCTTTTAATGGTCTCAATTAGTGCTGATTCTTTGTCGCCGCCAAAAGAAATTTTTTCTTTCGAGGATGTAGATTTGGCAATAATCTCCACATTGGGCAAAGCCCAATAGTCGGCGATTTCCCTTAGTTCTTCATAGGAAAGAGGTATCAAATCTTCGAGCACTCCAGGCCTATCGAGAGTATTAAGCTGAACCATATTTGGCTGAATTCGCAAAATTGCTGATTTCAGTTTCTTTAACTGATTTTTGTTGGTATTGTAATTTTTAAGAAATAAAATTTCGAGATTTAATACTCCTTTGTATTCTTTACTAAAAGTCTCAATGCCCGAAATATAATCTTCTATAATGATTCCTTTTGCAGGAATATTTATTTTTTCAAAATCCTTGGTAGAAGCTGCATCAAGCGAAGGCATAACCAAATCAGCACGCATCATTTCATTGCGCACATCAGCATCATTCATCAAAGTTCCATTGGTCAATACTGCCACTTTAACAGAGCTGTAATTATCTTTAATATAATTAATTACGTCGCCAAATCGACTATTTAGGCTTGGTTCACCAGAGCCAGAGAAAGTTATAAAATCGGGCATTGGAAAATTTGTCATAAAATCATCAATTTCTGCTATCACTTTATCATATAAAACATATTCCATTCTTTTGGTTGTAAGTTTAGTGGTAGCTCCAACTTCACAATAAACACAATCGAGTGAACATATTTTTTTTGGTATTAAATCAATTCCTAAAGACATTCCTAACCTGCGACTTGGCACTGGGCCGAATAAATATTTATATTTCATTTTAATATCAAGTTAATAAGAGCAAAAGTATAAATTTAGAATAAATTTTTATCTTACAGAGCAATTTAAAAAAGAGAATTAGTTTGTTCAAATTTTTTCAAGTAAAACAACATTTTCAACATGAGCTGTTTGAGGAAACATATCCACTGGTTGAATTCTGATGATAGCAAAATATTGTTTAAGAAGCTCTAAATCACGAGCTTGAGTTGCAGGATTACAACTTACATAAACAATTTTTTTAGGCAATATTTTAATCAGCATGCCTAATACATCGGGATGCATTCCAGCGCGTGGAGGGTCAGTTATTATAACATCTGGTTTGCCATGACTTTCGACAAATTCATCGTTAAGAACTTTAATCATATCACCAGCATAAAATTCTGTATTGTCAATATTATTTATTTTTGAATTCATTTTTGCATCATTGATAGCCTCCTCAACATATTCAATACCAATAACTTTTTTGGTCTTTTTAGCAATAAAATTTGCAATAGTTCCAGTTCCTGTGTAAAGGTCGTAAACAACATCTTGCGAATTAAGATTTGCAAAATCGCATACAACATTATAAAGTTGGTGAGCTTGAATACTGTTTGTCTGATAAAATGACTTTGGGCCAATTTTGAATTTTAAATCTCCCATAACTTCAAAAATATAGTCGCTTCCAGAAAAAAGTTTGACTTCTTGGTCAGTAATTGAGTCATTACTTTTTTCATTTATGACATACATTAGCGAGCTAATCTGCGGAAATTTATCGCTTAGCATTTGCAAAAGAGCATTTTGTTGAAGCAAATTTTCTGAAGCAAAAACAACAATTACCATCAAGTCGGAAGTTGTGGAAGTTCTGATTATCAAATTTCTAAGAAAGCCTTGATGGTTTTTAATATCATAAAATTCAAATTTATTTTGCATTGAATAATCTCTCACAGCCAATCTTATTTCGTTAGAAGGGTCAGATTGCAGATAGCATTTTTCAATATCCAAAATTCTATCAAACATGTTAGGAATATGAAATCCAAGAGCATTCAAATTTCGTTCTTCAATGCTTATATCTTTGCTAAAATCTGTCAACCATTTGAAGTTAGAAAAGGTGAATTCCAATTTATTACGATAAAAAAAGATTTCTTTATTGCCAATAATTGGTAAAATTGATGTAGCATCAATTTTAGCAATCCGAGTAAGAGCATCGAAAACTTGTTTTTGCTTGAAGCGGAGTTGATCTTCATATTTAAGATGTTGCCATTTGCAGCCTCCGCAAATACCAAAATGTTCACATTCAGCATCAATTCGAAGGTCAGAATATTTAATAAAATCTAAGATTCTTGCCTCGAGATATGATTTTTTCTTTTTTGTAACTTGCACATTTACAATATCACCAGGTACGGCATAAGGAATAAAAACTACCTTGTCATTTACCCTACCTACTGCTTTTCCTTCTGCACCAGCATCGATAATTTCTACATTTTCCAATTTTGGCAAAATCCTTCTGCTTCTTCTCATAAAAAAATATTTCGGCAAAGATACATCTTAAATAATTTTATGAAAGATAAAAAAACAATTATATATTGCTGAATAACAACATATTAAGATATTAACAAAATTATTTATGACATATATTTGACAAAAGCAATTTTTCATTCATATTTTTGATTTTTATCAAAGACCAAATATTAATTTTGAACCAGAAAACATAATGCTAAGCCAAAGTATAATTCAGAATAATGAAAATGTTACTAAAAAATCCCTACGATTGTATCAAAAAGGATTTGAAGAAAACAGTATCATTAGCATTTTAACTTATATGGTTTTATATTTAATATTGACTTTTGCCGTTCAGAATACCGAAGGAAATCCTATATTTATGGCAGGAATCTATATTCCCTATTTTGCTATTCTGATAGTCAGGCTTATCATGATATTTTTTTCAAAAGTAAATAATTCAGCGATTATTACATCAGTAATTTTAATACTTCTAACTGGAATATTTTGGCCAATGCTTTATATTATAGAAGTTTACCAAAATATTCCAAACGACAAATTGCTAATTGTTTTAGCAGTATGGATAGTTGGTATTTCGTCTGCGGCGTCAATGGCATTATTTAAGAGGTACAAATTACTTGTTTTCTACTTAGCTGAAATGCTATTAATTCCTTTTGTGATATTAATAATTCATCCTGTTGATTTTAGCGTGCCTTTCAGCATAGCTTTTTTTCTTCTGTTTTTATATATGGCTTATTACTCGCGCAAAAACTATATCATGCATCATCAACTGATTCACGAAAAAATCAGAAATGAAGAATATTCCAAAGATTTATTGATTAGCCAGCAAAATTTACATACTTCAAATATTGAATTGAGGTTGGCGCTAACAAGAGCAAAAGAAGCAACAAAAGCTAAATCGGAATTTTTGGCAAATATGAGTCACGAAATACGCACGCCCATGAACGGCATTGTTGGAGTTGTAGAACTTCTACAAGGACAGGAGAATAATGAGGAAAATATCAGTTTGCTGAAGATAATAGATGATTCGGCACAATCGCTATTGGGTTTGATAAATGACATACTCGATTTTTCTAAAATTGAGGCCGGTAAATTAGAAATCATTAAAGATGATTTTAATATACAGAAACTAACTGAATCTATAATAGATAGATATGCATTTAAGACATTCAATAAAGGAGTAGAATTGATATTTTTTATTGATAAGGATGTGCCTCTTAATTTGGTTGGAGACGACAATAGAATCAACCAAGTGATTACTAATCTTTTAGGCAATTCAATAAAATTTACTTCCAACGGACAAATTTTTCTAAATATCACAAAAGTAGAAAGTTCTGAAACAGATGTGGTGCTAAAATTCTCTATTGAAGATACGGGGATTGGAATTGCTAAAGAGAAATTAGACAAAATTTTTGAATCATTTACTCAAGAAGATGGCAGTACAAGCCGCAAATATGGTGGCACAGGTTTAGGCACAACAATCTCAAAAATGTTGGTAGAATTAATGGGAGGGCAAATTTGGGCAAAGAGCCCAAACCCAAATAATGTAGTAAATAATTTACCAGGCTCCATTTTTGAATTCACCATTCCTTTTAAGATAAGTAAAAAAATTGAAAATAAACCCGACTCACAACCTGATTTTAGTAAGCTAAGCATCATCGTTTTAGATGATAACAACACAAACTTAAAAATTATTTCACTGATTCTTAATCAATGGAATATTCGCCACTTCGTTACAAATAATCAGGATGATGCCTTTGCATATATTAAGGAGAATAGGCCAGATATTATTCTTTCTGATTACTCCATGCCTGAATCTAATGGATTAGAGTTTATAGCAAGGTTAAGACAAAATATACCTGATTTAAAGCTCAAAACTATTTTGCTATCTTCTGATAATGTAAACGTAAATAAAAAGATTGCTGATGAAAATGGAATAGATTTTTTACTTTACAAGCCTATCAAACAATCGTCGCTTTACAATTCTATTTTGAAAGCTTTAGATAAGCAAATTATAAAAAATTCTGATACACCGCGTTTAAAGTTAGAAAAAATCGCTTATGCCGAAAATTATAAAATATTGCTTGTAGAAGATAATTTGATAAACCAAAAAGTTGCTTATAGAATCTTTCAGTCGCTGGGTTTTGAAATAGAAATTGCTGAAAATGGAAAAGTCGCCATAGAATATGTCCTACAAAAGAGCTATGATTTAATTTTTATGGATTATCAAATGCCCGTGATGAATGGTATTGAAGCTACGATTGCAATAAGAAAATGGAAAATTGAAACTCCAATAATAGCCCTTACTGCCAATGCTATGAAAGGAGACAAAGAATTGTTTTTAAGCTCAGGGATGAATGATTATATCAGTAAACCATTCAAAATTAGTGAATTACTAGAACTACTTAATAAATACTTATTGAAAAATGAACTTCCAAACAAATAGTATTAAGTTGACATTTTCAATACTATCATTTTTTTTATTTTGGTCAAGTCAAGGATTTTCCATTTCCGATACTGCTTATGTTTCAAAAATTTATAAAAGCATAACCATAATCGAAAAAATTGATAGCGCAAAAAGAATGATAGAAAATGTTATGAGTTATGCCAAAGAGCGAAAATCATATCAACTCATCGCTTTTACTTTTGAGAAACAAGCTGATTACTATGCAGATAAACAACTTTTTAAGTACTCTTTACAATCAATAGACTCTTCCATATTCTACGCAAAAAACGACAATAATTTGCAAATAAATTATATTAATAAAAAGGCAAAAATTTTAAAAAAGGACAATAAATGGGAAAAAGCGCTCGAAGAATATTTTAAGATTATTAAAAAAGATTGGATTAACCATTATCAAAAAGATTTGATGGATGTTTATCTTAATATCGCCGACATTTATTCGCAGCAATCAATCGAGGATAAAACCATTTTTTATGCCTCCAAAGGTAGAGCAATTGCTCACAAATTACACGATACTATAGCACTTTTCAATTCATACAATTATGTAGGAATAGCATATTTGAATAATAAAAAGATAAAGAATGCTAAATCAAATTTCACTCTTTCAAGGCAATACATGAAAGGTTTAGATGCAGATCATCAAGCCATAGCTTGGAATAATTTAGCAGTTTCATATTATTACGACAAAGATTTTGCACTATGTAGAGGTGCGCTTTTAAAGTCACTCGAAATATTTCAGAAGACAAAAAACTACGAAAAATTGACAGTGATTTATAATAACATAGGGTATTTATTTTTCGAAGAGAAAAATTTCGAGCAAGCAAAGAATAACTATAATTTGGGTTTTGATGCAGCCATAAAATCTGGAATAAAATCAGCTAAACTTAATGTGTATTCAAACTTTTCGGAACTCTATCAAGCACAAGGAAATTTTAAAAAAGCTTTTGAATTTCAGAAAAAATATTACGAAGTGCGCGATAGCATTTGGAATGAAAATACTCAAAAAGAAATAACAAATATCTCCAATGAAAATGAGCTGGAAATGAGTGTTAAGGAACAGAAGTTAATCCAGCAGCGCGAAAAGGAGGCTGATGATTACAAATACAATAAAG
Source organism: Bacteroidetes bacterium CG2_30_33_31 (assembly GCA_001872625.1). GTDB lineage: Bacteria > Bacteroidota > Bacteroidia > Bacteroidales > UBA1556 > UBA6267. Next base: position 15,919 of record MNXP01000007.1, read on the forward strand.
TCAAAACTCAATTGTACTTTGTTGTGCTACTTGCAATTATAGGAACAATATTTTTTATTATTTCCATATTTGCCTATCGATCATCAAGAAATAAAAACGCTAAACTCGAAAAAAGTAATGAAATAATAAGGAATCAATCAAAAAATATCAACGATAACAATCAACGCTTACAACAACTTACATTGGCTATTGAGAAGACTGAAAATGCCATTGTGATAGCAGATTCCAATGGAGAAACGCAGTGGTACAACGAAGGGTTTCATAAATTATATAAGCTTATTAATTATAAAGATGCCAAACAAAATTCCATCAACGTTTTTAAATTTGGCGATAAATTTGACATAAAGAAACAAATGGATGAAAGTGAATTTAAAGATAAAATAAATTTTGAGAGTATTTTTATCTTAGAAAATGGTGAGAAACGATATTTTCAAACCTCACTTACCCACATAAAAGATGAAGAAAACCAAATAAAAAACATTATTACCGTAAGTTCAGATATCACAAAATTGCGCGAAGCTGGCATTCAAATAAATCAACAAAATGATAATCTAAAAGCGCTTCTTATTGAAAATCAAATTGCTATGCAAAAAGCTGAGAGTGCAAATGAGGCAAAAAGTGCATTTTTAGCAAATATGAGCCATGAAATTCGTACGCCTATGAATGGTATCATTGGAATGTCGGAAATTTTAAAACAGACAAAACTCGATACCACACAGAAGGAATACAACGACATTGTTTTAAAATCAGCCACTTCACTTTTAGATATTATTAATGATATTTTAGATTTCTCAAAAATTGAGGCAAAAAAAATTCTTCTTGAGTCTATACCTATGGATATCAGTGAAATAATAAATGATGTAGGTGATATTACTACTTTAAAGGCAGAAGATAAAGGATTAGATTTGCTTATATTTACCGACACACAATTGCCTGATAAAGTTTATGGCGACCCAGTTCGATTACGACAAATACTTATCAATCTTGCTAATAATGCCATTAAATTTACTCCTGAAGGAACCGTAGTTATATCTGCAAATCTTGTGAATAAAAATGACCATCATGTTGAAATTTTATTTAAAGTTAGCGACACAGGTATTGGGATTCAAGAAGAAGCAAAGAAGAAATTATTCCAAGCTTTTTCTCAAGCCGTCGATACTATAACAAGGAAATTTGGCGGCACTGGCTTAGGCTTAAATATTTCGAAAAGCCTTTGTGAAATGATGGGTGGAAAGCTCGAAGTAGATAGCCAATATGGCATTGGTTCAACATTTTATTTCAGCATTAAATTCAAAGAATGCGAAAACTTTTTTTCGGAAGAATTAGACCTAAAGAATTATAAAATTTTAGCAATTGATGATAACATACAAAATATCATAATATATCAGAAATATATTGAGTTTTGGAATAATAAAATTGATACAGCTACCTTACCCTCGAAGGCTTTTGAATTGCTTCAGAGTAAATCTGAAGAGGATTTTTATGACTTGATAATTTGCGATTATCACATGCCAGAAATGAATGGTTTTGAGCTTATTAGCAGATTGAAAAGACAATACGGGCAATATAAATTCAAAATTATTCTTTCCTCCTCAGTTTCAAGCTTACTATCTTCAAAGGAGGAAATTGGAAATCTTATTGATTTCTCTCTCACCAAACCCATCAAAAGAAAACGACTCGAAGATGCTATTAGATTCTGTCTTTTGAAACCAAATGAGAGTAAAAACAATCTGATTTCTGAAGAAATTTTAGAAAGAAATTTGGAAATATTAATTGCCGAAGACAATTTAATAAATCAGAAAGTAGCTAAAATTAGCCTTGTAAACCTTGGGCACAGTGTAGATATTGCCAATAATGGTTTAGAAGCTGTAGAAAAATTTCAAGAAAAAAGATACGATTTGATTTTAATGGATATTCACATGCCGATAATGAACGGAATGGAAGCTACTTCAAAAATTAGAGATATAGAAAAATTAAGAAATTTGATTCCCATTCCAATTATAGCTCTAACAGCTAATGTTATAAAGGGCGAAAAAGAAAAACTTATTAACGGAGGTCTAAATGATTTTATTAGCAAGCCTTTCACTCAATCTGTTTTAAGAGCCACTATCAATAAATATATGAATGGAATAGTATAAAAAAAACCTTTGAGAAATCTCAAAGGTTTTTCAATATTTAAACTGCTAAATGATTATTTGCTTAGAAGCTCCGCCATCTTAGTTCCTAAATCTGCGGGCGAATCGACAACATAAACTCCGCAATTTCTAAGAATTTCTTTTTTTGCTTCAGCAGTATCAGCTTTTCCCCCTACAATTGCACCAGCATGTCCCATTGTTCTACCTTTTGGTGCAGTAGCTCCAGCGATAAAACTTACTACTGGTTTTGTTCCGAAATCTCTAATATATTCGGCAGCTTCAGCTTCCATGCCGCCTCCAATTTCACCAATCATCACTATTCCTTCAGTCTCTGGGTCATTCATAAACAACTCTACAGCATCTTTTGTGGAAGTTCCAATGATAGGGTCTCCCCCAATTCCAATAGCAGTAGTCTGGCCTAAACCAGTTTTAGTAAGCTGATCTACAGCTTCATAAGTCAATGTTCCAGAGCGAGATACTATTCCTACTCTTCCTTTTTGATGAATGAAGCCTGGCATAATTCCACATTTTGCTTCGCCAGGAGTTATTACACCGGGACAATTTGGACCTACCAAACGACAATCAATATCAGAAATATATTCTTTTACTTTAACCATGTCAGCAGTTGGCAAGCCTTCGGTAATACAAATTATTACTTTGATACCAGCCTCAGCAGCTTCCATAATTGCATCAGCGGCAAAAGGTGGCGGAACAAAAATGACTGATGTATCAGCTTTGGCAAATTTTACAGCATCGGCAACAGTATTAAATATGGGTTTTCCAAGATGCTCCGTTCCCCCCTTGCCAGGGGTAACACCTCCGACAACATTGGTTCCATAATCTATCATTTGTTCAGCATGATATGTGCCTTCTTTGCCAGTAAATCCCTGAATTATTACTTTGGAATCTTTATTTACTAATACACTCATAATCTAAATTTGTTAAAATTTCAAGCGCCAAATTTACAATTTTATTGTGTTTTTCAAAGTTTTATTTTTTGAATTTTTTGCTTCGATTGTTGAAAAAGATTGATGAAGAAGATTGGTTGAAGATTGGTTGAAGATTGAAAAAAAGATTGGTTTAAGATTGATTGAAGATTGATTGGAGATTGGTTTAAGATTGGTTTAAGATTGGTTTAAGATTGATTGGAGATTGATTGGAGATTGATTGGAGATTGGTTTAAGATTGGTTTAAGATTGATGAAAGATTGGTTTAAGATTGATTGGAGATTGATTGAAGATTGATTGGAGATTGGTTTAAGATTGATTGAAGATTGATTGGAGATTGATTGGAGATTGGTTTAAGATTGATTGGAGATTGATTGGAGATTGATTGGAGATTGATTGGAGATTGGTTTAAGATTGATTGGAGATTGGTTTAAGATTGATTGGAGATTGGTTTAAGATTGGTTTAAGATTGATTGAAGATTGATTTAAGATTGATTTATATACTACTCCCCAATCTTAGGACAGAATTCTTAACATTCTTAGGCAATATCTCAGGACTTGGAATAAAACGGGAATTAACTTTTAGACCTGCGAAGCTTTGGTCTAAAAAAGTTAATCTCGTTTTATGCAACTCTTTTGTACCTACTTCCTGGTGTTTCATAGTTCAATGATTGATGTTTACGGTCTGAATTGTAAAACTCAAAGTATTGATTTAATCCTTGATACAAATCTACTCCATTTTCATAGATGTTTAAGTAGATATTTTCATACTTCTCA
>MNXP01000044.1 GCA_001872625.1 Bacteroidetes bacterium CG2_30_33_31
AAATAGTCCGATCCTGTATTTTTAAAAGATTAAAAAGATGAGCAAGATTTTAAAATTTATATCAAGCAATCAAGGCAATCAAGGTAATCAAGGTAATCAAAGTAATCTTGAAAATCTTGTGAAAATCATGGTTCAGACAATCAAGGTTCAGACATTCATGGTTCAGACATTCATGGTTCAGACAATCAAGGTTCAGACAATCAAGGTTCAGACATCGGTTCCGAAAATAGTCCGATCCTGTATTTTTAAAAGATTAAAAAGATGAGCAAGATTTTAAAATTTATATCAAGCAATCAAGGCAATCAAGGTAATCAAGGCAATCAAGGTAATCTTGAAAATCTTGTGAAAATCATGGTTCAGACAATCATGGTTCAGACAATCAAGGTTCAGACAATCAAGGTTCAGACATTCATGGTTCAGACAATCAAGGTTCAGACAATCATGGTTCAGACAATTAACATTTAAAGTATAATCAAAATGACGAAAGAAGAACAAGATAAAATTACACATGCAATAATTGGCAGTGCCATGGAAGTGCATTCAATTTTGGGGAATGGTTTTCAAGAAGTTGTTTATCAAAGGGCTTTATCTTACGAAATGAATCTGAGAGGGATAGCACATCAGCGAGAATTTGAAATACCTTTATTTTACAAAGGGCAAGATGTGGGGGGAAGAAGGGTAGATTTCTTAGTGAATGAAGTAATCTCGGTTGAAATAAAAGCTATCATAAATTTAGAAGATGTACATTTGGCTCAAGCTATGAATTATTTGGAAGCTTATAACCTGCAAACAGGCTTGCTTATCAACTTTGGTGCAAAAAGCTTGCTGTTCAAACGATTATTCAACAAAAAGTACAAATCTTAATAATCATATAAATCCTGACAAAATCAAGGTTCAGACAATATTCAGACAAATGACAACCTATAAAACAATCGCAGAATCAAATAACTTCATCGTTCTTGATAAATTCACCAAGTATTTGGAAGCGAACGAGGCAACTGCAGTTTATCAAACTGAGGCAGCATTGGAGCGTGAATTTATCCATGACCTTATAAATCAGGGTTATGAAAATCCAAAAAACCTCAATACGCCAGAAGCGATGTTGGCGAATGTTAGATTTCAACTTCAATCGCTCAACAATATGGCATTTTCAGATGCTGAATGGACTCGTTTTGTGGAGGAGTATTTGGAAAAGCCAAGCGATAACCTTGTGGAGAAAACAAGAAAACTCCACAATAATTATATTTATGATTTTGTTTTTGATGATGGACATATCCAAAACATTTACTTAGTTGATAAAAAGAATATTGCCCATAATAAAGTGCAGGTAATTTCACAATTTGAACAAAAAGGAACGCAGGCTAATCGTTATGATGTTACCATATTAGTCAATGGATTGCCTTTAGTACAAGTAGAACTAAAAAAGCGTGGGGTAGCCATACGTGAAGCGTTCAATCAAATGCATCGCTATACCAAAGAGAGTTTTAATAGTAAAAGTTCACTATTTAAATATTTACAAATTTTTGTTATTTCCAACGGTACCGACAGCCGTTATTTTGCCAACACCGTGGAGCGAAACAAAAACAGCTTCGACTTTACCATGAACTGGGCAAAGGCTGACAACACTTTGATTAAAGACCTTAAGGACTTTACGGCAACATTCTTTCAGAAAAAGACGCTTTTAGAAGTATTACTAAAGTATTCTGTTTTTGACACCAGCGACACGCTGCTCGTTATGAGACCTTATCAGATAGCAGCCACGGAAAGAATCTTATGGAAAATCGAAAGTTCTTTTCAATCCAAAAAATGGTCGAACACAGAAGGAGGCGGTTATATTTGGCACACTACAGGTTCAGGAAAAACACTCACCAGTTTTAAAGCGGCACGATTAGCCACACAGCTCGATTATATTGATAAAGTATTCTTTGTGGTTGACCGTAAAGATTTGGACTTTCAAACTATGAAAGAATATCAACGCTTCTCACCCGACAGCGTAAATGGATCAGATAGTACGGCAGGTTTAAAAAAGAATATTGAGAAAGAGGATAATAAGATTATTGTTACCACAATTCAGAAGTTGAATAACCTCATGAAAACAGAGAGTGATTTAGCCGTTTATCAAAAGCAAGTAGTTTTTATTTTTGATGAAGCCCACCGTTCACAATTTGGAGAAGCTCAAAAAAACTTGAACAAGAAGTTTAAAAAGTTCTATCAATTTGGTTTTACAGGAACACCAATATTTCCTCAAAATGCTTTAGGAGCGGAAACTACAGCAAGTGTATTTGGTCGCGAGTTGCACTCTTATGTAATTACTGATGCCATTAGAGATGAGAAAGTATTGAAATTCAAAGTAGATTACAACGATGTACGACCACAGTTTAAGGGTATAGAAAAAGAACTGGACGAAAAGAAATTAAGCGCAGCCGAAAACAATACAGCTTTACTTCATCCTGCTCGAATCAAAGAAATCTCTCAATACATCTTGCAGAATTTTAGGCTAAAAACCCATAGAAATCAAGGAAGTAACAAAGGTTTTAACGCCATGTTTGCAGTAAGCAGTATTGATGCTGCCAAATGTTATTATAAAGAATTAAACAGTTTACAAAAAGAGAGCGATAAGCCTCTAAAAATAGCAACAATATTCTCCTTTGCAGCCAACGAAGAGCAAAGTGCAATCGGTGAAATAGTGGATGAAAGCTTTGAACTTTCTGCAATGGATAGCAGTGCCAAGGAGTTTTTAACTAATGCCATCAATGATTATAACTCAATGTTCAAAACAAGTTATGGGGTTGACAGCAACGAATTTCAAAATTATTATCGTGACCTTGCAAAACGTGTAAAGAGCAAGGAGATTGACCTAATAATTGTAGTCGGAATGTTCCTCACCGGCTTTGATGCACCTACACTCAATACTTTGTTTGTTGATAAGAATCTACGTTACCACGGATTAATTCAAGCCTTTTCAAGAACAAACCGTATTTATGATGCTACAAAAACCTTTGGCAATATTGTTACTTTCAGGGATTTAGAAAAAGCTACTGTAGATGCCATTACGCTATTTGGAGATAGCAATACTAAGAACGTAGTTCTTGAAAAGAGTTACAAAGAATATTTGGAAGGCTTTACAGATGTTGCCTCAGGTGAAGCACGAAGAGGTTATGTTGAAGTGGTAAAAGAGTTAAATGAAAAATTTCCTAAGCCTGATGAAATTGTAAAAGAGAAAGACAAAAAAGAGTTCTCTAAGTTATTTGGAGAATACTTGCGTATAGAAAATATATTGCAGAACTACGATGAATTTACCCTTCTCAAAGCTCTTCAGGAAATAGACATAAATGATTCTGAAGCTGTTGAATCATTTAAAGAGGCTCATTTTGTAACAGATACAGATATAGTTGCCATGCAAGAGATAAAATTGCTACCAAAACGAACTATTCAAGATTATCGATCAACTTATAATGATATCCGAGACTGGTTAAGACGTGAAAGATTCGGGAAAGAATCGGAAGAATCAAAAATTGATTGGGATGATGTAGTATTTGAAATAGACCTGCTTAAATCACAAGAAATAAACTTAGATTACATTCTTGAACTGATATTTGAACACAACAAAAATACTAAAGATAAAATTATTTTAGTAGAAGAAGTTCGCCGTGTTATTAGAGCAAGCATAGGCAATAGAGCTAAAGAGAGTTTGGTAGTTGATTTTATAAATGAAATAGACCTTGACACTTTTCAAGACAAAGCAACAATTATAGATTCATTTTTCACTTATGCCCAAGATAAACAGAAGTTGGAAGCTTCAGAATTAATCGCAGAGGAGAATTTAAATGAAGAAGAAGCAAAACGGTATATTACAGCATCTTTAAAGCGTGAATTTGCAAGTGAAAACGGTACAGAGCTCAGTGCGCTGTTGCCTAAAATGAGCCCTTTAAATCCTCAGTATTTGACAAAAAAACAGAATGTCTTTCAAAAAATCGCAGCTTTTATCGAGAAGTTTAAAGGTGTGGGTGGGCAAATTTGAATGTAACCCACCCTATTTGCAAGCATACCGATAATAATCGACACCAAAATAGCACAAGCCAACGCACTGAATGAGACAATGAAGCAAAATGAAAGAATAAATGATAGAAAACTATTGCTGAGCTTATCTTTAAGGCTGAACCAAGGCAGCGTCAGGAATTATTTTTACATTTTTGCCAATAGCAGAAATATTGTTAGGGAAAGAAAAATGCAGTGGCGATTTGCTCGCGGCAAAATTTCCTTTCAGCTTGTTGTCGGGTCTATCACCAGCAAATTTTAAGTATGAATATTTTCCATAATGAGGCAATAGTCTTCCCAGACCAGAAATAGCATTCTGATTGTAAGTAGCAATATATCCAACAGTTATAGGAGTTTTTGCTCCAAAATCTTTTACCATTACAAAGGATTCATTATTTGGCTCGCTGGAGTTGGTGATTGGGGCGGCAAATATTTTGTATTGGCTGTCGGAGGTAAAAATTTGAGCAAATTTATTTTCAAAACCAAAAATCCAAAAGGCGGTATCTTCTGGCAGTAGCGATAAATTTTCATCATATTTTATAAGCAAAATATTTTCTTGACTTTCTTGAGTCTCTTTCCAAATTTTTGCCATAAGCTCGTATTCCTTCAAAAATTTACTTTTAGATGGCAAAATAATTATTGAGGTTTTGCTGCCAAAAATCTGCGACAAAGTGGGAGGAACCTCAGCTCTGTCAATAGTTCTGAATATGTCGAACTGTGGATCGACTTCAATTTTTAATGGCTCGACTGCGAATTTGAAGTTAAATTCCTTATCGGGATTATCCATCACAACGTTTTTAACAATCACTGTGTCAGCGAAATATATTGCTATAGGAATATCTATTTTATAAAATACATCCTTTTGTGTTTGTAAAATTTTGAATGAAATAGAAAAGTTATTTTCGAGAGATATTTTTTTTGCGTCGTAAAGTTTAAGGCTTGGAGCTCCTTTGGAGGTTGTCCACAAATTGAAGAAATCTTTTAGGTTGGTGTTAGAAGTTTTTTCGAAAGCTATTTTAATATCGTCGAAAGATGCTTTTTTAAATTTATTGTCCTCATAAAATTTGCGGTAAGATTGCAGAAATATTTCATCGCCAAATTTTTTTCTAAGGATGTGATTCATCATCAGGCATTTGCCATAACCAATAGCTTCTTCAGCAGAATTATGACGGTTGACAAATTTATTTAGGGGAAAATCATTTTCAGGGTTGACATAGTCAGTAAATTTTTCCAGAGTATTGCGTCGATATTCAGCCCCTTGACCGCTTTGTTCTTTGAGTAGATGGTCGGCCATATAAGCAGTAATTCCTTCGCACCAGTTGCCTTTTGCCAAATCTACATAGACAGAATTTCCCCAATAATTATGAAGAAGTTCGTGAGGATAAGATGAGTAAAGTATGAAAGGGAATCGAATGATTTTTTCGCCCAAGAGTGTAAATGATGGCATTCCATAGCCTGTTTCCCAGAAATTTTCCACCAAAGCAAATTTGCTGTAAGGATATTTGCCAATCATTTTTTCGTACATCTTGAGGTAATCTTTGGTAGCATTCAAATATTTGTTTGCCAGCTCTTTATCAGCAGTTCTTAAGAAAGCTTGAAGCAAAATATTTCCAGCACTTTGCTCATAAAGAGTAAATTTTGCAGCTATTAAATAGGCTTCTTCCTGTGGACTTTTGCATGAATAACTTATCATGTTTGGGCCGTCGATTTTAGATTCGATGCGCTCACCTTGAGATACCATGTCCCAATTTTTTGGCAGAACAGTGCTTAAAGTATAATTAATCTGAAAATCGTCGAAAGTTGGAAGCCAATAAGTAGAGCCAGAAAGATAAACTCCCAGAGTATCTATTATGCCAGATGTTTCGCTGAAACCACGAGCGTATTCTACGCCGCCTTCCTCAAAATTGTCATAAATTTTGCCTTCATAAAGTATGCTTAAAGTATTGGATTTCAGCGATGAAGTGTTAATAATATATTTTGAATAAATCTCCTTTTCAGAGCTTTCAGTTTTTGTGATAGGTAGCCCAGCTATGTTGGTAATCTTAAGATTTTTATTAAGATAAAAGGCAATATTTGAGTTGGGTTTAAAGCTGTTTTTAGCAAATTTTATCTTGTCTTCTACTATAAGGTAATGTTTTTCAATATTTATTTTTGAGGAAATTGTATGATTTATTTGCTGTGCAAAGGAAGGCATACTAAAAATAACGAATAAGATTAACCAAGAATGAAAAAAGCGTTTCATAGTTTATTGTATAAAATATTATGAGGGCAAAAGTACGAATAAGAAATTAATTAATGCTCTGAATAAAATAAAGGATTAGAAATTTCGATAATTTTTCTAATTATCTTTGAAGAATATTATCATAAGTAAAATCGATGGCAAAGACCAAAAATAAGACTGCATTTTTCTGTAAAAGCTGCGGTACTGAATTTCCAAAATGGACGGGGAAATGTTCTGCTTGTGGCGAATGGAACACTATAATTGAGGAGGTTATACAGCACGAAAAGAAGAAAGTTTGGAAAAACAGCATAAAAAAATCTAACACACCACAGCCAATAAGCCATATTGAATTCAAGAAGGAGAAACGCATGGACATGAATGATGGTGAACTCAATCGTGTTTTGGGTGGTGGTCTTGTGCCAGGGTCATTAATTCTTCTTGGTGGTGAGCCGGGTATTGGCAAATCTACCTTGCTTCTTCAAATGTCGTTGAAGATTAAAGGTTTCAAAATTCTTTATGTCTCGGGGGAAGAGAGCGAACAGCAGATAAAAATGCGTGCTGATAGAATTGGCATCGAGAATGAAGAGTGTTATATTTTGAATGAAATTTCGACACAAGCAATATTTAATCAGATAGAAAATTTGCAGCCAGATATTATAATTATTGATTCCATTCAGACGCTACAAACTGAATTAATTGATTCCTCTGCAGGCACCATTTCGCAAATTCGTGAGTGTGCTGGAGAGATGCAAAGATTTGCTAAAGAGACTGATACGCCAATTTTTTTAATAGGTCATATCACTAAAGATGGTGCTATTGCTGGGCCAAAAATTTTGGAACACATGGTTGATACTGTTCTGCAATTTGAAGGAGATAGACATCATGGTTACAGACTCTTGCGATCATTAAAAAATCGCTTTGGCTCTACTGCCGAGCTGGGAATTTATGAAATGGAAAGTAGCGGTATGAGAGAGGTTACTAATCCTTCGGAAATACTTCTTTCGCAAAGAGACGAGCAAAGTAGCGGCATTGCTATCGCTGCCACTATGGAAGGTGGAAGACCAATGCTTATTGAGGTTCAGGCATTGGCAAGTTCAGCAGTTTATGGCACTCCACAGCGCTCAGCCACAGGTTTCGATATAAGAAGATTGAATATGCTTTTGGCAATAATAGAAAAAAGAGCGGGATTTAAATTGGCACAAAAGGATGTATTTCTTAATTTGGCTGGTGGCATAAAAGTAGTTGACCCAGCAATTGATTTGGCAGTGATAGTGGCGGTGCTATCTTCAAATTATGATATTGCTATCAACGAAAAAACTTGCTTTGCTGCCGAAGTGGGTCTTTCGGGGGAAGTACGTTCGGTGAACTTTGTAGATCAGAGAGTAAGGGAAGCTGAAAAACTTGGATTCTCCAGAATTGTGGTTTCAAAATATAATCTTAAAGGCTTAGATAAAAAATCTATGAATATTAAAGTACTTGCTTTCAGTAAATTGGAAGATGTTTTTAAGGAAATATTCAGAACATAACTGAAGAGAATTTATTAGATAATTAATCTCACGCCTCCAAGTTCTTCCACATGATAAGGAAATTTATCTCCTGGGGAACCAATAAACATAAAATTTGGAAGGATTTTCCATTTAACAGATAATTCCTTAATAAGTTCTGGGCCAAATTTGCCTTCTAAAGTTACCAATTCTATTTTTATTTTTGGATAAAGCCTGCTGATAACTCTTATATCAGAATCTAAATTTTCTGCAACATTTTCACCTGGTCTTAATACCGAAACAATTTTAACTCTTCTTGTATGTTCATTATTAAGTATATAGAGCATCACCCTGTTAAGGTTCACAATATTGTCGCCTCTGGTAAAAAACACAAATTGCTGTGAATTAATTTGTTTGATAATATTTAAAATAAAATTATCAAGAAATTTTACATTTTTGATAAATGGCCTCGACAAATAGTGAATCGTGCTCATTAGAAATTTTAGGAAACTAATTCTATTGAGCATGATAAAAACCAAGATTATTGCAGGGATAGAATACTCGAAAAATATCGACACATTTGAGGGCAAATCTTTGGCAGGTTCCATACGAATATTCCCAAATAATGCAATACCAACAGCTGCGAGTGCAACAAATAAACTTATCCAGCTTGCTACTTCTGGCCGTGGCAACTTGGCTCTTTTTATTTTTAAAAATGCGTTGCCAATAGCAAATAATGCCATAACTGAAAGGAAAGAGATAGTGTAAACGCCAGCTAAAATTGTTACTTTACCATGAGTGATAAATAAGACTGAAATATTTAATAAAAGAAACAAAATGATAATTCTATGTGAACTACCTCTTTTATTTTTTTTAAGGAAATAAAGAGGTAAAATTCTGTCGAGAGTCATTCGCTCTAATAATCCGGAAACTCCAACAAATGAAGTTAAGACAGCTCCGCTGAGAACCAAAACCGCATCAATGGAGATTAGTATTGCCACCCAATTTCCACCAGAAATTTCACCTAAATGTGATAAAAGAGTGTTTTCATATAATGCTTTTACCTCTGGTATAGGCACAAGAGAAAGTGCAAAAAAAGCCATTAATGGATTTAATACACTCACTAAAAACCACATATTCCGTAAGGTTTTTGGGAAAACTCCCTTTTCCTGCTCTTCCACAAAATTTGCAGAGCTCTCAAAACCTGAAATACCCAGCATGGAAGCTGAAAATCCAAAAAATATCGCCATCCAAATGCTGCCACCTGCAACGGGTGAATGCCAATTTTGAACGAAGATATCTAAACCGTTTTGAACAAGAAAAAATATTATTGAAAATGATAAAATAATCATCGAAAAAATATGAAAAATAAAAATTCCCACAGCCACCTTTGAAGATTCGGTAAGCCCAATAATAGTAAGTACTGCAAATAATGAAAGCAAAATAATGGTGGCTATAATGACTTCTACTATGGGGAAAATATTGTGTAAATAATGCATGGCTTCGTTGGCAGAAATAACTGAAGTTGCCATATACGATAATATTGTAAGTGTAGCTGCAAAAGAGGCAGTTCGCTTGCTGGTTGTATTAAGAAGGGCATTGTATGCACCGCCATTTAAGGGAAGTGCTCCAACAACTTCAGCATAGATTTTTCTGAATAAAAACAATACAAAAGCTACTATCAACAGAGTTATCCATGCAAATTGTCCTGCATAAATTATCGATAATGCACATACATATAAAACTGATGAACTAATATCATTGCCACTTATGGCAGTTGAAGGCAACTCTGAAAGTTTATTAATTGATCTGTTTTTCATAAATAAAATTGTCAAAAACCAAGTTAACTCAACACTTTTAGGCTTTAATTACTTGGCGGCTAAAATATGAAATTATTGAATAGTTCAATTGTTGATTATATTAATTGTAAAGAGCTGATAAATTTATTACTTATAAAATTAAGTTAATTAAGTAGTAATTTTGCGCTTTGATATCTAACAAAATCTGTCAAATTATTTAATTTCTGCAAGTGGAATTTAATAGAATCTTTAAAATTATTTTTTTAATAAGTCTTATAGGATTTTTAGGATTTGTTATTGACTTTGGCTTTTTACTTTCGCCACAGAACCAGGAATTTCTTTCAAAATATTTCTTTTTTGCTTTGGTAGTTGGAATAACCTCAACGGTATTAAAATATTTTACTAAAAGTAAAGTTTTGAAATTTAACGTTATAGCTTTTGATGCAGCGCATATTGCATTAATATTGCTTGTTTTGTATTATTATTTCCATTTAGAAATGTCTTCTGAAGGGGCAAAGCATTGGCACTCAAGTTTTTTCGTTCAGCTTGCAGTTGTATGGATGTTTGTTCGTGAATATTCATATTTAAAAATCAATTTCAAACGTACTTTTCTTAATCCAGCTCAACTATTTATTTTAAGTTTTTTATTCATAATTATAACGGGTTCTCTGCTATTGATGCTGCCAAATTGTACTCACCATGGAATCTCTTTTCTAAATGCATTATTCACCTCTGCATCAGCAGTTTGTGTGACAGGCTTGGCAGTGGTGGATACTGGCACGTACTTTACACAATTTGGTCAATATGTTATCATGATGCTGATTCAAATTGGTGGCCTTGGAATTTTAACTTTTGCAAGCTATTTTAGTTATTTTTTCAAAGGAGGTTCTTCTTATGAAAATCAACTGGTATTGGGTGAAATGAATAATGCCGATAAAATTGGCGAGGTTTTTTCAATAATAAAAAATATCATTTTAATCACTTTCATTATCGAACTTATTGGTGCTATCATGATTTTTATAAGTATTAATCAGGTACATTTCAATACATTACATGATAAAATTTTCTTTTCCGCATTCCATTCGGTATCAGCTTTTTGCAATGCTGGTTTTTCTACTTTGACAAATAGTATGTATGAAACAGGTTTTAGATATAATTATTTTTTACATACCAATATAATTCTCTTATTGGTTTTGGGAGGTTTGGGTTTCCCAATAGTTGTAAATATGCTGAACTATTTTAAGTATAAATTTCTAAGGTTATTTCACCATTCGGCCAAAAGAAACAAGCATAGAACATGGGTCATAAACTTAAACAGCAGAATAACATTGATTACAACTATTTCATTAACAGTTATTGCTACGGCTTTATTCTTTGGAATTGAATATAAAAATGTACTTGTAGAACATCATGGAATTGGCAAATTAGTAACAGCTGTTTTTCTGGCTGCAAGTCCACGTACTGCTGGATTTAATAGTGTTGATATGGCTTCACTTCATATTTCTACAATTATGATTACATGCCTTTTGATGTGGATTGGCGCATCTCCAGCATCTACAGGCGGTGGAATAAAAACCAGCACTTTTGCAATAGCCATATTAAATTTTATGAGTCTGGCAAAAGGGAAATCTAGAATTGAGATTTATAGACGAGAGATAGCTGATATTAGCGTTCGTAGAGCTTTTGCAGTTATTTTTCTATCATTATTTGTAATTGGACTTGGGATCTTAGTGATTTCTATTTCCGATTCAGAGAAAAATCTTTTGAGCATCGCTTTCGAATGTTTTTCTGCTTATGGCACTGTGGGATTGAGTCTTGGAATTACTGCAAGCCTCAGCGCTGTGGGAAAATTTGTAATAATTATGATTATGTTCATTGGCCGTGTAAGCATGCTATCGATTATGATAGCAATAATAAATAAGGTAAAACACAAAAATTATCGTTATCCAACTGAAGAGATATTAATAAATTAATAAATCATGAAATATATTATTATTGGCCTTGGAAACTTTGGTGCTTCATTAAGCATTAAACTCACTGCCTCAGGAAATGAAGTTATTGGAATTGATACTAAAATGTCGAGAGTTGATTCCCTTAAGGAAAAAATATCTCATACAATATGTATGGATGCTACCGATGAATTTACTGTTTCTGGTTTGCCATTAAAAGACACCGACATAGTAATTGTAGCCATTGGTGAAGATCAAGGGGCAAATATTATGGCTACTGCGGTATTTAAAAACCTTCGGGTAAAGCGTCTGATAAGCAGAGCTTTAAATCCTTTACACGAAAAGGTTTTGTTAGCCATTGGGGTAGATGATATAGTGCACCCTGAGGAAGAAACGGCCGAAAGATGGGCTAAGAAACTGAATTTATATGGCTTATTAGATAGCTTCGAACTTAACGAAAATTATAGTATTGTGGAAGCTCTTGCGCCAAGCAAATGTGTAGGAAAGACGCTGCAGGAATTGGATGTTAGAAAAAAATACAACTTATTAATTCTTACAACAATTAAAAATGTGGAAGTAAAAAGCATCATTGGTAAGGTTTCTCACATTGCAAATGTTCAAGGTGTGGCATCGGCAAGTTTATTAATTGAAAAAGATGATATTTTGGTTATTTATGGTCAAAATACTGATATTAAAAAGTTTATAACTCAATAATTTCTCGGTTTTTCAAAACAAATAAGCTTCATCTATTTTGTGCCTTTTGTGGTTGTTTTCCTCGAAATTTGAGATTTCAAGACTAAATGACAGCCCAGAAACTATCAATAGTTAAGAGAATAATTATTAAAAGCACGTAGAAATTTATTTTCATAAAATATTTCATAGGCTTAAATAGTACCGTTTCAAATTTTAAAAGTTTCAAGAAAGATAGAATCAACCAAGTAGAAAGGGCGAAAATTCCAACGGCAGTTATTGCCGAGCTGACAACATCAAATAAGGGAAGCATCAAAGCCGTGATGGCAGTAGATAAAGTCCATAAGAAAGTTACCCATCGAATATGTTTTTCAGAGTAGAATCGCCTTAGTGAAGGAAAACCAGCATCTTCGTATTGCTCGCCATATTTAAGCATAAGAAGCCAAAAATGAGGCACTTGCCATATAAAAAAGAAGAAGGCCATTATCAAAGCTCTGGGGTCGGCAAGCGAGCCTCCTCCAGCCACCCAACCTACCAAGGGAGGAAGAGCTCCAATTACAGAACCTGGGATTACCGCAAAAGGAGTGATTTTCTTTAGAGGAGTGTATATTGCGTTGTACCAAATCAAAGCTAAAAGTCCAAGAGCAGTAGCAACAATTCCGCTATTAAAAAAAATCATCATAGAGCCAACGGCAGCAAAAGCTACAGCAAGTAAAAGAGCATTTAAGGGGCTAATTTTGCCAGAGGGAATAGGTCTTTGTCGCGTTCTTTCCATCATGGAATCAAGAAGATGTTCCTGATATTGGTTTAATATTGCCGAACCACAAGCCAGAATAAATAATCCAATAACTGTAGGCAACATTTCCACAGAAAAACTTTTTGCTGCAAGCACATATCCTGTTATAGTTGTGAGCATTACAGCAAATGTAATTTTAATTTTTGTAAGCTCCAAAAGCGTTTTTAGCATGCTATTTTAGGGTTTTTAAATAATCTATTATTTGTTCTAATTCTTTTTCAGTCAAATTATTATTTGCAGGCATTATTTTTCCAAATCCTTCAACGACTTCCTTATTTGGGTCTTCAATAGATCTGATTATATATGCATTATCAACTTTAATAAATGCTTCTTCACCTTTGTCAGTTTTAACTTCAGAAATTCTTGTCATAATACCTTTAAAAGAAGGGGCAGCAATCACTTTGCCATCAACAGAATGACATCCAAAGCAGCCATTACTTTTAAGCAGATTTTGTCCTGCATCAGCGCCATAGAGTGCTTTCTTAGGTGTGCTTTTATACCATTTTTCATATTCTTCTGGAAACAAAACATCAACTTTTGAAATCATATATGAATGCCTGTCTCCACAATATTCTGCACAAAGAATATTATAAGAACCAATTTGTTGTCCAATAAACCACATCCAATTTGAGTCGCCAGGCACCAAATCTTCCTTCACCCTAAAGGCAGGAATATACAGGCTATGAATAACATCATTGGAAAAAAGATTAAGTTTTACCGCCTTGTTCAAAGGAATCACAAGTGTATCAGTAACTCTACCATTTTCATATTCGAAAGTCCACGACCACATTCTTCCAGTAGCTTTAATCTGAATTGCATCTTTTGGGGCAGTACGCATTTTAGTGTAGCCAGCCCAGCCGTAGTAAAACATCACCAAAACAAGAATAGTAGGAATCACTGTCCAAAGGATTTCTAAGCCCATATGCCCAGGGATATCGGTAGCTACAGGATTTTTTTTATGATTATATTTTATCATAAAATAAATCATCAGAAAGGTCAAGCCTATCAAGAAAAACAAGGAAATACCAATGATTATAGCAAATGTTAAATCTACATCATTGGTGAAGTTTGAAGCGTTTGAAAACATATTATCAGTTTTAAATCTTAAATTTATCTATAAGCATAATCTACTGCCATCATAAGCATAAAGCTCAAAAATAGCACAATCACTACTCCAACAAATATTTTGTAAACAATATTATCGAAGCGTAGATGCATAAAGTTTATTACTACAAGTGAAGCTTTGATAGTGGCAATTGTCATAGCAATAGAGACTGCTAAAACAGTTGTTCCACCAGTTGCATAAGATGCCCAAATAGTTAAGGCTGTTAGAATTAAAAGAAATCCAAAAGTCATAAAGTCTAATTTATAACTTGGTTGGTGAACATCTTCACTCATATTATTTGAATTTTCAGTTGTCATAATCTTAATGTAAGAGGTAAAATAATGGGAAAAGGTAAATCCAAATTAAATCGACCAGATGCCAATATAAGCCTGCATTTTCATGAAATACTAAATTTGGTTGGTTGATTTTCCCTTTATAAATTTTATAAATCACCATAGCAAGCAGCACGCTGCCTACAATCACGTGAATGCCGTGGAGTCCAGTCATAAAGTAATAAAGAAACAGGAACATACCTTCGCCACGAGCAAGTTCATTGAAGACATCATTTCCCATAAAAAGTCCGTGGTCTATATGATTTGTCCACTCAAAATATTTGTTTACCAAAAAGCCTGCGGCAAGAGCTAAAGTCATAAATAACAGTAAAACCGCCAATTTATTATTGCCTTTTTTCATAGCTGTAATTGATAAAGCTACCGTCAAACTGGAGGCTATAAGTATTACTGTATTTATTGCGCCCATAGTGATATTCATGTGTTCGGCAATAACTTTAAATTGGTCGAAGAATTGAAATCTATAAACAGCATATACTAAGAAAAGACCACCAAAAAGCAATATTTCTGTAAAGAGAAAAAGCCACATTCCCATCTTTTTGCCTTCATCATCACGATTATGACCAGAGTTAGGTACTTTATAATGTTCCATAATCTATTTATCTATTTTAGTGGTTTCGTATTTATTTATTTCTCCCAAAATACTAAAGTCATAAGGGCCTTTCTCCGATAAAATGGGTGCATGATCGAAGTTGTGCAATGGTGGTGGTGAAGGGACTTGCCATTCGAGGGTAACACCATTCCATGGATTGCGAGGTGCTTTTTTGCCTTTGCGGGCACTTCTTACAAGATTAAAAATCATAAGAAGAATTCCGAAGACAAGAAACCATGAACCCACGGTAGATATTTTATTTAAATGCTCAAATTCAGGAAGATAATCGAAATAACGCCGAGGCATTCCTTGTATTCCAACTACCAGCATAGCTCCGTACATCACATTGAAGCCAAAGAAAACTAATCCCAAAGCCCAATAAGCTAATTTGGTATTGTACATCCTGCCCCAAATTTTTGGAAACCAATAATGAAGGGCGCCGAAGAAAACGAATATTGTTCCTCCAAACATTGTATAATGAAAGTGAGCAACAATATAAGTGGTATCATGAATATGAACGTCGGTAGCAAGAGCTCCATTAATAAGCCCAGTAAGACCGCCAATAAGAAAGTTAAAAACAAAAGCTACAGACCAAAGTAGGTTAGGTGTAATATGAATTGAGCCTTTGTAAAGTGTTGCTATCCAATTAAAAACTTTGATAGCTGTAGGAATTGCTACAAGAAATGTTACAAAAGAAAATACAATGGCCGCTTCTCCGCTCATGCCTGTTGTAAACATGTGATGTCCCCATACAAAATATCCCAAAAATGCAATTGCCATTGAAGATAATGCGATAGCTTTATAGCCAAAAATAGTTCTTTGAGCAGAGGTTGGAATTATTTCGCTAATGATACCCATAGCTGGCAAAATCATTACATAAACCACAGGATGTGAATAAATCCAGAATAAATGTTGATATAGTATTGGGTCGCCACCGAGAGCGGGATTAAAAAGTCCAATACCAAAGCTGCGTTCTACAACTACCATCAACAGGGTTATTCCAACAATGGGAGTAGCCAAGAGTTGAATCCACGCTGTAGCATAAAGTCCCCATGCAAAAAGTGGCATCTTGAACCAGCCCATGCCTGGTGCTCTAAGTCTATGAATGGTAACTATAAAGTTTAAACCCGTAAGTATTGAAGAGAATCCAAGGACAAATGCAGCGAGTAACAACATTGAGACATCAGTATCGGAAGTTACACTATAAGGAGCATAAAATGTCCAGCCAGTATCGGCAGGGCCATTACCCCAAACAAGCGTGCTCAAAGCCATAACAGCTCCAATAACATAAAGCCACCATGAAAATAAATTCAATTTTGGTAGCGCCACATCATCGGTGCCGAGCATTATTGGAAGCATAAAATTTCCAAATACTGCTGGAATACTGGGAATGATTACCAAGAAAATCATTATAACTCCATGAAATGTAAACATTTGATTGTACGTTCTTGGGTTCATCAACTGCCCTCCTGGTGCAAAAAGTTCCAAGCGCATTATAAATCCAAGCGTCATCCCAACAAGAAAGAATATTGCGATGGAGTAAAGGTAAAGCAATGCTATCCTTTTGTGGTCTAAAGTAAATATCCAAGAGGCAAGTCCTTTCTTAGATTTATAGAAACTTTCCTCTGAATTAGATGTGTGATTTTCAGACATTTTGATTGTTTGATTGTTGATTTTTTCTTTTTCTTTTAACTTCTATCATAATCATAGAAAATAGCAATATTGCAGCAAAAAATATTACTACGCTACCTGCAACTTTTGTAATATTGAAAACATATTTTTTCCCTTGTGGGTCGTAAGAGAAACAATAGTCCAAAACCTTATTAATAGTTGGGCTCGATTTGCCTTTTGAAGCTTCTATCAATGAGAGTTTTAAATCAAAAGGGTTATAATATGAGCCATTTAAATATCGTGTAATTTTGCCTTCTGGACTAAGAATTATCAAAGCCCCCGCATGAATAAATTGATTGCCGGTTTTTTTGATGTGAAATCCCGTTTGGTGCAAAATCTTTGCAATATTAGCACTGTCGCCAGTGAGAAAATACCAGCCATGCTCTACATCTTGCCCTTTGTTAACTCTAAGATAGCCGTTTTTTTTGCTTCTCGCTAAGGCAGGCTTTTCTGTCGGGTCAAAACTTAAATTAATTACGTTGTACTCTGTGGCTAAAACCATTTGGTTTTGTTTGATAGCATCTGAAACTCCGTTCATTAGCAAGGTACAAATTCCAGGGCATTTGTAATAAACAAGGCTCAGTGCTGTGGGTTTTGTTATCAAATCTCCAAGCCTAACTTTTTTCCCGTTTTCATCTGTAAATGTCAGATTTAAATCAACTAATGAATCGAGCCTTTCAAAAATTCCAAGCTCGTCATCTTGACTCTGTTTTGGAATATTGCCTTGGCTAAATCCTAAAAATTGTAGAAAAACAAGAAAAACAATTGTAGTTGTTTTAATCATAAATTTTGATTTATATAAATGTTTGACGTCTGCAAAATTAAAATCAATAATTGTGAATATTATTATGATATTAATTAGCAAATTTAATATTTCACATCGCTGAGATTATTTATGCTAATCCAATCTTATTGATTTCAATTCACAAATTTATAATTTTTTTGGAAACAAATTAATAAGATTTTTGATTTTAATAATTTACCTAATTGCTGAATTTTTTGCTTTAGAATAAACAGGAAAATGAAGTATATCAAAAGAATAAGAGTTTATTTTTTTTTAAATCGTATAACTTTTACTAATTTTTTGTTTGCTATTTAGAATAAATTTAAATTTAATAGTGTCAATAATCCTAATAGAAACATTTATATATTTGCCGCCAATTAAATAATTTTTTATAACTGAAAATTTTGAAATTATGGCACATGTAATTAGTGACGAATGTACTGCTTGTGGTACATGCATCGATGAATGTCCTGTTGACGCAATATCTGAGGGTGATATTTATGTAATTGACCCAGATTTATGTACAGATTGTGGATCTTGCGCAGATGTTTGCCCAGTAGAGGCAATATCACCGGAATAAAAAATATTCTGAACAATTAAAAAGCTCCTTGGCGGGGCTTTTTTGTTTTTGTACATTTGCATTTATATTAAACATCTCTCATGAGAAGGAAAACAGATTTTTTAGTTATTGGAACTGGCGTTGCTGGATTAAGTTACGCTCTAAAGGTTGCCGAACACGGAAACGTTGTTGTAGTGGCAAAATCTACTATCGATGAAGGTTCCACAAAATATGCTCAGGGTGGCATTGCTGCGGTAATGTATAGCCCCGACACTTATGAAAAACACATAATTGATACCTTAGTTGCTGGTGACAGTCTTTGCAACGAGAAAATTGTTAGAATTACCATTACCGAATCTTCGGAAAGGGTGAAAGAGCTTGTAGAATGGGGCACTCGCTTCGATACCAATTTGGATGGCACTTTTAAATTAGGTAAAGAAGGTGGCCATTCCGAAAATAGAGTATTACATCGCAAAGACCAGACAGGAAAAGAAATTGAACGCGCTCTTGTTGAACAAGTTAGAACTCATAACAATATCACACTTTTAGAAAATCATTTTGCCGTAGATTTAATTACACAGCATCATTTAGGTATCGAAATTCCTCCTTTGGACGATAAAATTGAATGCTATGGCGCCTATCTAATGGATATTAAAACTGGAAAAATTGAGACTGTTTTATCGAAAATAACTCTTCTGGCCACTGGCGGCGTAGGAAATGTTTATGAATCAACAACGAATCCCATAATTGCTACTGGCGACGGAATTGCTATGGCTTATCGCGCAGGTGCTTTGATCGAAAATATGGAGTTTATTCAATTTCATCCAACAGCTCTATACAGTACAACCGAAAAACCAGCATTTCTAATTACTGAAGCTCTGCGCGGTTATGGGGCAAGGCTTAAAAACCATAAGGGCGAATATTTCATGAAAAATTATGATGAAAGAGCTGATCTTGCGCCGCGAGATATTGTGGCTCGTGCCATAGATTTGGAAATGAAAAATAGTGGAAAATACTTTGTGTGGCTCGATACCACTGTCTTAGATAAAAACGGTCTGATTGAAAATTTCCCTGGAATTTATGCTCGGTGTTTGAGCGTTGGCATAGATATTACTAAAGAGATGATTCCAGTTCGCCCCACTGCACACTACAGCTGTGGAGGAATAAAGGTCGATGAATACTCCAAAACTAATATCAAAAATTTATATGCCTCTGGTGAAGTTGCCTCAACAGGTCTTCACGGTGCTAATAGACTGGCATCAAACTCTTTGCTTGAAGCTTTGGTTTTTTCTCATCGTGCCTATATTGACTCACTTGCTAAGTTTAAATCTATTTATTTTAAAGATGATATCCCCGACTGGAATGATGAAGGAACAGTGCTAAATGAAGAAATGATTTTGATAATTCAAAGTCTGAAGGAAGTTCAATCCATTATGAGTAATTATGTAGGAATTGTCAGGTCGAATTTGAGATTAAATAGAGCTTTAAATAGACTTGAATTAATCAATATCGAAACCGAAGATCTATTTAATAAATCAGTTCTAAATTTTGAACTTTGCGAACTTAGAAATGTGATAAATGTAGCATATCTTATTATCAACATGGCTATTAACAGAAAGGAAAACCGCGGGCTTCATTATTCAATAGATTATGTAAAATAAACAGAATGGCGTTTGTAGAAAAATTAACGACAATTTGAAAAAGCAAAACAAAGCATATCTTTTTGCCTTAGGAGCTGTTGGTTTATGGTCCACAGTAGCCACCGCTTTTAAAATTGCCCTTAATTCAGTGGATTTCATTCAGCTACTTTTTTATAGCACGCTAACCGCTTTTGTGGTTTTATTTGTAATAATTATTGCCGAAAACCGCCTCCAAGAAATAAAAAGTTTAAATATTCGCGCTTGGTCATTTTCCATTTTGCGTGGCTTTCTTAATCCTTTTCTTTATTACCTGATACTTTTCAAAGCTTATGACATTTTGCCTGCCAACGAAGCAATGAGTCTCAATTATACATGGCCAATAATGCTTGTTCTTTTGGCAGCACCAATTCTGAAGCAAAAAATAAATGCTAAAGGTCTGTTAGCAATTATGATAAGTTTTCTTGGAGTGATGTTAATAGCCACAAAAGGGAGACTGTTTAGTTTTCATTTTGATAATCCTTTTGGCGATTTTTTAGCTATCTTTTCATCAATAATATGGGCACTTTTCTGGCTTAGCAATATGAAAAGTAAAGAAAGTGAAACGCTGAAATTGTTTCTTAGTTTTGGGTTCGGATTAATATTTATTACGCCAGTTTTGTTTATTTTTTCGAGTTTCAAATTGCCAAATTTTGAAAGTTTGATAGCTATAATTTATGTAGGTATTGCCGAAATGGGCATTGCTTTTTATCTGTGGTTGAATGCTTTACAGCTTTCTGACAGAGCTGATAAAGTTAGCAAATTAATCTTTCTGTCGCCAGTAATTTCGCTATTTATAATTTCGCTCGTGCTAAAGGAAAAAATTGGAATTTTTACTTTTGTTGGCTTGGCTTTTATTCTTACTGGCATTGCTTTAAAGGATAAAAAAGGTGCTTAACAGATTTAAAATGAACTTCTTGATGAATTTGGTTTTATATGATTCCATCTTTCCATAGAGGTCATTTTTGTAATATTGAATTATAAATTAAATTCTTAAATGTGAAATCCATCTTAACAATTGGTTTATTGATTTTGTCCAACACTTTTATGACTCTTGCTTGGTATGGTCACCTGAAATTTGTTGAATGGAAATGGTTTAGCAAATTAGGACTTTTGGCAATAATTTTTATTAGTTGGGGAATTGCGTTATTCGAATATTTCTTTCAAGTACCTGCTAATAGAATTGGTTTTAAAGCCAATGGAGGGCCATATTCATTAGTTCAACTAAAAGTAATACAGGAAGTTATCACACTCGTGGTTTTTGTAGCTTTTACACTTATTGCTTTTAAAACAGAAACTTTTAGAATGAATCATATTATTGGATTTATATTCTTAATCTTGGCAGTGTATTTTATGTTTAAGAAATAAATTTGCTTTTTTATTAATTTGAAATCACCTTTTATCTTTAATATTATTCTCAAATATCAAGGTAAAATTGCTGAAATATAGCTTCTTGCAGAGGTGTTGAAATAACCTAAAGCCCCATTATCGATATTGGTTTTTATATTTGCCGGTGGCCCACTAAATCCACCGCCAGACCATTGAGTTTCCAAGAAGAAGGAAATAATGTAATTGAAGTAATCCTCAGTAATTGCATTGGTTTCTACCATTAATATATCGCCAGCCTCGCCTTCTTCGATGAATCCCATTTCAAAATTAGAAAGATAATTTCCATTGCCCAATTGGTCGCTTGAAAATGTTATTTTTCCCAAAGTATCGGTTATCAACTTATTATTAATGTAATATCGCCACATATAAAAATCACCAGGAGTTGCAGGCTCTTGCGCAAAACCAAAAATTCGATAACCTTTGCGACCAAACATTGATACTTTGAGTGCATAAATGGAATCGATAATCAGATAATTTTTCATTTTTTCGGTGGCATGGTAAATTTCATTTGTGCCATCATTATTTATATCAACTCCCGAAATTGTCAAATGATAGTTAGCACCTTGTTTTCCTGCAAATTTTTTATCGGTGAAATATTTGCCGGAGCCAATTGGTTGCTCGCTGTAACTATAAGAATTCGCACCATCGCTCACCGTAACGGAAGCCGATTTAATTGTAGGAGCCGATTGATTGTAAAAATATGATGTGCTTTGGGTTAAAGTTACCATCTGCTCAATGGAGTCGGTAGAAATATTTCCTTCCACCACTAAGCGCGTATTACTTTCATTGAGTTTTAAATTAATCTTTTCGGTGCAGGAAGATAAAATACTGAGAGATATTATTAAAAATAAAAGAGTTATTGTATTTTTTGTTTTCATTTTATTAAAAATTAAAATTGAAAGTTATGGAAGGAATAATGCCAAATAAATAAGTTTTTATGGCTTCAGTTTCATTTGGATTTGTTTTAGATGGTTCAAAACTTATGCTGTAAGTATTGTGTTGGTTGTAAACATTATAAATTGAAAAAACCCATGAATGATGCCATTTTCTCGCAGGCAGTGGCTTTTCTTTAATGGTAAAACCAAGGTCGAGACGGTGGTAATCGGGAAGTCGAAAATCATTTCTATCTGAATAAACTGGGGCAATAACATTTCCGTAGGTAAATCTGCCTGTTGGAAAAGTCGCGGTGGAACCTGATGAATAAATCCAAGAAGCTGAGGCATTCATCCTTTCGTTAAAATCGTAGCTCAGCACCACAGCTACATCATTAGGTTTGTCGAATGGGGAGCGGTATGGTTTCCCATCATTTATGTCGGCAAAATATCTCATCGATTTGGAGAGGGTGTAGGAAATCCAGCCTGTAAGTTTGCCGGTATTTTTTCTTATAAATAGTTCAAGACCATAAGCTTCGCCTATTCCGTAGCGCAATTCACCTTCTAATTTTGGATTCATGAGTAACTGTGCATGGTCTTTAAAATCTATCTGATTGTACATTTTTTTGTAGAAAACTTCTGCCGAAGTCTCAATCATTCCATTCAAGAAATTTCTAAAATATCCTAATGCTCCTTGATCGGCATATTGTGGTTTTACATTAGGACTTGCTGGAAACCAAATAGATAGCGGATTTCCAACAGTGGAGTTTGATGCCAATTGAATAAACTGCATATTGCGCGAATAGCTTGCTTTTATCGATGAGACTTCGCTAATGACAAAAGTCAAACTCACACGAGGTTCAAGTCCGTCATAAGTGTTGTAAATATTATTTCTGCCGTAAACCGTAGAGTCGATAGATTTGAAATTTTCATCAAAATTATATACTGTCGAAGGGCCAATATTTTGGAAAATGGTATATCTTAATCCATAATTTAAACTCAGTAGGCTTCCAAGTTTTTGTTCGTTTTGTATGTATCCTCCGTATTCAAGTCCTTGCGAATTAGGAATTTTAATTTCATTACTGGCATTGCCTTCAGTGGTAGCCGTTATCAATCCTGGATAAAATTGATGATATGATGTAAAAATTCCAAATTTAATGGTGTTGTCAGGATTCAAGAAATAACCATAATCATTTTTCAAGGAGTAATTAGTCATTCGTGATATCCAAGTAAAAGATTGCGATTGGCTATTGCCACCCAAAGAATAATTATAATCGGAGCGCAATAGAGTGAAGTTTGAAAATAGTTTATTGCTAAAAAGATGATTCCATCTTACTGTGGCAGTGTTATTTCCCCAATCTAAACCAAAATTGACACCGTTGGCCATTTTTATTACATCTCTTCCAAAATATCCTGAAGCATAAATTCTATTTTTATCGTTTATATCGGCGTTAACTTTGAAATTAAAATCGTAGAAATAGAGCTTATTATTGCGCAAATCCTTATTAGGGGCAAGTGGTAGAAAAATATCTGCATAAGAGCGGCGGCCTGCAATAAGAAATGAAGATTTACTTTTAACAAGCGGCCCTTCAATTAGTAATCTGCTGGAAATGAGTCCTAAACCTCCAGTTACTCCATAATTTTTATTGTTTCCTTCTTTCTGGTGAACATCTAAAAGAGATGACAAGCGACCACCATAAGCCGCAGGCATATCACCTTTGTAAAGTTTCAAATCTTTGACGGCATCATTATTAAAAATCGAGAAAAATCCCATCAAATGAGATGCATTAAATATTTGGGCTTCATCCATTAAAATCAAGTTTTGGTCGGTACCACCACCACGCACGCTATAGCCTGTGCTTCCTTCTCCAGTGGAAATAACTCCAGGCAGAAGTTGAATGGTTTTCAGAATATCTATCTCTCCCATAAATGCTGGAATTTTTTTAATCGTTTGGATATCCATTTTCACAACTCCCATCTCGGTTGAACGCACATTTTCGTTTTTTGCTTTTGCTGTAATTTCTACTTCATCTAAATTTTTTGCTGAAGAAATCAAATCAATATTAATTTTTAAATTTTTGTCGAGAACCACCGACCTATTCACGTCGAGATATCCAACATATCTGTAAATAAGAGTGTAATTTCCTTTTGGCAGCGTGATTGAATAGAAACCGTATGCATTTGAGAGTGTACCATTATTTATTTCTGGGATATAAATTGTGGCTCCTGCTAATTTTTCACCATTGGCTTTATCTATGATTGTACCGCTGATTGTAAGCTTATTTGCTTCAGTATCAACGCCTCCAGCTTGTAAAAGTTTCGAGCAAATAACAAAAAATATTATGCTCAAATATTTTATATAATACATAATTTGAATTCAATTGGATGTAGATTTTTAAAGATGCAATTTTCAACATTTTATTGCTCATAAAGTGATTTTTGATTGTTAAAAAAACCAAAAACTAATTTAAAACATTTAGGAAGAGCATTTATTTTAAAAGCATCATTTATAATTGAGTAATTGTTTTAAATAAAAACTCTAAAGCTCAAAAAACTTATCCTATTTTAAAAACGCACTCTAATTGCGTAAAAAAAATAAAAGCCTTATAAATTTATAAGGCTTTATTTAATTTAGTTGCCCGACCAGGTCTCGAACCTGGACTCTTCTGAACCAGAATCAGACGTGTTGCCAATTACACCATCAGGCATTAATGGCGGCAAATTTAGAAAAATATTTTCTATTAAGATTAAAAATTTGAGTTTTTCCAAATTTAATTTTTTTTCTAATTTAAATTCAATATTCATAAGATTTTGGATTGATTTTTAGATTTGTTTAGTTTTGCCAACAATTCAAATGAATCACCAATGCTAAAGAAAGTACTTTTTATAGATACCACACATCCAGTGCTCCCAAGGATTTTGGAGGAAAATGGCTTTGAATGTCATTATTTTCTAAGTAATAATTTAGAAGATTTAAAAAAAATTATAGGCGATTTCCAAGCAATTATAGTAAGAAGCAAATTTACTTTCGATATGGAATTGTTGAGCTGCTGCACAAATCTTAAATGTATTGGGCGAGTGGGTGCTGGCATGGAAAATATCAATGTCGAATTTGCAGAAAATCGAGGTATTAAATGTTTAAATGCTCCCCAAGGCAATCGAGATGCTGTGGGCGAACATGCCTTAGGAATGCTTTTGAATTTGTTCAACAATATTAATGTAGCTGATGCTGAAGTACGCTCTGGAATATGGAAAAGAGAAGAAAATAGAGGCTACGAAATAAATGGTAAAACTGTGGCAATAATCGGTTATGGAAACATGGGATCTTCTTTTGCTAAAAAACTACTTGGTTTTGAAGCAAAAATTATTGCTTATGATAAATATAAATCTGGTTTTGGTGATGATAATGTTAGTGAAGTTAGTATGCAAGAAGTTTTTAATCAAGCAGATATTGTAAGTTTGCACCTTCCATTGACAGAAGAAACAAAATTCTTAGTGAACAAATCGTGGATTGAGAAATTTCAGAAAGAAATTACTCTGATAAATACTTCACGCGGGAAAATCGTTCAAACTTCGGCGCTTGTAAATGCTATGAAATCATCAAAAATTTTTGGTGCATGCCTCGATGTACTTGAGTATGAAAAAACAAGCTTTGAAAACTTATTTATGAATAATTTTCCCACAGAATTCCAATATTTAATAAATTCTAAGAGAGTGGTACTTTCGCCACACATAGCAGGCTGGACTTATGAATCAAACATTAAGCTGGCTAAGATTATTGCCAAAAAAATTGTTGCTGTTTTGAAACAATAATTGAGGAAGTTTTTAGTTTATCATTCAACAATTTGACCTCCATGCTAAGGGAAAGAATACACCTTTTGGGAATAATTTTGCTCGTCATTGGTCTTCCATTTTCGCGGGCTTTTGTTAGCATAAGTTATGTAATAATTATTACAAATTGGTTGTTAGACAAAAATATATTCAAAAAATTTGGAGATTTTTTCAAAAACTCACCCGCTCTAATTCTCACATCTATTTATTTTATTCACTTGTTGGGATTGCTTTATACTTCTGATTTCAGCTATGCTTGGCTCGAAGTTCGTACAAAAATTCCTATATTAATTCTGCCATTGGTTTTCAGCACAAGCAAGCTTATAGAAAAAAAAGAATTTATTTTTATTGTGATAATATTTTGTCTCGCGGTGGTTGCTTCCTTTGGCAGCGCCATCTATTTCTTTTTTGCCCATTCCTACATCGACACCCGAGATGCATTCCATTTTGTATCGCATATCAGACTTGCACAGATGGCCATAATTGCCGTATCAATATTTCTATGGGTAATTTTTGCCAAGAAAATCAATATTCAATGGTGGGTAAAAATATTATTTTTGATTTTATCATTGTTTTTGATATGGGCAATAGTAATATTAGAAGTGATGAGTGGTTTGCTAATTATCATCATAACTTTGGTAGTAACTTCAATATTTTATTTGTTCAAAACGCCTAACATCAATAGGCTTCTAAGTGCCTTAATAATTGCTATTGTTTTGATATCTTTCAGCATTTACCTTGCTATAACAATAAAAAATTATAATACTCCAAAAGATTATGCGAAAAATAATGGGCTTACTTTTTATGGCAATAAATATGACAATTTTATTTCAGATTACCCAATTGAGAGCGGCAGTTTTATAGGCAAAGATGTTTGTTTTTCGGAAATGAAACAATGCTGGAATCAACGTTCAGAATTAGCTTTCGACAGCATAGATATGCATGGCAATCCCGTGAAATTTACTTTGTTGCGATTTTTAAATTCTAAGCATTTGACGAAAGATTTTAAAGGAGTGTGGAAACTTTCTAAAAAAGAAATTAGCTTTATCGAAAAAGGTTTTGCCAATGTGGAATATACCAATAAATTCAGTTTAAAGAAGAGAATTTATAAGCTTTTGTGGGAGTATAACATCTTCAAAAAAGAAAATTATATTGATGAAAGCAGCGCGGTAAAAAGATTGTTTTTGTGGGAAACCGGATTGCATTTAGTGGCAGAGAAACCTTGGTTTGGTGTAGGTACTGGTGATGTAAAAAACTGTTTTGCTGATGAGCTTATCAAAGAAAAATCTTCACTTTCAGAAGATCATTTAAGAGCTCATAACCAGTTTATTAGCATAGCTATTGCATTTGGTATTCCTGGCTTTTTGTGGTTCTTATTTGCTATTTTTTATCCATTTATCAAAAAGCACTCTTACGATTTTTTATTCATGATATTCTTTATAAGTTATCTCAGTTCAATGTTATGGGAAGATAGTTTAGAAACTCAAATTGGAGTTACAATTTTTGCTTTTTTTTATCCTTTTTACTTATTTATGAACCCATATCTAAACAAAAAACTTCCTTAAAACTTCCATAATCTTATCTCTCGATAATGGCTTACTCAAATAATCATCAAAACCTTCGTTAAAGGCTTTTTCTCTATCTTCCGAAAAAGTGTAGGCAGTTTGAGCCACAACGGGAATTTTTGGGTATTTGCTTTTGATAATTTTCATTGCCTCAAAGCCATTCATTATTGGCATTTTTATATCCATAAACACGAAGTCGTATGCCAATTTGCCAACCATTTCAACGGCTTCAGCACCATTATTTGCATGAGCTACCGAGGCATTAGTTTCTTCCAAAAACAATTTCAAAATCATGTAATTGAGAGGTTCATCTTCGGCAATTAAAATTGATTTTCCCGTCAAATCCAGCACTTCTCTTTTTGTGTTGGGTTTGCTTATTACTGGCGCTGGTTTTTTATGGTTTATGTCGAAAGGAACTAAAAGCGTGAACTTTGAGCCTTCGCCAAATTTTGATTCAACTTTTATTTCTGAATTAATTCGCTTAGCATAAGCTAAAGATATTGAAAGTCCTAAGCCAGTACCTTCAGTTTTGTCTAATGTTTCATCAAGTCTGACAAATCTATCAAAAATGCTTTCGAGTCTTTCCTGTTTCATTCCATAACCTGTATCGCTAACTTGAATCTCAATAAAATTTATATTTTCTAAAAGAGTAACCGTAATATTACCTTTGGGCGTATATTTTATTGCATTGCCTATTAGGTTCGAGAGAATCTGTTTGAGCTTTCCTTCATCGCTCTCTATGAGAATGTTGTCAGAGATTAACTTATTTTCAAAAAACAATACTAAGCCTTTCTTAGAAGCTTCAAGCTTATAAAAATTGACAATTTCGTTAATCACACTCAAAATATCAAATTCCGAAATATCTAATTCAACTTGGTTGGCATCAATCTTAGAAATGCTGATAATGTCGTTAATCATATTCAGCAATCTGTTGCCACTTTTTGTTATAATATCAACATAAGATTGCCTTTCTTCATCATCAAGATCGCGCTCACCGAGAAGTTGGGAGAAACCCATTATCCCATTCATGGGTGTTCGAACTTCATGCGAAAGGTTAGCAAGAAATGCCGATTTCAATCTATTGCTCTCTTCGGCTTTCTCTTTGGCAATCAAAAGGTCTTTACTAAGTAAAATATTTTCAGTTATATCATTTATTATCACCAGATTATCGTTGCCAATTTTTATCATAAAAAATTCACAACTTCTCTTTTCACCGTTTTTGATATCAATCACCCACGAAGACTCAACAGTCAAGTTTTCAACGTTAATACTAACAATTGCCTTATCCCAATTCTCTCTTGTTTCTTGTCTATAATCATTATCAGGAATTGTTTTTTTCCACCAATCATCAATGCTCGGAATATCTTCTAAAATAAATCCAATTTCATTACTCATAGCATCATTGATAAAAGTTACCTCATTCGAATCGTTATAAATAATTATTGGAAAAGGAATTTTTTTAACAATATTATTTAAATATTCTTTGCTTTTTTCCGACTCGTGAAATACTCTTTTCATCTCTGTAATATCTCTGCCTATAACCATAAGAATTGTTTCATCTTGTAAGATACTTTTAGTAAGCGTAATATCCATCCAAAATTTGCTATTATCGGGTCTAATATGCAGCCAATCAAATCTGTTAAAACCCTCTTTAATAGCTTTTTGGATCATTTCATCTGCTTTTTCTATGGAATTTCTTCCATCAGGTTGAGAGGCAGGTGAGAATTTTGAGGGATTTTGACCAATCATTTCTGAACAGCTTTTCAATCCAAAAATCTTTACCGCTGATTCATTACAATCGTAAAAAAGACCGTCCTTAATAATAAATACTGCATCGCTATGCTTTTCGAAAAGGTTTCTATATTTTTCTTCGCTATTTTTTATTTCTTCTAAATATTTTGTTTGCTCAGTGATGTCATTTAAAGTAATCTGAGTAGCTAAATCATTGTTGATTTCCAAGCTAATAGCCGATAATTCAGCAATTTTTATGTTGCCTTTTAAGGTGATGAACTTCTCTAAATAGGGCTTATCTCTTACAACATTTTGATATACTTCCGAAATTCTAATTATTGATCTTTCTTTCTTGTCGGGATGGATAAAGTCAATTATATCAATGTTTTTAATATCATCAAAACTTTCAGCTTCAAGAAAATCAAGTCCAGATTTATTAATCAAAATAATTTTTCCTTTTTGATGTATTGCCATGGGCATTATCGAATTGTTGAACAAGAATCGATAATTATCATCCTCTTCTTGAATTTTAATGAGGTTTTGCTGTGATATAATTTTTTTACCATATTTTCTTTGAGATATATAAAAGGCAGTAAATAAAATTACAAGCACTAAGGCAACAAATATTATAGAATACATACTGCTATTCAATAATATATCAATTTTATTTATGGCATCAAACTCATGATTGCTTATTTGAGAAGAAGCAAAAGAAGCTGAGTTTTCTTTTTGAATATTGTACGCAATAATTAAATTATAGCTTGAGAAGCTAATTATGGTTATGCCCAAAAATAAGAGTGCATATAAACCTAATCTCGAAAGTTTCTTCAAAATCATGTAGTTAGATTATAAAAATTAATACTCCTGGCGATCCAAATAAAGAATGCAAGGTATATATTAATTTCTATCTACCGACATACATTTTATCATAATATTTTTGGTATTCACCAGAAGTTACATTTTCGAGCCAATCGATATTATCCAAATACCATTGTACAGTTTTTTCCAACCCTTCTTCAAATTGCAAAGAAGGTTTCCATCCTAATTCTTTTTGGAGTTTTGTTGAATCAATGGCATAGCGCAAATCGTGTCCAGCTCTGTCGGTAACATAAGAAATCAGTTTTTCTGATTCACCTTCACTGCGGTGGAGTTTTTTATCCATTATTTTGCAAAGAAGTTTTATCAAACTTAAATTTGTCCATTCATTATGTCCTCCAATATTATATGTTTCGCCATCAGCTCCATTATGGAAAATCACATCGATAGCTCTTGCGTGATCTTCTACCCAAAGCCAGTCGCGAATATTTAGACCTTTTCCATAAACTGGCAATGGTCTATTAGATTTTATATTGTTGATAAACAGAGGAATAAGTTTCTCAGGAAATTGATGTGAGCCATAATTATTTGAGCAATTTGAAACCACCACTGGAAGTCCATAAGTATTGTTGTAAGCTCTTACCAAATGGTCGGATGAAGCTTTTGAGGCTGAATATGGGCTTTTTGGTGCATAAGAAGTTGTCTCAAAAAAGAATCCTTCCTCGCCAAGAGAGCCATAAACCTCATCGGTTGAAACGTGATAAAATCTTTTCCCAGCAAAATTGCTTTTCCATAAGTCTTTGGCAGCATTCAATAGATTTGCTGTTCCAACGATATTTGTATAAATAAAATCATTGGGAAATTCTATCGACCTATCAACATGGGATTCAGCGGCCAAATGTATTACTGCATCGAAATTGTATTTTTTAAAAAGTTTGTAAATATATTCAGCATCAACAATATCGCCTTTTTCAAAGGTGTAATTTTCTTTTTTTTCTACATCAACCAAATTGGCAAGATTTCCAGCGTAAGTAAGCTTATCGAGATTAATGATATTATATTCGGGGTATTTATTTACAAATAAACGAACCAAATGTGAGCCAATAAATCCAGCGCCGCCAGTAACTAAAATTGTTCTTTTCATCTTTATAAAATATTAAGTAAAAAAATATGTTATTTAATCTTTTTTGCCAAAGCCTTTTCCCAATTCCAAGCAGATAAAGTCATCTCATCTAAAGATTTGATGGCTTTCCATCCAAGCTCATCGTTGGCAAATTTCGTATCGGCATAAACTTGCTCAACATCACCAGCACGCCTTCCAACAATTTTATAATTCAGCTTTGCTTTGCATGTTTTTTCAAAACTATTGATAACTTCCAAAACTGAGAATCCGTTGCCAGTGCCCAGGTTAAAAATTTCGAAATCCTTTTTGCTTTTTTTATGTAGCATTCTTTCTACAGCTATAACATGGGCTTTTGCTAAATCTACTACATGAATGTAATCGCGTATTGCTGTGCCATCGGGAGTATTATAGTCATTGCCAAACACAGAAAGTTGAGCCCTGATTCCAATGGCTGTTTGAGTGATAAATGGCATCAAATTGTTAGGAACTCCCAGAGGCAGTTCACCAATCAAAGCCGATTCATGAGCACCGATAGGATTAAAATACCTTAAAGCAATGGCTTTTATGCCTCCGTTTAGAATGGTGTCAGAAATAATTTCTTCTGATATCTGCTTTGTATTTCCATAAGGCGACATGGCTTTTTGAATAGGAGCTTGCTCATTCACCGGCAACTCATCGGGCTGTCCATACACAGTGCATGATGAGGAGAAAACAAGATTGGGAACTCCAAATTCTTTCATAGCTTCTAAAATATTCATTAGCGAAATAAGATTATTTCTGTAATATTTTAGTGGATTTGCCACCGATTCGCCTACAGCCTTAAATGCTGCAAAATGAATTATCCCTTGTATATCTGTATGATTTTTAAAGAATTCAAAAGTTTTTGCTCTGTCGTCAAGATTAAAAATTTCGCACTCTGGCTTTATGCCGCTTATCTGATGAATCTGGTTTAACACTTCAATTTTTGAATTCGATAGATTATCTACAATAACCACCTCATGACCAGATTTTTGCAACTCAACAACTGTATGTGAGCCTATGTATCCAACACCTCCTGTAACTAAAATCTTCATATTTATTTTATTTAATTCTTAAATTATTTATTCCTGATTTTGAACTTTCAAAAGTACATAGATAATAATGTAGCAAGCAAATTTATTTTTATGCATGAAAATTTTATACAAACTTTAATATTTATTTCACACTTTAATCTCATTGAAAATATTATAAAAAACCCAATAATAATTGTCAGTAAATGAAGTAGATTTTCTACTTTTACCCCACTAAAATATAAGCTTATGAAACTTTATTCTTTGATTAATGCCATTGAGAAACTTGCTCCAGCAAATTACCAAGAATCTTATGATAATGCTGGATTAATTATTGGCAATGCTAATGATGAAATATCAAAAGCCCTTATTGCAGTGGATGTTACAGAAGAAGTTTTAGATGAAGCTATACTTACCAAAAGCGATTTAATTATATCTCATCATCCAATAATTTTTGGCGGATTGAAAAAACTCAACGGCAAAAATAATGTAGAGCGCATAGTGATAAAAGCTATCAAAAATAATATAGCAATTTATGCTGCTCATACCAATTTGGATAATGTTCTTCGGGGTACTAATATGGTTTTATCAAAAAAACTCGGAATTAAAAATTTGAAAGTATTGCTGCCAACAGAACATAAATTATTGAAGCTTGTAGTTTTTTGTCCAACGGCACAGGCCAATAAATTACGTGAGGCAATTTTTGAAGCAGGTGCTGGAGAAATTGGCAATTACGACCATTGCAGTTTCTCCGCTGATGGCATTGGAAGTTTTCGCGCTGGCAAAGAAGCAAAACCATTTGTTGGCGAAGTTGGACAAAACCATAATGAAAAAGAAGTTAGAATTGAAACAATTTTTCCTGAAAATTTGAAAGAGAATGTTATCGCCGCCATGCTGAAAGAACATCCTTATGAAGAAGTAGCTTATGATATTTATTTGCTTGAAAACAATTCTAACACAATTGGCGCAGGCATAATTGGTAATTTGGAAATAGAAGTTGATGCAATGGATTTCTTATTAAAGCTAAAAAAAATTACTGATTGCCACTGCATAAAGCACACAAAAATTGTGAAACAAAAAATTCAAAAAGTAGCTATTTGTGGAGGTAGTGGAGCTTTTTTGATAAAAACTGCAATACGAGCAAAAGCCGATATTTACATCACTGGTGATATAAAATACCACGATTTCTTCGATGCAGAAGATAAATTGATTGTGGCCGACATTGGACACTATGAAAGTGAGGTCTTTACCAAAGAAATTTTATATGACTTAATTAAAGAAAATTTTCCTACATTTGCAGTCCGAAAATCGGGAGTATGTACTAACCCGGTAAATTATTTATAATCAATAATTTAAATACTATGGCTAAAGCAAAAGCTGAAGAGGTTTCTATAAAGAAAGAAATAGCAGTGGATGAAAAATTGTTGGCTTTAACTCGCCTTCAACTTATAGATTCTAAAATTGATAAGCTCAGAAATGTTAGAGGCGAATTGCCTTTGGAAGTTGAAGATTTGAAAGATGAATTGTTGGGCCTTCAAACTCGTATCGATAACCTTATTACTGAGGTTGGAGAACTCGAAAAACAAATTGAAGATAAAAAAGCTACTATCATTAATAGTCGCGAGTCAACAAAAAAATATGAGGAACAACGCAATAATGTTAGAAATAACCGCGAATATGATTCCTTGACAAAAGAAATTGAATACCAAGAACTTGAGGTTGAACTCTCTGAAAAAAGAATTAAGGAATATACTTATAAACTGGAAGTCAAAAAAGAAGCTATTGAACAATCGAAAGTAAAATTTGAAGAAAGACAAGAAGACCTTGTAAGCAAAAAAGGTGAACTTGAAGAATTGGTTACTGAAACAGAAACCGATGAGAAAATACTTTCCAAAAAATCAACAGAAAATCAAAACCTTATTGAGCCACGACTTTTGAATGCTTACCAAAGAATTCGCAAAAATGCTCTCAATGGTTTAGCAGTTGTTGCCATCGAACGTGATGCTTGCGGAGGATGCTTCAACAATATTCCTCCTCAAAGGCAGCTGGATATTCGTATGCACCAAAAAATTATTGTTTGCGAATATTGCGGTCGTATTTTGGTTGACCAATCTATTTTAGATATGGCCAATGAAAATCTTTAGATAATTGCCTAAAGATGGGTTCTAAAAATTCATTTTTTTAACCTTTTACAATTGTACCAACTCTTATCCAACAATATCAAGCTTGGAAAAATAACAAACTTCAAAACTTTTTAGCAAATGTAAATGGTTGGAGGAATACTGTTTATTACCATTTCTATTTTCCAAAACATACATATACGGTGATGTACTTAAATATTTATCAGATAAAGCATCCACACTTAACCACACAGAACTCTCTGAATCCTCTCCTGCGTCGGGGTAGGCTCCATACCTTGCACCAATTACGATAGCTATCGGGAACGAGTATCCGGTCTCCGAGTCTTTCTCCTTTGCGGAGAAAGTGTAGCGCGTCTCCCAGAAGGTGGAGGTTTTGTCGGTATGGGTTGTAGGTTTATGCATTGAGTTTGGATAATAATTCTGTAGCGTTCATTTCCATTTTGGAAAAGGCAAAGAGTTTTTTCCTAAGTCTTTTAACGAAGCTCCTATATGATAAACTTGTTCATTATCAACTATTAAGAAGCGATCGTGAGCTTTTGTGAATAGTTTGATTTCGATTTTTGGGTATTGCTGATTGTGCTTTTTAAGGTCGAGTTGCAATTGCGCTGAAATTTCTTTGGTGAAAATATTAGCAGCAACATTTAAATGCCTTTTGGCAAGCATAAGCAGTACCGATTCGTCGATGTAATTGTCGATTAGAATTATAGATTTCTTAGCCTTTTTAATGAGTTGGGTGGCAAAAACATAAGCATCGAAAATTTGTCCATCGTAGAAAATGCCTTCCTTGGCGGGGAGACTTGTATTAACCTTTATGTCGATTTCGTTGAGCTTTTGTTTGATGTTTTGCATATCATTTTCGAGATGTTCAAAACGCTGATTAATGGCATAACCTTTTAAAAGATAGTTTTTTAAAACTTTATTTGCCCATATTCGGAATTGGATTCCCCTGTTTGATTTAACCCTATAACCAACGGATGTAATTACCTCAATGCTATAATGTTCAACTTGGTATACTTTCCCATCAGTTGCAGTTGTCGCAAATTTTGCGACAACTGCAATATTTTGCAACTCTTCTTTGAGCGCATTTAAAATATGCTTTCCAATTGTTTTAAAATCTCTATCGAATAACGTAGCAATTTGATGCCTATTCAACCAAACCGTTTCATCCTCCACCCGCACCTCTATTTGGGTTGTTAGCTCTTCTGATTGATATATGATGATTTCGTTTTTCATTTATGAACTTGTTATTGCAAAAATAGGAAGTAATAAAAGATTCCTAACAATAATATGTTGCGATGCTGGAAAAGCATTAAAGCCCCTTTATCGAGGCTTTTGCTTTTTATGTGTTTGATATTATGCTGTTTATAGCAACACGGACGACACTCCGCGATAGCGGGCTTTTTGTGTTTCATTACCATTTGCTTACTATTATTTTTTTGGGAATAACTAACTCCGGCATATCTTTTACATTTAATGCTCTGCCAATAATGAGTAATATCTCATATTCTTCTACAGTAGTTGGTGGTACAGCTTTGTGTTTTTGAGCTCTTGCGCCAAAAAGTGTAGGCAGAAGAGTTAATCTTGTCTCAATATTAGGATTGATAACTTTGATACTAACTTTAGTGGTGTTTGAATCAAATGAATCTAAATGAATATGAAATTTGTCGACATCATAGATAAATGGCTTTCCATTTTTTTGAAAATATACTTTTGATTTACAAACAAAGTTAAAACTCATTAGTTCAAAATTATTTAAATTACAAGACACTCCTAAATATAATTTTATGAAAGCCAGCAAAAATTTATTCTGCTGGCTTTTATCATTTTAATAAGCATCTAAATTTTAATCCGATTTCAATATTTTGTATAAATTTGCTGATATGCGAATTACAACACTTTTACTTTTTCTACTT
Organism: Bacteroidetes bacterium CG2_30_33_31; assembly: GCA_001872625.1. Classification (GTDB taxonomy): domain Bacteria; phylum Bacteroidota; class Bacteroidia; order Bacteroidales; family UBA1556; genus UBA6267. The sequence goes on from MNXP01000044.1 coordinate 36,145, forward strand.
TTTGTCAAGGGCTCTTCTGCCTCAATTATTTTCAATAACAATTGCCGCAAGGCCTATGAAAAAATGATGAATTTGGAACTTATTGAGAGCAAAAATATTCTCGATATTGAAAGAAAAACTAATCCTCAGAATATACTTCCAAATTTTATAAACAACTATTCGCACTTCCTAAAAATTCTTATAGAGGAAGATAAAACTCAATATGCCAATTTTATTGAAGAATCCGATATTTTATTGGATAAATTTTTAAGCGAGAAATCAAAATCGCCATATATATATTATTGTATTACTGATATTTATCTGAAAATGGCTTATATAAATACTTTAGATGAATCTTACTTCTCGGCAGCATTAAAACTTAAAAAGGCACGGTCTTATATCATAGAAAATAACAAAGCCTATCCTAATTTTATTCCCAACAAAAAAGCCTTAGGTTTAATGAATATTGCGCTGGGCTCCATTCCCGAAAGTTATTCGTGGATGATGGAAATGATTGGACTCAGAGGTTCTGTAAATGAAGGCCTTAGATTACTTAAAGACCTAAGTATCGCAGCATCAACATCTGCCGAATACAAATGGATTTTTACAGAAAGCCTGCTAAGCTACACTTTTTCTTACGTAAATACCTCCGTGAATAAAAATAAAGATGAGTTTTTGGAAAGCGCTTACTTATCCAAAAAAATCAATGCTACACTAATGACAAGCCAACTTTTGCTTTACTCAGGGGCATCATATTTAAAATATTATGGTGATAATGAAGGTGTAATTAATTTGCTCTCACATTATAAAATAAAATCTACAACACAAAAAATGTACTTTCTCGATTATCTTTTGGGAGAAGCATTGCTTTATAAAATAGATGTAAAGTCAATTTTTTGGCTCAAAAAATATCTAAAAGATTATAAAGGACAGAATTATCGAAAATCGACCTTGCAAAAAATAGCTTGGTTTTATTTGGTTACTGGCAATTTATATAATTATAAATATTATATGAGTCAGGTGAAAATTTCTGGCGCAGCCTTCTTTGAAAGCGACAAACAAGCGATGAAAAATGCGCAGGAGAATGATATTCCCAACCGATATTTGCTGAAATCGAGAATTTTATTTGATGGTGGTTATTATCGCGAGGCTGTGCGAGTTTTTGAAATTAACAAACCTTCTTATACTCTGAAAACTCAGAAGGATTTCTTGGAATATAATTACCGCATGGGACGAATTTATGATGAATGGGGAAAAACTACCCTAGCGATACAATATTATAAAAAGGCGCTGGATTCTGGTCGCGATTTGCCTTATTATTTTGCTGCGAATTCAGCGCTTCACTTGGCATATATTTACGAGAAAAACAATCAAAAAGCTGAGGCAAAAAATCTGTATAATTTAATATTCAATCTCAACTTCGATGAGTATAAAAATAGCATTACAAGAAACGCGAAGGCAGGTTTAAATAGGTTAGAATGAGATTATTAGCTTATAATTTGTTTTTCAGAAGCAATTCTGGGAGTTTTCTAACGACAGCCATTTCACGCCATTTTTTTGCAGCTCTCTCAGCAGGAATTCCAAAATAAGTTCCACCTGCTTCAAGGTTTTTATCAACGGCAGTGGTGGCTAAAACTATGGCACCTTCGCCAATCACCAAATCTTTATTTATTGCTACTCTTCCCCAAATAATAACATTATTCTCTATTCTTGTTACACCAGCAATTGCGGCATGAGAGCCAATAAGACAGTGCTTCCCAATGTAAGTGTCGTGGCCAATCTGACAATGGTTATCGAGTTTGGTATCTTCATCAATTGTTGTGTCGCCACTCACTCCTCTGTCGATAGAACAGAGCGCTCCAATTTCCACTTTGTCTTTAATCACAACTCTACCACAAGACTCAAATTTAACAAATCCTGTAGTCCTTTTTTGAAAATAAAAAGCATCGGCACCTAAAACAGAGCCAGAGTGAATAATCACATCATCACCTATAATTGTGTGATCGTAAATGCTAACATTAGAATGAATTAAACAATTTTTACCTATTCTAACATTATTGCCAACAAAAGTAGAGGGTTGAATTATTGTGCCTTCACCAATTTCGGCTGTGGAGCTAATTATTGAGTTTGAAGCCTCGAAAGGACGAAATTTATTAACAAGAATCAAATAAGCTTTAAAAGGGTCATCAGAAATAATCAAAGATTTACCTTCAGGACAATCAACTTCCTTGTTGATTATTATAGTGTTTGCTTTTGAGTTAAGCGCTTTTGAATAATATTTTGGATGATCTACAAAGGTCAAATCTCCACTTTGAACCACATGAATTTCATTGATGCCATAAATTTCAAAATCAGGACTTCCAATAAATTTTTCGGCATTTACCAATTCTGAAATATATGAAAGTTTGAGTGGATTTTGAAATCTCATGATGTTTACTTCTTTACTCTTTCTGAATAACTATTTGTGCGAGTGTCGAATCTAATAAGCTCGCCTTCATTTATAAATAGTGGAACTTTCACAATTGCACCAGTTTCTACTGTGGCATCTTTGAAAGTATTTGTGGCGGTATTACCTTTTTCGCCGGGCTCGGTATATGTAATCAATAAATCAACGAATGGTGGCAGCTCGCAATACAATGCTGTTTCGGTTTCTGCATGAAATACAATTTCTACCATTTGACCTTCCTTTAAAAGATCTGGTGCATTTATCAAATCTTTTAAAATAAAAGTTTGCTCATAAGTATTGTTATTCATAAAATGATAATCATCGCCCTCGTTGTATAAATATTGGTATGGGCGTCTTTCAACTCTTTGCACATCAATCTTAACGCCGGCTGTAAATGTGTTGGGAATCACTTTACCAGTTTTAACGTTTCTCAATTTTGTACGCACAAAGGCTGGTCCTTTACCAGGTTTAACATGTTGAAAATCAATGATTGCATAGAGTTCGCCATTGAACATCATTACTAATCCATTGCGGAAATCTGAAGTAGTTGCCATAAAAAATATTTAAATAAAATGAGCGGCAAATGTAATAAAAAACTCTAAAGTAGGAGAAGCTTAAATATTTGATTATATTCAAATATTTAATTTTAGGAGTATCAAAATAAATAATTTAAAAAAAACCTCCATTTTATTGGAGGTTAATAGTTTCAAAGTTTTACAATGGAATATTTCCATGTTTCTTTGGAGGATTTGTTTCTCTTTTATTTTTAGTCATTTCAAGAGCATCTATAAGTTTTTTGCGTGTATCCTTTGGCAAAATTATTTCATCGATATATCCTAATTCAGCAGCTTTGTATGGGTTAGCAAAAGCATCCTCGTATTCTTCTATAGCTTTTTGGCGGGCTGCATCATTTTCAAGATTTCGGTATAAAATATTTACTGCGCCTTGAGCCCCCATAACGGCGATTTCAGCAGAAGGGTAAGCCAAATTTACATCGGCGCCAATATGTTTGGAGTTCATCACATCATAAGCTCCGCCGTAGGCTTTTCTTGTTATCAAAGTTATTTTTGGTACTGTGGCTTCGCAAAAAGCATAGAGTAGTTTTGCACCATGTTTTATTATTCCACCAAATTCTTGAACGGTTCCTGGTAAGAAGCCTGGCACATCAACAAGCGTAATTATGGGAATATTAAAGGCATCGCAGAAACGAACAAAGCGAGCGGCTTTTATCGAAGAATTTATATCCAAAACGCCAGCAAATGCTGCTGGTTGATTTGCTACAAAACCCACGCTTCTGCCTCCAAGGCGGCCATAGCCTATAACGATATTCTGCGCATAGTGCTCTTGAATTTCAAAGAAATAGTTGTTGTCGCATACTGAACTAATTATCTCTTTAATATCGTAAGGTTTATTTGGATCGCTTGGAATTAATGACATCAATTTTTCATCAGTTCTGTCTGTTGGGTCGTTGGTAAATTTTATCGGGGTAGTTTCCATATTATTTGATGGCAAAAATGACATCAATTCTCTGATAGTCATCAAACTCTGAGCATCGTCATCCGACATAAACTGGGCTACTCCACTTTTGGTATTATGTGTTATTGCGCCTCCAAGTTCTTTTTTTGTTACATCTTCGTGAGTTACAGTTTTTACCACATCTGGTCCGGTAACAAACATATAACTTGTCTCTTTAACCATAAAAATAAAGTCGGTGAGTGCAGGTGAATATACGGCACCACCAGCGCAAGGGCCAAGTATAGCTGAAATTTGAGGTACAACTCCAGAAGCTTTTGTGTTGAGCCAGAAAATATCGGCATAACCTGCTAAGCTCTCCACTCCTTCTTGAATTCTCGCTCCGCCGCTGTCGTTAAGACCAATAATTGGAGCTCCGTTTTTCATGGCTAATTTAGTAATTTTAATAATCTTGTCGGCATTAGAACGGCTTAAAGCGCCACCAAAAACTGTAAAATCTTGTGCAAAAATATACACAGGTCTTCCATCAATTTTGCCATAGCCTGAAACTACTCCATCGCCAAGAATTTTATTTTTTTCCATTCCGAAGTTAGTGGAATGATGAACAACAAATTTATCCATTTCAACAAATGAGCCTTGGTCGAGCAAAATATTAATACGTTCGCGTGCGGTCAATCTACCAGCATTATGTTGTTTTTCAATTCTTTCGGCACCGCCGCCAAGCTCAGATTTAGAGTTTAAATCTACAAACTTCTTGTATTTTTCTTCGTTAGTTGTCATAACTGATTCTTTTAAAATTATTCAACAATTACCAATGGCTGATGGCCTTCAATGGTATCACCTTCAGAAACTAAAATATCTTGTACTGTGCTGTCTTGTTTTACTTTATATTCACTTTCCATTTTCATTGCCGAAACAACAATAACTGTATCGCCAGCTTTTAGGACATCACCTTTTTTTACCATAATCTTCACAATTTTTCCAGGCATTGGCGATGAAATAACATTTTCGTCGTCTCCAGTTGTTCCTTGCCCACGGCTCATAAGGTATTTTGCTTCAGCGTCAATAATATCTACAGGAAAAACTTTATTCCAGGCAACAACCTCAAAATTTTTATTTGAACTTCCAGAGATGATGTCGATAAGATAGGATTTATTGTCGTTTAAAATGGAAAAAACTCCATCTTTTACTTCCTTAGAATCCACCTCATAAATTTGGTCATCCACCTTTATTTTGAAAGTTTTGCCAGTGTTTTCAATCATTTCTACAGTGGCAATTCGCTCATTAATTTTGATATCTAATTTCATCGCAATATTTTTTATTTACAATCTATTAACGCCAATTTGTTTAGCATAATTATTCCAATTACTTTGAGTGCATTCTTCTTTGTGTTGATTATCATTGTTGCCAGTTTGTTTTCTGAAATACAAAAATGAAGCAATCATCACTAAATCTTCCAATTCCTTATAATTTTCAGCATCGGCAAGCAAAAAATCTGCATTTTTTTCAATAAAGCCAGTGTTGTAATTGCCAGAAGCGAAATCTTCCGACTCCATAATTCTATGCAGATATCTTATATTGGTTCTCACACCTGAGAGTTTATAGTTGAACAATGCTCTTTTCATTCTGTCAATAGCTTCTTGGCGAGTGGAGCCCCAAGATATTAACTTTGAAATCATTGGGTCGTAATAAATTGGAATTTCGTAGCCAGCATAAATGTATCCATCGTGGCGAATTCCAGGGCCTAAAGGTTCGGTAATATGTTTAATGATTCCAGGGCTTGGCATAAAATTATTGAAAGGGTCTTCAGCGTAAATTCTTGTTTCAATAGAGTGACCTCTTTGTAATAAATCTTGTTGATTCCATGGCAAATAGCCTCCGTCGGCGACAATTATTTGAGCTTTTACTAAGTCAACACCCACAACAATTTCTGTAATAGGATGTTCTACTTGAAGACGAGTATTCATCTCCAAGAAATAATAATTCAATTCATCATCCACCAAAAATTCTATTGTTCCTGCGCCGACGTAATTCACAGCTTTTGCTGCCGTAACAGCCATAGTGCCCATTTTTTCTCTCAATTCTGGAGTCATCAATGGTGATGGTGATTCTTCCACAACTTTCTGATGACGCCTTTGAACAGAACATTCTCTTTCAAATAAATGGACTACATTTCCATGGCTATCGCCAACAATTTGAAATTCAATATGGTGTGGATTTTCTACTAATTTTTCTACGTAAACAGCATCATCACCAAAAGCAGCTAAGGCTTCCGATTTTGCAGCACGTACTCCCGAGATAATATCTTTCTCATGTCTTACCAGTCGCATTCCTTTGCCACCGCCGCCAGCCGAAGCCTTAATCATCACTGGCAAGCCAACCATTTTAACTATTCTCAAAGCATCTTCATCGCTTTTTATATCTTCCTTAGTGCCTGGTACAACCAAAACTCCCGAATCAATCATTTTTTTTCTGGCAGAAATTTTATCACCCATCACCGAAATTACTTCCGATGTGGGACCAATAAAGATAATTCCTTCAGCTTTGCAACGGTCTGAAAATGCTGCATTTTCTGATAGAAAACCGTAGCCAGGATGAATGGCATCAGCTCCAGATTTCTTGGCAGCTTCAATAATATTATCTACTTTTAGATAGCTTTCGTTTGAAGGTGAGGGGCCAATAAAGTAAGCTTCATCAGCGTAATAAACGTGCTTCGACTTTCTATCAGCCTCTGAAAAAACAGCTACACTTTTTATTCCCATCTCTCGACAGCTGCGCATTATTCTTAATGCAATTTCCCCCCTATTGGCAATAAGTATTTTATTGATCATCTATAAATAATTTAAATTAATCTATTTAGAGCTTATTATCGAATATTAAAAATCTTGTTAATGTTAGTTCGTCAGAAATAATGCGCAAAAATACACTCTTTTTAATATATAAAACCTTTGCTTTATTAACCATTTTTTATCATTCAATATTTATTATTATTTAGTGATGTTTATTTTATTCAAAATCAAATAAATAGACATTCGTTTTTATAAATAATTTTTGAAAATATATCTTGTAGAATAGCTCTATTTTTCAACAATTTTTAATAATTTGGCGGCCTGAAACTTTAACATAAAGAGAGAAATTTAGTTTAATTTCTTCTTTAAAACTATTAAACATAAACGAATAATTATGACATATTTAATCAAAGGTTCGGGTCTCACTATTGAAGATGTAGTGAATGTAGCCCGAAATAATGAAAAAGTGGAACTTGCCCCAGAATCTCTTAAAAAAATTATTGTTTGCCGCGAAATGTTAGAAAGAAAAATCAAGGCACATGAAATAATGTATGGAGTAAATACTGGCATTGGTGAGTTTTCGGAAGTTGTTTTAAACAACGACCAAGTTAAGGATTTTCAAAAATATTTGGTTTATAATCATGCTGCAGGAATTGGCGACCCAATGCCTTTGGAATATGTAAGAGGAGCCATGCTTGGTAGAATAAATGTGCACGCTCATGGTAATTCTGGAATAAGACCAGAGATTACTCTCACTCTTGTTGAAATGTTGAATAAGGGAGTTACACCTTATGTTTGTCAAAAAGGTTCGGTTGGTGCTTCTGGTGATTTGGCTCCTATGTCGCAGATTGCTCTTTTGCTTATGGGTGAAGGCAAAGCCTATTACAAAGGTGAACTTTTAGCAGGAAAGGAAGCGATGAATAGAGCGGGCATCGAAATTCCTGGGCTTCAAGCACGCGATGGCTTGGGAACAATTAATGGTTCGAATGTGCTTACTGCAATGAGTGCTATATGGCTTTTTGATGCAAATAATTTTATGAAACAAGCGGAAATTGCTGCAGCCATGAGCCTTGAAGCACTGAAAGCTAATATGAGCCCATATACATCTAAACTTCATGAAGTTAGAGGATTTAAAGGCGCTATCAGATCAGCAAACGCCATTAACAAATTGGTTAGCGGTGGAGATTTAAAAGAAGAAAGAATAGCACACAAAGTGCAAGATGCATATTCCATGCGTTCAACTCCTCAGGTTATTGGAACTGCTTTAGATGCCTTAGAATATGCAAAATCTCAAGTGGAAATTGAACTTAATGGCGTTGGCGATAATCCAATATTTTTCCCTGATGAAAATATTCAACTTTCTGGAGCAAATTTTCAAGGAACACCTGTTGCTGTACCTATGGAAATGGCTGGTATGTGCGTAACAATGGTTTGCGTGATGTCCGAACGTAGGATGAACCGTTTGAATAATCCTGCTCTAAGTGTTGGCTTGCCTCCTTTCCTTACAAAGGGTGCTGGTATGTTCTCAGGTCTTATGCTAAGCCAATATACTGCTGATATGCAAATAGTTGAACAAAAAATATTATCTGCTCCTGCCGTTATTCAATCTATTCCTGCAGCTGCAGATCAAGAGGACTTTGTTTCTATGGGTATGAATACAGCTATTAAAAATTTCCAAATTCTTGATAATGCTTATGGAATCTTAGGTATTGAGATGATGGCAGCAGCACAAGCTTTAGATTTTCGTGAATATACTTTCGGTGCTGGCGTAACTAAAGCACATGAGGTAGTGAGACGACATGTTGATTTCTTGGAAATTGATAGACCTTTATATAATGACCATAACTCTATGAAAGCTTTGATAAAATCTTGTGAAGTACTTATTGAAGTAGAAAAAATTGTTGGGGATTTATAGATTTACAAAAAAAACACAACTATATGCAAAAAAAACATGATTTGTAACATATTTATTAGGTATTTTACCTATTGACAATTTTGTTTTAAAAGTTAATTTTGCATCAAACAAATTAATTATGCGTTTAATAACAATATCAAAAATAGATCGCTGGAGTAAGAGTAATAATCTCGAGAAACTTGTTGAATCATTGAAAGATGAACGAGATGAAATAAGAAAAGCAGCAGCTTTAAGTTTAGGACATATTGGCGATAGTTCAGTATTGGATGTTCTTATTTATGCTTTAGATAATGATCCTAATGCCTTTGTAAAAAAGGATATTGAAAAGGCAATTAATTCCATCAAAACTAAATATCCTATTCTAATTGGAAAAAATATTTTTAATGAAAATATTGAAAGCCTTAACATTCAAACTGCATATAGTGTGAATGTAAAGTATGGTTCTTAAATAAAAGGTTTTACTTTAATAAAAAAAGTTTGGAGATTTCTAATTTCTTACACCATTGTATTTTATGGAGTAATTATTCAAATTATCTTTCATGGTAAAATCATAGTTAAAAGAATGATTTTTCATATTAAAACTTCCAAAATGAACGTCAGATGAAATATGATTAGCGGCCATGTGGTTATCCCAAGCAGTGCTGCCAGATTTATTCATCATATTACTTGAATTACATGCATGACCATATTGATTTTGAAAAGCATTACCATTCATGCAAACCATAGTGTAATCGCCATTATCATAGACATTTAGCATATATGTTGTGTCGAAACCGCCACCAAAGCAATGAATTTGAATTAGCTCATCGCCAGCTTTGGTGATCTCTGCATAAACAGAGTCCGTAGTAATATTTGTAAGATTGTTGAACAAACTTCCTTGATAGGTTCCAACAATTTCTGCAAAATTCACATTGTTTACTGAATTATTCTTTTTGTTGCATGAAGAAAAAGAAAGGAGAATAAATGCTCCCAATAACAATTTGAATGTTTTCATAAAATTTGATTTTGATTTGTTTATTGCGAAAAGACTTAAATTATCTGTAAGAGTTGCCTTTATAAATAAACGATTAAATAATAATGATTACTATTTTTCATTTATTTCTTATCCTTTTTCACACTTGTTTTCTCACGTTGGTATTTGCAGCAAGCTGGCAGTTTATTGTAGGTTTTGTCGTCAGCCTTAAACCTTTGAGTATCGTGACCTACCTTGGCAATTGCCATTTCCACTTTAGAAATATCAGTTTTTGAATCGTCAAAGCTTAGCTCCAACATTTTGGTTTCCTTATTCCAACTGGCTTTGATTACGCCATCAACTGATTTGGCAGCTTTCTCAATGCGGTCTTTGCACATGCCACAACTTCCATAAACCTTTATTTTCTCTGTTTTATTGCCTGCAAATACAGCAAACGCCCCAAACAGAAAAAGGGCAACTAAACTTAAAACTTTTGTTTTCATTGTTTTGATTTTAAATGGTTAAACTTTTATTTTCGGTATAAACAGCATTCGGGAAGCTTATTATAAACTTCATCTTTAGCTTTGTATTTTTCGGTATCATGTCCTACCTTGGCAATTGCTTTCTGAATTTCATCTGAATTAGTTTTGGATGGGTCAAAATCAATATTGAGCATCTGCTTTTCAATGTTCCAATCGGCTTTCATAACGCCATTGACTGATTTTGCAGCGGTTTCAATTCTATCTTTGCACATATCACATTTCCCCGAAACTTTAAATATTTGCCTTTTGGTAGTTACCATTTTAGACTTTTCATTGATTGTGATTGCTTCTGATTTTTTTTTGGCATTACTCACCGAGTTACTTTCAGTATTTTTATGAGCAGTGGCAACAGTTAAAGGGTTTTTTGCTGAAGGATTCATCATGCTTGGTTTGCCTTCCAATTGTGCGGAGGCATCAATGCTAAAAGCTCCTTGGCTAACAATTTCTTCCCCATCCATTAGGCCATTTTCAACAACATAACTATTACCTAACTCTGGGCCAAGTTCAATTTCTCGCATTTTAAATATAGGTTCATCGGAGTTTGGCATTTTAACATAAACAATAGATCTTTTGCCAGTCCATAAAACTGCTGTCTTTGGAATGATTAGTTTATTTCTATATTTATTCAACTCGGCTTTAACAATGCCAGTAACAAACATTTCTGGTTTCAATTTATTGTCAGAATTGCTAATTTCAATTCGAACTTTGGCTACTCGAGTAACCGCATCTAATACAGGATCTATGTAAGAAATCTTGCTCGAATAATTTACTCCAGGTGTTGCTTGCAAAGTAAACTCAACTTTTTGTCCAAGAGCCAGATAGGGCAAGTCACTTTCATAAGCGTCGAACATTACCCATAAATGAGATAGGTTGGCAATATCAAAAAGAACTGTGCCTGAGTATATGAAATCACCAGTATTAATTCGCTTTGCAACAACAACTCCAGAAGTATTGGCATAGATTTCAAAATTTGTTTTTACTTTTCCTGAACTTTCAATGGTAGCAATTTGTTTTTCGCTAAGTTTCCACTGGCGTAGTTTTTCTTTAGATGCTTCATATAAAGAGGGTTGTGTCATTTTTAATGAAGCTGTTTCGAGTAATTCTTGCTGTGCTGTCATCAAATCTGGTGAATAAATAATAGCTAAAACTTGTCCTTTTCTGACAAGTTCGCCAGTAAAGTTCACCAAGAGTTTTTCTATTCGGCCAGAAAAGTATGATACTTGGCTTTGTAAAAGACGTTCATCAGCCTGCACTTTTCCATACAAGCGCAAATCTTTCACTGGATTTTGAATGGAGACTTTTGAGGTGAGCACGTTTGCAAGTTGAGCAGCTTCCTTTGTCATCTGTATTGCGTCTTCATCAATTGTGTTTTCTTCTTTATGGAGAGGTATCAATTCCATTCCACAGATTGGACATTTGCCAGGTTTTGGCATCTTAATCTGAGGATGCATGGCACATGTCCAAATTGTTGACTTTGTGCTTACCTCAGTAAGCTTATTGTTTTCTGCTTTTTTACTTGTGTCGGAATGAAAAAATACCCAACCGAGCATTATTCCAACAATCAAAATTAGGCTGAAACTTACATATTTATTTGATAAAATATTTTTCATGGTATTTTAAATTATTTGTTATTAAATTTGTGATGAAGCCATTAACCTTTTAAGCCACGCTACAGAAATATTATAGTCAGAAGTAGCTTCAACTTGCTTATATTCATAATTGAGAGTTTGTTGATGTACTCGTAAAATATCAGTCAGCGACGCAGCCGAAGAGGAAAAACTTTTTAACATGATATTTAAAGTTTTGGAGGCTAATAGATATTGATTTTCATAGAGAATAATCCGACGTTTTGCATCTTGATATAATTCCATTGCTTGATAATATTCTATCTGCAAAGAATTTGAGATTGATTGATAATTTTGAATATTGGCCAGTTTCAAAAAATCAGCTTCTTCAGTCATAGCTTTGTATTTCTTGCGATAAATTGGTAAAGTGGCTGTTATCATAGGCATAATCATATCTTTACCATTCATTGTGGAAGTTGACATTTCACTTTTATTTATGAGTGAGTAATTTATTCCTAAGCCGACCATAGGAAATCCCATTTTTGCAATCATTTTTTTACGCGCTTCTATAGACTGTTGCTCAAGCAGAAGCATTGTAAGCATAGGATTTTTTTTCATGATACTATCAGAAATTGTTGCAGAAAGCAGGAAATCGTCCGAAATTATGGAATCTGGGATATTGACATTTGCTCTTGGTGGCCGATTTAAGAAACTGTTGAATTTAGCTACAATTGTGATTCTCTGATTTTTCATTAACTCGATATTATTCTGTAAATCTCCAATTTCAATTTGAATTCTATAAATATCAGAAAGCCCTGAATTTCCTGAGGATGAACCCATGGAATTATCAGATATTATTGCTGAAGACGATTTAGTAGGGCCTGAATTGCTGACCACATTTCCACCCATGGAATTCATGCCAGTCGAGTTAGAAGCAAAATTTTGGTTTGAAGCTGTTGACATAGACCTGTTTACTCCTTTTTCAGTAGCCACAGCTTTAAATTTTATTACCGCCAATCGTTCAATTGTGCTCAGAATTTCAATGTTTTTCTCTGAGATTCTAATATTCTGATTAATCTTAAACAATTCAAACCAAACACTTTGTATGTCAAAGAAAACTTTCAATTTGGCATTGCGAAATGATTCATATTTTGCTTGCGCCATAAGGCTCATTTCGTCTTTAGCATTTTTTATCAGCCCAAACCATGGAAACATCTGCATCAATCGCATGTCAGCAACTTGTTTGCCCGCTAAAAGCTCCATAGGGCTAAGAAAAATTCCCATACTAAATTCGGGATCTGGCAAACTTCCAACTTGTGGAACTTTTTGTAAAGCTGCCTGATATTCTGCAAATTTCTGTAAAACGTCAGAATTATTTTTTGCTGCTATTTCCAAATAGTTATATAATGAATCTGCGGAATTTTGGGAATACCCATTAAGCGAAAGGCAAAACAAAATAAGAATAAATGCTATATTTTTATATTTCAATGTTTTCATCAGCAAGGTTGTTATTATTAGGTTGAACATCTAAAAGTCTATTTCTTTTCACTACATTTTCTCTCCAGATAGATTGAAATAATGGAACAACAAAAACCGTCATCACTTGAATAATCATGCCTCCAAACATTGGTATCGCCATTGGAATCATTACATCCGAACCTTTTCCAGTGGAAGATAAAACCGGCAACAAAGCTATTACGGCAACTGCCGTGGTCATCATGGCAGGTCGCACTCTCTTGATTCCAGCAGTAACAACAGCTTCACGAACTTCTTGAACACTGGCGGGATGTCGATCTTCGAAAACTTGATGAATATATGTTCCCATGATTACACCATCATTAGTAGCAATTCCAAACAAGGCAATGAAACCAACCCAGACGGCAACACTTATATTTATTGTATGCATCTGGAACAAATCTCTAAGATTGATGCCAGCTAAAGAAAAATTCAAAAACCAAGATTGACCATATAACCAAAGCATAATGAAACCACCAGCAAAAGCTACAAACACTCCTGAGAAATGAATTAATGAGGCGGTAATAGTGCGAAATTGAAAATATAGCAAAAGTAATATTATGAGTAAACTTATTGGAATAACAATAGCAAGACGTTTTGTAGCTCGCAATTGATTTTCATAATTGCCAGCAAATTTGTAGGTTATTCCTGGAGACAAAACCAACGAACCTGTATTTATTTTCTGCTGCAATATTTTTGAAGCTTCTTCCACAACATTTACTTCCGCTTTGCCTTCATTTTTATCGAAAATAACATAGCCGTTTAGGAAAGTGTTTTCGCTTCGAATCATTTGGGCACCGCGTGTATAATTTATATCAGCAATTTCACTTAGAGGAATTTGAGCTCCATTCATCGCTGGAATTAAAATTCTTTTAACGCCTTCTGGATTGTCTCTAAGTTCTCGGGCATATCGCACTCTAATTGGGTATCTTTCACGACCTTCCACCGAAGAAGAAAGAGCCATGCCACCTATTGCCACCGAAAGAACATCCTGAACATCACTTACACTCATTCCAAATCGAGCCATAGCCTCTCGGTTCAGATTTATTTCAAGGTAAGGAGCTCCTACGGCTCTATCATAAAATACTGATGATGCATTTATTGATGGCACATCTCGCAGAGCTTTTTCAAGTTGCATACCTGCTTTTTCGATGGCATTTAAATCTGGGCCATAGACTTTCAATCCCATGGGAGCTCTCATTCCCGTTGATAGCATTACCAATCTGGTTTCAATAGGTTGCAATCTTGGTGCTGAAGTCAAGCCTGGAATATTGGTTACTTTAACAATTTCATTCCAAATGTCGTTAGGCTTTTTAATTTCTGGTCGCCATTGGCGAAAATATTCACCATTATCTTGATGAACAAGACTATCAGAAGGAATTATACGGAATCCCTCTTTTAGGCGATTATATTTTGAGCCATTTTTTAAAATAAAATTACCAGCATTGTCAGTTTTAAATTGCATTCTTTTACCATTTTCATCAAGGATATACTCTGAACGGTAGTTAATAGTATTTTCGAACATTTGCACAGGTGCTGGATCGAGAGCTGAATTCACTCGTCCCCATTTTCCAACAGCTACTTCTACTTCGGGAATAGTAGAAAGGCGCTTATCAAGGGTTTCAATGTAATCGAGATTTTTCTCTATACTCGAATGTGGCATACTTGTGGGCATAAGCAGAAAAGACCCTTCATTTAACGAGGGCATAAATTCCTTGCCTGTTCCTGGGAAGATTTTTACTGGCTTTTGCCACAAAGAGCTCTGTTTAAAATTTTTCCATCCTATCTTTTCAGCACTCGAAGCCAATAAACCAAATGCTTTGGCATAACCTACCCAAACCAAGAGCCCAAAAACTATTGTAATTGCTGGTATTAAAAGAAATTTTCGTTTGTTAGCAAGAGCCCACCGAATAATATTTTCATAATAATGAACCATTGACATTAACGCTGAAAGAATTACAGCAATAATTCCACCCACAAAAAGGAAGTTTGATAAAATGCTATTGTGAGCTCCTAAAGGTAACCATTCAATAGTCAAATACCAAGCAGCAACAATCACTGTAATAGCGATATTTATATAATTTGGAAATTCTTTTCGTGGCTCAGTCCATCGGTAGTCGAATAGATTATTGATGCCGATAGCAATTAATGCTAATGCAGGCAAAGCATGCCAAAATATTATAAAGTACAATCCGACAACAAAAAGAGCAGCATTCCAGATTCTGCGGATTTTTTTTGTATCAATGTGAATGGAAAAAAAGATATGAGTTAGAGTTGGTAAAACCACAATTCCCAAAATAAAAGCGGATACTAAAGCAAAGGTTTTCGTTAATGCCAGTGGATGAAAGAGTTTACCTTCTTCGGCTTGCATAGCGAAGACTGGCAAAAAACTAACAATTGTGGTGGCAATGGAAGTAACAACTGCAGCTCGCACTTCTGTAGTGGCGAGGTAAATTACCGACATAAGTTTTTTGCCTCTAATATTTTTGTTTTCGGGCATTTCCAAATGTCGCAGTATATTCTCAACATCAACAATTCCAATATCCACCATAACTCCAATGGCAATAGCAATGCCTGATAAAGCAACAATATTTGCATCTACTCCAAAAAATCGCATTAAAATGAATGTCATTAGAACGCCAATAGGCAGTAATCCAGCTACTATTAGTGATGCTCTCAGATTTAACACCAGAATAATTATGACAATGATGCTAATCAAAATTTCATGAGATAGTGCTGATTCAAGTGTTCCGATAGTTTCTTTTATAAGACCTGTACGGTCGTAGAAAGGAATAATAGTTACTTTTGAGATACTTCCATCGGGCAAAGTTTTTTGTGGTAGGCCTGATTCTAAATCTTTTATTTTTTGCTTTACATTGTTAATTACATCCATAGGATTTGAGCCATAACGTGCAACTATCACTGCTCCTACTGCTTCTGAGCCAGATTTATCTAATCCACCACGCCTAGTTGCGGGACCTATAACAACATGTGCAATATCCTTTATTCGCACTGGAATATTATTTCTAACAGCAACAACAGATAATTCAAGGTCTTCAAGATTTTTCACATAACCTAATCCTCGAATAATATATTCCACATTATTTAGCTCCATAGTTTCGGCACCAATATCGAGATTGCTTTTTTTTACCGCATTCATAACATCCATTACAGATACGTTGAAGGCTTTTAATGCTTCAGGGATTAAATCTATTTGATACTCCTTTATAAAACCACCAACAGAGGCAACTTCCGAAACTCCCTCTGCAGTTGTAAGTCCATATTTTACATAAAAGTCTTGAATGCTTCTGAGTTCTTGTGGATTCCAGCCACCATTGGGCTTTCCAGTCTTAGGATTTCTGCCTTCGAGTGTGTACCAATAAATTTGACCTAATGCTGTGGCATCAGGACCTAATGTTGGTTGAACTCCTGAAGGTAATATTCCAGCGGGCAATGAACTTAGCTTTTCCAAAATGCGTGAGCGGCTCCAATAAAATTCAACATTATCTTTAAAAATGATATAAATAAATGACATCCCGAACATGGAAGTACTCCTAATGGTCTGCACTCCAGGGATTCCCAGCAAAGAAGTGCTTAATGGATAAGTGATTTGGTCTTGGATGTCTTTTGGGGAGCGCCCCATCCATTCAGTTGCTACAATCTGCTGATTTTCACCTATATCAGGTATTGCATCAACGGCAATGGGATCGCGTGGAAAGAAATCTGATTTCCAATGGAAGGGCATAAAAACCATCCCCAGAACTACAAATGTTATCAGAAAAATGAATGTTATTAGCCGGTTTTCAAGAAAATATTTTACAAGTCTATTAAACATATGATGATTTTTTAATAATTAATAATTGTAATAAATGAAATGGCTGTATGATATATTGCTATATAGCAATATTTTAGCCTTTAAAAAAAGACTAAGCCATTAAGTACAAAATATTATTGAATCAAATTAAGAAGGACTGAAAAAGGGCGTTGAGATTTTTCGCTCGGGGCGGTGAAATATTATTACAAATAAATGAATTATTTGCTGACTTTTTCGGTAGGTCATTTAAATAATGAATGAAACTGCTAACAAATAACTGCACGAATTGTACATTTGGCAAAGTCATGTCTGTAAAGGCCTCGCTAAAATCATTTGTTACCTTTATATTTAATGATTTGTTCTGACAGTGGTGGTTTTTACTGCCAGCTTTGCAAAAATTATGATGATGATTAACATCTTCGCAACAAGATTTAGCATCTTTGAAAAAAGCTACACTATAAATTTCTCCCATGCAAAAATGAGTGTTGATTGTTAATCCAGAGGTAGTTACTAGAAAAACAAATGCAAGAAAAATATTGCTGATAGATTTTATCATAATTAAGATTACTTGATGAGCAAAAATAATATTAAAAATGGTGCAAAATCAAAAATATTCATAAATAACTATAATTCAGTAAAAAAATCAATAATTGTAAATTGTGTCAGAAAAGTTAAGCGTTAGAAAATCTATAATAAACGATAAAGCCAGATGAAATTATTCATCTGGCTTTATTTATCATGAAAAAGTAAATTATTATTTAGATGCTATAAAACCTTTTTTAGTTGAGTAATTTATTTTTAGAGCATTAGCTTCCCTAAGTTCTTGCTTCACATCAGAGACAATTCCCATTTTAGTCAATTGATCTATTTTCATAGAAATTATCTGTTTCTTTCTGTCATATTCGGGAATTTTCAAAGAAGATTGAAAAACAAAATCTTTAAGTTGATTCACTTCAGCGAAAGCATCATTGAGTTGAATTCTTGGTTCTTTTCCCATACTTTTCTGAAGTCGTTTTATAGGCTCACCAATATAGATATAGCTCACCAATGATTTATCTTCAAGTTTTTGAACTTCCGAGGCATCAGGTGGTGAAACAGTAACAATAAGCTCTACTTCGCGCATAACGGTAGTAACCATAAAAAAGAAAAGCAACATAAAGATAATATCAGGCAATGAGGCCGTTGATATCCCCGGGGTTTCTTTTTTTCCTTTTTTCCTAATTTTTGCCATTTTATTCTTCTTTAATTAATTATTTATCACCTAAGCTAACAGGTTCAGCTTCAGAAATAGCCATTGGTATAGCATCTTGAATAGATTTTGCTTTCTCTGGGTCTTTTTTCAAAAGAACAAAGAAGTCCATACCAAAATACCTCTTAGACATTTCCTGACGGAGTTCACTAACTGCCGCTGCTAATTCATTTTGTACATGAATGTACATTTTGTATGAAGTGCCCCTATCGTTTTGCATAGAGACAATTCCTTTAGAAACCCAGAATTTGCCAATCCCTTCAATTTCAACTTGTTTTACTTCTGGATGTCCATCAACATCAGGACTTTCAGTATTTCCTGAAAATGTAGGTGTTAGAAATTCTTTTACGTCTCTTTTTAAAGTTGAAATATCGCCAATATTACCTTTTACCAGTAATTGGTCTGCTGAGTTTATAAGCACTATAAGCACATTGCGCTCTTTAATAGGTGGCGGCTTTACGTTTATATCTACAGGAGGTGGCAATTTTCGCGAAATCCCTGAATCAACATCCATGGTAGTAGTTACCAGAAAGAAGATTAACAAAAGAAATGCTATATCGGCCATTGATCCTGCATTTATTTCAGGTACTTTTCTATTGTATGCCATAATTTTATCTTTTTGATAATGCTCCGTATATCCCAGAACCTATTACTGAAAGTATTGACAATACTCCAAGGATATAAACAACATAAATTAATGAACCAATAAAACGAGATAGATCTGAGCTAATGTCAAAAGATTGATAATAAGAAGCATCAGTTTCTCCAGTGGCCATACTCCAAGATAATATGTATATAAGAGCCAGAACTGCAATTGAAATTCCTACGCTAACAGCAGATCTTGGATAACTTAACATTTGACCAATTGGAAATAATATGGTAGCAGCCAATGCAATAATAAGCGCGATGCCACTAAGAGCAAAATATGGGTTAAGCAAGTTGGATTGTAAATCTAAATCTCCTGCTAAATTATCACCCTTTGTAATTGTCCATAAGGTAAAGAAAACTCCTAACAGAATAATTAAATAGGTGGCAATATTTGTTATTTTATTTAATAATTTTTCCATAATAGATTACTTTTTATTAGCAGCAAGAACGTCCATAAAATTAATTGAACTATCTTCCATATCATTTACAAGGCTATCAACTTTAGATACTATGTAATTATAAAATATTTGTAATACCATTGCTACGATAAGACCGAATACTGTTGTTAAAAGTGCCACTTTAATACCACCTGCAACAATTGTTGGACTGATATCTCCAGCTTGTTGAATTTGATCAAAAGCTTCAATCATACCGATAACAGTACCTAAAAATCCAAGCATAGGAGCAAGTGCAATAAACAAGGAAATCCATGATAATCCTTTTTCAAGTTGTCCCATCATTACGCTACCATAAGAAACGATAGATTTTTCCACTTGTTCCAAGCCGTCGTCGTATTTTAGTAAACCTTGATAAAAAATACTTGCAACAGGTCCACGAGTATTACGGCAAATTTCTTTGGCTGATTCAACGCCACCAGATTGTAGTGAGGCTTCAACTTTAGAAAGCAGTTTTTTTGTATTGGTAGTTGCAAGGTTCAAATAAATAATTCTTTCAATTACAAGTGCCAAACCTATAATCAATGCTAAAAGTATAAATGACATGAATTGGGCGCCACCTTCAATAAAATATCTTTTTAATAGTTGATTAAAGGATTCGTGTTGGTTTGCAGCATCTTCCTCAGCAGCTATTGATTCTGCAGCCTTTTCATCAGCAGTAGTATCAATCGCAGTAGTATCTGCAACTTTAGTGGTCTCAACTTTAGATGTCGTAGCATCTTGTTTTTTGTCTGCACCAGATTTCTGTGCAAAACTCTGATTGTAAACACCAAATGTCATTAGTGCTACCATGGTCATCAATGCAAAAAGTTTTTTCATGATTTGTTTAATGTTTGATTTCTGAATAATATTGCAAAATTAATAAAAAAAAATTTAATACTCATGCGGAGAAAGAGGGGCGTGAACCTTACCTCGTAACCCGCTTAATATCATAGGGTTGTAAAAACATCAGTCTCAAAGGGAAGCCGGTTCGGAAGCACTTCTCAAGCAGGAAGGTTTTTCTTTACAAGGCTTACCATTACTGAGGCAAATGTACAAATATTTTCATATAGAAAATTATTTTCTTTATTTGAACCTAATCCAGATACAAATTTTAGCTTCAAACTTTTAGATTTAAAACTTAAATAGACCACAAACTATTTAAGTTTTTTTTTAAGGCAAATAAGCTATTCTGGTTTTCCGAGACATGGGTCTGTTATCATAGACCTTTTGTTGTTTTTTAATAAAATTGAAGGACTAATTAATATTAACCCTCTTCTTACTTAAATTCAAAGATAATTATGAGTTAAAACATTGATAATCTGTATTTTAAATTAGGTAATTCCTAAAATCATATATTTTGGCAATTTGGCAATGTATATATATATACATTGCCAAATTGCCATATATAATTTTACCTATGATTGCGGAAAAGTTGATGCTAAATAAAATCGAATTATTTTCATTATCCACCGTTTTTAGAAAATATATTTATGCATTATTTTAATACCATTTGCACATAATAGTTTTATAAAAAGAAGAGAAAATTTTTAATTTAAGTAAGAACATAAAATAATCTTTACCTACCTGAGAATACCCAAAATTTTATGTTATAATATTTTACTCTGTTAATAATTCTGTGATTAACTCAATAAATTAATATTGAGATTTATAATTGAATTATATGAAATTGAGCATTTTTTTTTAACTAAAAACGAATGAATTTATTAATAAATGAAACCCTTTCCGAACTTATAACTGCAAATATTCGGGAAAACAAGAAACCAGGTGCTCCATGTAATTTATTTTATGAGGATGCTGCACCACATATAGAATTTAATGGCTTTAAATGTGCAAGTGAATATGAAAAATACTGCAATATTAATTACGATAAGATTAAAGCTACAATTGAAAAAAACAATATTCCAGTACCCCAAAGGATACTTTTCTTTAAAGATTTAAGGTATGAAATTCGAGACTTTAAAAAACGAATGTTCCCCAAGGATGATATTATCTTTATATTTGAAAGAGTGAATCCCAATAAAACCAGAATTCCTATTGATACTACTAATGATATCTATAAAAAAAAATTCTAGTCTTTTTAAATATTCAACTTAGATTACTTAAAAGATTAGAGGAATTATTTACCTATCAGATAAGAAAAATTAATGGCTATTTTTTGAAGAAAAAACATTCTGATCCCACACTTTTCCCTGAAGAATTCAATGATATTTTAATAAATGAGCCTTGTTCTGGATTTGAAAAACTAAAATTGTATAATTCACTTACAAGAAGAACAAAACTGAATTTAAATGGGTCAAAAAGTGATTTTGAAGTATTCCTTGATATGTTAATCAGAGCAAAAATTTTTATCAAGGATGATGGCAAAACACCTTCAAAAGTCGAACTAAGAGAGTTTTTGTCCTTCATTTTAAATTTTGAAACTGCAAAGAATCCTTATGCAACTTTAAATGAAGCAAAAGAAAGAGCAGAAAAAAGTGAACATTTATTTACAAGGATATTGGCTGCATATGAGGAGTTTAAGCAAGATGTGAAAAAAAAATGATGTGAAAAAATGGACTATAGTATATATATACTATATGAATGGTTCTAAATTGTGGTCGTAAGCTTGCATCGAATTTTAAAATTGAAAGCTTATGAAACTTGAAGGAAAAAATATCCCAATAAAGGAAGGCGATATTGAAATGATTCTCAGAAAGCTTGATAATCTAAAAACCATTTTAGAAAATCAGGTCGGAAAACGAAGAATTGATATAAATAAGAAAACCCTATTGGGAACCGACCAGGCGGCAAATTATCTTGGTATATCCAGAACTGAACTTTATCGGCTTACGGGTAAAGGTAAAATTTCATTTACCAAAATTGGAGGTCGAAGAAAGTACACACTGGCTGACTTAGATAAATATTTAGAAGGTGAATATCATCCTGTTAAACCATCAATAATATGAGTGATATGATACTAGATAAACAAAGCATTATAAGCTCAACTAATAATGGATTGAGTGTATTCAAGCATTTTCTTGGTAGTAGATTTGTGAAACTTGGAAAATCGTTCAAGTCGCCATTTTATAACGATACGAAGGCCGCTTGCTATATTTATAGAGATCGCAAAAATGGCATGTATAAATTCAAAGATTTTGGTAATTCAGAATATAGTGGTGACTGCTTTTTCTTTGTGAGCAAGATATATAATTTGAATTGTAATGAAAAAGAGGATTTTAAGAAGGTCATGGAGATAATTAATGATGATCTTGGTTTAGGATTAGCAAAACAATATCATACAGTAGAGAAGTTTAATCATAAAACAAGTGGAAAAGTAATAAACGCTTCAGAATTGACTTCAATCCATAATGGTTTTGATACTGCCAAAGGTAATATGCCTATAAAAACTAAACAATTCAATGAAAGTGAATTGTCGTTTTGGCGAAAATATGGAATTACCAAACCTATTTTGGATCTGTTTAATGTAGTAGCAGTTGAGTCCTTTAAAGGAATTGGAAAAAGTGGTAAAGAATATACTTTAATCAGCAGTTTTGAAGAGCCAATTTATGGATATCAAGGTCGGAAACATACCAAACTCTATCGACCCTTTTCAAAACTTCGTTTTCTATATACTGGTGAACTAACTGAAAGCTATATCTTTGGTTACGATCAAATGCCAATTAGGGGCGATACTATTTTTATCACCGGCGGTGAAAAGGATGTGATGAGTCTTTATAGTCATGGTTTAAATGCTATTTCAATGAATAGTGAAACGGCAAATATTCCCAAAAATCTGCTACGGGGTTTATCATATCGCTTTAAACATATAGTACTACTTTATGATTGCGACAAAACGGGGATAGAATCGATGAAAAAACTATGTAATGATCACAAATCATTTGGAATTAAGAGTTTGGAATTGCCGCTTTCTGGTGAAAAGGGTAAAAAGGATATTTCAGACTTCTTTGCCATGGGAAATTCAGCTGAGGATTTAAAAATGTTATTTCTTGAAATGTTGGATGGTTTTTATGAAGAAACTATTTCTATAATGAAAAGCTGTGAAATAGATTTTAGCAAGCCTCCAATTGCTCCAGAGCCACTCATAGCAATTAATGATGTTACAATTGGCACACCAGGAAATATTATGTGTGTAGCAGGAACTGAAGGAAGTGGAAAAACAAACTTTCTAGGTGGAATTATTTCGGGAGCTTTAAAACCTGAAAATATTGAAATTGATACTTTAGGAACAATGGTTCGTGAGAATGTAGGAGAAAAAGCCATTTTACTTTATGATACAGAACAATCAGAATTTCAGCTTTACAAGAATTTATCCTATATTTTAAAAAGATCAACACGTGAAGTTCCACCATCATGGTTCAAAGCGTATTGTTTAGTGGGAATATCAAGGGGCGAAAGGATGAAAATGATATTGGAATCCATGGATAAGTTTTTCTATGAATTTGGAGGGATACACATGGTTATTATTGATGGAATTGCTGATTTACTAGGCGGCGTAAATGATGAAGAATCTTCTGTTGCATTAATTGAAGAATTATTTAGGCTATCTGCAATCTATAATACGGTAATCATAAGTGTTTTGCACATGACACCATCTGGAATGAAGCTTCGAGGGCATTTGGGTTCAGAAGTACAACGAAAAGCAGCAGGCATATTGCTAATTGAAAAAGATGATAATAAAAATACAAGCTCAGTGAAAGCTTTAAAAGTAAGAGATGGCTCTCCGTTTGATGTTCCGATTATCGAATTTGGTTGGAGCAAAGAGGAAGGTCGCCATGTTTATATTGGAGAAAAAAGTAAGGAAGATGCTAATACTAGGAAACTAACCGAGCTTTCTGAGGTTGCCAAGGAGCTATTTGAGAAACATCCAGTTATATTTAATGCAACTCTTATTCAAAATTTGATGGATACTCTGGATATAAAGGATAGAATGGCCCGAAACTATGTGAAATTCATGAAGGATAATGGAATAATAGAAAAATCTAATCAGATGCCGGGCGCTTTTAGGTTGGTTTAGGAAGTTTTTAGTATGTTTTTAGTATGATTTTAGCAAGAATTTGCTGATTTACTATGCTTGATTGTAAAAAAAATTAAGATTTTGATCAATTTGTATGAATTATTGGGTTCGTATGAGTTAATTGAGATTAAATTATAGATAATTTGGGGAGTTTTTTAGGGAGTGTTTCATTAACTGGGGAGTGTTTCATTAACTGTGGGAGTGTTTCATTAACTGTGTAAAGTAGCCCCGCGGCAGGCGAGCCGAATATTAGTATTTTTACACAAATAGTTAAATTATGGATGAATTCAATTGAACATTTGTTTTTATAATCAAAATCAATTTCTCTTTCCAAATAAAGTATTATAAATTTAGACTTATTATGAATTTCACAGTTTTTATGCTTTAAAATAATGCTATGAATTATTAGAATATTTTTTTTTACTTATTTCTAATCATATTAGCAAGTCATTTATGAGTATTTAACAAGCTATTTTAACCAATATTTTTCATTTTTTAAACGGTAATTCAATAATTTTATCTTAAAATTTTACAAAAATTCATTTTATTACCTATCTAAAATTCTTAAAATCAACATATTAATAAAAATGCAAAAAATAATTGCATTTTTTAAAATATTTATTATTTTTAGCATTGGAATTTTGCCTACCAAAATACCCGAGACTAACTCATGTAAACCCAAATGGGCTGAAGCCAATAAAAGCTTCAGAGTGTTGTCTTGTGTGCTTTGGTAGGTATTTTTTTTGTATTGACTTGTTAATTGCTTAATCAACAGTGGTGTATTGATGATTAATAATTTAAGCAAGGATTGAATTTGTTCATTTAACTTAAAACCACATAAGATGAAAAAACTGATTTTTTTGATTGGATTCACCCTCCTATATTTTGCAGGAATATCACAGCAGTTAAATTTAGATAATCAACCTTTAATCTGGCTAAAAGCAGATTTTGGAGTTGATACATCCCA
>MNXP01000064.1 GCA_001872625.1 Bacteroidetes bacterium CG2_30_33_31
ACTGGAAATCTTTGGAAATGTCTTTAAGAAATGTTGAGATTTCTGATTTTCCTATTAATAACAAAAGTTATAATTTAAGTTATTGCGGACACGACTTATAAAATACAAAATCAATGATAAAAGATTCTAAAATATTGATTCACAATGGGAAACAGTATATTCCAGATTTACAAAACGCCGTTATCAAAGCTCCATTTCGTGGGAAACCTGTAATTAGTTTTGCCAAAGTTGACGAGAAAGAATTGGTGGATTTATGCCCTCTGAGAGCAATAAATGCAAACCCTGTAAGCATAGATTTAGGAAAATGCTCCTTATGTGGTGAATGTGCTTTTGCTTTTCCAGAAAAAATACAGTTTACTCAAGAATATAAAATCTCAAGTAATAAACGCGAGAATTTAATTGTTTTTGAGGGTGAGAATAAAGAAATTGAAATAGATGAAAATATTCTAAGACCCGAGATAAGAGCTGTATTTTCTAAATCATTAAAATTGCGTCAAGTATCTGCTGGTGGAGATAATTCTTGCGAAATTGAGTTGGGAGCCTGTGGAAATGCAAACTTCGACATGGGAAGATATGGTATTGAATTTACCGCTTCGCCGCGCCATTCCGATGGGATAGTGGTTACAGGCCCAATAACTGAAAATATGGCAGAACCATTGCGTATTGCCTATGATGCCATTCCTGAACCTAAAATTTTCATCCTCTGTGGTGTTGATGCAATAAGTGGCGGTATTTTCGCCGATAGTAAAGCCTTGGACAGAAGTATTTTAAATGATATAAAGGTTGATTTATTTATTCCAGGGAATCCTTCACATCCATTGACTATCATCAATGGTATCTTGGATTTGACAAGGGGAAAAATCTTAAGCAATTATATAATTTAATTTATTTAAATTATAAGGACAATAAGTTTCTTAATATTTTTTTAAATATACCAATTAGTTGGTATATATTCAATACTTATTCTATTATAATATTGCTTCATAAATCAATTAAGAATCAAATTATGAGGAACATTTTAATTTTTATTATTATTTCATGTGCAGTTTCATTGCAATCCCAAGACAGACTTTTTACATATACTTATCAAAGTAATGTTTTAAATAAATCACAAAAAGAAATTGAAGTAGTTACTACCTTCCGAAATGGTAGAAATAATTATTATCGTGCTTTAAAACATCGCTTAGAATTTGAATTAGGACTCGGATCAAAAATTCAGACTTCTTTTTATCTAAATTATAGCTATTCGAATAGAGTGGTCGAAAACTATGGTGTTCAATCTTTTGAAAGTAATGTTGATTACAACTTCTCTAATGAGTGGAAATTTAAACTCTCAGATCCTGTTGCTAATGCGATAGGTTCAGCACTTTATTTCGAATATACTTTAAGCCCAAGTATAATGGGTTATGAAGCTAAAATAATTTTCGACAAACAGTTAGGAAATATTATTCAAGCTTTCAATATTGTGGGCGAGTACGAAATGGAAAACATGTATAAATCCAATGGAAATAAAATTGATATTTCACTCTTGGAAGAGAAAGTATTTGAGTTAAATTATGCACTATCATTCAATCTAAAAGAAGGATTGTCACTTGGTATAGAGTTGCTTAACCAAAACGGCCTATCAAAATCATTCAATTTGGAATATTCTACTTTCTCTGGTGGTCCCTGCCTTTCATTCAATCAGGGAGCTTATTGGATTAACTTTACAATTTTACCACAGATCACAAATTTATTAGGATTTGAAAGGGAGTTGAATAATCATGAGAAGTTTCAAACACGCTTAATTTTCTCTTATGAATTATAAATTATCATATTTTTCTTTTGCAATAATGCTGTCTATACTGTTTTATGGATGTGGCAGCTCGTTGAAAGTGCCTACAATTGTCGATGCTAAGAGTTCAGGTATTTCTATTGATACTCTATTGAAGGGTCGTGAATTATATATAAATAACTGTGGTGCATGCCATAATCTCTATTTACCAAACAAACATACAGATAGGGAATGGGAGGAAACAATGAAATCGATGCAAAAGAAAGCAAAAATTACTGATAGCCAAGCTTCTATTATTTTGAAATATCTTTCAACTTATAGCAATAAAATAAAAAAGTAGTCTGTTTGAATTATTTTATTTCTTATTAATTATTATTTTTCCAAGCCCTTTTTTTCAGGCTACTCTTCTGCAATAGCATCTCCTCGATAGAGTTGCTGACGATATTTTTTGGAAGGAGATTCTAAGAATTCTCCTAATCCGTAATTTCTCCATTTTGTATCAACCAACTCAATAGTTTTTTCATCCATACAAACAATGTTTGGCCAATCTCTTTTGAAACCATCAAAGGCTAAAGTTTTTCGCGTGGCATCTATAAATAATGTAGGAAATTTCTCGAAATTAGCATTTTCAATGTAAAAGCAATCGCGTTTAGGATCAATGTTGTTGGCAGCACGCCAAACAACATCGGAAAGTTCAAAAATATCACAAACTTCTTCCATAAAAATAACAAATTTTATATCAGCAAAAGCGCTAATATTCAATAATTTGCTTGCAATCTTTCTGGTCGAATTTATTTCTTCTTTATAAATTTTTAAAATCAAAAATGAATATCCCAATTTTATCAAAGAGTCATTTATTTCTAAAATGTTTGTAACAGAGGAGAATTTCAGCTTATCAAGAGAAGGTTTTATGTAATAAGAAGAATTATTGGAAGTTGCATCAAATCCCATTTTTCCTCCAAAAGCAAATTTTTGAGAAGCATGATCAAGCACATCCATAGGTCCACTATTGAAATAGATATCATCAATTGGATGAACATTTTCACTTATCATTTTTATAATAGACTTATAATCTGTAAGTTTAATGTTCATATCAAAAACAAACAAAAGTTTGTTGAACATCATTTGACCAGCGCCCCACAGTGCATTCATAACTTTTATGGCTTGCCCAGTATAAGTAGATTTGATAGATGCCAAAACTATATTGTGGAAAACTCCTTCGGCTGGCATGTGCATGTCTTTTACCTCTGGAATCATGGTCATCTTGATGGGATTCAAAAAGATACGCTCAGTAGCTAAACCAATCCATGCATCCTCCTGAGGAGGAATTCCTACAACTGTGGCTGAATAGATGGCTCCCATGCGATGTGTAATTTTAGTGATGTGAAATAGTGGATAATTATCTGATAATGAATAATATCCAGTATGGTCACCAAAAGGTCCTTCTTTTATAAGCTCTTCTTGTGGATCTACGTAACCTTCAATAACAAAATCAACATCTTCAGGCACGTAAATATCGTTTGTTAAACATTTTACAAGTTTTACTTTTTTTCTTCTCAAGAATCCAGCAAGCATATATTCATCGATATTTGCTGGCAAAGGAGCAGTGGCAGAATATATGTAAGCCGGATCGCCACCAATGGTTACGGAAACTGGCATTCTTTTATTATTCTCTTGATACTCGCGATATTGATTAGCTCCATCTTTATGCAAATGCCAATGCATCCCAGTGGTATTTTTACTCATCACTTGCATTCTGTACATGCCGATATTTGGAGTTTTTGTCCTCAGAGAAATTGTATGTACAACAGGAAAAGTTATAAATGGACCTCCATCATAGGGCCAGGTTTTAAGAATTGGAATTTTTGATAAATCTGGATTTTCCATTTCAACTTCTTGACATAATCCTCGTTTATTAGATTTTGATGGTGACCAAGAACCAATCTCACCAAGTTTTGGAATTAATTTCAATTTATCAAGCATACTTTCTTTCGGTGCACTCAGCATATCAAAAATTGATTTAATTCGTTCTGCAAGTTCATCTAAATTATTGACATTTAATGCCATAGCTATTCGCTTTTCAGAGCCCATCATATTTATTAAAACCGGAAATTCGGTGCCTGTATTCTCGAAAAGTACAGATTTTCCATTATTTTTTACCAGCCTATCATTTATCTCCGATATTTCGAGGATTGGCGAAACTTTTTCTTTCACACGAATTAATTCGCCTTCAGATTCTAATCTTTTTATAAATTCATCTATAGTAAAATATGCCATAGCAAATATTTTTTAATATTAAACAATCCTTTTTGGGTTTTAAAATTAATTGACAAACCTAATAATTTATAATTAAACAAATTACAGCTATCAATTTTATAATTCTTTCATTGGATTCCAAAAAAGCTTTTCAAAATCCACAACTTTATCATTTTCAATACTGACACCTTCATTTTCTAAGAGTTGCTGCATCATTGTGTCTGTGCCAAAAAATTTCTTTCCACTCAAAAGGCCATTTCTATTCACCACTCTATGTGCTGGAACATTAGGACTTACACTGTGCGATTTATTCATTGCCCAACCAACCATTCGCGATGCCATTGGCGAACCAATGGTTTTGGCAATTGCACCATAAGAGCTTACTCTACCTCGGGGAATTTCTCGACAGATTTCATAAACTTTTTCAAAAAAATCAAGCTCATTTTTCATCAGTATACATTAATGGATTTAGTGAAAATTTAAGGTAATTAATTGAAAAACCTTGTTCTGAAAACAATTTTTCATAATGTGTCTTTATTGACTTAACTTCATCAAAATCAGCATTATTATATAAATCTTTTATAGCTTCAACTAAATTATGATTAGCCTGTTCAATTACTTCCAAAGTATAATCAAAAAGTAATAAGCTGTCGGTTTTTAAATGGAACAAACCATCCATCTTAATAATTTTTGAATATTTACTTAGAAATTTTGGCGAGGTGAGTCTTTTATTTGTTTTTTTTGGTTGAGGGTCGGGAAAAGTAATCCAAATTTCATCGACTTCATTTTTTGCAAAAATCTTATTAATAAGTTGAATTTTTGTTCGCACAAATGCTACATTGTTCATTTTACTTTCGTGAGAAGTTTTAGCACCGCGCCAAAGACGTGCGCCTTTATAATCAATTCCAATGAAATTTTTATCAGGATATTTCTCCGCCAGCCCAACCGTGTATTCACCTTTGCCACATGCAAGCTCTAAAACAATTGGATTATCATTTTTAAAAAATTCATGATTCCATTTGCCTTTCATAGAAAAATTATCTTTTACTTCATCATAAGTTGGCTGAAATAAATGTTTAAATGTTAGGTTTTCGGCAAATTTTACCAGCTTTTTTTTGCTTCCCATTGAAAATATTATTAATTAATTTTTTGTACCCAAGAAGACGTCTTTTCTTTTGAATTTATTTGTTCTGATATTTGACTTGCCATTTCAAAATTCCCGTAACTGCCATAGCAAACTCTTATTAACCCTTTGCTTGTTTTTCCTGCAATTATTGCTTTGTAGCCTTTGGAAATCAATAAGTTTAAATATGTTTGAGCTTTAGTTTCACTTAAAAAACAGCCAGCAATAACTAAATATTTCGTTGATTGATTTGCATTTATATTGCCTAATTTTTTTATGTCGGAAGGATTTTCAGTCTTGCTAATAATTGAATTTATTGATGAAGAATCTCCAGATTTTGAACTTTCATAATTTTGATTATTTGTGTCTGTCGAATCTATGTTATTTGATTTAGATATATTCGCATTTTGATTTGTTCTCGCAATAGTATTTTGACTGTCAGTAATTTCAATGCTTTTATTAATTGTAAAAAGAGAGGAATTTTTAATATTATCTTTTAAAATTAATATTCCCGCTGAGACTAAAAGCAAAAGGAAAATGGCAGCAATCCATGGCCAAATCTTCCTTTTTTTGATGTCAACATTTTCAGCTGTATTTAGTGCTTTATCAACTTTCTTTTTCAAAGGTAAAGCATTTACTTTGAAACTTTGTAATCCAAAATGGTTTTTGCTCAGACTAAAATCAGTATAAGCAGTAAATATCAATATCTTTGAGGAGTTTAATTTCAATTCACCTAAATACTTATAATTCAAAATATTACCTGACTTAAGACTGCTAATCCATGAAGCTATTTGCGTTTTTAATTCAGACTTGGTTAATTCTTCAGTGTAACCAAATTTGGTCGATAAATAATTAATGAAGCCATTGTCAACGGTGTTTTTATCAAGTTGAAATGAGATCTTTTTGTTAGTTGGGGAAAATTTATTGTCAATAGGGTGGATATATGCTTCAATAATTTCCGATGAAAAAATTCCAAAACCTTGAATCTCAACATTATCATGATTAACTAAAAACTCATATATAAAATCCTTAATTTCCATCTTAAAATTTCTGAATGAATTTATTTGCTTTTATCAAATCATTGTAAGTATCAATTCCAATATTTTCGAAAGCTGTCTCTACAACTTGAATTTTGTATCCAGACTCAAGCCAGCGAAGCTGCTCTAAAGATTCAGCAATTTCAAATTTAGATTGAGGCAAAATAACCAATTCTTTTATTATTTCAGTTCGAAAAGCATAAATTCCAATGTGCTTGTAAAAATCAACTGATTTTATCCAATCAATATTTTCAATATTTCTGACATAGGGAATGGCAGATCTGCTGAAATATAATGCCTTATTTTGATTGTCAAAAACAACTTTAACAGTATTTTGATTAAAAATATCACTAACATCACTTATCTTTTTGGCCATAGTGGCTATCTCAACATTCACATTATTAAATACTTGGACAAGTTCATTTATTTGGATAGGATTAATAAAAGGTTCATCACCCTGAATATTTATCACCGCATCGAAACATTCATTCAGAATTGTATAAGCCTCATAGACTCTATCAGTGCCACTTTGATGATCAACAGAAGTCATCACAACATTGCCGCCAAAACTTTTCACATGGTCTTCGATAAGAATATTGTCAGTTGCCACAACTATTTTATCAAGCATTTTCGAAAATGATGCTTGCTCATAAACTCTCTGAATAACCGATTTATTTCCAATTAAAGCTAATGATTTACCTGGAAATCGAGTTGATGCATATCTTGCTGGTATAATTCCAAGGATTTTCATATTTTAGAAGAGACCATTTATTTCCGCGTTGATTTTATCAATAATAAATCCTAAATCTTTAGGAATATCTACAAAATCCAAATCGTCAACTTCAATTATTAGTAGTTTTCCTTCGGCATAAGAATTTATCCAATTTTCATATTTGTCGTTGAGGCTTTTCAGATAGTCGATTCTGATAGAATTTTCATATTCGCGACCTCTTGATTGAATTTGTTTCACAAGATTAGGCACTGAAGATCTCAAATAAATCAACAAATCTGGAGGTTTTATAAAACTACTCATTAGCTCAAACAGACTTTGATAATTTTCAAAATCACGTGTAGGCATAAGACCCATCTCATGCAAGTTAGGTGCAAAAATAAACGCGTCTTCATAGATTGTACGGTCTTGAATAACAGTTTTACCACTATTTCTAATGTCTATAACTTGCCGAAATCTACTATTTAAGAAATATATTTGTAGGTTAAACGACCACCTTTGCATATCTTCATAAAAGCTATTAAGATAAGGGTTGGTGTCCACATCTTCATAATGAGCTTCCCAATTAAAATGTTTGGCCAGCAAACCAGTAAGTGTAGTTTTGCCAGCACCAATATTTCCTGCTATTGCAATATGCATAAAGTTGATATTTAGATTGTTATTAGATTTATCTGATTTTAAACTGTATGGAACAATTTGCTTTTCAGCGCAAATACCCTGAGGTTATTGCTAAGCACAAAGATAGAATAAATACTTTTGAAGTTGTGCAAAAATGAAATTTTTCAAAATGATTTCAAAAGTAATTTTCTGCGATTTTTGAAAAGGTATTTCAGCTCTAAATTAACTAATAATCAATTTATTGTATTGGCTTAATGACTATAAATTGAAATTATCAATAGGTAATATTTCTTAATATCCAATGTCGTTGTTTAAGTGTAAAGTCATTTATAGTGAATAATACGCTTATAATTTTTTTTGAGGAAGGTATTTTACCAAAATCACCTTTGAATGATTAAATTTTTTAAGAATAGGAATTTTTAACTTATTACCATTTATGAATTTAGTAATTTGGCTGATTATTTTAATGACATGATTTTAAGAGCGGAAGAAGTTGTGAAAATTTATCGCAGTCGAAAGGTTGTAGATAATGTGAGTATTGAAGTAAATCAGGGAGAAATAGTTGGTTTACTTGGTCCAAATGGCGCTGGAAAAACTACAACATTTTATATGATTGTTGGACTAATAAAGCCTTTCTCTGGCAAAGTTTTTCTGGATGAAGTTGACATCACTAAAGAGCCAATGTACAAACGAGCACAAAAAGGTATAGGATACTTGGCTCAGGAAGCCTCGGTTTTTAGAGCCATGTCGGTAGAAAATAATATTCTGTCTATTTTGGAATTTAAATATAAAGATAAACACTTGCAGAGTGAAAAGCTTGAGTCTTTGCTTTCTGAGTTTGGCCTACAAAATATAAGAAAAAGTTTAGGAATTCAGCTTTCAGGAGGTGAAAGAAGACGTACTGAAATTGCCAGAGCCTTGGCATCAGACCCAAAATTTATACTTTTAGATGAACCATTTGCTGGCGTTGACCCAATTGCAGTGGAAGATATTCAAACAATTGTATCTAAATTGAAAGAAAGAAATATAGGAGTTCTCATTACCGACCATAATGTTCATGAAACACTTACAATCACAGATAGAGCATATTTGCTTTTTGAAGGTTCAATTCTAAAATCTGGCTCTGCAAAAGAACTCGTTGATGATGAAAGAGTTAGAACAGTTTACCTTGGTAAAAATTTTGAACTACGCTAATAAAATTTATTGAAAAATATGAAACTATTTACTCTAAATGCTGAAAACTGGAAACTTGATGGAGGAGCAACTTTCGGGGTGGTTCCAAAAACGATATGGTCAAAAGTATATCCAGCAGATGAATTGAACTATATAAACATAAAAAATAGATGCCTTTTAATAGATTCAGGAAATAGATTGATGATTATTGATACTGGTTTAGGTAGAAAACAATCTGAAAAATTTTACACATTCAAATTTATTTTTGATGAGGATTCATTAGAAAATGGCTTTCGCGATTTAGGTTATAAATTTGAAGATGTTACTGATGTGATTTTGACACATCTACATGATGACCATGTTGGTGGCGCTATAATGCGAGATAAAAATGGTGAGAATAAACTTGTTTTCCCTAACGCTACTCATTGGATTAGCAAGCAGCAATTTGATTGGGCAATGAATCCTAATAAGCGTGAAGTTGGAGCTTTTTTTAGGGAAAATTTCTTGCCAATAAAAAATTCGGGAAGATTAAAAATGATTGATGCAGAAGGCGAATATATTCCCGATATTTATTTTAAATTGTATAATGGACACACTCAGGGGATGATTATACCTCATATTACTTTTGCCAACAAGACCTTAGTTTATATGGCTGATTTGATAATGACTGCTTCTCATATTCCTATGCCATTTATTCCTGCATTCGACATTCAACCATTGATTGCGCTTACTGAAAAAGAAGAGTTTTTGGCAGAGGCTGTTAAAAAAAAGTACTATTTATATTTTGAACATGATTACTATACCGAAATATGTACTGTAAAAAATTCTGATAAAGGAATTGTGCGCGATGAGACATTAAGTTTAAAAGATTTAAAATAATGAATGATAACATATTAAGTGTTGAAAAATTAACAAAATTTTATGGCTCTTTAAAGGCTGTAAACGAGCTTAGTTTTTCCGTTAAGAAGGGCTCTGTATTTGGAGTATTAGGACCTAATGGCAGTGGAAAAAGTACAACTTTGGGTATGTTGACAAGTGTAATAAATCCAACAGAAGGAAAATTTAACTGGTTTGAGGCAACTGAAAATGAACAATATACTAAAAAATTGGGAACTTTGCTTGAAAGACCAAACTTCTACGGATATATGAATGCTATTGATAACCTTAAAATTGTGGCCGAGATTAGAGGTGTTTCTGACGACTTGATTCCAGATGTTTTAAAATCTATAAATCTTTATGAAAGAAGAAAAAGCCGCTTCAAAACTTTTAGTTTCGGTATGCAGCAGAGGTTAGCGATTGGCTCTGCACTTTTGGGAAATCCAGAGGTTTTAATTCTCGATGAACCAACTAATGGTCTTGATCCTGAAGGAATTGCGGAAATTAGACAAATGATTATCGAGATATCAAAAAGTGGCAAAACAATTATTCTTGCTTCTCATTTGCTCGATGAAGTTCAAAAAGTTTGCTCAGATGTGTTGATTTTGAAAAAAGGGAAAAAAATATTTTCAGGCAACGTGGATAATATTGGTCGCGAAGGAGGAATTATTGAGATGATTTCTAATAACTTACCACATCTTCTTGAGGTTGTTCAAACTCACCCAAAAATAACTTCTGCTGTTATCAAAGAAAATATGGTTAAGGCCACTGCCAGCATCGATTTCGATGTGTCGGATATTAATAAATATCTTATGGAATATGGTGTTTTCCTTTCACATCTTGCTAATAAAAAGGAGAGTCTTGAAACACAATTTTTGGAATTGCTTAAATCAGATAAATCATGAAGCGACTTATAAAAATAGAATGGCTTAAAATAAGTAAAAATAGAGTTTTTTGGGTAACTCTTGCTGCTTACGTACTTACAATTATTTTGGTGCTTTTGGGACTTCGCTCTGCTGTAATTTCTATCAATAAAAATATGTCGGAAGCTACTCATGGTATGACAGTGCTTCCTACTGAAATTTATCAATTTCCATATATATGGCATAATTTGACTTTCATTGCGAAGTATGTAAAAATATTCATTGGCATTTTGATGATACTTCTTGTTAGTAATGAGTTCTATTATAACACCTTAAGACAGAATTTGATTAATGGGATGAGTAGGCTTGAGTTTATTTGGTCGAAGTTTATCGATGGTATTTTACTTGCTACTACCTCTACTTTTTTGCTTTTTATTTTTGGTTTAATTGCAGGAATAATCAACACTCCTGACATTTCTATTGGGATTGTTTTTTCAAAGTTAATTTTTATTCCTGGATATTTTCTTATGATAATTTCCTATCTAACTTTTATTATGATGCTTTCAATCATTCTTAGGAAAGCTGTGCTGGCAATGGGAATATTATTGGTTTATAGTTATATAATTGAGCCAATATTATCATGGAAATTTGAAGAATCATTTGGTCAATATCTTCCAATGCAGGCATTTAACGGATTAATATTAGCACCAAAAACAACTCTTTTTTCTATGTTTAATATAAAAACAGTGAGCAATAGTATCGAACCAATGAATATATTTTTATCAATTGCTTATGCATCAATATTTTTTGGAATTTCTTATTGGGTTTTAAAGAAGAGAGATTTATAAAAATAAAATATTTTTGTTATACAAAAAAATAGCCAGCAATTAATAATTGCTGGCTATTTTTTTATGTGAAAATTTATTATTCAGCTGTGTTATCAGCTTCTACTTCAGTAGTTTCAGCTTCTTCTGTATGTGCAGGAGCTGGCGTTTCTTTTGCAATTTTGGCAGCTTCAATAGCTCTTGCAGCAGCAACTTTTGCTTCAATTTCAGCGGCTTTGCGTTTTGCAATTTCTTCTGCTCTTTGTTCCTTAACTTTAACTTCTGCAGCTATCGAATCCTTTTTAGCATTTCGCTTACTTTCTTCAATAGAACTTTTTGCATTGTTAATCTTAGCTGCTTTTTCGTCAGCCCAAACTTGGAACTTTGCATTTGCATCTTCAAGGCTAAAAGCACCTTTATCAACTCCAATCAACAAATGATTTTTGTACATTGCTCCCTTGTATGTCATTATAGCACGCACTGTATCAGTGGGTTGTGCACCTTTTCTAAGCCAACTAACGGCTTGGTCAACATCTAAATTAATTGTCGCAGGTTGTGTCAAGGGATTATAAGAGCCAATCTTTTCGATAAACTTACCATCTCGAGGTGCACGACCATCCGCAATTACTATATGATAAAAAGGTTGTCCTTTCTTACCATATCTTTGTAATCTAATCTTTACTGGCATAATGCTTTACGTTTAAAATTATTATTAAAATTTAAGTCGGCAAATATCTAAAAAATATCTTAAAGAAAAAATATTATTTTGAAATATTTGATAATCTGTAATGTAATTTACTTTGGATATTTTAAATTATTGAATCAAATCTATTTAGAATTTGATTTCTCATTTTTATCAATTAAACTAAAATTTTGATTTATAATTGAATTTGCAGCTGTATATACATCAATTTGATGAGATTCAATAAGTTGCTCGTAATCATTTATCTTTTGTAAAATATTTTTATCAGAATAAAAATTATTTATTAAGTAAGATTTTATATGGTTATGAAATCTTTTTATCTCTTGATGTTTTCTGTTTTCCTGAAAAAAGCCATTTTTACTGGTTAATTCAACATAATCATTTACCATTTTCCACACTTCAATAATTCCATTTCCATCTATAGATGAGCAAGTTCCAGTACGAGGAATCCATTCTGAGGAAGTAGGAGGGAACAGATGCAGTGCGTTTTTGTATTCTGCCATAGCCCTTGCAGCTGCTGCAATATTTTCACCATCGGCTTTATTAATAATTATTGCATCACTCATCTCAATAATTCCTCTTTTGATACCTTGGAGCTCGTCACCAGCACCAGAAAGCATAAGCAGAAGAAAGAAATCAACCATAGAATGTGCTTCAATTTCCGATTGTCCAACTCCAACGGTTTCAATAATAATTATATCGTAACCAGCACATTCACATAGAATTATAGTTTCATAAGTAGTACGAGCCACGCCACCAAGTGAACCAGCTGCGGGCGAAGGTCTGATATATGCATTTTTGTCGTTGCTCAAATTTTCCATACGAGTTTTATCGCCTAGGATACTTCCTTTTGTTCGACTACTACTAGGATCTATTGCAAGAATTGCCACTTTATGACCTAAATTGGTAAGCTGAGTTCCAAAGGCTTCAATAAATGTGCTTTTTCCAACGCCTGGCACTCCAGTAATTCCAATCCTAATTGACTTTCCAGAGTATGGAATGCACGCTTCTAAAATCCCGTTTGCAATTTCTCTATGACTTTTTAAAGAACTTTCTATCAATGTGATAGCTTTAGCTAAGATAGCTCTATCATTTTTTAAAATTCCATTTACATAATAATCAACATTTTTTGATTCTGCTTTTTTCTTATTTATTTTCTTAATAGCCGAAGCATTAATCATAGGTGGTTTTTCAACTCCTTTATTTACTTTTAATGCTGATTTATTATTTTTCATTAATTATAAAAGATTGAAAATAACTTGTATATCTATTTAATAATCTGAATAATATCACTTTCTAAGTTCTCTTTTGGCTGCTCAACTATTCTGCCTTTTTCAATATTATCTTTGGTAATAATAAATGTAGGGACTAATTTTATTTGAAATTTTTCTATCTCTAAATCACCAGCTTTTTTCTTCCTATCAACACATATAATAGTAACTATATCTTCAGAAATTCCAAGTTCATCTATAATTTTGAAAAAACGTGGTACTTCTCTTTTGCTGTCACCGCACCAAGTTCCCATTACAATTGTAATGCGGTAATTGCTGAGAATATCTTTGTACTGACTTAATAATTCTTTATTTACTTGATAATCATCATATTCAGTTCTAAAATCTAAATTGAATCCCGCAAAAGATTCTATTCCATTTTTATCGCATTGGCCAATCATTATTTCTTTATTTATATTGGTATCAACTATTATTTTATTAAGTTGATTGCCATCTGTTTTGCTGTTATCTTGAGCTAACATATTTAAGTTTAGTATTATAAGCATTAGGGAAAAAAAGAATTCTTTCATAATTGAGGTTTTAAAATTAAAATGTAAAATTAACTATAAATGAATTAATTGAAAATTTAATTAATAGTTTAATATTTCCAACTTATTATTGAACCTAAATCCTTTAATAATAAGGTATCCCAGTCATTCTAATTTTTAGATTATCAATATAATAAGTCGATTTGCTACGGTTCCAAAAGTACATTTTCAAAATGCTATTAATATCAAATTCACCCTGAAATTTTATTGATTTTTCTGTCTTTATTTTAAACCATTTTCCTGCAACAACCTTATTTTCTTTTAAAAAATCAATCCCTTCCCAAAACAAACTTTTCAATTGATTGTTATTTCCTGTAATTATTATTAATGGATTATTGGATGTAGAGTTTTTTAGATATATATTAAATTCAATTTCAATTTTGATGTTACTAAATGAGGATTTAAAATTGAATTCTGGATATAGAAGACTGAATTCTAAATTGTTGCTTGATAAGCTTTTATGCCCATAATAAGAAATATTTTCAACAAGCTGATTTGAATAATATGTCGAGTCAAGTTCTTCAAAACCACTCTGAAAATTTACTAAGGCTTGTCGCCCAATTTGCGAGTAATAATAGCTTTTTGGAACTAATTTATTTTTACAAATTGAATAGCTTGAAATAATATTATAGTCATGAATATATTTTTTAAGATGCTGTGAAACAAGCTTATTGGATATCCTCTTAATTTTTAAATTTTCATTTATTTCAAATAAATCTGTTCCTGATAAATAATATTTTCCAAAAATTAAATCATTGGTTTGATGGTGATTTCCTAAAAGAACATAATTATGATTATTTTGAATATTATTTGTTGTATCTAATTGATATCCAATATTATGATTGAAATATTGAGGATTAAATTTGTAATTTGCTTCTAATAGGCTTGTAATTGATGGCAAAATATCTACTTGTGAGGCAATGGAGGTAAATTCTTGGCTTTTTTTCAAAAGTTGACTGTAAATAATTATTGGTACTTTGTGTTTTTCCAAAATATTTTTGGTTTCTTTATCATAATTGCTACTACTTCCAGTAATAACAAAAATTGTGCTTTTGAAATCTTCTCGCTTTTGCAATTCTCGAAAAAATCTTTTTAGTTGTTCATCGAGATATCGAATTTCCGCTAATTCTGTTTTATATTTTTGAAAGTTAAGTTTGCTGATTTCCTTGGTGTTTCTTTTTAAATAAAAATCCGCAATGCTTTCATATATAGCTTGTTCTGATTTATCTCCTATGGTGCTTTTTGCAAAGTTAAATATGCTGAAATTTAATTCAGTTCTTAAATTACCATCTAATGATTTTTGTGGATTTTCTTCGGAAAAGTTATCAATTCCTGATTTTAACAAATAATTTTTGGATTGTTTTGAGGCTTTATTTCCATAAGTTGAATAGGATGTTTTGTAGTTATTTCTTTTGAGATAACTAATTATATCTAAATAATCTGGATTGTTTTCATCTGAATTATTTGAGGGCATGGAACCCAAAATGTCGGGCAAGAGATCATCACTTGTTTTGGAAATTTTGAGGCCATTCTTCCAATATAGACTTGCTTTTTTTAAGGAATCAAGAAAAGGTGATATACTGTAATTATTTATGTATGTATTTATATTTGAGTTAAATAGACCATCAACAATAATATAAACGATATTTGGCTTCTGTGCATCTTCAATTTGTTTAAAAAAAGGTGCTAAGGTGCTTTTCATATTGTTGAATTGTAAAAATGGATATTCATTTCCGACATATTTTTTTTCCGGATATAATTTTTGAAATAATGCAATTTCATTCTTAATTTTTTCCGAATTATTTATTTCCTTTCCATCATTTAAATAGTTGGAAATACTTTTAGTAAAAAAAACTAATTTTAAGTTGTTGCAATTATAAGCCTCTATCGTATTATGCTCATTTGCAATTGTATAGAAGGTTCTATGGAAAGGAATTAGTATTGCGAATATTATGAGAAATAGCAAAATTTTGCCTTGAGGAAGCGAAATGTTATTGCTTTTATATATTGCTAAGAAAAATAAAAATATTATTAGAGAATATGAAATTATAGAAATTGCTTGGAATGAAATTATAGTTTTGATTAATTCTAAAATACCTGAAAAGGTGAATGTAAAAATAAATTCGTTTAGTGGCACTAATGTCATGTTAAAATATTGAATTAGAGCTATATAAGAGACTAATACTGAGATAATAAAAGCTAAATAAATGTTGGTAGCTATTTTTGGTTTTATAACCGCAAAAATTACTAATAATGGAAATATCATTGCTAAATAACTTCCTTCCAAAGGTATATCGCGGAAGGCCGAAATAGTTACCGATTTTAAGGAATATTCTATAAGTGGATGATTTGCAACAATGTAAAAGTATTCTATGAATTTTATAATGAATAGGCAAAATAGAAGAAGAATACTTATAATTATGAATCTATTTGAAAAATGGAGAAATTTTAGCCAAAATCTATTTGCTACTTTAAACTTTTCGAAATTCAATTTGTAGTTTATAGAAAAAATATATTTTTGAACTAACCACCTTAAAATCAAAGCAATCATTATCGAAAAAGCTACAAAAAGAATAGCCATAGCTATAGTGGAAAATGGTCGAATTGCAGGATTTGTAACTTTGTCGGCAAGCTCAATAAAAGGTTGTCGCAAAACTCCATGTATGGCAAAAATATACATGGAAATTTCTCCAATAAAAACTATTAAATGAGATATAATTCTTTGATTAATAAATAGTTTCTGTAATTTAAGAGAAATAATCAGCAATAGAAAAGCAATGCTTAAGTGACTAAAATAGAAAGCATTTTGATTTAAATTTCCAAAAATAAATATAGCAATAGCAATTAAAACCCAATATTTTTTAATCTTAATTTCCCCTTGCGATGCAAGTAAAATTCCAAAAATAAATACTGGAAGATTTCCAATAAAATGAAAATAGAAACTGTTATCAATTTTTAATAAAAGGTTTCCCCAGATTAACATAACAGCATAAGAAATTGCAGCTGTGGTTATTAAGCCAACTATTGAAAATTTATTATAAATTTTCAATAGCAACGGAAAAACCATATATAGTTCTACTATCATTCCATAGAACCACCAAGGACCGTTAAGGGAGAATATTTCACCGGGAATAAAATTAGTTGCGAAACTTAATTTTAGGAGATAATCAACAACTGGAAATGAATTTGAGTGCCAAATAATCTCAAAAATTGCGAAGAAAATTAGAGCAAATATATAAGTTGGATACAATTTATTTAAGCGTTTTGCCATAAAAAAACGCCATTTTATTTCAGCCTTTCCATAAGCTAACATAAGTCCATATCCGCTGAGCAAAATAAAAATTTGAACTCCATAATGACCTATAAATGAAAATGATAAGTCAATTATATTTAATGGATTTTCTACTATTTCATTCCAAAAAACATGAATTCTACTTATAGAAAAATCAAATTCATTTTCTCCTGTCATGGGTGAAATATGATGAAAAAAATTGTGAAAAGCTATCATTAAAATTCCAATTCCTTTAAGAAAATTAGAATCTTTAATACTCAAGGCTTTATGATAAATATTCAATTTCAAATGATTATTTCAATAATTGCTGCAAATATATGAATCATTTATTATACTTCTTCCCAATGATAATTGCAAAAAAAAGTATAATTTCGCTCCCATGAAAGTAGCTTCAAACAAGCTTAGCGATATTTATAAGTATTATCTGACCAATCTTTTAAGGGTTTATTCTGATAATGAAGGGGCAATTTTACTTAATAGATTAATTGCATTTTTTGCCGAAATCGATAGCTATAAGATACCTCAAATGCTTGATGATGTCAGAGTTTCTGAGTCTCAATTACTGAAAA
Source organism: Bacteroidetes bacterium CG2_30_33_31 (assembly GCA_001872625.1). GTDB lineage: Bacteria > Bacteroidota > Bacteroidia > Bacteroidales > UBA1556 > UBA6267. Next base: position 17,658 of record MNXP01000064.1, read on the forward strand.
TTCATTTTGGTGTTAAAGATTTGCTAAAGCATAAACCTCTCGAATATATTCTGGAGGAAGTTGAGTTTTATGAAATGAAATTCAAAGTGAATCAAAATGTTCTAATACCGCGACCTGAGACAGAAGAATTAGTAGATTTAATTTGGAAAAATTCTTCATCAAGTCCAGCAAAACCTAAACTATTTGATATTGGTAGCGGATCTGGTTGCATTGCAATTTGCCTTTCAAAATTGCTAAACGCTGATACTTATGCTGTTGATTGCTCAAAGGAGGCTATCAAAATTGCCAAACAAAATGCTACAACTAATTGCGCTGAAGTAAAATTTATTGAAACTGATTTTCTAACTGTGGCTAATTGGAAGTATTTGCCTAAAAAAATTGATATTATTGTTAGCAATCCTCCTTATGTTAGGAAGTCAGAAAAGCTTTTAATGAAGCCAAATGTTCTTGATTATGAGCCAGAAAAAGCAATTTTTGTGGATGATGAAAATCCACTTATTTTTTATAAAGCGATTGCTGATTTTGCTTTTAAAAACTTATCTGAAAAAGGCAAAATATATCTTGAAATCAATGAATTCCTTGCTGTTGAAACTGCTGAGGTTTTTAAAAGTCTTTATCCAAAAGTGAAATTAATAAACGACTTAAATGGCAAAAAAAGATTTTTGTTAGTCGAGAAATAAGTAGTCATTTTTATATATAATAATCCACTACAGCTGTCTCAATTTTCAACGAATTCAAAAAATATATTACCTTAAGATGTTCAGGATGATTAAGATAGATTTCTAAAGAATTTTTGTCCTGAAAATTAATGGTCAAAATAAAATCAAATGCAACCTCTCGGTCGCTAATATTTATGCCAGTTTCGAGCCTCAGAATTTCTGATATCCAAAGTCGTAAATTATTTAATTTTGAATTTACTTCTAAAATTAATTGAGATTTTTCTTCTTCAGAATAATCTATAAATCTAATCATAACAATATGTTTAAGCATAAATAATGTTTTGTAATATGAAGAATAAAATTAAAAAATATTTCATATAAATAGCATTATTCTATACATTTGCAGCCTATTCAATTTAACCCAACAAAATTAAACTTATGAAAAATGTAACCTTGCTGTTTTTTTTCTTAACTATTTCGCTTATTTCTGTTTCGCAAAACATTGATAATAAAAATCTTACACTTGATTTAATAAAGTCATTTAGCAACAAATTTCATACAGACAAAACTAATATTGCTTTACAAAATGCTATAAGTTCTAACGACATTCGCAAGCTTGCAATAAACCGCAATAACCTTGGGAAAACTGATAATTATTTTAAGTATAAGGTTGAAACCAATGGTATTACAGACCAGAAATCTTCTGGTCGTTGTTGGCTTTTTACTGGATTAAACGTTCTTAGACCTATTGCTACAGCTAATATGAACATTAGTGACATAAAATTTTCTCAAACTTTTCTTTTTTTTTATGATCAACTTGAAAAAGCAAACCTATTTTTGGAGGGAATAATTGATACAAGAACAAAACCTCTGGAAGATAAAAGAGTAGAATGGCTTTTGAAAAATCCTATAGGCGATGGTGGCCAATGGACTGGTCTGGTCGATTTGGCTACTAAGTATGGTATTGTGCCAGAAGATGTTATGCCTGAAAGCTATAATTCTGAAAATACAAGAATAATTTCAGAATTACTGGCAAATAATCTCAAAGCCGATGCAATGGAAATTAGAACAATGGCTTCTCAGAAAAAATCTGAT
>MNXP01000060.1 GCA_001872625.1 Bacteroidetes bacterium CG2_30_33_31
GAAGTATGAAAATATCTACTTAAACATCTATGAAAATGGAGTAGATTTGTATCAAGGATTAAATCAATACTTTGAGTTTTACAATTCAGACCGTAAACATCAATCATTGAACTATGAAACACCAGGAAGTAGGTACAAAAGAGTTGCATAAAACGAGATTAACTTTTTTAGACCAAAGCTTCGCAGGTCTAAAAGTTAATTCCCGTTTTATTCCAAGTCCTGAGATATTGCCTAAGAATGTTAAGAATTCTGTCCTAAGATTGGGGAGTAGTATATATGACTATTATTGCGCTTTTTGATTTGCAAAATAACCAATTTAATTTTGGAACAAACCCTTTTTTAAGAGTTGGGTTTGCTGTTGGGCTTTAAAAAATGTCTTTATTATTATCGATAACAGAATGAAATTAGACAAAAGATTTGACTTAATTAATTTTTCAAAATTTAGAAAATAATTACTTGTGGACGTGTTTTATAAAATTCTCAACTTCAGGCACACCACCCTGCAAAATCAAGTAGCCGTTGTAAGGTTCTCTTTTTGTAATTTCATCATTGATTGGTGTTAGCATTAAGTTTTTGACTTCTTCAGCGTCTTTAGTTTGGCCGAGAATCCATGATAATTTTACCCATGCCACTTCAGGCAACATATTTCCGGCGGGTATTATACCTTTAGCCATCATATCTCGCCCAGTATCATAAACGAACATATTAACATATCCCCAAAGTGTTTGTAAAGTCATAAACATGTGAACTCCTTTTTTGTGAGCTCTTTCGATTGCGGGGTAGAGTTCTTTATTGACATGTCCAAGACCTGTACCGACGAAAATTATTCCCTCATAGCCTTTATCTACCATAGCATCTAAAATATCCGGATTCATGTGTGGATAATAGTATAGCATACTAACTTTATCGCTAAAATAAGGCATTATCTTTACCTCTTTGTCGCTACGTCTTCTGTGGTAATCATTTTTAATTGGAGTAATTTTTTCTTTATCAATCATAGCCAGAGGAGTATCACCAATTGTGCGAAATGTTGACCGATAAGAAGAGTGCATTTTTCTAACTCTTGTACCTTTATGAAGCAAACCATATTCATCGGAAGTGGGGCCAAACATGCAAATCATCACTTCAGCAATATCACTTTGACCAGCTGCTTTCATTGCGTGCATTAAATTGAGTGCTGCATCGGAGCTTGGTCGGTCGCTGGAGCGTTGCGAACCTACAAGTATTATAGGTATTGGAGAATTTTGAATCATAAATGTTAGAGCAGCTCCTGTATGGTGCAAAGTATCGGTACCATGTCCAATAACAATTCCATCGACGCCTTTTTTAATTTCCTTTTCGATTGCCAGAGCAAGAGCAATATATTGCGTTGGTCCCATATTTTCGGAGAACACAGCGAAGACTTTTTCGGTTTCCAAATTGCATATATCAGCTAATTCAGGAACAGCTCCATATAGTTCGCCAGGGGAGAAAGCAGGAATTACAGCACCAGTGCGATAATCCAAACGAGAAGCTATAGTTCCACCTGTGCCAAAAAGTTTCACCTTTGGCAATCCTGGAGTAAAAGGGAATTGTTTTTCTGGAATTGCATAATTGGCTTTCTTAAAACCTTTTTCCTGCATATCTGTAATAGTATCTATATCAATACCAATATTATAGCCAGTGATTATTTTCATAACCAAATGCTTGTCATCGTCGTTTTCGGATCTTGGCAAAAGAGTTCCTTCAAATTCGCCACGAATAGTATTAACGATTGCGTGCCCCCAAACTCTTACATTGTATTTTTGAAGTATTTTGAGTGCCGAGCCTTTGTAACCTTGAAAAAGATCTTCCATTATAGTTTATTTATTTTTGATTTGAGGTAAGCTAAGTTGATATTGCCAAAGGCAGTTTTGCGCATCTGTCCCATTATCCAATTCTCTTGATTTTCTTTTGTGTCAACACGTTTTTCTTGATTAAATTTTTCAATTAAAAAAGGTATCTGATCCAATATTTTATCTTTTGATATTCTTTTAAAATTAATGGTTATCAAGATGGAATCAAAATCCATTTTGGGATGTTGAAATAGAACTATTAGCATAGGCTTAGCTAAATCTTTTTCTAAATTATTGTCTTTCAAATATTTGAAAAGATCATAAATTATTTTATAATTAAAGTTGTCTGACGACTTGTATCTATTTTCGATAAATTTCAAAGTACATCCAAAGAAACAGGCGATAAATCGAGCACTTAAACCGAGTTCATCCACAATTTGTTTAATAATTGGATATTGATTTTTTGAAAATATATAGGTAAAAACATCCTCGGGGACTCCAACTTGTTTTAAATCGCGATATCTATCTATTATATCTGAGGGAATTTTTTTTCTTAAATTTTCGATGTATTTAGATTCAAGAGGAATAGGTGCAGAATCGGTATCGGGATACATTCTATCGGCACCAGGAAGTACTCTCTCAAAAATTGTTGAGCCATTTTCAAAACACTTTCTTGTCTCGCCAGGGACTCCGCTAAATGCCATAATACAGCGTTCCTGAATTGTCTCCAAAGCGGTTTTAATATCTTCATCTTGAGCCCAAAAAAGAATTTGAGAATCGTCGTTTCCAGCATTGAGCAATTTACTAATATTTTCCCATTCAGCATCATTCAATCGAGGGTTAAGTGCTTCGGAATGTGTCATATTTGGTTGATTTAAGCAAGCAATAACTCTTAATCTTTGACTTATTTCGGATGCGAAACAGAGTCCATCCTGAACAAAGTGAGACAAAATTCCTTTAAATTGTGGCAGGTTTACAATTACAATTTTTTGATTTTCGCCAATCAGATTTTCAATACTTTCATTTAATTTCAATTTGGCTATATCGGCAACTTGGCTGCTAATTTTCCACAAATTTGGGTTTGGAATTTTATTATTTAGTTTTACTTTAATATTTAGCAAAGCCCATTGTCTGAAAGCTTCATTATGAGATAATTTTGGAATCCATTTGGTATGGCTAACTCCTTTTATTTCAACTCTATGTCCTCCTCTACAACTCACATTTACATCTTGTCTACCTGCTCCAATACCAGTTCTAACTTTGCCGGTACTTCTATTTAGAAATCTGATATAATCACATCCTTGCTTTACTTCTTGGGGATTTATAAAATCGGGATAAGTAACTGTTTCTATCAAGGGCATTCCAAGGCGGTCGGTTTTGTATATTCTAATGTGACCAATATCAGAAACTTCGCGACAAGAATCTTCTTCAATACTTAGCTGAATGAGTTTTATTGGTCTATCTTTTAAATAAATTTCGCCTTCTACACCAATTATTGCCGTGCGCTGAAAACCTGTTGGAATGCTACCGTCGAGATATTGTTTTCTGGTAATATGAACCTCACCAACAATATTAAGTTTTGATAAAAGTGATATTTCGATTGCTTGTTCCAAGGCTTGACTATTGATTCTAAAAGGTGGTGTATCATCCACATCGTAGGTACAAGTAGTTTCGTGCTTGAGTTTATAAATTATAGTTTTGCGAGTTTTAAATTCCATTAGCGCTGTGCCATCATATTCTCCTAACTCACTCAGCGTTGGGCGCATGTGACGAATAATTTCCGCATCAAAATTGCTATTATCATTGAATTTTCCAGCAGGACAACGGCAAAAAAGCTTTTCTTCTGTCAATAATTGTTGATGAACCTCAAGCCCCGACATGAATCCAATACGATCATAATCAGATTGGCTGGCTCGATTTAAGTCCACGTAACCTATTTCAGCTTTAGTAAGATTGAAATTATCTAATGGATTGAATTTTTGACTCATAGGTTTTACATTAAATATCGGTTTATATAAAAATATTATGTGTTCAAATGTATAGAAAAAATAAGGGAGGATATGAATTTTAGCTTCGATTTATCAACATTTTATAAACCAGATATTTGGTTTTAAAATTAAAAATTAAGGTTAAAAAATTGGCGATTTATCATTATATTTTGAAGTATTATTGAAAATAAAAAAAACATCTTTTATTTTGATTAAATATTTTGTATTTTTACAGCCTTAATTCTTTAAAAGATAGAGAGCATAAACAAAAACATCAAAATCATGAAACCAATAATTGTAGTAGCAATAGATTTTTCGGATGGTTCCCTAAACGCCTTGCATTTTGCTATTCAAACAGCTAATTGTGTGGATGCTAACATTATGTTAGTGTGGGTCGAAAAAAAACAAAACAATATGAGCATTTATGCCAATGCAAGCGACCCGAGGCTTGAAGTTAAAAAGCGCTTTGAGGAGATTATAGAAACTCATACTCCCGAGTTGAAGAATGGAAAATTTATGTTCAAGATGAGAAACGGCAAAATTTATCGCGAAATTGTAAACCAAGCAAAATATCATGATGCGATTATGATAGTTGCCGGAACTCATGGTGCCTCTGGATTTGAAGAATTTTGGATTGGAAGCAATGCATATAAAATTGTAACTTATTCTGAATGCCCAGTAGTAACTATCAGAAATGAATATTCATGTAAAAAAACTATTAAAAAGATTGTTTTCCCTATTGACAGCACCCAAGATACAAGACAAAAATTACCTTTTTGTGCCCGCTTAGCAAAATATTATAATGCCGAAATTCTTTTAGTTTCATTGTATTCATCAGAACATGAGACAATTAAAGAAATTGTCGATGGTTATACAGATCAGGTTAGAAAGTACCTTAGCGAAAGGGAAATAAAAAATGAGACTTTCTCTTTGCAAGCCGACAATTTGACTAATTCAACTATAAATTTCGCTTTAGAACATGATGCTGATTTAATAGCGATAATGACTGAGCAAGAGTCTGCAACATCAAATCTGCTTTTAGGAAATTATGCCCAACAAATGGTGAATCACTCACCAATTCCTGTACTTTCAATTAGAAGTAAATCTATATATGACTATCAAACCAAATAAATTTTTTATTTTTGCAGGCTCAATTATAACAGACTAATTTATGTTTTTAAGAAAATCCATAAGCTCAATAGTGATTTTACTATTTTTCTTTAGCTCAAATATCATTGCTCAACAAGATAATGTTAATAATATTAATATTCATCAATCGGAAACTATTGCAAAGCTCTTAAGCAAACATAAAGAAATTAATAAAAATTTTCCTCTCGTAGAAGGATTCAGAATTCAAATATTCTCTGTTAGTGGCACTAATTCGCGCGATAGAGCAGATCTTTTTAAGGCCGAGACTTTAATTAAATATCCTGAAGCTGAAATATATATAGTTTATAATTCGCCTTCATATAAAGTTCGTCTTGGCAATTTCAGAAACAAATTAGAAGCATTAAATTATTTTCAAACAATTAATACAGATTTTCCATTTGGATTTATAGTAATCGACAAAATAGAATTCAAATAGACTTTAAATACTTATGAAACAAATACTTGTGTCCGTTGATTTTTCGGCATCTTCGCTCAATGCCTTTAATCATTCAATTGGAATTGCTGAAAAATTCAATTCAGGAATATTGCTGCAATGGAATGAATGTAAAAATAGCATAAAACTTCTAAATTTAAAAAAAGGAGAAGAAGCAAAAAAAATAGCCGAAAAAAAAATCTTAGAACTTATTGAAGATTTTAAAGTTAAGAATATAGAAATAAGATACACTTTCACGAAAGGCAAAACTTATCAAGAGATTGTAAAATTATCGGAAAGAGAACAATCTGATTTGATAGTTTTTGGATGTGTTTTTACTCCGGCCATAAAACGTTTTTTTATGGGTGATGATGCCAATAAACTCATAGCAAATGCAAAAGCACCTGTGCTTACATTTCATGAAAACAGAGGCATTTCTGAAGAATTGAAAAAAATTGTAATTGCCATTGACAACACCCTCGACACAAGACAAAAGTTACCAATTACTATGGAATTTGCCAAAAAATTTGGTGCTGAAGTTCATGTGTTAGGCATTTACACTTCTTCTGTTTCTACCATTATGATGAGGGTAGATTCTTATGTAAAACAAGCCTTTGCAGGTCTTAGAACTAAAGGAATTCCTAATGAAGTTCATTTTATTAAAACAACTAATATAAGTAAATCAACGATAAAATACGCCAAAGAGGTTAATGCAAATTTAATTATTACGATGGTAGATACAGAGTATTTTACTTCAGACATTTTCCTTGGCAAACAGCCACAGCAAATGGTAAATCATTCGAGCATTCCAGTATTGAGTTTAAGAAATAAGCAACTTATTAAAACCAATATTGGATTTTAATTTGTATTTTATTTAAAAAAAAAAGCAGGTTAAGAAATCATTCGTAACCCGCTTTCATATTAAATTTAAGTTTGAAATTAATTTCTATCTAAACAATTAAGTTCGGTAAAAGCTCTTTCCAATCTACTTACCATTGATGCTTCTCCAGCACGCATCCACATTCGTGGGTCGTAGAATTTCTTGTTTGGTTTATCTTCACCTTCTGGATTGCCAATTTGACCTTGTAAGTAATCATGGTTTTTTGCTTCATAATTTCTTACCCCATCCCAAGTAGCCCATTGAGTATCAGTATCAATATTCATTTTGATAACACCATAACTTATTGCCTCCTTAATATCTTTAGGATCGCTGCCCGAACCACCATGGAAAACGAAATTAACAGGTTTCCCTTCGGTTTTAAATTTTTCTTGAATATATTTTTGTGAGTTGTTTAATATTTTAGGAGTAAGTTTCACATTTCCAGGCTTATAAACACCATGAACATTTCCAAAGGATGCAGCTATTGTAAACTGATTGCTAATTTTCAAAAGTTCATTGTAAGCATAAGCCACATCGACTGGCTGCGTATATAATAAGGAATTGTCTATTCCATCATTGTCCACGCCGTCCTCTTCACCTCCAGTAACTCCTAATTCTATTTCCAAAGTCATCCCAATTTTACTCATTCTTTGCAGATACTTTTTGGAAATAGTAATATTATCTTCCAAAGATTCTTCACTTAGATCAAGCATGTGCGAGCTAAAAAGAGGTCTTCCATTTTGTTTAAAAAATTTCTCGCCCTCATCGAGCAAACCATCAATCCAAGGTAGAAGTTTTTTGGCTGCATGATCTGTATGCAAGATTACTGCAACACCATAATATTCAGCAAGTTTATGAACATGCATAGCGCCAACTACACCACCAATGATTGCAGTTTTTTGGTTGGTATTATCGAGAGATTTGCCTGCATAAAAAACACAACCTCCATTTGAAAATTGAATTATCACAGGAGAGTTTACTTTTTTTGCTGCTTCCATAACTGAATTTACAGAGTTGCTATTGACAACATTAACAGCAGGAATAGCAAAATTATTTTCTTTAGCAATTCTAAAAACTTCTTTTACATCATTGCCCCAGAGAACTCCTGGCTTTACTTTACTAAAAATCTTTTCTGACATAATATTTATTTTATTGGTTTGTATTAACTAAATATTTTGCAATATACTTATAATCAGGAGTTAATTCTCCATTATGAAGTATTAATGCTTTCAAAATTTCTGGTGGCAAATCCAGATTTTCAAAATCTTTTGAAAAATCGGCATTGGCAATATCACTTATATAAGGCAAAAGTGCATCACCAAAAGCTAAGGAAGATTCGCGTGGTACTTCACTTGGCAGAATATCCACCGACATCACAAGAATTCCTTCGCCTTCGAAACCCATAGTGGGTTGGCGGGTAATAGGATTATAAACAAAAACAGGATCTTGAATCGTTGTTCCTTTGTGAGTACATTCTATAGAACCATCAGGATCGCAGCTTATGTCTCCAATAACCTCCAATCTATGATTACCCTCACGAAAATGACTTTCAAGAAAATCCTTGGTAATGATTCGTGGATAATTTGGGTCCCAATACATGCAATTCAATATTATTGTAAGAAACGGCACATATTTATCGAACTGATTTACAAACTTTTCAGGATGATTATAATAATCTTGCAAGATAAATTCGGCATCTTTCTTTATTGGTTTTGATATATCTTCCTCCTTAAAAATTACCTTATAGATATTTTTATTATTAGCCTGGCTTAAATCCAATGATAACAGTTCTTTAGGCGTAATACTCACAATAGGAAGAATATCGAGCATTTCTTGAGCACCTTTAGAAGCGTTTCCATAGCCAGTAATTCCAATTACCATAGGGCAGATTTCTTTTGGCAAACCATTGGTTCTTATCTCTTTAGCTATTTGATAAAAGTCAATAATTGCATCATTTAAAGAATTGTATTTATGAGCCTGTTTAAGCACAGTAAATGGATTGGCTATCCCTTTTCTTTTTAGCCTTTCGCCCAAAGACCAAAGAGAATTTAAAGAACCTGCGAGCCCCGCAAAACGGCCAAAGAAAATTAATCTTTTCCCATTTTCATCCACAATTCGCTCATATTCAATAAGATTTATTTTTTTTGCCATCATTTTCTTTAACATTGGCATATTATAAGGTTGACCTTTGATAATATGTGAGAAAAAAATGCAATTATCACCTTCACGAAAAAAATCGTTAGGCATTTCCTTTACACCAAAAATGGTTTTAACATCTTCTGGAAATTCATCCACAATGGTTGCTCCTACTCTTTCGTATTCATCATCAGTAAAAATACGTTTCTTTGAACTTTGCACATAAAAATGTAGGTTTGTATTTTCTTTTAATTTTTCTATATGATTTGGCGTAATGGAAACACGCTTTTCTAATAAATATTTGTCTTCGTGCCTTATACCTATTTTACTCATTGTCTGGTATATATAAATTTTGATTATCTAAAATGAATTGCTGACAAATATAGAAATTTTATGACGTTAAATATGCTGAGTTTGAATTTTGATAAAGTTTGTTTCAAATTATTGTTATTTTAATCTGTTTTCAATTTATATTATTATGAATTAATTTATTTTTTTATGCTTTATACTTATAATTTAACAAATCCTGCAGATTTGAAAAATCATTTAATAAATGAAAATCTTTTATCAAATTTAATGTAGATTGAAAAAAATAATCTAATCAATTACCCAATCCATTTTCGATAGCACTTAGGTCTTTAATTTCATCGCGGTAGCGCGCAGCTTCCACAAAGTCCAATTCTTTTACTGCCATTTCCATATTAAATTTAGCGTTTACAATAAGCTTTCTAATTTGTTCTTTATTCATATATTTTACTATGGGATCAGCTGCCACAGTCATTTTTTCATTTTCGATATAGGCTTTCTTTCCGTCAGAATTTCTATAAGCGGCCACCGAAGTTTGAGACATAATATTCTCAGTAGATTTTATAATTTGCTGAGGAGTAATTCCGTGATCCAAGTTATATTGCATTTGAATTATTCTTCTTCTATTTGTTTCATCTATAGTACGTTGCATGCTACCAGTCATTTTATCGGCATACATAATAACTTTTGAATTTATATTTCTTGCGGCTCTTCCGGCGGTTTGAGTAAGAGAGCGTTGCGAGCGGAGGAAACCTTCTTTGTCGGCATCCAAAATTGCTACTAAAGCAACTTCAGGCAAATCGAGTCCTTCGCGCAAAAGATTAACACCCACAAGCACATCAAAAAGTCCAAGTCTAAGGTCTCGCAATATTTCAACGCGTTCAATTGTATCCACTTCGGAGTGAATATATTTTGCCTTAACTTGCAGATTATTAAGATATTTATTCAGTTCTTCGGCCATTCTCTTTGTGAGTGTTGTTACCAAAACTCTTTCTTTTCTTTCAACTACGATAGCAATTTCTTCGAGAAGGTCGTCAATTTGATTTATGCTTGGCTTCACTTCAATAATTGGGTCAAGCAAACCAGTAGGTCTAATTAGCTGTTCAACAACCACACCATCAGTTTTTTCCAATTCAAAATCGGAAGGCGTGGCACTCACAAAAATTGTTTGTTTTGTAAGATTTTCGAACTCTTCAAAACGCAAAGGGCGATTGTCCATTGCCGAGGGAAGTCTAAATCCATATTCAACTAAATTTTGTTTTCGCGACCTATCTCCACCATACATGGCTCTAATTTGAGGAATTGTAACATGGCTTTCGTCGATAACCATAAGGTAATCTTTAGGGAAATAATCGAGCAATACAAATGGTCTTACACCAGGCTTTCTACCATCGAAATATCGCGAATAATTTTCGATACCCGAGCAATATCCAAGCTCGCGGATCATTTCTAAATCATAGTTTACTCTATCTTCTAAGCGTTTGGCTTCCAAAGGTTTTCCAATGGAATTAAAAAATTCAACCTGCTGAACCATATCATCCTGAATGGCATAAATAGAATCTCTAACCGTATCTTTATTTGTAACAAAAATGTTTGCTGGATAGATTTTTACAAAATCCAAATTCTCAATTTTCTTTTGAGAAAAAGTATCAAGAATTTCAATAGATTCAACAACATCACCCCAGAAAATCACTCTGATAATTTGGTCGGAATAAGCAGAAAACACATCTACTGTATCGCCTTTGACACGAAAGGTCCCTCGCTTAAAATCTATTTCGTTGCGCGAATAAAGGCTGGCAACAAGCTGATGAAGAAACAAATCGCGGTTTAGCGCAGAAGCCGTTTTTACTGCAATAACATTGTTGGTAAAATCATCAGGATTACCCAAAGAGTAAATGCAAGAAACCGAAGATACTACAATCACATCTCTTCTGCCAGACAATAGTGAAGAAGTTGCGCTCAATCGCAGCCTATCAATTTCATCATTTATCTGCAAATCTTTTTCGATATATGTGTTTGTAACTGGCAAATATGCTTCAGGCTGATAATAGTCGTAATATGAGACAAAATATTCCACAGCATTATGAGGGAAAAACTGTTTAAATTCTCCATAAAGCTGAGCTGCCAAAGTTTTATTATGGCTTAAAATCAATGTCGGACGGTTAACTTCTTTAATCACATTGGCAATGGTAAAAGTTTTACCAGAGCCAGTAACACCGAGCAAAACCTGAGCTGGATCATTTCTATTAAGCCCTTCCACGAGCTGCTTTATAGCAGATGGCTGATCACCAGTAGGTTCAAAATCCGAAGTCAATATAAACTCATTGCCCATTATTAGAGTCCTCAGTTTTATTAAAATTCATTGTGCAAGAAATTGGATAATGGTCGGATACTTTAATACTTCCTTTTTCAAATGAATTGGATAAAATAAAATCGTCGTGTAAAATGTAATCTATTCTAAAGGAAGGATATGGCCCGCGATAAGTAGTACAAAATCCGCTTCCGCTTTCAATAAATGAATCCACAAATTTAGAGGAAATTTTCCGATAGACATAAGAGCAAGGAGTATCATTAAAATCTCCTGCAACCACTATAGGATATGGCGATGACTCAAAATACTGTTGAAGCAAATCTGCTTGTAGAGAACGTTTTTTAAAACCATTTCTCAATCTACCTGCAATGGCTTTTGCTCCAGTGGCAGCTTTTATCATATCTTTTTCATCGACATTATATTCATCCTTTAATAAATATGCTTTGGAAGAAATCTGAGTAGAATTTAAATGCACATTAAATACTCTAACGATTTTTTCACCAACGTTTATATCAGCATAAATGCCAGTAATATCTTTATTGTCGGTGGCATTAACAATCGCTGCATCGTGAAGAATAGGAAATTTACTGTAAATAACAATATATAAAGACTTTGACCTTTCATTATAATTGAATCTTGAGTAATATTTATAGTCGTTGAAGACCTTAAATCGCTTGAAATTATTTTTTCTGTCATTAGAATAAAATTCTTGAAAGCAAATTATATCAGGTTTATTCGCATTTATAAATTCCATTATCATTTCCACTGCGCTATCGCCACTTTCCTTATTTAAGTTATAATAATTGAAATCGTGAACGTTGTAGGTCATCACTTTGAAAGACTTACTCTCAGAGAAGATTTTGTCATTCCAGTCAAGACGAAAATATTTCCCTGGCATTCGATATCCAAGCAATAAAATTAATAGAGGGAAAAGAGCAAAAAGTTTCTTGTTAAATGCCCAATGGAAAACAAAATAAATATTAACAAATAGCCAAATTGGGTAGCTTAATCCGAAAAAAGCTAAAAACCAAATACTGTTAGGCGACACATACTGAGACAGATAAGCAAATAACAAGGCCAGCATAGCAATAATATTTATTGCTCTTAGAATGTAACCTAAAAATGGAATATTGCTGCTTTTCATAAATATCAATTTCTGCTTTGGTCGAATAGTTTTCGTTTTTCTTCAGCGCTCAAGGTGTCGTAGCCAGATTTCTTAATTTTATCCAAAATCTTATCAATGCTTTCTTGTTCACTTTTTTTCCTTGCATTAAAATCTTCGTCTTTTTCGATAGTTTGCGAACGTGTAAAGGGTTTTTTATTCGAAGGTCTTTTATAATAAGGTTTAGGCCTTCCAAAAAATGAGGGCATTTTGAATTTAAAACTATTTGCAGATCTATTAAAGAGATAAATATTTAGAAATCCGTATATTACACCACCAATATCTGTCAAACGAGCATCGGGACTTGATGGGTTTATTGTCAAAATATCCAATCCAATTAAAATCAAAGCAACCCATTTTAATTTTACATTTCCAAACAGAGCCAATTGTATGCTGGCATTGGGAGAAAATGTAGCGGCTGAAGTTATAAGTGAGATTGCGCCTGAGCCAATGAAAGCAATTATAAGTTGCTGTACATGAAAGTTTTCTTTAAAAATTAAATAAGACAAGATACTACCAAAAAATCCTGATAAGATGAAAGTCTTAATTAACTTATCATCTTTAAAATACTGTTTAAATATTACTCCACCAAAATAGATTAGGTAAACAGTATAAAAAATATTAAAGAATGTTCCGTGAAGCAATATTAGCGTAAGCAAAGAGCCTAATAATATGTAAACCAGAATTTTATTCAGGCTATAAAATCTCTTAAGAATATCTTTAGGAGCCTGATTTCCAAAAGGGCTATTAAAATTATTCATAATTAATAATTATAAAAATTCTTGTTTTTATCTTTATTTTTCCACCATAAAATTAGGAAAATGCCAAAAAGCATTCCCCCAAGATGTGCGAAATGAGCAACATTATCCGAATTACTATTAGAAATACCTGAGAAGAGTTCAATAGCTCCAAAAACTATCACAAACCATTTTGCTTTTATCGGAAAAAGGAAATAAATATATATGAGCGAGTTTGGAAAAGACATTCCAAAAGCAAGCAAAAGACCATAAATAGCGCCAGAAGCACCAACCACATTTGGCAGATTCAGAAATGCCTCTCTGTACCAATTCATAAAATCTACAGAAGCTTGAAGCACGCCAGCATCAGAGCCAGCAGCATTAGCAACATGCACATATACATTATTATATTGGTCGGCAATTAGCTGATTAGCAGTAAAATCAGGACTATTGATAAATGATTGAAAATTTGCAATATTTGGGTTTGCCACATAAGAATTAATAAAATCGAGGGTTGGGCTTACTTGAAAATAAAAAACTGTGTAATGAACAACTGCAGCGCCAATACCTGTTACAAAATAAAATATCAGAAAACGCTTTGGTCCCCAATAGTTTTCAAGGGTGGAACCAAACATCCATAATGCAAACATATTGAACAAGATATGGCTGAAGTTTCCATGCATAAACATATAACTTATAAATTGAAAAGGGAAAAACTTTTCAGAACCAATATAATGCAAACCAAAAATATCGTCGAGGTCAATACCCATTGAACTTCCCAAGAAGATTTTTGCGACAAACATTAGTACATTAATGATTATCAGATTTTTAACTATTGGAGGCAATACTTTATAACCTTGAGGACTTATGTAATTTGACATATTAAATAATTATTAATTTCTAAATTTAGCAGCCACTTCAGAGGGCGAGATAATTGCTATAATATCTTTACCTGATGGTGACTTTGCTGGCAAAGCTGATTCAAAAAGTGCATTAATAAGAGCATTAATTTCTTCCTGAACCAACTCTTGACCTTGCCTTACGGACAATTTTTTTGCCATTGACAAAAGTACATTTCTTCTCTTATCAATTTTCAACTCCATTTGATTTAATTTATAATAGTCGAGCATGCCCTCAATTATTGGCAAAAGTATTTCGTTGCTCAAATCTGGAGGAGTTCCATAAACATCAAATTCATTGTTTATTAATGCATTAAATTCAAAACCTAATGCATTAAGCTCTGGCAATAAGTCTATCAAGAGTTCTGCATCAGTGGCGGATAACTGCAATCTTTCTGGAAATATTTTTCTTTGGCTTGAGCCTTTACTCATTTCTGAAAGAGCAGAAAACCTGTCAAAAAGCACTCTCTCATGCGCCGCTTGGCGGTCTATTATTGCCAAACCTTCATGAATCACGCTCACCAACCAGCGGTTGTTTAATGATGAAAAGACTGAGTTCTTAAGGTGTAAAGAAAAATTAGCCTCGTCAAAAACTTCAGAATCATCTTTTTTATCATCGACAATTTCAAAATTACTTGCATCATTTTTATATAACTCCTGCCAATTCAGAGAATTAGAAATCTGCCGCGAACTTAGTTTAACATCATGAAAACCATTATTATCAACAGTTTTTTTCCTATCATCATTTTGTTCAAAAGGATTGTAATCTGGATTATAATGAATCTGTGGAGGGCGAATTTCTGTTCCAGCAGGAGGAGGATTCAGATTTAAACTTTGTTCCACATCAAAATCTATTTGTGGAGTAAGGGAATATTTTCCCAAAGCCATCTTCACAGCAGCTCTTATAATAGAATAAATTGCTTTTTCGTCTTTAAAATTAACCTCAGTTTTTGTAGGATGAATATTTACATCAATATTTGCAGGGTCAACTTTAAGATGTAAGAAGTATGAGGGGAAAGAGCCATCGAAAATAAGCTCATTAAAAGCCGAAAGAACAGCATGATTGAGATAAGGATGTTTAATAAATCTATGATTTACAAAAAAGTATTGCTCACCTCTGGTCTTACGTGCAGTTTCAGGTTTGCCAACAAAACCTTTTATATCCACAACTGTGGTATTCTCTTCAACGCTAAGAAGTTTTGAATTATAATTCTTTCCAAAAAGGGCAATAATCCTTTGCTTGAGGCTACCTTTAGTAAGAATAATTTTTTTTCGGTCGTCCTCAAAAAAGACAAAACTTATGTTAGGATGAATAAGAGCAACTCTTATAAATTCTTCGTTAATATGGCGCATTTCCACTATTGGAGCTTTCAGAAAATTGCGCCGAGCGGGAGTATTAAAAAATAAATTTTTAATTGTAAAAGAAGTCCCCGAAGGAGTAATTATTTCAGATTGCTCAATAACTTTTGAGCCTTCAACAATTATTTTGGAGCCAATATCTCTATCATGAAGTTTAGTTTTGAGTTCTACTTGGGCAATAGCAGCAATAGAAGCCAAAGCCTCTCCGCGGAATCCCATAGTCTGAATATGAAAAAGATCATCAGCTTTATGTATCTTAGAAGTAGCGTGCCTTTCGAAGCTCATTCTTGCATCAGTTTCAGACATGCCGCAGCCATTATCAATTATTTGAAGCAGAGTTTTGCCTGCATCTTTTACAATCAATTTTATTTCATCAGCGCCAGCATCAATAGCATTTTCGAGCAATTCTTTTACCGCCGATGCTGGTCTTTGAACTACTTCCCCAGCTGCAATTTGATTGGCCACCGAATCGGGCAATAGATTTATTATATCCGTCATTATTTTTATTAAACAGTATATTTTTTACCGATGAAATACAATATTAGAATAATTACCGCCAGAATTGAAAAGAGCATAAGCATCCGTTTTCTGTTGGTATATTTCAAATTGAAACTGTTGCGACTTTCGCGCTGGGAAGGCCAGCGAAATTTTAATTCTGATTCAAATTCATCGCGGCTATATTCTTGTTTTTCATCTGATTCCTTCTTCTCCCATTTGCGCATACGACGCTCTAATTCAGTCTTTTCAGCATCATAATAACGCGGACTCAAATCAAATTTTTTATAAGTAGGTTTATTAAAAAAAGATATTCTCATAGCTCGATAAATTTGCGCAAAAATAGTTATTATTCTTTAAATTTTTTGGACAAAGAATCAACAAGGGCTTAAAATATATTTTATTCAGCAGATTAAAGAATTTATTACCTTTGTAAAAACATAAATTATGAAAACTACATTATTTTTAATTCTATTTTTTGGTTTATTCACCAATTCCTACAGCCAAACAGCAGAGGAATTTGTTATAAATGGAAATGCAAAGTATGATCTTCAAAACTTCAGAGGAGCTATTGAAGACTACAGCAAGGCGATAGAAATTAATCCTAATCTTGCAGAGGCTTATTACAATAGAGGTGTTGCAAAGGAAGATCTTCAAAACTTCAGAGGAGCTATTGAAGACTACAGCAAGGCGATAGAAATTAATCCTAATGATGCAGAGGCTTATAATAATAGAGGTCTTGCAAAGAAAGATTTACAAGACTTCAGAGGAGCTATTGAGGACTACAGCAAGTCGATAGAAATTGATAATAATAAAGCAGAGGCTTATTACAATAGAGGTAATGCAAAGATAGATTTACAAGACTTCAGAGGAGCTATTGAAGACTACAACAAAGCGATAGAAATTAATCCTAATCTTGCAGAGGCTTATTACAATAGAGGAAATGCAAAGATAGATTTACAAGACTTCAGAGGAGCTATTGAGGACTACAGCAAGGCGATAAAAATTGATACTAATAAAGCAGAGGCTTATTACAATAGAGGTCTTGCAAAGGAAAATCTTCAAAACTTCAGAGGAGCTATTGAAGACTACAACAAAGCGATAGAAATTAATCCTAATCTTGCAGAGGCTTATAATAATAGAGGTTATGCAAAGGAAGATTTACAAGACTTCAGAGGAGCTATTGAAGACTACAACAAAGCGATAAAAATTAATCCTAATTATGCAGAGGCTTATAAAAATAGAGGAGATGCAAAGGAAGATTTACAAAACTTCAGAGGAGCTATTGAGGACTACAGCAAGGCGATAGAAATTAATCCTAATCTTGCAGATGCTTATTACAATAGAGGTAATGCAAAGGAAGATTTACAAAACTTCAGAGGAGCTATTGAAGACTTCAACAAAGCGATAGAAATTAATCCTAATTTTGCAGAGGCCTATTTTAATAGAGGTGCTGCAAAGAAAGATCTTCAAAACTTCAGAGGAGCTATTGAAGACTACAACAAAGCGATAGAAATTAATCCTAATCTTGCAGAGGCTTATAATAATAGAGGTCTTGCAAAGGAAGATTTACAAGACTTCAGAGGAGCTATTGAGGACTACAGCAAGTCGATAGAAATTAATCCTAATTATGCAGATGCTTATATTAATAGAGGTCTTGCAAAGTATGAATTACAAGACTTCAGAGGAGCTATTGAGGACTACAGCAAGGCGATAGAAATTAATCCTAATTATGCAGAGGCTTATTACAATAGAGGTAATGCAAAGTTTGAATTACAAGACTTCAGAGGAGCTATTGAGGACTACAGCAAGTCGATAGAAATTAAACCTAATGATGCAAAGGCTTATAATAATAGAGGTATTGCAAAGATTAATTTAGGACAAAAAGATAGTGGTTGTTTAGATTTAAGCAAAGCTGGCGAATTAGGATCTTCTTCTGCTTATGAAGCGATAAAAGAATTATGTAATTAATTTGTTTTAAAATATTCTATAATATTAATACTTTGCAATCGAATATCCATAAATCAATCATAAAGCTAAGCAAGAGTTCCGAAAGATTTTGAGATTAAAATTGACATTCAACGAAGAAAAAGCAATTTTTAGATTCTTCGATTTGAAATAAAAAAACCGACACAGAAAAAACACACTAATTTGTTTTCCCACAAATACTTGAATAAAAATGCTGTTCGGGCATTCGTGGCATTCAATATACAATCGTGAAATCCTATGAAAATTGTCCTAATTTTTTTGCAACAAAGAATCAAAAACTTTTAGAATTATTTTAATATTCAAAAAATTATAATTTAGCCATTGTAGAATTCACAATTAAACAAGCATTTTTATGAGCAATTTTTTAACTTATTTTGATTTAGCCATTCAGTGGTATAACGATTATATAGGCAGTTATGCAGTCCTTTTCTTTTTGATTCCCACAGGTTTATATTTTATTTTCAAATTAAAGTTCATCAATGTTACTAAGCTTTGGCACTCAGTTCAGATTGTGGCTGGCAAGTACGATAAGAAAGAAGATGGTGGCGATGTAAGTCATTTCAAAGCTCTCACCACAGCGCTTTCAGCAACTATAGGCACTGGAAATATTGTTGGAGTAGCCTTAGCAGTTTATCTTGGTGGCCCTGGTGCAATTTTTTGGATGTGGATAACAGGCTTTTTGGGTATGATATTAAAATATTCGGAGTGCACACTCTCTCACAAATATCGTGAATTCAATTCAGATGGAAGTGTCTCTGGTGGGCCAATGTATTATATAAGAAAGGGGATTACAGACATTTACCATTGGCCAAAATTCGCGAAAGTTTTAGCCATAATATTTGCTATTTCTACAATTTTAGCTTCTTTAGGCACAGGCAATATGGCGCAAGCCAATGGCATGACGGGAGCTCTTTTTGAAACTTATAATATTAATGTTTATTATAGCGGTTTAGTAATCACGGCCTTAACACTTTTAATAATTGTAGGCGGATTAAAACGCATTGCTGATTTCACTTCAGCGATAGTCCCTTTTATGGCTGTGTTCTATGTTTTGGCTGGTTCAATAGTTCTTTTCGATAACGCAGATCAAATCCCTCACGCACTTTATTTGATATTTACCAACGCATTCACAGGCACTGGAGCTACAGGAGGATTTGTTGGCTCAACATTCATGATGACAATGATTTGGGGTGTGCGTCGTGGCTTATTTTCCAACGAAGCTGGACAAGGTTCGGCTCCTATAGCACATGCTGCAGCAAAAACTGAGTTTCCTGCCCGTGAAGGTTTAGTTGCACTATTGGAACCTTTTGTTGACACATTGATAATCTGCACATTAACAGGCTTGATGCTTATAACCACTGGAGCTTGGAAAACTGGAATACAAGGCGTTGGCATGACAATTTATGCAATGAATGAAGGACTTGCGAATGTTGGTCTTTCACAAATTGGAAAACATGTTGTGGCCGCAAGCCTTGTGATGTTTGCATTTTCAACCATTATTGGTTGGTCTTATTATGGGACTCGTGCAGCAAATTATCTTTTTGGCGAAAAATCTATTAAATATTATTATTGGATTTATGGATTATTTGTCTTTTTCGGTTCAGTATGGGGCATCGACATAGTATGGCATTTTGTTGATATGGTCATCACATTTATGACAATACCTAATTTGATTGCTTTGCTTTTACTTTCAGGTGT
>MNXP01000039.1 GCA_001872625.1 Bacteroidetes bacterium CG2_30_33_31
ATATCTATATGTATTTGTTCCCTTTTCTCCAATAACACTTATTAGCTGACCTGCAATATCATAATCATAATCAACTACTTCCCCATCAGGATAAGTCATGTTTTTTATTCTATTCCAACTGTCGTATTCAAAGTTCATAGCAAAAGTATAATTAGTTCCACCAGGAACAACAAATGTACGAATATTTTCTGTTACTTCACCCAAATTTCCATAAGAAAATTGTTGAATAGTAGAAGCATCTTGGACTTTGGTGATTCTTCCTGACTCATTACCAGTAGTTCCATATTCATAATAAACATTGTTTTCGGGGTTTTGCGGGTAAGTAACTTGGGTCAAACGATTGTAATCGTAGGAATATTGTATAAATTCGCTAAGCCCAGCAAGATTAGCCGTTTGAGTAGTCAATAGGTTTCCTGCATTATCGTATGTATAGGAGGTTGTGCCTGCATCAGGATGGCTTCTGCTTACAAGTTGACCAGCCAAATCATAACTATAAGTAGTTGAGTAGTTTTCAGGGTCGATGCTTTCAATGAGTTCACCCAGCGGACTATAAATAAATTTCGTAGTGGCATAATGAGGAGCTTTGATGGTGGTTTGCTTTCCTTGTGCATTGGTAAAAGATTTTATTGAAACACCATTGGCATCGGTAACCTGATTCATGAAAGTTAACAAGCCAAATGCATCATTACCAAAGCCATATTCCATTAAGTTTTCTGTATTATCAGGCATTTTTACTTTTGTGGTTCTATCCAATGCATCATAGTAAACTCTTGTGGGATTTATAGAAGATGTTGTTGTACTTATTATTGTTGAATTACTAAGTAAATCTACTGTGGGCTGGTAAGATTCTATAACTCTACCATAAGCATCATAAATCTGTTTTCCAGAAACAATCCATTTCGGCACCTTGGAGCCATTATCGTCAATTAATGCAGATTGCTTAGTTTGCACCGGTCTTCCAAGTCCATCAGAAATCATTATAGTGGTAAATTCATTATTTTGATTTAATGGGTCGTAATGCTTTGTGACTGCGAACGGCAATATCCCATTTCCATTTGGATTATTTGGGTATTGCTGATTGTGCTTTTTAAGGTCGAGTTCGAGTTGCTTCGATAGGGACTTTGTAAATATTGTAGCACTAACATAATTTTGCCGTTTGGTTAATAAAGTTAAAACGCTTTCGTCAATGTAATTATCTATTAAAATTAGGGACTTTTTCGCCGACTTAATAATTTTAGAAATCAAAGCATAAGCGTCAAAGACTTCTCCATCGTAGAAAACACCTCCAGTAGGTAATGATGTATTGAGTTGTAGCTTTATTTGTCCAAGTTCACTTTTAACAGAATGTAAGTCATTTTCAATTCTATCAACGCGCTGGCTTATTGCATAACCTTTTAGAAGATAATCTTTTAGCACTTGATTAGCCCAGATTCTAAATTGGGTGCCTCTTTGCGATTTCACGCGATATCCAACGGAAATAATGACGTCAAGGTTGAAATGCTCAACATTATTAGTTTGGGTTTTACCAGGTATTGCACCGTGCTGAGTGGTATGTGCAAAAAATGCACACACCAATTCCCTGTTTAATTCACCCTCTTTAAAAATATTATTGATATGTCTGCTAATTACAGATCTATCTCGTTGAAATAACCCACTTATTTGGTCAATAGTCAACCAAACTGTTTCTTCCTCAAGTCGAACTTCAATTTTGGTAGACGATACTTCGTTTTGATAAATAATAATTTCGTTTTTCATTGAGATTGTATTAGTTGGTTTTCGTCGAAAAAGCAATGACAAATTTAATAGAAATCGACAATCTAAATCTTTTTGACAAAAACTTTAATTCTGCAATATCTAATAACTTGATTTCAGCATCCTTTTCCTTACCAGAGAAAGTATAGGGCACATCCCAACTATAATTGCGCTGGTTGATGTTATCTTCAATTCCAGCAAGCATAGAATCAACATTAAGCTCAGGGCTTTCGATATTTGCAGTCGGTTGAATCATTTTTAAATATTCATGTTTTCTTCCATATTTTGTGCTTGCATAATGACAAAATTAGTGTTTTTAATTAAACTATTTTTGTCCAATATTATAGTGGGCTGTTACAGAGGTATTTTGTATTTAGATGGATCAGGATAGTAATAATTATATTTATATCATTATATGATATACTCATTACCACTAATACTAATTCTAAATGATTCATATTCTTTATCAGATATTATTTCTAAAGACAAATCCATATTAAATAACAAAGCTAATCTATCTCGATCTTTATTTATAATAACTTTAGAGATTTTTTTCTCCAATAATAGCAAAAGTCCAAAATCATGATTAACTGGATATAGTTCATCATATTCTGCATGAATATTTCTATTAATTAGTTTAAATCTACCCTCAATTTGAATGAATCCTTTATCAAAAAAGATTGATATATAATTAATACCATAAGCAATTTGACTTATTAATTCACCTTCTAATGATGCTATTTTAAAATCTTCTGGAATTTTATTCATTGTAACAATTTTACATTTAATAGTTAATTAACCTGGAGGTAGTGGCACATGTGTTTCACTAGCAGAACCAGGTTTCATGGTAGAAGGATCTATTCCTTGCCAACCACCTTGTTGCATTGGTTTTTCTAAACGCCAATATCCATTCGGATATTGTTCAGTTGGCTTGCCTATTCTAACCCTATATCCCGAAGGAATTTTTTTTAGGAGGCAATTGAGCCGGATTTGTAGGAGCTTTAAATTTTGGACTTGGCTTAGGGTTAGTGCCTTGATTCATTATCTCAATATCTGATTCAATAACAAATAATCTTACAAAAGTTTTAATTGCAGCAATAGTTCCAAACATAAACGATTCTACATTTATTGGAGAATAATCGCATCTTCCTGATGCAGGTGGAGGTGGAGTAAATGTGCTTTCAGAAGGAGTTGTATTCGTATTATCAGAAGCAGTTTGGCTTGTATTTGTTGACTCTCCTGACGACGAACTTTCCTGACTTCCTCCCTGCAAAGTCACCTGATCTCCAACCCCAACAAACTTCCAATTATCCTTACCTCTCGCAGCATTATACTTTTTAGCAAAAGCCATGGTCTCTTTCCAAGACATTCCGGATTGCTCATGCAATGTCCACCAAGAATCTTTCTCTTGAGCAACCCACTTACCGTTCTTTTTTTCCCACATTCCATTTGGATCAGTTACCATTATTGCCCTTCCTCCTACATAGGAATAGCGTGATTGGTAAGGATATTTATCACTCAACGGATCCACACTAAGCCACACACTCAAGTCCGAGTCATAGTACCTAGCCCCAAAATAGCTGTAGCCAGTCTCTGTGTCTTTCTCCTTGCCTGAGAAGGTATAAGGGGTAACCCAAGAAGAGCTTCTTTGATCGACGAAGCTCTCCCCAAATGGGAGATATTGCAGATGCTGCACGGCCTCGCCAGAGGCGTCGGTGATGAAGCTGTGCGAGTCTTTAAAAATATTTGCGGTGTGGTGCGTCATGGTTTTGGGTTATTTTAGATCATCTGGTTTCACAATGTCAAAATTCGGTTCATTAATTTTTCAAATTATGTTTGTTATTTTGAAAGCTGTTGTCAATAACATGATAATGGAATAAATTTATTTCTATTATTGTCAAATTTGACTTTGGTATTTGTTTCTGAATTATTTCTATTTATCAATATCAATTCTATATAGTTTTCTTTTATTACTAAATTATCAAGATACATAAAATATAAATTTTTCAATTTGATATTTATAATAATATATTGTCTATTCTGCCTGCTTCCAATAACATTTTTAAATTCATAATATGCTATATAGCATTTTCCAATGCCATTGATTTTACCTTCTAAAACCTTAAAATAATAATCTCCTTTTTTATATTCATCCTCATAGAAAATATTGTTATTTGTTTCAGTTAACAACTTAAAATAATAATTTTGATCTAATAATTTCGCCGAATCCAAAACATTATAATATTCATAATCAATCAATTGATTAATTAATACGCTGTCATCAAGGCATTTATAGTTAATGGAATCTTTACTCAAAAACTGGGAGCTTAAGATTGAATTATGTTTGAAGTTTAAATTGAATACTAATAAATAAATCGTAAATAAAGCTAAAATCAAACCATTATTTACTTTTTTTAAATTAACTATGTTCATAATCTTTACCGTTTAGGTATTCGTGAATAAACTTCTTTACTATAGTTTGGATTTCTTGCATTGTAATTTTGAGTAGCAACATCCCAACCGAGAAACTTTGTACTACTCAAATCATTACTAGTTCGCAATCCTTTTTGATATAAAATACCAATTCCCGCGTGAACTGACTGACGCGGTGTGGCACCTCCACCTCGAGTTAATCCAAACTGTTGCTTTCCTTTATGCCAATCATGAGAACTTGCATTATAATAAACATTCGCTTGCATTATATCTTGTAATGAATTATTATTATCATTTTTGTTTCCATCATAGTTTCCAACTCTGCTTTCTTGGTAAATAATTGATTTAACTAAAGTAGGATCTAAATCAGGTACGGTTCTAGAATCATCAACAGAAAGTCCATTAGTATGTGTTGGTGTTTTACCTGAATTTTTATTTTGATTAAAGTAGGCTGTTTCAGCCGCAATTAGATGGTCATATTGTTGATATTTAGCATCGCTGAGCGTATTTCCATTTTCATCAACTAACATTTCAGGCATCTTTGCTTCTATCCATCCTTTGCCTCCATCAAGTCCTAGATTAGTTATTTGAACGGTTTGAGCTTTATTATCAACAATAAAAGTTTTATTAATTTTGTCGTCTTTAACTCTATGAACTTCACTTCCACCTTCGCCCATATAGACAACATCCCGCCCATCCGGATCCACCAACGTCACAGGATTGCCAGCTGTGTACATATAAGAACTCATAGAAGGATACTTATCCACCAGCGGATCCACGCTCAGCCACACACTTAAATCACTATCATAATACCTCGCCCCAAAATAGCTGTAGCCGGTTTCGGCAGCTTTTTCATTACCTGATAACTTATAAGGAGTCTCCCATGAAGTAGAGGTTTGGGTGATATGGATAATCTGTTTAAGCATTGAGTTTTGATATTAATTCTTCGGCGTTCATTTCCATTTTTGAAAAGGCAAAAAGGCTTTTTCCTAAATCTTTTAATGAAGCTCCAACATGATAAACTACCTGATTGTCAATTATTAAGAATCGGTCGTGGGCTTTTTTAAATAGTTTGATTTCGATTTTCGGGTATTGCTGATTGTGCTTTTTAAGGTCGAGTTCGAGTTGTTTCGACATGGATTTTGTAAAAATGGTGGCATCCACATTCTTTTGCCGTTTGGTTAACATAATCAGAACGCTTTCGTCAATGTAGTTATCTATTAAGATTATGGATTTCTTAGCAGATTTAATGATTTCAGAAATCAAAGAATACGCGTCAAAGACTTCTCCATCGTAGAAAATACCTCTTACAGGTAACGAAGTATTGAGTTGCAACTTTATTTGTCCAAGTTCACTTTTAACTAAATGCAAGTCGTTTTCAATTCTATCAACCCGCTGACTTATGGCATAACCTTTTAGAAGATAATCCTTTAGCACTTGATTAGCCCAGATTCTAAACTGTGTACCCCTTTGCGATTTTACGCGATATCCAACCGAAATAATGACATCGAGATTGTAAAATTTTGTTTTATATTTCTTGCCATCTGAAGCAGTTGTCAAGGAATCCTTGACAACTGAATTTTTTTGTAGCTCTTTTTTATACTACTCCCCAATCTTAGGACAGAATTCTTAACATTCTTAGGCAATATCTCAGGACTTGGAATAAAATGGGAATTAACTTTTAGACCTGCGAAGCTTTGGTCTAAAAAAGTTAATCTCGTTTTATGCAACTCTTTTGTACCTACTTCCTGGTGTTTCATAGTTCAATGATTGATGTTTACGGTCTGAATTGTAAAACTCAAAGTATTGATTTAATCC
>MNXP01000002.1 GCA_001872625.1 Bacteroidetes bacterium CG2_30_33_31
CCAATACTTTGATTAAGAGTTCATCGGCGCATAATTTTGGAAGCTCTACATCTTCAATTTTCAAGCTAATAATAGCTCTGAGCAGATTTTTATTATAAGCTGGCAAAACTACCGACTTGCTTGTTTTTGGAATCTTCATACTTAGTTAATATTTTAAAATTCAACAAAATAGGCTAATAATCCTAAGAGAATCATAACAATTCCAGTAATCATTTTTTCATGATGTTCAAGGAAATGAGATTTAAATTTGCTAAGGCCTTTCAATCCGAGAGCCACTAATGCAAGCATACTAATCAAAGTAATTATGAAATAAACTGCCGAAACTATAAAAATTCCAGTCCAACCAATTGTGGCTGCCTGAAAATAGTATGCTTCAATTTCCATACATGGTGTGAGAAACATTGCAATGCTTAAAGAGATTATGATTGCTGTTTTTGACTTATTGTTTTTACTTTTTTGGTCAGTTAGTTCAAAATGATGATGATGATGCCCCGAGGATTTTAGATCAATAAATAAATAGATAATTCCTATAGAAAGTAATATAATTGGCGCTGCAATATTGGTGATAAGACTGTAATTTTCTGTCAATTTAATCCCTATTACCCCAACGATAATTCCAATAATTATGGTACTTATTGTATGAGCCATTCCAGTTATGAATGTGGCAAAAAGCGTTTCTTTTTCAGTCCATTTTTGTGATTTTGATAATGCAATTAAAGGTATCCAGTGGTTTGGAATAGATGCATGAATAGCACTTAAAATAATACTACCAAAAAAAATTTGCCACATATTGAACGTTTTGATTAAATTAAAGTAAGAGAGCAAACTAACATGCAAGTACAAAAAGGAAAATCTGATTATTCAACTTCTGCAGAGAGATTTCTATTTGTAAGTTCCCTATGCATCAGCGAAAGAGCGTTAAAATCTCCAGATTTCACAATGCATTTGCCTTTATAATGAACAATATAAGCACATTGCTCTGCCTGAAGTTCATCATGATGGCACACATCTATAAGGCTGTCAATAACCCAGTCGAAGGTGTTAACATCATCATTATACAAGACCAGATCAAAAACATCGGAGAGTTTTTCAACCACATTCATCGATGCTTTTTCTTTTACTTTATTTCCGAAAATTGGGTTCATAAACTTTGAGTTATTTAGTTTTGCAAAGATAATTGATTATCTCTTTGCTTGTTAAAGCTTTTTTTATAAATAATATTTTCTGATTTAGAATTGAAAGTAAATAAATGCTTGCATATCAGAGGAGATTGATTGATAGACAACAAAAATCACAAATGCAAATATAAAGGCCTGAACAACATACTTTTGCCTTATGAACCAGGCTCTGTAGTTATTTTTGGTTTTGTAAGGAAGCCAGTGGAATACAAACCCAATTAGCATAATAATAAATACCCATTTGTAGCCAGCCACCACTGCTGGAATAATTTCCAATGACATGCTGTTAAAAATCTGATGCATCATTCCATTCACAACATCCATTGATTCAGAGCGAAAAAATACGCGAGTAAAAGTGATGAAAGTAAAAGTCAGAAATATTTTCCAAACATTTACTATCCAATGATTTATGTTTTCCCAAGGACTTATATTGCGCCAGAATTTATAAACCATAATTCCAAGTCCATTCAATCCACCCCAGATAATAAATTGCCAACTTGCACCATGCCACAGACCGCCAATAAGCATGGTAAGCATAAGATTTATGTTGGTATTGATGCCATGCTTGAAGTGTGGAAATTTCCAGGCAAACAAAATCGATACTATCGATATTAATCCGAAAATTGGCAGAAGCCACAAATTTCCAGATATCAAAACTATAAATGCTAAAATAAAAATCAGGCTTATATAGCTGAATGCAGAGCCATTGCGATTTCCACCCATAGGAATATACAGATAATCTTTGAGCCAAGTGGAGAGGGAAATATGCCAACGACGCCAGAAATCACCAACATTTTTGGCTTTATAGGGAGAGTTGAAATTTACTGGAAGCACAAACCCTAGCAGCAAAGCAACGCCTATAGCAATATCGGTATAGCCCGAAAAATCGACATAAACCTGCAGCGAATAGCCGAAAAGAGCCATAAGATTTTCAAAACCAGAATAATGCAGCGGTGCTCCAAAAACTCTATCAACAAAATTGACCGCTATATAATCTCCTATAAAAATCTTCTTCACCAATCCATTCATAATCCAAAAAATTGCCAGCCCAAAATCTGCTTTTGTAAGGCTATAATCTTTATACATCTGTGGAATAAATTGAGACGCTCTTACTATTGGACCAGCCACCAACTGAGGGAAAAAACTTACATAAAATCCAAAATCTATTATATTATTTACTGGCTTCAGCTCGCCTCTATAAACATCGATAGAATAGCTTATAGTTTGAAATGTATAGAATGAAATTCCTACTGGAAGGAGTATGGCGTCTACCGAAAAATGAGTGCCAGTATAGTTATTTACAAATTGGGCCATATAATTTATCACCTCAAAATTTGTATGAAAGATCTCATTTATGCTGCCTATAAAAAAATAGGAATATTTGAAATATGCTAAAAGACCCAGATTAACAAACACACTGCTTGAAATCAATAATTTCTTCTTCAATTTTGTGCCAACAGCATAAACCCATTTCCCAATATAATAATCGTAAACCGTTGAAAACAAGAGAATGAAGAAGAACATTCCGCTTGATTTGTAATAGAAAAATAGACTCACCAAGAATAAGAAACCAGCTCTTATGGAGCGATTTTTTGAGTTGTTAAGAAATGAATATCCAAAAAGCACTATGGCAAAAAATGCCCAAAAATAAAACCTCGTGAAGATAAGTGGATGTTCTGGCGAATATAAGAATATGTTTCTTAGTAACTCTTCCAATGGTTTATTTTTTAGTTAATTCTACCTTTATTTCTGGCTCAGAATTTACAACTTCCCACTGAAGAAAATTACCAAAAGATTGCATCATAGCATCAAAGAATAAATCTGCTAAAAGCATATAACCAGGGCGAGTAAAATGCACTTTATCCCTTTGAGCCAAACCGGCATTTTGCCAACTCACAATAGAGTTCAATCCGCCCATAATACTATACATATCCCATACGGCCACATCATGTTTGATAGCAATTTTATTTATAGTTTCCCTTACAATTTCTCCATTGCCATTTACATTTCTTTGGTACAAATATGAATCGTTGTTGGTAGTGAAAACTATTGCTGCATCAGGATTTATTCTTTTCACAATTTTTATCAAAGTATCATAATTTTCTTGGTAGAGACTTTGGTTAAAATTTTTACCATAAGCATCATTTATTCCAAGCCCAAAAATTACCATATCAGGTTTGATAGATTTCAGCTGCTGTTCTAAATGAGTACATTTTACAAAAGAAGAAGTAGAAGCGCCGTTGATGCCAAAATTGTGGTAAATAATTCCGGGGTCTTCTGTTTCCAGATTCATTCCATAAAACTGAAAACCTGTTTGAATGCTGTCAGTTTTCACAAAAAATAGCTCCAGAGTATCAACATATTTCTTCAAATAGAATTCAGTATAATCCTCGTCAGGGACTTCTATAATGCTGTCAACCAGCAATGAATCAATTTGTAAAGAGTATGAAAGGCTGTCGCAGAGATGATAAATTTTCACTCTATTAAAATCATATTTGATACGGCTGTTGGGCTCGAACATAAGTATTATCGAGCTCAAACTATCGCTTGTATAAGCCATGATTCCAGCCATACCAAGATCATAATTAATATTCCTATTAATATTTCGATAGCTTTCCCATTTGCCTGTATATCTGAAATAATAACCATAAGGAGTGTTGGTGTTAGCCATCCGATAAGGGAAAACGAAACCTCTGCCTGCATTCATGCCACCATTCAATAATTGAAAACGTTTTCTGAGTTGCCCTGTAAAAATATCAGCTTGAATATGTGATCCGCCAAAACTGACCACATTTATTTGGCCTTCACCTCGGCTGGTTAAAGTATCTAATTTGCCAAAAAATTTTGTAAAATTAGCGGTGTTTCCATAAAAATTAATCTTGTTACTGTCGTAATTTATAAAGTTATAGCCGGCAATTTCAAAGGGATATTGTTCAATTTGTGCTTTAGAATCATTAGGATAAAATATACCCGAATAAAAAGCCAACACGCAGAGTGTGCGATAAAAATTGTTTAATATTGCTTCGGTAAATCTCATTTTTTAGCTGTACTTTTTATTATTTCCGACTCTTTAAATTCCATCATAAGCGCATTATAAAACATATTGGCAATGAGCTTGGCTCCCGTGGGCGTAAAATGTGTATAATCAACGCCGGCAAGAGATGGCCTTGCGCTAACCCAAGATGGCATAGAATTATATCCACCCATAGCCATATACATATCCCAATAGGAATATCCTGCTTTTAAAGTTGCACTTCTTAGAGCATCTCTTACCTTTGGCAAGTTCTCATAAGTTACATAATCTTCGCCTACTTTATGCGACATATCTGAAGGGCCAACAACAATAATTGTTGCCTCTGGCATCATTTTTTTTAAAAGAATAAGCTGGTTATAAAACCAATTTCCATAATTTTCAATTGCAACAGAGCCTGTTGTATATGGTATTACATTTCCGCCAAATTGAAGTATGAACATTTTTACATTCAAGGTCTTATACATGGCTTGCAGATGAATAAAATTCATCCTTGTGAACATAGTCCCCGATGCACCTCGCATGCTGATATTATCAACCTCAAGACCAACTTTATCACTCAAATCTATTGCATAGATATCGGGGCTATCGTAGCCAGAGAATTCTATTTTTACATTTTTTACATATTCTGGAAAATTGAAATTGAAGCTGCTTAAATTCACTTTAGCTTCCAAACTATCTTTAATTAATAATTTGCCTTTGGCAGAAATTTTTACTTCCACTTTTGTATTTGAATTGCCATAAAATATTCTTAGTCTTTTAAATTTTCTGACGTTAGAATATGCTATTTTTGATTCACTAATTTGAAAAGATGCGCTGTAGATATTATCAGGAATGAAACTTTCGTCCACTGGAACAGCAGGTGCAAAGCGCGAAAATGCTGCAAGTACTCCAAACCTATTATGGTTTATTCGTGGGTCTTTATTGTTGAAGATTGTGTATCTATACCATCTGCCAGCATTAGACTGAACAGCCGAAAAATATGAATCATAAGGTTGAACTACTGGCAATAGACCAGGACCAAAACCACCAAAATTTTGTTGCAATTTGTTTCTTAAATATGCAGTAATTCGGTCCCCTTCAATTTGCGAATCGCCATAATGCAAAATCCTAATCTGCTCCTTGTTAGTGATTCCGCTCCTTAAAAGTTTGAAAAAGTTATACAAATTATTTTTGCCTTCGAGGCCATATTCCATGCGGTAAATCGACTGAGAAAGATTATCAACACTTGCCTTAAATTTTTCGCTATTAAAATTTGCTGTATCATTTGAGGACTTTAAAATGTCTGGAAGCGAATCAATATTCTTAGAAATACCAATGATATTATCGATATTGGTATATTTAACAGTATCTTTTCCAATAATATTATTTATTGATATCATTTTCAACCTAAATGCACCAATTTGAATTCCATTAGCAGGGAAAAAAACTACTGCTGGAAGTATAATTACTCCCACCAAAAGAAAAAATAATAATACCTTTTTTGGCGACATAATTATCTTTGGATTTTGAGTTTTTGCCCAACTTGAATTTTGCGTGGATCAGAAATATGATTCCATTTAATAATATCGCTATTGCTTACTCCTGAATATTTTTTTGCTATTGAGCCTATTGTATCACCTTTTTTTACAGTATAATAAATGGTTTTATGGCTCGATTTGCTTGAAGTGGTTTTGCTTGTTGATGTACTTTTTGAAGATCCTCCGGCAGCAAGTCGTCTCTTTTCAGAAAGGCTCATTTTGTTTATTTTTTCGTAATATTTTGCCCGAGCAGATGGAACATAAATTTTAATTTTTTTACCAACTTGAAGACTACGAGAGCTTTTAATATTATTCCATTCTTGCAATTGACTTATGCTTACCTCATACCAACCTGAAATAAGTCCAAGATTGTCGCCGCGTTTTACATTGTAATAAATAGCTTTGCTACTCTCGAAGGGTTCTTCAACCTCCTCGGCTACAACTGGTTTAGCCACAGCAATAACTGGAATGGAGTGAGGTTTTATATTGAATAATAGGCTGTCTTTATAGGCATAAATTGAATCTTCCAAAATATTGAATTTAGCCAAATTACCTTTGGGGATATAAAGAGGATAAATATGATTTATGGCCGGCACAAAGTCGAATTTGAAAATTGGATTTAGAAATCTAATTTCGTTAATATCTAAATTAAGCAGTTCGCAAATTTGTGTAAAATGTAGCTTTCTCGAAATATCAACCGTATCAACTCTTGAGATATAATCTATGCTATAAGAAGATTTATCATACTCAAAAAATAATATGGAAGCGGTAATTGCGTCAACTACATCTCTGCCGAAATAAGGAAGTGAGGGATAAATATAATAAAAATCGACAATATTATCATTGCGTCTGATAGATTTGTTCACATTTGAGGGGTCGCATGTGAAAGCCGCCAAAGTAAGCTTCCAATCACTATAAATTCCATAAAAATCATTCAATGTTTTTATGGCCGCAGAGGTAGATTTAAGCACATCTAATCTTTCATCGACATAGCTATCTATTTGAAGTCCAGCTTTTCGACTATAGGTGTAAGGGATTTGCCAATAGCCCGCTGCTCCAGTATATCCTCTTGCTTTATTTTGCATGGCTGTGAGCGCAAAAGTTGTGAAAGCTATTTCTTTTGGAATTCCATGAGCTACCAAACTGTCTTCAAAGATTTTGCGATATTTTACAAAAATAGCCTTTGCCATTCGTGCTTCTGCTTGGTTTTGTAGATAATTTTTATATATCTCTTTAGCTCTCGCACTTAGCTCCAATCTTAATGCTGGATATTTGGTTTTTAGCAAATTCTCCATTTCCACATCAGAAACTATTACATCATTTGTTGGGTTTGATGTGTTTATATTTGGGTTTATTTTGCTGTAAATCCACTCATGAGATAAGTTGGTGAGTGAAGTATTCCAAAATCGAATGTAATATGTTGTGCTGTCATCAGAGTACTGATTATTAAATAATTGTGCGGATATATTGGAGTAAATAATTGCCGATAATAAAAATAAAAGTAGTGTTTTCTGTTTCGCCATAGTTGTAAGTTTTGCGCTGCAAATTTATCTATAAAAGCTTAGAAACCTCATAAAATTATATCTTTCCCGATGAAAATCTCTGTTGATATTGGCATTTTTTGAGGAATTAGCTTAAATTAAAACAGCGATTAGAATAACAATTATATTTGAAAATGAATTTTTATTCATCAAAAAAAATGGCAAAAATCTGCTATTATTTTTGAAAAATTAATTGCCATAATCTTTTATTGATGAATGTATTTATTTTACAATCTTTCCTTTAAATACTTTTGAATCAGTGTTTAAAGTATAGAAATATATTCCTTTTGGTAAGCTGTTAACATCAAATATCAATTTATCTGAAGTATTAAAAGTGGAATTTTTCGATAGCATTTCTTTGCCAGCTGAATCATATATTTTCAGAATGGCTTTTCCTTTTTGAGCTTTTTCAAAACTAAAAACTATTTTATTACTAAAGGGATTTGGGCTAACAATAATTTCGTTATTAATAGAATTCAAACTACCGAGAGCAGTTACATTATAAAATCTGTTGAGTGCTTGCTGAGCCGACTGCCGAAGGTCGTAAAGATGGTCGCCAGCAAGCATGGCAAAAGTTAGACTTAAACTATCGCCTGCCATCAGATTAAATGGCCCAGTGCTCAGCAAAGTGCTTACGTCGTTTCCAGAAATATTTACAGAACCAGCAGAATCTCTGCCTCCTTTTAAGGCGATAAATTTCTCATAATCTAAAAATCCATCATAAATATTTACCGAGTTTTCGCTACCATCATTATCAAAATTATAAACATTAGTGCTTACAGAATCCATCATCATGATTCCAGCATATTTCCCACCTTGGGTTGGAAGCGTGTAAGCCATGCGGTATGTTGAGTCGTAATAAGCTTTATTTTTATAAGATACATCAATGTCGAAATCGGCATAAATACCAACATATAGATTTGATAATGGCAGTATTCCATTATTTCGAATAACATAATTTAAAAAAATCACTTTCTTAGGATTGCTATGATAAGCGTAAGAATTTTGCCTAACACTTATATTTAATTTGTTGAAAGCCGCAAGATTATCATTGAATTCGCAAAGATAATTCTGGTCGCCGAAAACTGGTGGAACTAATTCGGAGAAATTTCCAACAGCTTGAAAATCTGCGTCGATGCCATTGTCTCCATAAATATTTGAAGATACTTTTCCAGCAGCATTTCCTACTACCAGCCCAGCCCAAGAAAGCAAACTTCGTGGATTTTTATAATTAAATCCCTCACCTTGCGATTTCTGAATATTTGCATATCCAATAAGACTATTTGGACTTATGGTAGCTGAAATATCATTTGTATCGAGGTCAGCAAAATTTTTGTTAATCTGAAATCTGAAATATTCAAAGCCAGAGTAATTTGTATCGGAATAAGTAATCTTTACATCAGCTTCAGTGCCCGCAGGCACATTAGCTAATATTTTGATGATGAATGGATTGGCATTATTATTATAAGTACCGAGAGTATTTATCTGCCCCAAATTTACTACTGGATTTACTATTGAAAGATATGGTGAATTGCTGCTTAAAGTGGCTGTTAAGGCAGAGCTCGACTTATGGAGAAAATTCACAAATTCGCCAGAAAACCTAATGGTGTCATAAGCTTGGTCGCCAGTCATAAGCACATTGCGATTTCGGAATCTTATTGATGGTCGGCTGGTGTCGGTAAGAGCTTTGTAAATATTAAGTCTTCCTGAGCCAAGCATTCCAATGGTGGAAGCATTGGCGGCAATGGTGTCGATATTGTCGGCAGTAACTCTCAGTTGTTCACCAATTTGTAATGCTGATAGATTAGGGAAATGTGCTTTTAACAAAGCGGCGGCAGCAGAAACTCCTGGTGCTGAGAAGCTTGTGCCGCTGGAGGCAAAGTATTCGTTATAAGTCCAAGTAGAAAAAACATGCACTCCTGGTGCGCAAATATCTACGGTTGTTCCATAAGAGGAATAAATCCAACGAACATCTTGGCTGTCGGTGGCAGCGCAGGAGATGACATTTTCGAATGAGGCTGGATAAAAAAGCCATTCGTTACCATTATTTCCAGTGGATGCTACTACCAAAGCATTGTGATTGAAGGTTGCATAATTTACTATATCTTGTCCAAAGCTTGTTTTTACAAATGCTCCCCAAGAATTATTTATGATATCTGAACCGTGGTCGGCGGCATAAACGATTCCTTCATAATCTTTGCTCATATATCCATTATCGTCACAAACTCTAACGGGTAAATATCTTGTTTTGTAGCCTAAGCCAGCTATTCCAACATGATTATTAACTCTGGCGGCAGCAATTCCAGTAGTAAAACAGCCGTGATGATCCCAATAACTCATTGGCACATTATCATTCATACCTAAATCCCAACCGCGAAAATTATCGATATAGCCATCATTATCGTTGTCAACTCCATCAATGGTATCGGAATAATTATAAGAGATTCCATCTTTTAAATCTTCACCATAAATGTCGGTTCCAGTATCTACCATGCCAATGACTACGTTTGAATCGCCAGATTCTATATCCCAAGCCTGAAAAGCTTTAACAACTCTATGATAATATTGATTTGCTAAAAGTGAATCATCGGGTACGAAAAGGGTTTTGCTCAATGGGCGGCGCTCCACATAATCGAAAAGTCCAGTTTTTAAAAACTGATTTACAACTGAATTTACTGGATAAGAATCTCTATATTTTAACTGATAAATCAAAGATAAATCTACAAGACTATTACCATAGATATCTGTTTCTTCCATAGGTTTTCTGTGATTTGGGAAAATCCTCTCAAAAGTTTCTACCTCAAGCTTTTGTAAAATATTTTCTATTGATATTGAGTTAATTTTGTCATTATCTGCAAGCTTACGAAAGTCATTTTTTAGTTTTAAAACTATGGTATTTTTTTGATACAAACTATCGGCATCGAGATTGAGTTTCTGCCCAGAAATAGCCATATTTAGAATAATTGAAAAAAAAGAAAAAAATATTAATCGCATAAAGCAAAGTTAACAGTGATGAAAGCAAAGATATGAATAAAATAATATGAATATGAATGAAAATTAATGAAAGTGATAATTATGGTTTATAAGTCAAAAGTGTCTTGATTTCGATTGCTGCTCCATTAATTTATCAGGGAAAGTCTTTTATAAAGTTGTGGTTCTTCCCTCAAAATTTGAAACACATAAGTTAAAATGGTTCTTTTGTGTCTTTTGTGGTTGATATTTTTGCTTTTGTGTCTTTTGTGGTTCCCTTTTTTTTGAAACACATAAGACATATAAGGAGAGGCTAATTACTAAGCTATGAACTTATTTCATAAGATTAACCATAAGCGAATCGGAGGTTTTTGTAACTGTAACTAAGTTATTTTTAGCAAGTTCTTTTATTGCCGAATCCCATTTTTTATTTGAAATAGCAGCTTGAATTTTAAGCTCGTTTAATTCCATTGTTTCATTTTGTTTTATTATATTAAAAACAATCTGAGCTTCTTCGCTAAGAGGGATTTTCTTTTTTTCAGGACGCATCTGTGGAAAAAGCAGCACTTCTTGTATAGAATCTTGATTAGTCATAAACATCACCAAACGGTCGATACCAATGCCCATTCCAGATGTTGGAGGCATTCCATATTCCAAAGCGCGAAGGAAATCTTGGTCGATAAACATGGCTTCATCGTCGCCTTTTTCCGAAAGAAGCATTTGTTCTTGGAATCTTTCTTTCTGGTCGATAGGGTCATTGAGCTCCGTATATGCGTTGGCAAGTTCTTTTCCATTTACAAAAAGTTCAAATCTCTCTGTAAGCTCAGGATTATCTCTATGTTTTTTGCATAATGGCGACATCTCCACAGGATAGTCGATTATAAAGGTTGGCTGAATATAATGGTGTTCACATTTCTCACCAAAAAGCTCGTCAATAAGTTTGCCTTGGCCCATCGAATCGTCAACATTCATCCCCAATTTTGTACAAACTTCTCTAAGAGATATATCGTTCATTCCAGCAACATCGTAACCTGTATGTTCTTTTATTGCATCCAGAATTCTCACTCTTTGGAAAGGTCTTTTATAATCAATTTGATTTTCACCAAAGGGAACTTTTGTAGTACCATGAAGAGAAAGGGCAACTTTTTCTATCATTCTTTCTGTAAAATCCATCATCCAGTGGTAGTCTTTATAAGCTACATAAATTTCCATAACTGTGAATTCAGGATTATGAGTGCGATCCATTCCTTCGTTGCGAAAATCTTTGGCAAATTCGTAAACTCCGTTGTAGCCCCCTACAATCAAACGTTTCAGATAGAGCTCGTTAGCAATTCGAAGGTAGAGCGGAATATTTAAAGCATTGTGATGAGTTTTAAAAGGGCGAGCAGCAGCACCTCCAGGAATAGGTTGCAATATAGGTGTTTCTACTTCGAGATAATCGAAAGAGTTGAAGAAATTTCGCATGGTGTTAATCACTTTGCTGCGCTGAAGAAAAGTCTCTCTTACTTGTGAATTCACAATCAAATCGACGTAACGCTGGCGGTAACGTTGCTCTGGGTCGGTAAAAGCATCGAAACTTATACCATCTTTTTCTTTTACTATTGGCAATGGGCGCAAGGCTTTGCTAAGTAATTTCAAAGAGCTTACATGTATGCTGAGTTCACCCATTTGAGTAAAAAAAGCATAGCCTTCTACACCTATGATATCACCAATATCCATAAGTTTTTTGAATACGGTATTATAAAGCGCCTTATCTTCATTGGGGCAGATTTCATCTCTTTTTATATAAAGCTGAATTCTTCCTTGCTCATCTTGAATCTCGGTAAAACTCGCCGCACCCATAATTCGACGGCTCATAATTCTGCCTGCAATCTTTACATTAGCAAAAGCCGCAGGATTTTTTTCAAAGTTTTCATGAAGCTCTTTGGAGTTAGTATTGACTTCAAATTGCTCTGGTGGATATGGATTAATGCCCATTTTATATAACTCTTCCAGCGATTTACGCCTTAATAATTCTTGTTCTGATAGTTGGCTCATAAAATTCAAATAATTTGTGGCAAAGATATAGAAATCTTCTTCTATTGAGTGGCTAATTTGTTATGCTTTAGGTTTTTGTTTCTCTTATATTTATTACTGTTTTTTATAACAATGTAAAAAGTAGTCAATAATAAAATTGTAAATCAATGTCGGCAATCTTTGTTGTCGTATCAAAATTGAAAATACAGGGAAATATTATTTCCACGATTCATGAAATATTTGAAGGACTAATTATTACATTTTCATGGAGAGGCCGAGTTTGCCGTCGTAGTGTGTGCCGCCACCCAATTCAATATTTACGCCCCATTTATCTGACCAATAATAACGACCCCCAAGATGCAATCCACCAATAAATCCAGAGCGTTCACCTGAATTTCCACTCAGCCAGAGACCGAAACCGAATTCGAGTCCTAAATAGAAATCAAAATTGCTGGGGATATCCATAAGCGTGTTAAAATGATAATCGCCATTAGCCAAGAGCCCAATAAATGAGCCTTTGTTCCAAAATTGTGGTCGGACTTCTCCTCCAATTGTAATATCTTGGTGAACTGCAAAATCCATCCCAACATAAATTGGAAGATTGGTATTGGAGCCAATAAACCCGAAGTTTAGCTGACGCCCACCAATTTCTAATGGCATTTGACCTTGCGAAAATGCTGCTGAAATAGTAAAAAACAAGCTAATAAAAAGCACTATAATATTCTTGAACATGCTATAAAATTTAATAATTATAGCCGCGAAATTAAAAATTTTAGTCTTTATGTTAATTGTGATTATAATAATTTTTTAAACATCTCGGAGAATATTTTTCCTTACTTCTTCAGCATTTAATAAAGTTCTTTATACTTCAGAAAAATAAGGAGGTGCGAATGATGTAAGTATTTTACTCAATTATGTAATAGATAGTCCATAGAAAGGATAGACTTTTGTATTATTATATAAACTATCACAGTAGATGTGAAAATTTTAAAATCAAAAGATATGAATACAAGAGAAATTAAAGGAAATTGGACTGAGCAAAAAGGGAAACTAAAACAGAAATTTGCTACCCTTACTGACAACGACTTATTGTTTGTAGAAGGGAAAAAGGA
This sequence comes from Bacteroidetes bacterium CG2_30_33_31, assembly GCA_001872625.1. Taxonomy (GTDB): domain Bacteria; phylum Bacteroidota; class Bacteroidia; order Bacteroidales; family UBA1556; genus UBA6267. Next base: position 13,369 of record MNXP01000002.1, read on the forward strand.
GGAAATGTATGGAAGACTTGAAAAAAAATTGGGTAAATCAAAAGAAGAATTGCGCAAAATAATTTCTTCTTTATAACAGAATAAGTATAAAATAATAGTAAAAATCTAAATTTATAAAACATGAAAAACCAGAAAAAATTCTTTGCAATAGCCATTATTATTGGCTTTATGTTGCCCGTTGTTCAATCGTGTACAAAATACGAAGATGGGCCAAAAATTAGCCTTCGCTCAAGAACCGAAAGAGTCGCTAACACATGGAAAGTAGATAATTACAAGGTGAAAGGTGTAGATTATACTTCATTAGTAACATCCTACAACGAGACTTTTACTAAAGAAGGAAACTATAACTATGAATGGGGAGGAGCTTCGGGATCAGGAACCTGGGTTTTTCAGAATAATGATGATGAAATAAAAATTACTGGCATCAATAATCAGGAAAATCACATACTGTATATTACAAAACTCGAAGAGAAATCATTTTGGTATTACTATATTGATAATGACGGTGATAAACATGAATATCACTTGGTTAACAAGAATTAGTTTATAAAATTCTATTTTATTATCCAAAAGCCAATAGATTCCATAAAAGCATAAATTGATTAAAGAGCAGATTTTTATGAAAACGATAAAAATGAAAAACCTTCTAATAGCTTTAGATTACGATCCTACAGCTCAAAAGGTAGCTGAGATCGGATTTTCTTTGGCAAAAACAATGAATGCTAAAGTCACACTTTTGCATGTAATGGCTGACTTAATATATCATTCCAACTAAAAAGCAAAACTAAATTTTATTCAAAATCTATAAATTATTAAATTATGAAAACAATTTTTAAACTTTTTTCTTTATTCCTTATTGGAATAATTTTCTCATCTTGCTCCAATCATTTGATTGGTTCATGGAATATTGAGAAGTACGAAACCTCTAAACCTGACCAACAAACTGTAACACTGAGTAATATTGGTGTAATAACATTTTTTGCTGATAAAACTGGAGAAAAAAATGTCAGTTATACTGTTTTTGGTTCTACTTATGAGGACAATTTGCGGTTTAAATGGTCAAATACTGATAATTTGGTAACCATTGATAGCCAAGGTTCTAATTTTTCGAAAACATGGATAATGACGGTAAATACAAGAAAAGTACAAAGTTGGCAATCAACTAATGGGGGCACTGTGGTGGAAGTATTGGAGCTCAAGAAAGTAACTCAACCTTCAAATGCTAAATAAAAATTAAAGAACTCTGATTTAAACTTGTATTGAAACAGCCGCCTAAGCCATCATTAGGTCATTTAAATCATCCGACATCATTCGATATCGGATGATTTTTTTTAATGCTAACCCATTGGTTTAATTTATTTCTTGTTTTTGTCAGACTCTAAATAATTAATTGCCATTTAAAGTCATATCATAATTATACAATCATTTTAAATCCTCGCGAAAGCCATTAAGCAAATTTTATTATCTTTGGAGATGAAAATAATGCGATTTTGAATCGTATTTATTTATGATAATCATTGATAAATAATGTTTTATAATTCTTTGAGGAAAATTAAAATTTGCAAATTATGGTAAAAAACTTACTAATATTCTTGATTATGATTAATTTGTTGTCATGTAAAAGCGGCAAAGACCTTCCAACAGTAGCAAAGGTGGATATTGAAAAATATGCTGGCAAATGGTATGAGATTGCTCGCTTGCCTAACAGTTTTGAAAAGAATTTAGAGAGAATTACAGCTACTTATACTCCAAAATCTGATGGCAACATTGAAGTCTTGAACCAAGGATTTTCCACCGAAATTAAAGGGAAAGTAAGCAAAGCTAAAGGCAAGGCATGGATTCCAAATGCTGATTTTCCAGGCAGACTTAAAGTAAGCTTCTTCTGGCCATTTGCAGGCAATTATTATATTATTTTCTTAGATGAAAATTACAAATATGCACTCGTGGGCGATCCTTCAAGAAAATATTTGTGGATACTCTCAAGAACTCAAATCTTAGACGAAAGCATTTTTAACAAGCTCTTGGAGGTTGCCACAAATAATGGTTTCGATGTTGCTACTTTAATAAAAGTCAACCAAAACATTGATTATTAAATTTATATGAGTAAAATATTAATTTGTGGAGGCAGCGGGCTTGTAGGCAAAAATCTTTGTGGTAGTTTGCAAGATAGGGGATATGAAGTTGCAATTATGAGTCGAACGAAAAACCTTTATCCATCAATACCAACTTATCTATGGGACTTGAATAAAAATGAAATCGACACAAAAGCCTTAAATGAAGCCGAAATTATTATAAATCTTGCTGGAGTAAATATTGGAGAAAAAAAATGGTCGCACAAAAGGAAAAACGAAATTGTTGACAGCAGAGTAAAGTCTGGTGAACTGATTTTTAATAGCATTTCCAAAACAAATAATAAGCTTAAAGTTTTTATAACAGCTTCTGCTATTGGATATTATGGTTCTACTACGAGCAAAATAATTTTTGAAGAAGAGAGTAAAGCAGCAGATGATTTTCTCGGTAAAACTTGTAAAAAATGGGAGCAAGTTAATGATAAATTTATCAATATTGGTATTCGAACGGTGGCAATAAGAACAGCTGTAGTACTAACCAAGGAAGGCGGTGCATTATCGAAAATTATTATGCCAATAAAAATAGGAATTGGTTCTGCGATAGGCAATGGCAAGCAATATTTTCCATGGATTCATATCATTGATTTATGTGGCATTTATATTAAAGCTATCGAAGACCAAAAAATGACTGGAGCTTATAATGCTGTTGCTCCTGAGCACATTACTAATCAAGAATTTACAAAAAAAGTAGCCCAAACTCTTAAGAAGCCATTTTGGTTTCCAAAGATTCCAGCAATTTTTATGAAGTTAATTTTTGGAGAAATGGCCGTGATACTTTTGGAGGGGAGCAGAGTTTCTTCTGAAAAAATCAGAGCCTCATCATATAAATTTTTGCATCCAAAGGTGGATTTAGCCCTGAAAGATTTACTTGTTAATAAGTGATAGAAAATATTTATGAGTATAAATTGAGTTTATTTGAATTCTTTGTGAGCCAAATCATTGCTTTTTAGCTGCAGCAAAAATCATTACCATTTTAAGCGATAAATCCATTAAAATTATCTTGGCGTTACCATTTCTTTCAATATGCTTTAAAGCAAGAGTGAGCTCATCCGATATTGCTGCAGCATTTTTTGAGTTAACGAATTTCGAAAATTTGGATACAAAGTCAAACTCAGATTTTGTCGCACGCAAAAGTTTCTGATTTCCAACTTCATAAATCAAACTCAGCCGAATAACCCTTAGGCCATAATTTAGAAAATCTTTAAGTTTCTCGCGTCCTATTGACGACAAAAAATTGACTTTATCTTTAATTTTTAAGAAATTGTTGCCATAAGAAGCAAGCATTAGTTCACGGAAGTTAGTAAATTGAAAGTCAGCAATATCATTATTTTGAAGCAGAGAGAATACATTTTTATAATTGCCTTCGGCCATATTTACCACATAGTCAAGTTTTTGCTCGGAAATATCGAAATATCTTTTGATATATTTTCTCATATCAGCATCAGGATGCCTATAAAGTTTTATGAGTTGGGTGCGCGATAAAATGGTGTTTAATATCTGGTCGAGGTCTTGAGATACCAGAAAAAACAGAGTGTTCTCTGGTGGTTCTTCGAGAATTTTCAGAAGTTTTGGAGCAGCAGCATGGTAAAGTTTTTCTACCATCCAAATGATAATGATATTGAATTTTGATTCGTAAGGTGTTTGAAAGGCTATACGATTTATTTCGCTGGCATCGTCAACTCCAATGCGTCCTTGCTTATTTTCAATGCCAATTTTTTCATACCACTCTGTGTCGCTCAAATATCCATTATTTGTCATCAATATTTCGCGCCAATGGTTTAAAAACATGGCACTTATGGGCTTTACATTATGTTCTTTGGTATTGGCAACAGGAAAAATAAAATTCAAATCTGGGTGGGCTAAATGTTGATATTTCTTACACGAAGCACATTCTCCACAACTGTCGCCTATCAAATCGGTGTCATTGGCAACAGTTTGCTTGTTGGTACACGAAATATATTGAGCGTAGGCAATAGCCATACTCAAATTTTCAGAACCTTCGAGACCATAAAACATCAAAGTATGACTTATTCGATTATTCCTTACGGTATCGATAAGTTTGTTTTTCAAATAGTTATGTCCAATTATTTCACTAAAAAGCATAGTTCAAAGGTAAAAGAAAATTGATGTTACGGGAATAAATTTTATATATTTTGACAGCATATATTTTGTGATGAAAAAATTTATTCGGGTTTAATAGTCTTAATATGTAAAGGATTTTGAAAAATTCATTAAAGGAGTTGCATTCTCTCGGAGTCTTGTCTAATAAAAATAAAAAGTAAAATAGTGAAAGACCATAAAGATGATCCGCCATAACTAAGAAATGGCAGGGGAATTCCAATCACTGGGAGCAATCCTATTACCATTCCCACATTTATTGTGAGATGAAAAAACATAATGGAGGCAACAGAATAGCCATAAACTTTGCTAAAAAACGACCGCTGTCGCTCTGCCACATATACAATTCTTATAAGTAACACCACAAACAAACCAATTACTGTGGAGCTGCCTAAAAATCCCCATTCTTCGCCCACGGTACAAAAAATAAAATCGGTGCTCTGGGCTGGCACAAAATCGTATTTTGTTTGTGTACCTCGCAGAAAGCCTTTGCCGGCAAATCCTCCCGAGCCTATTGCGATTTTTGATTGGTTTACATTATAACCAGCTCCATGCAAGTCAGACTCCATATTTAGAAGCACTTTTATCCTTATTTGCTGATGTGGTTGCAGCTTGGAAAAAGCAAAATCGACACTAAAAATATAAGCACAAATTAATAGATATAAAGCTGAGAGTTTGAGAATGTTAGACAGATTTTTTTTCATAAATAGAAACATCAGAGCTATCAAAACCAAAATAATGCCTATAAGAACAAGTTTCTGATATAATAAGCCAAGCAAAAGTGCAAGCACGGCAAGAAGTATTGCAAAAAATCCGATAATAAAAATATTGCCTGAAAGTCCGAAACGGTAAAGAACAAAAATAAATGAAGAGTAAACAATGGCGCTGCCAGTATCATTCTGCAAAAGAATTAAAATTGCAGGAATTAAAATAATTACTCCTACAAAGATTTTTGACTGTAAACTAACAAGTGTTTTTTCTTGTAAACTCAGGTAATGAGCCACAGCAAGAGCAGTAGCAAATTTCACAAACTCAGCAGGTTGTAAGGCAAAACTACCAATCTCGAACCATGACTTAGAGCCAGCAACAACTTTGCCCACAAGAAGAACAGCAATAAGTGAAGCCAACGAAATCCCATAAATAATATATGAAAACTGGTTGAAGAATTTGGGGTCAGCAATTATTAATAAGAATGCAAGAATTAGCGCAGCACCTATCCAAATCATCTGTTTGCCATAAAGTTGGCTTATATCGAAAATTTGGTAATGCTCGGTATTATAAACTGATGCATAAATATTCATCCAGCCAAAAAATACCAGAAAGAGATAGATAATTACCATCATCCAATCAATATTTTCGAATATTTTTTCTCTTACTCTCATTATCAGTTCAATAAATTTCCTTCTATCATTCGTAGTTCCAAGGGTTTTCTTTTTTCTGCCACATGACCCTTTAAATATTGTTCAATCATAAGACTGGCAATAGGTGCAGCCCAAACGCCACCAAAACCAGAGTTTTCTATGAAGACAGCAATGGCAATTTTTGGGTTATCTTTTGGGGCAAAGGCAATAAAAACAGCATGATTTTTCCCATGGGGATTTTGCGCTGTGCCTGTCTTTCCACATATTATTATGGAATCTAATCGTGAGGAAGATGCTGTGCCACCGATCTCAGTAACGCCCATCATTCCAGCTATTACGGGCTCAAAATATTGCTTGTCGATGCCTACATAATGTTTAATCAAAAATCTGGCATCTATAGATTTCTGTCCTTCAATTTTTTTTATAATATGAGGAATAAAATAATAGCCTCTGTTGGCTATAAATGCTGCTTGGTTAGCAAGTTGAAGTGGCGTTACTAATATTTCACCTTGTCCAATTGCGAGTGATATTGTGGTGATAGCATTCCAATGTCCTTTGCCATAATATCTATCGTAATATTCTGGCGACGGAATATTACCAGATTTTTCATAAGGCAAATCGGTAGGATATACTTTTCCAAAGCCCATCTGTTGAGTATAATATCTCCATTTTCTGTAGCCTTGTTCCGAATTTTTATATCTTCTATTTTCTATTATCGACCTATAAACATTGCAATAATATGCATTGCATGATTGGCTAATTGATTGTTCCAGATTCAATGGTGATGGGTGTTCATGGCAGTCGATATGTAAGCCGCTAAAATTAATTCCCATATTGCAGGAGTAAAGTGTATTTTGGAAAAGCACTTTTTCTTGCTCTCCAATAAGAGCGTTTATAGTTTTAAAAGTAGAACCTGGAGGATATGAGGATATCAAGGCTCTATTTAGAAGTGGTTTTCGAAGGTCTTTCAAAAGGTCATTATAATTTTTAGACCTGATTCTTCCCACAAGCATATTTGGGTCATAAGTTGGGCTCGAAATTATCGCTAAAATCTCACCAGTACTTGGGTCAATGGCTACTAATCCGCCTTTTTTATTAGCCATAAGTTTCTCTCCATATTCTTGCAAATCCATGTCTATACCAAGAGTAATATCGCTTCCATTTACAGCCTCAACATCATATTTGCCATCGTAGAAACTTCCTTTTTCTCGGTTTAGATTATCTACTAACAATTTCTTCACTCCTTTTCTGCCTCTCAAAACCGTTTCATAAGTGCGTTCTAATCCGCTAATGCCAATATAATCGCGAGAGGAATAGAAGCTGTCTTTCTCCAAATCACGGTCGTTTACCTCGCCAATATAACCAACCAAATGTGCAGCAATTGGTTTCGGATAAGAGCGCAAAGTTCGAGGAACAATATAAAATCCTATATATTTGTAAAGTTTCTCACGAAGATAAGCGGCGTTTTCTTTTGAAATTTGTTTTTCAAATAGTGATGCTTGGTAACACGATTGCTTAATGGCTTTGTTCATCCTTTCATTGAACCCTTCTTTGTCGATGTCGAGTAATTTGCAAAGAGCCACAGTATCAATATTTTTAACTCTGTTTGGTATCACCATCAAGTCGTAAACAGCTTCATTATAAACCAATATTTTGCCATTTCTATCGTAAACAAGCCCGCGTGGTGGATGCACTGTAATATTTCTGAGGGAATTATTTTCAGCAAGAAAGCGATAATTTTTATCTATTAATTGCAAGATTATCAGCCTTATGACAATAATTAATCCGATGCCAGCAATAAAGGCATAGATTACAAATTTTCTGTCCTGATATTTATCTTTAATTTTCATTCTAAAGTTTTTGTCCCAAGAGCGATATTATTTCTTGCTATTTACCTCACCCAATTTTACTAACACACATTTTCATAGTCAAAATTTTGTACGTTTCAGCCAAATTATTGAATTAAAAACAAATTTATATTCAATTTTTTCAAGCTATATCTCACTTAAAAACTCAATTGTTGCTTTATTAAGATTTGCAATGGATTCTTCAGTTTTCCATAAAGATTTGTCGCTTTCACCCACAAAATTTGAAACTGCTCTAAGTTCGGCAAAATTAATATTCTCTCGAAGGCAAATGTAAAAAACTGTAGCTCCTTCCATAGATTCTACTTCTGCCGCAAATTGAATTTCTTTTTTACGATTTTTTTCCTTATCTAAAGAAATGGAATTTACGCTTATACCTTTAACATTCACATATTTATCAAAAAATGATAAACTGGCTTTTGTGTTAATTAATTTGGAATTAGAGAAAGGGAATTTATTTTTTTCTATCAAACCCATTTCAAATATTGAAGTCATTCCACCCTTTGTTTCAACCCCTAAATCAGCAAAACATTCGGAGTTTATATTCACAATTTGACCTAAAGAAAGTTTTTTGCTGAAAGCTCCACAAATTCCAATGTGAAGCACCAAAGAATAATCTTTTTCGGATAAAGTTTTTAATAGATTATAAGCTGTTTGTATTTGTCCAATGCCGCTAATTAATATGTCGGCGTGAAGATGTATTTCATCTAAAGAATATAAAAGTGGATTCTCAATGTAAGGCGATTTATCCTTTATTAAAAACTTGGCTTCCAGCTCAGTAGGGCATACTATTAAAATATTTTTAATCAATGAGTCTGAGATTTTTTTATTGGTATTCGAGACCAAACTGTAGCAAGGCTAAGACCTGAAATTATATGCCAAATTCCCCACCAACCTGCAATAAAAAGCATTCCGCCAATAGGCAGATCACTTGGAAAAATCTTGTCGTTGAATAGTAAAACCAAACCTAAACCAGAGTTTTGAATTCCAGTTTCTATTGTTATGGTGCGTCGTACATCGGGTTGTAATTTAAAAATTGAGGAAGTAAGATATCCAGAAAAAAAGGCTAAACCATTATGAATAAGCACTATTATCATAATATATTTTATGTATAAAATAAAATAGTTGTAATTTTTGGAAAAAGCCAAAACTACAATTATCATGAATAGAATAATTGAAAAGGTTTGTAAGGGCTTGATGATTTTTGAAGTTATTTTTGGAAGTTTCCATGCGGTGAGCATTCCTAAAATTACTGGAATTCCAAGGAGAATAAAAACAGTTTTAAACATTTCAAAAGAATCAATTTGCAAAGGTTGAAGTAAGCCATTTGCGTTGGCATGTTGAAAATAAGAGATATATAAATTTCCCCAAAAAGCAAAATTAAATGGCGTCAAAATTACCGCTGACATGGTTGCTATGGCCGTCAAACTTATTGAAAGTTCCACATTTGCTTTCGAAAGTGACGACATAAAATTGGATATATTCCCCCCTGGACAAGCCGATATGAGAATCATTCCCAAGGCTACGCCAACAGTAATTTGGTTTTTTAGTAAAATCACCAGCAGAAAAGTTGCAGCAGGCAGAATTAAAAATTGACTTAAAAATCCAATAATCACTGGCTTTGGTTTCATAAAAAGAGTTTTAAAGTTCTTAAACTTTATTCCTAAAGCCACTCCAAACATGATTACTCCAAGAGAAATGTTTAATACGAGCAATCCCCCATTGTTAAAATTAAGCCTAATATTATCAAGCTCTTTTAGCGATTCGTACATAATATAATTTTAGGTGTTTCTAATAATTCACAAAAATATTTACCACTCATCAGAGCTTTCTTTAGTTGGTTTCATACCAGCTACAAGACTGGTAATCATTGCCTTGGCTTCATTATCAATTTGTTCAAAAATTTCTTTATGCATTGGTTTCGCAGCTTCATTTGTGTCGTCAAACCATTCTTCTACAGCGTTGCCTGAGTTGTTGGCTTGCTTGAAATTCGTTTCAGTAATTCTGAATTTATTTTCCTTTAGCTCTATACTAAAATCATAAATGATAACTCCGGCATCTACTTGCACACCTTTTTTGTCGGTGGTATGGACTTTAAATCTTGTAGCTCCGCTAATCAAGCCTTCTTCCTTATTTCTGACGTTTACCGAGCTCGAAATATTTACAAAATATTTTTTTGCCCAAGCGTAAGCTCTATCGTAAAGTACGTCTGGTTTCCCCTGCTCATTTATAACTTGTTGATAGGTTATTTTTCCAGTTTTTTCATCTACAGGCATATTATAATTATCTAATAGTAGATCTTTTACGCTAAAAGATAGACTTAAAAATACAATAATTATTATTGGAATATAGTTTTTCATAGAACTTTAATTTGGTTGATTTAGTTTAGCAAAGATAATATTTTCAATCTTAAATAAAATAAATCTTGAGATTGATTTTCGAGAAATAAATTATGCAAACGATAAAGAAAATTTTGGCTTAGATAAATCTGATTTTCATAGTTTCGCAGCCTGAAATATACAAAATTATGAGGAAGCTTGAAAATATTGAATTAAATAGAATGGACGTTGATGAGTTTAAAAAATCAAAGAAAATTCCACTGACAATAATTTTGGACAACATTAGGAGTTTAAGCAATGTTGGTTCAGTATTTAGAACTTCCGATGCTTTTCTTGTTAAGGAAATAATTCTTTGTGGTATCACGGCAAAGCCTCCGCAGAAAGAGATTCAGAAGACTGCATTAGGAGCTACAGATTCAGTAGATTGGCGATATTTTGAATCAACATTTGATGCGGTGAAAGAGTTACAATCAAAAGGCACAGTGGTTTGGGCGGTTGAGCAAGCAGAAGAAAAATTATGGGCAAATAGTTTCGATTTGCCAAAAAAGGATTTAGCCTTGGTTTTTGGCAATGAGGTGAAAGGGGTGAGCGAAGAAGTGATGTCGATTGTTGATGATTGTGTAGAGATTCCTCAGTTTGGAACAAAGCATTCACTTAATATTTCAATCTCTGCTGGCATCATGATTTGGGAAATTTTCAAAAAGCTTGATAGAAAAAAAGGAGATTAATTTTTTATTAACCTCCTTTTTTGCAATTATAAAAAAATCACTTTTTTACATGCCAAAAGCTTTTTTTACTTTATCTACAAAGTCGAGTTTCTCCCATGTAAATAGTTCAACTGTAATCTTTTTCTCCTTTCCATCGGGGGTTTTAAAAGTTTTGGTTATAACTTCATTTTTTCTGCCCATGTGACCGTAAGCAGCTGTTTCGCTATAAATTGGATTACGCAGTTTAAGGCGTTGTTCAATAAAGTATGGGCGCATATCAAAAACTTTTTCCACAACTTTTGCAATCTCCCCGTCACTCATCTTCACTTTTGCTGTACCATAAGTATTAACATAAATTCCCATAGGTTTGGCAACGCCAATGGCATAAGAAACTTGTACTAAAATTTCGGAACATACGCCAGCAGCCACCATATTTTTGGCAATATGTCTTGTTGCATAGGCTGCCGAACGGTCAACTTTACTTGGGTCTTTGCCCGAAAAAGCACCACCACCATGAGCACCTTTTCCACCATAAGTATCTACAATAATTTTTCTGCCAGTAAGACCAGTATCACCATGAGGACCGCCAATTACAAAGTTTCCTGTTGGATTCACATGGTAAATAATTTGGTCATTAAATAGCTTTTGCAATGATGTCTTTAAGTGTTTTTTTACACGAGGAATTAGTATGGCTTTTACATCTTTGGTTATCTGAACCTGCATTTTCTTTTGATCGCCTTTTGTAAAATCATCATGCTGAGTAGAAATTACAATGGTATCTATTCTTATGGGTTTATTGTTATCATCATATTCAATAGTAACTTGAGATTTTGCGTCAGGACGAAGATATAACATTTGTTTACCTTCTTTGCGAATTGCCGCCAATTCTAACAATAATAAATGCGCCAAATCTAATGGCAGCGGCATGTAATTGTCTGTTTCGCTGGTGGCATAGCCAAACATCATTCCTTGGTCGCCAGCACCTTGTTCTTCTTTTTTCTGTCTTACAACTCCTTGGTTAATGTCAGAAGATTGTTCGTGAATAGCCGAGAGCACACCGCAAGAATCAGCTTCAAACATATACTCACTTTTGGTATAGCCAATTTTTTTGATTACATCACGAGCGATGGTTTGAACATCTAAATATGCCGATGATTTTACTTCACCAGCAAGAATAACTTGCCCAGTGGTTACCAAGGTTTCACAAGCAACTTTTGATTTTGCATCAAATGCCAAAAAATTATCAATTAAGGCATCAGAAATTTGGTCGGCAACTTTATCTGGATGCCCTTCTGATACTGATTCCGATGTAAATAAATATCCCATATCTTTAATTTATTTTGTTAAAAAATTGATATTCAAATGAATATCATTTATAAAATTCAAATAATACTTTGAAAAAATTTTGATTGATAGGGATTTTTGGTTTAGCATTTTTTCCCGTGGTTGCAATCAATCAAATCTTTCCACTTACTGCGGCAAAAATAATAAAATAAATTCTTCATCAAATAATAATATTTGTTCTGTTTTTAAAATTAATATTAAACAAATAAATTCATCGAGATATATTTAAAACTCCCGTTTAGCAACATTCTAATTTTATCATAAGAAAACAAGGAATTTTTACAACATTAAATTATTTATTTTCGCAACTTGAATTTTATAACGCAAATAACCTTGAGACTTGATGGAATATAATTTTAGTGAAATAGAGAAAAAATGGCAGCAATACTGGAAAGAGAAAAAGATTTATAAAGTTGAAATAGAGCTTGATAAGCCAAAATTTTATGTGCTTGATATGTTCCCTTACCCTTCAGGAGCAGGTTTACATGTGGGGCATCCTCTCGGTTACATTGCATCAGATATTTATTCACGTTATAAGCGTCTCAATGGTTTCAACGTGCTGCATCCCATGGGTTTTGATGCTTTCGGACTGCCAGCCGAACAATATGCAATTAAAACTGGACAACATCCTGCAATAACAACCGCTGAAAATATTAAAAGATATAAAGAACAATTAGATAATCTGGGTTTTTCTTTCGACTGGTCGCGCGAAGTTCAAACCTCTGATCCTAAATATTATAAATGGACCCAATGGGTTTTTACTAAGTTATTTTCTTATTGGTATAATAATGCCACAAAAAAAGCAGAGCCTATAAATTTGTTAGTGCAGATTTTTGAAATTGCTGGTAACAAAAAAATTAATGCTGCCACAACCTTTCAAGAAATTTTTACTAACGCTCAATGGAAAGCTATGAGCACTCATGAGCAACAAGAAATTCTTATGAATTACCGTTTGGCATTCCTTTCCAAAACTTTAGTAAATTGGTGTCCAGAGCTTGGAACTGTACTTGCCAACGATGAAGTTAAAGATGGCCTCTCGGTGCGAGGTGGTCATGCTGTCGAGCGTAAGTCCATGAAGCAATGGTCGTTAAGAGTTACTGCTTATGCCGAAAGACTTTTAAATGGGCTTGAAATAGTTGAATGGTCGGATTCGCTAAAAGAGATGCAGCGCAACTGGATAGGAAAATCTGTAGGAGCAAAAGTGTTTTTCGAACTGAAAAATAGCACACAAAAATTGGAAGTATTTACTACCCGTCCCGACACACTTTATGGCTCTACTTTTATGGTTATTGCCCCAGAACATCCAATGGTAGCTGAACTTACCGAGGCAAATCATCAGCATGAGGTTGCCAATTATTTGCTCTGGGCAAAAAACCGTTCGGAAAGAGCGCGCATGACAGAAGTGAAAAAAGTTACTGGCGTTTTCACTGGCTCATTTGCTATAAATCCGCTGTCTCACAATGAAATTCCAATTTATATTGCCGATTATGTTCTTATGGGCTACGGCACTGGTGCAATAATGGCTGTACCAGCGCACGATAGTCGTGATTATGCTTTTGCCAAACATTTCAATTTGCCTATTATTCAGGTGGTTGATGGTGGAGATATCAGCATTGAGTCTTTTGATGCCAAAGAAGGTAAAATGATAAATTCTGATTTTTTGAATGGACTGGAAGTTAAGCAAGCAATCAGCGCAGCAATTCATAAAATTACAGACTTGGGCATTGGTGAAAAGATGATTAACTACCGATTGCGAGATGCTATCTTTTCACGGCAACGCTATTGGGGAGAGCCTTTTCCAATATATTACAAAGATGGGATGCCTTATGCATTGAACATAAATCAACTGCCATTGGAGCTGCCAAAAGTCGATAAATTTTTGCCTACGGAAAAAGGAGAACCCCCTTTGGCAAGAGCCGAAAATTGGAAAACTGACGAAGGATTTCCTCTCGAAGTTGATACTATGCCTGGCTTTGCTGGTAGCAGTGGTTATTACCTTAGGTATATGGATCCTAACAACGAAAAACAATATTTTTCACAAGCATCTATCAACTATTGGCAAGATGTGGATTTATATATCGGCGGAGCTGAACACGCCACCGGACATCTCATTTATTCGCGCTTTTGGAATAAATTTCTTGTAGATTTGGGAATAGGATTAAAAGAAGAGCCTTTCAAAAAATTAATTAACCAGGGAATGATTCAAGGACGCAGCAGCCTTGTTTATAGAATTAAAAGCACCAATAAATTCGTCTCTTATAATTTAAGAAACAAATTTGACACTCAGACTATTCATGTGGATATCAACATGGTAAGTAATGATATCTTGAATTTGGAAGCATTTAAAAAATGGCAGCCAGAATTTGCTGAGGCCGAATTTATTCTCGAAGAAGGCAAATATATTTGTGGATGGGAAGTTGAAAAAATGTCGAAATCGCTCTATAATGTTCAAAATCCTGATGAGCTTGTGGCAAAATATGGCGCCGATACTTTAAGACTTTATGAGATGTTTCTTGGCCCATTGGAACAATCGAAACCTTGGGATACAAATGGCATAGAAGGAGTATCACGTTTTGTAAAAAAATACTGGAGACTATTTTTTAATGGCGATGGAAATTTTGATGTCTCTAACGAAAAAGCAAACGATAATGAGTTCAAAATTTTACATAAAACTATAAAGAAAATTATCGAAGATACAGAGCGCTTTAGCTTTAATACTTCCGTAAGTCAATTTATGATTTGTGTAAATGAACTTTCTGATTTAAAGTGTAATAAGAGAGATATTTTGGAACCATTAAATATTTTGATTTCATCATATTCTCCACATATTGCAGAAGAAATTTGGCTTCTTCTCGGTCATAATGAATCTATAACAAAAGCAATATTTCCAGCTTTTGAAGAGAAATATCTTGTGGAAAATTCCTTTGAATATCCAGTATCGATAAACGGAAAGTTGCGCTTCAAAAAGGAATATCCTATTTCGATGTCGAAGGAAGAAATAGAGCAAGCTATTATTAAAACTCCTGAACTTCAAAAATATATAGAAGGATTAGCAGTGAGAAAAATCATTATTGTTCATGGTAGAATTATTAATATTGTTGTGGGTTAAAAACCAATAATTGGCGAACATTCAATAAAAAATTATGGCAATGTAATTATTATGAACACATTATTCGTGATGAACAATCGTATATGAAAATATCCAATTATATCATAAACAATCATGCAAAATGGTATTAAGATACGTTGAAATAAAAACTATTATCCAAATGTAAGAGGACAAAACCATCGACAGAGTAACAATAAAATTTATTTATCATGAGAGCCATAATTCAGAGAGTTAAAAATGCAATTGTTTCAATAAATGAACTTGAAAGTCGCGAAATACAGCATGGTTATGTAGTATTTATTGGCATCGAGAATGCTGATAATGAAGATGATATTAATTGGTTGTCAAAAAAAATTATAAGCCTACGACTTTTCGATGATGAAAAGGGTGTTATGAATAAATCTATTCAGGAGGTTCATGGTAATATAATGCTAATTTCTCAATTTACTTTGCATGCCAAAACTAAAAAAGGAAACCGCCCATCGTATATTCATGCTGCCAAAGCAGAGGTGGCTATTCCAATTTATCAGAGCTTTATTGCCGTGTTAAAATCACAGCTTAGCGGAGCCTTGGTCTGTGGCGAATTTGGCGCAAATATGTCGGTGCAGCTTGTAAACGACGGCCCTGTTACTATTATAATTGATACCAAAAACAAAGAATAAAACTTAAAAAAATCACTTATGAAACTTACAAAACAACAAAACCTCAGGAATTTATGGCTGACTATAATTCAATATGCATGTCTTTTTCTATTCTTGATTTTAAGCCCACTAACTGCCTCTGGTATATGGTGGCAAGGAATAGAATTTTCTGGATTTATTCTTGGCGTCTGGTCAATATTTGTTATGAGCAAAAGCAAACTCAACATCACACCTCAGCCCAAACATGGCGCTATCTTAGTCGAGTCGGGACCTTATAAAGTAATTCGCCACCCAATGTATTCAGCTATAATAATAACCTTTACTCCGCTGATTATCACTCATTTCGATTATTTTAGACTTGCAATTATTATAGTTCTTTATTTAAACTTAATTTTCAAATTACTCTTCGAAGAGTCTCTTTTGAAAGAGTTTTTTAAGCCTTATAAAGTTTATATGAAATCAACATGGCGCTTGATTCCTTTCATTTTTTAAAGAATTTTTCAGAGAAAAACCTCATCTGCTATTGTGAAAGTATTATAAAATTAATTTCAAATATTCTAAAAAAAATATGCTTGCAGTCAATGAATAAAAGACTCTTCCAGTACTGTAGAAAATAACACTTCAATAGATTCAAAAATCATACTTTTGCAGCATGGCAGGAATATATTTACACATACCGTTTTGCTCAACAAAATGTCATTATTGCAATTTCTTTAGCACTGTAAGTCTCAAACATAAGGATGAAGTTCTAAAAGCCTTGAAAAAGGAAATTGTCATAATGAAAAATTATCTTGGCGATGAAACTATTAACACAATATATTGGGGTGGAGGCACGCCTTCTATGTTGGATTTCAATGAGTTAAAATCTATTGTTAATATTTTAGAAGATAATTTCAATATTTCTTCTGATGCCGAAAAAACCATGGAAGCTAATCCTGATGATCTTCATCAAAAAAAATTGGAAGAAATATTTTCTTTAGCGTTTAATAGATTGAGCATCGGAACACAGTCTTTTGATGATGATATTTTAAAAAAACTCAACAGACGGCATACTGCTGAAGCAGCAGTGAAATCGGTACAATTTGCCAAAGAAGTAGGCTTCAAAGATATTTCTATTGACCTTATTTATGGTATTCCTGGCCTTTCTAACGAGCAATGGAAAGCCAATATTCTTAAGGCTATAAGCATGGAAATAAATCATATATCTGCTTATAATCTTACAGTTGAATCTGGTACTGCCTTGGATATTTTGATAAATAAACATAAGTATCCTAAGTTGGACGAAACTCAAAGTCTTGAACATTTTGAGATTCTTTTATATGAGTTGCAAAAAGCTGATTTCGAGCATTATGAGATAAGTAATTTTGCCAAAAATCAAAGATATTCTTTGCATAACAGCAATTATTGGAAGCAAGAAAAATATCTTGGCTTCGGACCATCGGCACATTCGTATAACTTAACTTCACGGC
Organism: Bacteroidetes bacterium CG2_30_33_31; assembly: GCA_001872625.1. Taxonomy (GTDB): domain Bacteria; phylum Bacteroidota; class Bacteroidia; order Bacteroidales; family UBA1556; genus UBA6267. The sequence goes on from MNXP01000002.1 coordinate 30,451, forward strand.
AGTGGAATATTGCCAATATCAACAAATATATTGATGGAATTAATTCGGATTTGCCAGCGGTGGAAAATGAAGTTTTGACTACAGAAAATAGACATAACGAATATATAATGCTTTCATTAAGAACTATTTGGGGAATGAATATTGAAAAGCTTCAGAGAGATTTCGGAAGAAAAAACTCCGATATTTTTAAGGCAAAAGCAGTAAAATTTCTTTCAGAAGGCAAAATGAAAATCGTAAATAATTGCTACATACTTAGCAAAGAGGGAAAGAAATTTGCCGATGGGATAGCGAGTGAATTTTTTATCTAAATTCATAAAAATCTGTGGCTTCAATAGATAATGAACCAACGATTTCGACCCAAAAAATGCGAAGCCCTAAAAAAATATTGATGACTATCGGCAGAGCTAATATCTATAAATCGTACTAAAATTTAATAAACTTACGAACGATTTTAAAACTTTCGGATTGCAAAGAAATATAATAAAGTCCAGCAGCCAAATCCTTTGTATCAAGGCTTAGATTGTTATCGCCTGCGGCAAAATAACTGTCGGATAATGTTCTTATTAATAATCCAGTAGAAGAGAATATTTGCAATTTAAAATTGGCAGCCACAGTTGTTTTTATGCTAATTTTTATTTTGTCATCAGCTGGATTAGGATATAAGTTCAATGCTACGCTGTTGCTGGTGTTGTTAATTTTTGTGTCGTCGATTAAAGGTGGAAACACAATATAATCTATCCAAGCACAGTCGCTGCCAGAAGATGCAACGGGGTCTTTTGAATAAGTCCAATTGAGCAAATGCGAACCGCTGCTTATAGCAAAAGTTTCGCTCGACCAATCAATTTCTCCCTGCCATTTTCCCTTGCTCTGGTTATCAATTTTAAATTCCAGATAATCCCAAAATTGATTTACTGATGAGCCATCTTCGCAACTTACTTTTTTGTAAAATGAAATTGAATCGTTTGTTTGAACTTTTATAGTAAGAAGCATGGAAGAATTCATGTTATCATCGTTGGATGTTAGGCCAGATCTTGCTGAATTTCCTCCCTCATAAAATGTACTGTCGTCGATAATCCAATTTTTGTCGCCGCCAAGTTGCCAATTATATTTTGTAAAATCGCCAGTTTCATAATTTTCATCTACTATACCTACTCTTAGCGGAATATTTGCTGTGGTATAATATACGCCTGAATTGCTGGTAAAGGCAAACGAAAATCTTTGTCCCAAAGGCGTGATTGGGCTTATAACAAACTGATATTCAATATTTGTGGAGCTATCAAAATCTAAAACTGGTAGAATAATTGAAGCCTGATTGAGGCTAATAAAATTAGAAATTATTGCTAAGATATTGCTCACATTTTGTATTTTACTATGACCAGAATTTTTTAGAATCAACTTCAATTTAAAAGTTTCTCCAGGGTCAGGAAGTCCATTTGCATTACCCGAAATTTCCTCAAAATGATAAGCTGTTAGCTCTAATTTGGGAGCTCTTGCTATAATTGTCAAGGGTGAATTCCAAAAATTGCCGTTGGTGTCGCTGATAGAAATAGTGAAATGTATTTCTTTTTGATCCACCACCGAATTAGAAATGCTGAAGCTAAAAGCGTTCATTACATTTAGGCTGTCACCAAAGTTTAATGAGCCAATATTTTCGCTGCTATCGTTGATAATAATTTGATTATCTGAACAATGAAGAATTGCTGTAAGCGAATTTCCATTGGCCATTCCAATATTTTTTAGACAGATATTCAATTTCACATTTTCGCCATAATCCAAAGCCTGATTGTTATTTCCAAGAGAGTCATTTATTGAATGAGCACTTTGTACTATAAATGCTTGTGCCGAGGAAGAAGTATAAATATTACCTAAGTAGGGTATTTTATTATAAGAAGTTACAGCTATCAAAAAGGTATCTAAAGCTGAGATTGGGTTGAAGTTTAATGTGGCGATGCCAAGATTTACATAAGAAGTTGCTACTATGGAATCATGTATGCTTAATGAAACAAAGGCTTTGTTATCGTTTACATAAATTCCCAAGGAAGAATCGCCGAGGCTAACAGTTGGTTGATGAATAACTGTCAAGGCTGCTGGTGTGTTTGTTCTAAGCATCAAAGAAGGGTCACCAAAAATATTCCATGTATTGGTCATTTCAACACCATTGCTACCATATTGGTCGTTCATGTGCATACAGCCATTTATTGTAATTCCTGCAAAGGTTCTTTTTATGTTAGAAGTATAAGATTCTACAAGGATATCCACCATTTCATCTTCACCATCCATAGGAGGATTCCAGCTTTGATTGATAGTGCTCATGATAGTTGCTACAGCTCCAGTAGGTTGATTTGCAGCATTTTTTGCTCTTAACCATGCTTCGGCAAAGCATGTTTGATTTACAAATTCACCATTGACACAAGCAACAGCGAATATGAAGGGAAGTTTTCCGGCATTGGTAAGAAGATTAACTTTGCTGTTGTTAAAGCCCGAAGTTCCAAAGCTGGTGGCGCTGCCATGTCCACAATAAACTAATGAGCCTTTTCCATCGTTTAACTCATTAGAAACCATTGTTTGCGTTGGGTTTCCAGTGGCATCATTATTCCCTTGACTGCCATCAAAAAGCTCGCTGCAAGTTTGATAGTTATAAGCAAGCAAATCTGTTTGAATATTTCTAATATGTTGATAATCATATTCATTGTCATCACCTGGACCTTGGTCTGAAGCTATTCCTATATTTTTTCTATAAAAATTGTCATTAGTGTCAACATTCAATTCATAATTGATAGTTCTAAGCACTTGAGTCTGAACGTCGGCAACAGATTCTGCTGAAAATCTGCCTACAAATACTTCAGAATATGCGTCATTGCCTGTTAAATAGCCATACCAATTGTCGGAGGCAGTGGAAGCCGTCAGCATTTTTGGCGTTACATATTGTGCGTCGCCAACAAGAAGCACATAAGTTAATCCATGATTGGTGTAATAGTTTGAAATATAGTTTTTTATGGAGTCTGAATTATTTCCTATGCTTTGAACACTTACCATTTTTGTATGTCTTCCAATTCGATTTTTCCATGCCACAAAATCATTCATGGCAGCCATATAAGGCTGATGGCAAATTATTAGCATGTTTCCTGATTCCTGCGTTGGAGTATATTTATTTTGATTATAGTTTAGAAACTGAGTTTGATAAATTTCAGAAAAATCTTCATCAATAGAAGAATTTACTTTTTGGCGGAGGAAAGGATTTACCACAGAATCATCAATTTTTTTAACTTCCACCTCAATCTCATCATAAACCCTTAAAACTTTTGTTACTGGATTATATTGAAAGGGATAAAAAACCACTGTCTGAGCGCGGTAATCTCGCAGGATATACGGAGCACGCAGATTTATAATATTTTCTGGGAAAAATTTATTCTCAAGATATTGCTGCCCTTTTACATAAGGCACATTTGCTGGGTCGATATCTCTCGTAAGATTTCCTTTTGAGGGCAACAAATTTATATTCTGATAATCCACAAATGAGGACGAAATAACCTTCACTTTCATATTAGCCAAATCGGAAATTATCACCGATTTAGAAATGCTAAGGACTTCAGGAGCGCCAATTTTTAAAATAGGTACAGCCCCATTTAAGCTTAATGAAACTGCTGTCTCTCCTGCAATCTGATGATATTTAAGGGAGAAAAATGCCGTCTTTAATCTCAATGAAATGTTTGAAGCATTAGTGTTAATAATTTGGATTTCAGTGTTTTGACGATAACTGTTATTGTTCAGATTTACTGTTTGTTGAGCAGACAAAGAAAAGAAAGTAAATACTAAAGCAAGTAAAATTAATTTCATAAATAATGGTTGTGTTTAACGACCCAAAATTATCATTTTTAAAGTATAAATCTGATATTTAGTTTTCAATACCACAAGATAATTTCCCGAAGAGATGTTTTCGGTGCTGATAATCATCGAGTTATAACCTTTGAAATATGATTTTGAGCTTTGAATATTGCTTATCAAAAGCCCATCGATAGAATAAATATCAACGGCCACATCCGAATTTTCTTTAAGGTTAAAATTGAGATTTACAAATACTGTAGCGGGATTTGGGTATAAGTTAGCTTTTTCAAAAATGGATTTGGCTTCGCTAATATTTGTCCAAGCATCGGTTGGTGGGAAAAGTATATAATCAATCCAAGCAGCATCGGAGCCCGATTGATCGAAATAATCTTTCACATATTCCCATTTTAAAGTATGCATTCCTTTAGAAATAGGGAACACTACTTTTTGCCAATTTGCATTTCCCGACCACTTGCCAGCAACGATATTATCTATGTAAAAATTTAGAAAATCATAGGTATATTCTGAAGAAACTTTGCGGTAAAAGGAAATAGAATCATCAACTAATACATTCATATTGAGCATTAAGCTGGATGTATCGCTATTTCCAATTGAGTCGGATTGTGATGAAAAGTTGCCTTCAAATTTTTCTGTGGAAGTAATCTTCCAACTTTTACTCTTTGAAATATCCCATTTGAATTTAGAGAAATCTCCTGTTTCAAAATCTTCATCAACCAAACCAACAACTTGGTAAAATTCCTTCTGAAGATGATAACCTGAGCTTAATAAATCGAAATTGAGTTTGCATATATCACCAACCTTTGCATTTGGGCTAATCTGACGAGAGAAGGCAGCTTTATAGGAAGAATCGGCCTTCAAAATACTATAATTTGCTGTAGAATTGCCACTGATAACGGCAGATTGAGGGTTCAACTGGCATATACCATTTTGGCTATAATTGTTGCCTATATTTTTTATTTCAATATAATAAATTATTGATTCCCCAGGCTCAGCAATTCCATTTCCTAAAGCATCAGTAACAGTAATATTTCCTACAGTAAGTTTTGGAGCAAAAAGTGGCATATAAAAAGTAGAAATCCAGTTTCCATTGGCGGTATCAGAAATATCAAGTTTAAATTTCACTTGCCTACCATCATCAACCACAGTTTTTATATTCAAAGAAAATGCGTTGAGAAGGCTCACGGTATCATTGCCTTGAAATAAAGCTATATTTTCGAGGCTATCAGTTATAAGAACCGAACTATCATTAGTTGAAAGTTTTAACAGCACGCCACCAGAAATAAAATTAGTGAGATTTCTAATTGTTACATTCAATTTTATCTGCTCAGCATTATTAGCCTTTTGGTTATTATTTCCTAGGCTATCATTTACCGTAAATTCGCTAAAATTGAGGTAAGGTCCGTTGGGTGAAGTAACAGTTATAAAAGAGGAAAATGGCTGTTTATTTTGAGCTGTAATTTTTAGAAGCACTTGAGATATTTGGCTGAAGGCTGTGAAGTGCAGGGTAGCATAACCAGTGGAATCGGCGTAAGAAGAGCTTACGAGTGAATCGTTCAAAGATAAAGCAACCAAAGAATAAGGAACAGTTTGCACATTGTACGAATCCATTCCGATGGCCAAAATTGGATTAAAAATGGCAGAAATTACCGAGGGTACTTTTGAATAATGCATCAAGCTGGGGTCGCCAAAAACATGATAAACTTCCCAATAATATTGAACTCTTGTGCCTCCTTGTGTTACTGCAAGGTTCCCTTTTCGAGCTATTTGTCCCATATTTATCGACCAGGCAGGAAAAGCTTCGCCATGGTCATGAAATATTCCATCAAAAATTCCTGGACCGCTATTTGCAAATGTAGGATTTGCCGAAACTGTTGAATAACCTACTGCCCAATAATAATCTTCGTCCCAATAAGTATTATCCGAAGCTCCTATATATCCCACAGTTCCTTTGTTGGCAGCGTTGGTAAGTACTTCACCAAAGCAGTCGTTAGCGTCAAATTTTCCAGTGAGACAAGCATTACCAACAAATATTGGATACTTGTGAATGTTGGTCATATTTGCAACATCGGCATTTTTAAACTCTGGTCCGGAAAAACCATTGAAATTTCCATGAGCAGTGTAATTCAAGAATGTAACTCCATGATTAACATCGCTTTTTATCTGTGGTGCAGCATTGGAAGAAGCAGGATGAAGATATGCTTTGGCAACGATTCCATGGGATAAATTATAATAATTCGATGTCCCATAATTTATCTGGCCATTTCCATAAGTGGCTCCATAAGTAGCATCGGTGCCAGCAACTAAAAGTGAAGTATCTAAATATGATGTGCTTGGCATTAGATAATCTTCTACTTCAATAGTTTTCGAAATAATATTGTGAAGTTCAAGAGTATCTTCACAAGAAAATCTTCCATAGAGCATTTCTGGAAACGCATCGCCAGTGAATTCGCAAAAATACAAATCGGTGATATGAGTGATGGCAGCAACGCCAGTAAAAGGCTGAATTTGTGTTACATCGCCAACAAAAAGCACATAAGCTGGCGCTGGGTCGAAAGCGGTGGCTCCATTATAAAGCCCCTGAAGATATGCTTTTATGGAACTTTTAGTGCTGCCTACAGCGCTGTCTTGTAAATATGCTTCAATAACTTTAAAGCCTTGGCGACTTTTCATCTTTACAAAAGGCTTTAGCGTTTGGCCAAATGCAGAATCGGCAACAATAACATACTTCTCGGCGTATTGCTGAAACGTAGGAGTAACTAAATAAAAAGTTTCGGCATTTAGAATTTCTGATGGAGAAAATTGAAATGATGAAGAGTAAGTCTTCTGCTTTAATAGGCGCGTGGCTTCAATATCAGCATTTAAAAATCTGACTTGTAAGCTTATAGAGCTAATAATTTTTAGTTCATTGCTTATTGGGTTGTATGAAAATGGACTTATACTTAGCCGGGCCAACTTTATTCCTCTCATTTCGCCAAGATATTGCACGCTGGCCACTGGTAGCGAATAGAATTTATCTTTCTTATACTCATCTTTGTTAAAAATAAAATCTGGCTCAGCAGTTTCATTTTTCATTACAGAATTTTGATGAGGAAATAAATAACTTGTGATTTCAAATTTAGAAAGATTGATTATTTCCTCCTTTTTATTTACCACCGAAATTTCAATTTCAGCATTCGCTGGTATTTCTATAAGGCGATTGAAAACTGGCAATTCGGGATTGCCAACTTCTAATGAAACTCCAAAATCATCAGAAAAAGCTTTGAAAAAAATTCCTTCAGCAGTCTTAATGCTTTGAAATTGTATATTTTGTGTGTTTAAAGAAATGTCAAACCCTGTGAGTTTTGAATTTTCTATACTTGCTATATTTTTGCCTTTTAATATTGAAATAGGCTGAGCAAAACTTACGAAGTATAGAGCAACGAAAATTAGAGTAAAAAATATTTTCATAATTGTGGAAATATGTTCGGTATTGATTTACAGATGACAAATGTACAACAAATAAGTTGCCCAAGTAAAGCAGCTTAACTAATATTTATCGTAATCGAAGATGAGAAAAAATTAATCAATATTTTTGTTACGATAAATCACTTCGGATTTTAAAAAAACGCGACCCTTGCCAAAATAGTTTCCATCTTATTCTACACTTTAATTTGTATGATTACTAAGACTTTAGCAATAAACTCAAGCCATACTGAGTAAAGTTAAAATGTAGTTTAAACAGCATTTAAAGAATATTTATTTTGTTAAATAGCTGATTGTTGAAACCGTGCCAACAGCAAAACCACAGAGATTCAAATCCATCTTACCATCAAAGGTTTTGATTAGATTTTTTTAAAAATAAATATTGCAGCAAGAATATTATTTTTACCTTTGAAAAATTAAATTATAAAAAATCACAACTCAAAAGAAATACGAGCCTTATGAATAACTCAAAAATATCGTTAAGTCATTGTTTTACAGTAGATAAAGATATTCGCCAAATTGCGCCTAAGGCAAATATACACGCCACTATTGCGCGCACTGAGATGTTGATTCCAATTAAGACCGGAAAACATGGAAGGAAAGCTTATAGCTTTTTTAAATATGAATTAAATGCAATAGCTAATATTATTAATAATACGACTTACCAACTTTTTGTAAATTCAATAAATTTTTGTCATCTGCTTAGTAAAAAAATAAATTACTTTTGTAAAGTAAATCTGATAAAAACCTGAGATACACACTAGTTAGCACCAAGTGTAGAAAAAAAAGAGAGACAACGATAAATAGAAAAGTAAACCATTGTGAAAGGACAAGAAAAGGAAATATTGACAAGACGAGTAAGCCGACACACAAGTCGACCCAATGTTTTTTATTTTTTGCCCATCGCACATTTTTTAAAACAATTGCCGACACGCATTGCACACATTGCCAAAGCCCCACGAGCCTGCGCTAAAACCAAAGCTCTGTCAAAGAGTGCAATTTTGCCGACACACAAAAAAATAACGATAACTTGTTTTACGTTCAGAAAAATGTATTATATTTGTCAAATATTGACAAGTCTAAATTAACAAGTCGAATGAAAACCAGTTTTGGAGAATATATCAGGAAATTAAGGACAGAGAACGGAATGACTTTAACACAGTTAGCCGCTCAACTGGAATTGGACTCAGCTAATTTGAGCAAGATTGAGAACGGAAAGAGAGAGTTTGACGAAAAACGACTTGAAAAACTTGCAACAGTTTTCAGTCTAAAACTTGACGACATCAAAACAGAATTTTTCAGCGACCTTTTCGCAAAAAAGATTTACGAAAACAATTGCTCAATGGAAACTCTGATGGTAGCAGAGGAAAAAGTAAACTACCTAAAAAGCAAGAATGTAAAACAAGGAGAAATAAAGTTTAACACGAATGAGTAAAGTGAAACCAACAGTCATAGATTTATTTTGTGGTTGCGGAGGACTTTCGCACGGCTTTATTGAGGCTGGTTATGATGTTGTGCTTGGCATTGACCATTGGCAAGACGCCATAAAAACATTTGAACACAATCACAAAGGTTCAAAAGGTTTGGTTGCTGACTTATTTAATGAAACACCAAAAGAAATAAGCAAGAAAACAGGAATCAAAAAAGCTGACATAATTATTGGTGGTCCACCTTGTCAAGGTTTTTCTATTGCTGGAAAAAGAATTGTAGATGATGAACGAAACAAGCTATACAAATCATTTGTGAGTTTTGTGGAGTTTTACAAACCACAAGTTTTTTTAATGGAAAATGTACCAAATATCGTATCAATGGGCAAAGGTGTTGTTAAAGACAACATCATTGAAGATTTTGAAAAATTGGGCTACAATGTAGTTTACAAAGTACTTTTAGCATCTGAATTTGGTGTTCCGCAAAACAGAAGAAGAGCTTTTTTCATTGGAACAAAAGGAAAAGAGGTTTTCAAATTTCCTGAAATTAAAAACCCTAAATTTGTTACATCCTGTGAAGCAATTTCTGATTTACCTGAAAAATCAATTTCAGACGGAGCAAAATATTCGTTAAAAGCCAAATCTGAATATCAAAAAAAGATTCGTGAAGGTTCAAAAGGTTTATTTAATCACGAAATTACCAATCACAACGACCAAACTATTGAAATCATTTCACAAGTTCCTGATGGTGGTAATTATAAAAACTTACCTGAACATCTTCAGAAAACTCGAAATGTAAATATTGCTTGGACTAGACTGAACAGCAAAAAGCCAAGTTTTACAATAGACACAGGGCACAATCATCATTTTCACTACAAATTTAATCGTGTACCAACTGCAAGAGAAAGTGCAAGAATTCAATCTTTTCCTGACACATTCGTTTTTTTAGGAGGAAAAACAAGTCAATTAAAACAAATTGGAAATGCTGTTCCTCCTATTTTGGCAAAAGTTTTAGCAGAATCAATAAAAAAATATTTATAAATGATTTACAAAGGTTTGAAAATAGAGGACGTAATTGAAGACAATGTGGGTGTATGGAGTCAAGTTTGTGAGAGTTGCGCAAAGAAAATTGACCATGCTAACTGTAATGAGCTCATTCCATTGGATAAGTATTTGTGTGGAGTTGAAAATTGTCAAAATATTGCAAAATATTATTTAGAAATTGAATCAAAAAAATATATCAATGAAAGAAGTTTTTAATCCTGACATACAGTACAGGTGTACGATTATTAGAGGTAAAGCACAAAAAGAATTAGATAATCTCTTGCCTGCTTATGCTAATATTGTTTCTGAAATTTGTCCTTGTACTAAAGATGTGTTTGACCAAGAATTTAACGACAGATTATCTGAAATAATCTATGATGATACTTTTGATAATTTAGGAGAAAATAATCAAAAGACTATCAGAAATCATATCACTGAAATTGCTGGAAAATTATTTGGACTTTTTTACTTTGACAATCAATATTTTTATGAAAGTCCTTCCAACGAAAAATTGCTTGCGGATAATGACCAACCAGCTTTTTTCAAGAATTTATGTTTGAACTTTCAGTTTCCTAACGGAACTCAAAAAATACAAACTATTGAAGACAAAATTAATGATGGGATTAAATTCAAACCATTTCAATTTGTTTTAGCCTTACTTTCAATTGCTCAAAAAAATGGCGTTGTAATTACAAAAGATGAAATAGGATACTATGTTTTAAATGCAAAACAAGTTTTACAAGGAATAATAAGTGTTGAAGATGTTTTATCCACAGTATTAAAAGACAGGGCAAATAACAGCGTCAAAAAATTAGATTCAGGTTCTTTCCACACACAACACATTCGAGAGCAATTAAATTTATTGACTCTTGCCAACTTGATAAACATTGAGGGAAATAACGTAATCCTGAATAAATCAGAAAATCAAATTATTGAAGTATTCATTAATGAACTAAGTAAACCTCTTAAATTCGATATCTTCAATTATAATTTAAACAAAGAAGATGAAAAGAAACAAATGTATTATGACTGGTCTCAATATTTTGGGAAAATAGCAGTTCCAAATCCTGAAATTCTGTCAACATCAATCGAAGCCCTTCAAAGAGAAGAAATAGAAAAACCAAAAATTGTAAAGAAAGGAGTTGACCAAACAATTTTAGGAGATGAAGGAGAAGATTACGTTTTTAACATAGAAAAAGAAAGGGTAAATGCTACGCACCCTCGATTAGTTAATAAAGTATTGCTTCTAGGAAAACAAAGAGGACTAGGTTATGATATTTCATCTGTAGAAGCGAACGAAAATAGAGAAGAACCTGAATTTGCAAGATTTATAGAAGTAAAATCAACAAAACGGATAACCGAACCTGATATAACCGATACTACTTGGACTGACACCATCAACCTGACAAGAAAAGAATGGATTGCAGCAAAACAATATCGTTCAGCATATAATATTTATAGAGTCTATTTTACGCCTAACGCAACTATTGTTCGTAAAATTAATGACCCTTTCAGCAAAAACGAACAAGGAATAATTACGGTTTTACCAACTTTGTACAGAATGGATTTTGGTTCAAAAAGTATAGATAAACAATATTAATTATGGAAAATAGAATAAAAGTAGCATCATTTTTTTGTGGTTGTGGCGGTTCTGACTTAGGAATAGTTGGAGATTTTAAGTTCCTTAACGAACACTACGAGTCTTTGCCTTTTGAAATCAATTACGCCCTAGACTTTGACAAATATGCAGTTGAAACATACAATGCAAATTTTAAACACCCTGCAATCTGTGATGATATAAAGAATGTTGATATAAACGAAATTCCTGATTTCGATTTATTAGTCGGAGGCTTTCCTTGTCAATCTTTCAGTACAGTTAACCCAACCAAAGATACAAATGATGATAGAGCAAATCTCTATAAAGAGTTGGTTAAAATATTAAAAACCAAACAACCGAAATATTTTATAGCAGAAAATGTAAAGGGATTGGTTACCCTTCAAAAAGGTACCATATTAAAAAAAGTTATTACTGAATTTGAAAATGTGGGTTATGATGTGAAATACAAAGTTCTTTTAGCATCAAATTTTGGTATTCCTCAAAAGCGTGAACGAGTTTTCATAATTGGAACTAGAAAAGACTTAAAATTAAAATTTCACTTTCCAACAAACACACATTCCGAGGCAAATCTATTTTTAGAAAAAAAATGGATTCCTCTAAAAAATGTTATTACAAAATTGGAAATTGAAGAAGAAAAATATTATTTCTCAAAACGAGCTGTGGAGGGAATGAAAAATGCAAGAAATAATATGAAAAGAGGCTTGTACCAAGATTTAGAAGGACAATGCTTAACAATTACATCGCATTTAGCCAAAACAAGTTTAAATTCTAGAGACCCTGTTTTATTGGTGAAACCTGAACAAGAACTTTATCGAAGATTTACACCAAGAGAAGCAGCAAGCATACAATCGTTTCCTGAAAACTTTATTTTCCCTGTTAGCGAAACACAAGCATACAAACAAATTGGAAATGCAGTTCCACCAGTTTTGATGTGGCACGTTGCAAATGCTTTGGTAAAATGTTGTTCGGTTGAGAAACCAAAGGAAGTAAAAGAGAAAAAAGAAGAACTTATAAATCAAGATTAAAAAGATTTCGATTAGAAATGGAACAAAACGAGTTACTAACATATGATGAAATAATCCATTCGCTAAAAAAGAAAAAGCGACAAAAGCATTTGCTACTTGGTAATGGTTTCAGTATGTCTTATGATTCAGGCATATTCTCTTATAACGCTTTAAGTAAATTTTTAGAAAACCTTGATAATGATATTCTTCAAAAATTATTTCAGATAATCAAAACCAGCAACTTTGAGTTGTTGATGGAGCAATTAGACAATGTGGCTCAAATTGCAGAAGTGTTTGGAGCAGATAAAAAGGTTGTTCAAAATATCAGAAAAGCAACCGAAACACTTAAAGAAAGTCTAATTGATGCAATCAAAGAATTGCATCCCGAACACGTTTTTTCAATTTCCGAAGAAAAAAGCAAAGCCTGTGCAGCCTTCTTAAATTCTTTTCTTGCAGAGGAAGGACAAATCTTTACAACCAATTACGATTTGCTTTTGTATTGGGTGCTTATGCGAAATGAAATTGAAAATGCAATTGATGGTTTTGGCAGAGATGCAGAAGAAAGTGACGAATGGATTCCTGAAGATGAAAGGCAATATTCAGAACTTCGTTGGGGAAAATACAAAGGCACTCAAACCGTACACTATTTACACGGTGCATTGCAATTATTTGACACAGGCGTAGAAGTCATCAAAGAGGAATACACAAGTGAACATTACTTGTTAGATAATATCAAAGCCCGAATGGAGAAAAAGGAATATCCAATTTTCGTTACAGCAGGAAATGGTTATGAAAAACTTTCGCATATAGTCCACAACAAATATTTAACTAATTGTTACGAAAGCCTTTCTTCAATTGGTGGTTCTCTTATTTGTTACGGTTTTGGTTTCGGAAATTATGACGAACACATTATTGCAGCAATCAATAAAGCAGCAAAGAAACGGAAAGACGAAAATGATAAATGGCTTCCTTTCCTTAACAGCATCTACATTGGCGTTTATTCGGATGCTGATATGAAACACATAAAATCAATAGAAAAGAAATTTAAACTTCCTGTTCGCTTGTTTGATGCAAAAACGGTGAATGTTTGGGAGTAATGAAATAAGTAAATAGCAATAAAGCAATGGAACACATACTTGATATTGAAAAAAAAGCGGAAGAACTAGATGCAATCTTCCTTAACATTAAAAAATCAAATACAATACTATTTCTTGGTGCAGGTGCTTCTGTTGGAGAGAAACGATTTTTAAGCAAAGAAGTTATTGAATATTATGAATCAAAAATCGGAAAGGAACTAAATGAGCAAAACATTACAAAATGGCTTGATATTCTTTCAGCAGATGATAGTTTTAGTAGGACGCATTTTGATAATTTCGTTTTGGAACTTCTCCAAAAATATACTGTAACCGAAGGTCACAAGATAATGGCGGCAATTCCATGGCGTGAAATTATAACTACAAATTATGATTTGCTAGTTGAAAGAGCTTTTGATGAAATAACCAGCTCATCACAGAAAATTTACGACATAAAACCAGTTAGAAATCAAAAACAATATAATTACCGTGAATCGAATACAGAAGTTAGGTACATTAAATTAAATGGGTGTATTTCAGACAAAAGTTTATATCCATTGGCTTTTTCAACGGATGATTTTAGAAAGCTTGGTAGCTTTTATAAATTGGTGTTAAATGACTTGAAGAATATTAGCCATGAAATCCAGTTTTTAAGCATGGGCTATTCATTTACTGATGATTTTGGAAAGGAACTACTTGATAAGTTTGATTCTTACAATTTCCGTGATAAAAGGTGGATTTTAAATGTTGACCCATATCCAAATGAGAATGCACTTGCCTATTATAAGAAGAATAAAATTTGTATAATCAAATGTTCGTTTCAAGATTTCTTTTTGAAGTACAAAGAATGGGAAACAAAAAATGCAGACATAGTTGTAAAAAAGAAAGGTTTATCACTCTCTAACAGCAAGGATTATCACATTTCAGCACCGCCTCAATTACTTATTAATCTTGATGGAATTGTTAAGCAACTAAATACACATACAAGAGAACGGTTTATCAAAGAAGAAGAATATTACAAAGGTGACGAACCTAATTTCGGTGTAATCACTAGAGGCTTAGACGTAATCAAAACAAAATTTACTCAAACATTCACGGAAGAAATTCAAAGAGTTGTAAATGATAAGAAAGGAACATTTGTACCTGTTTTTTTTATCAGTGGTGATTTCGGAATCGGAAAATCCACATTTACATTACGTTTAATCTACGAGCTTGAAAAGCAAGCTGATTTAGACCTAGTAGCGTTTGAAATAGTTGATTTTAATAAGGCTAGAAAGGAACATTTAATTGACTTGATTAAAACAATGAAGGCTAAAAACTTCATTTTCTTCTGTGATGAAATTGAAATTGAAAGCTATTTTAAATCATTAATTGAAATTCAAAGAGATATCAGCATTGAGCAATTTCAGGATTGCAACATTTTCTTTATTGCTCCTATCAGAGAGAACATACTTGAAAAATTCAAACTAAATCGAAGTGTTCCGAATTCACATGAACTGAAAATTTCAGGTGAATTCACAGTAGAAGAAATTGAAGACTTACTTGAAAAACTAAAAAAAGCTAATCTAATTGAATATAGAGATGCTGGTGAGAAGAAAAGATTAGTTTCCAAAATTATGGAGGAATATAATTCTGATTCCTTTGTTGCTTTAATGGCTTCGATTACATCTGGTCGACATGAAAATGATTTGATTGATTGTTACAACCAACTTTCCAAGGAAGCACAACAGGCATTTTTGTACACAGCTTTATTGCACAAACATAAACTCTTAATGCCTGCGAGTTGGTTAAAACAAAACATCAAAATGGACTGGGATGAATTCATCTCAAAAATTATAAAAGCAGAAGGTAAAGGAATACTGATTCAGGAATTTGTTCCGTCACATGGAACACAACCCGATTTATACTTCAAAACAAAACATCCACTCATTGCAGAAAGACTTGTGAACCGATTTATACCAAATAAAGACAAGCAATTTCAGTTTTATGAACAAATGTTAAAGCAAATAGAACACGGTCAAACAAGTTCCTATTTAGCTAACAATTTATTAAGGGCACTTGGTAGGAATAGTGAATATAACAACACTCAGATAGATAAACTATACGATGCTGGATATACAAAACTTTCTGACGACCCCTATTTTCTTCTAAACTATGCTATTAATCTACAAAATAGAAAAACAAAGGCATCTGTAAAGAAAGCAATTGACTACATTCTTTACGCAGAAGGTCTTTTAGATTATAGAAATCATAGATTTATTCACAGGAGAGCAGCCTTAAATTTTGAATTGGCTAAACTATATTTTGTAGAAGAAAATCAACTTAACTACACGAATTTCTATATCAAGGAAGCTGAAGATTTATTTGTACTAAAACAGCTTCTTGACCCATTTTCCGCTTTTAGCTACGTTGACTACATCAAATTAATTGTTTGGCAGCTTGAAAATATCGAATACGACATTGAAGATGTAATGCAAAAGCAAATTCTAATTGAAGATTTGTTTGATTTAGCAAATAGAACAGTAACTGATGATATAATTAGAATTGATAGTTTGCAAACTCTTTACGCTAATTATCTTAACAAAAGAACCGACAACAAAGATTATAAGCAATATTTGGATGAACTCTATCAAAATGCAAGGCTGAGACCTTATGCTTGTATTTTATTGCACAATTACCATTTACAAAAAGAAGCGTTCGAAAAATGCGATTCCTATATTTCCGAAATGGAATCAATGCAAGAGAACTTTGAAGTAGTAAAGTTCTTGTTTAAAATTTATGGCAGAAACCTACATGAAGCGAATACAAGAGTAAAGCTTTTGCGTATGGCAAGGGAAAACACACAGTTAGAGAAAGATTATCCGCTTCGTTTTTACTATTTCAAATTTATAGCAGAATCATACAACTTTAATTACTTTGACGGTAAAAATTACTTAAACAACATTCAAAGTAGATATCACAACTTACATCCCGAATTCCACTATGAATGGAAAGATCCTAGTGGTGAGGTTTTATTATTTGATGCTACTGTTGTCAAAAATCCTGGACAGAGATTTAAGGCAATTAAAATATCAAACATCCAGTTAACAGCAAGATTGATTAAGGGAAATTATGATATGTTTTCTGTTGGTTCTAAAGTAAAGATTAAATTACATTTTTACTTATATGGTTTAATGGCAGAAATAATTCAAACAACGGAAAATAGTCATGAATAGTCAGCCCACAGGTGCAAGCACATTTGCAATTCTCACAAGCCAACACACAGACCAAAAATTGCAAAAGAGCTTCCACCTTTGCCACCCGAAGGAAAAATTATTTTTTAAAATCCCTTGCCTCTAAAATTTTTAAAACAGCCAACGCACAATCCAGACAGAAAAACAGACAATTAAAATGACCAATATAGAAGAGACATACTACGACCTGAAAAGAAAGAAGGCCAGCTTACAATAAATAGGACTCTGAGCGGTGCGCAGCACCCAGTGAGGAGTATATGTTGAACTACATCCGCTTCATGCGCTGCCGTTTGAAAAATCTTCTATGTACTTTACGAGTGGTTTGCTTATTAATTTGGAGGGAGTGCTGAGAAATACAGATTGAATTTTAGCCTTCAGACCTTGAGATTTAGATGTTTCAATATCTTTAACTATCTTATTAGTAAATATTTCCATCAAAAACGGGCCTTTTAGGCCGTAAAAACCCAAGCCTCATGAAGATGAAGCATTCAATTGGGA
>MNXP01000011.1 GCA_001872625.1 Bacteroidetes bacterium CG2_30_33_31
ACTAGCATCGATTAACTTTCCTTCATTAAATAATAGATTCTTGTCCTCTAAAAATTTTATGAACTGATTGAACAACAACTCTATAACGCTTGCTTTTGTTAGGTTTTCTCTAAACAACCAAACTGTTTTTTCATCCGGAACTTTATCGCCAGATTCCAAGCCTAAGAACTTTTTGAAACTTGATCTGTCAATTATCTGGTATTCTACTTGTTTGTCGCCAAGACCATAGTAGCGTTGTAAAATCATAATCTTAAACATCATCACAACATCAAATGGTTTTGCTCCTGCATTATTTTTCTTTTCAGTGTTTAGCAGCTTTGATTCTAATGTAGCGCGAAAAGCCTCAAAATCAATAATATTATCTATTTTTTCTAATGGATTGCCAATTGCAGACAAACGTTCAATATTAAATTGCTCATCAAATAATCCTTTTTTGCCAGTTGCTTTATATTCTTGCATTATCCTATTGTTTTGGTGTAAAATAATACGCGAATATACATATAATTAATTGAATAACAATATATTAAATTTTAGAACTCCCCTAAAATTGTATGTAATTAAATAGGCAAATAAATACCTAATTCATTTATCTTGAGCCGAGTACTTTTTAATGTATGTTTATCTTAATTAAAGCATATCAATTTTCAAATGTATAAACATATTTCGATTTAATGAAAAATAATTTCAACTCTTTAAAGAAATTATACAAGTTTGCCAAAAGAATATCCTTCAGAGATAAAATATTTCAAGCTCTCTTCAAGGGCAAAAAGCATATTTTTCTGGGCTTTCAAGCTGTCATGAAAGACTATGATAGAGCCATTTTTCGAGTGGTTTTTTACTCTTTTGAAACACCTTATAGCTGAGGTTTTTTTATCGTAATCGCCACTTAAAACTGTCCACATCACAATTTTATATGTTTTATCTAAAAATTTCGCCTGCTTCAATTTAAGTTGCCCATAAGGTGGTCTAAATAAATTTGAGTTAATGAATCTGGAAGCCTTTTCAATGTTTGCATAATATTCATTATCAGCAGTTTTCCAGCCTTTAATGTGATTGAAACTATGGTTTCCAATAGCATGACCTTCGGCCAAAACTTTCTTAACAAGTATAGGATATTTTGCAGCATTTTCGCCAACCATAAAAAATGTTGCTGTGGCTTTATATTTATTCAATAAATTCAATACCAAGGGTGTAGCTTCTGGAATTGGGCCATCATCAAAAGTTAAAAATACTTCCTTTTTATTTGTTTTCACTTCCCACAAAGCCGACTTTGGGTAAAACTTTCTAATGATTTTTGGTATGGTCGAAATATACATTTTTCAAAATTAAATGAAATCATTTAAGGTCAACATTTATTTTATAAAAACTTGCCATATTTTTGAAAGTAAATAATGAATAAGCGTTGAATTCCAGGGTTTTACTTTTGAGTGATTTTGATAATTCTAAATCAAGAGCTTGATTGTTTTTGCTGAAATCGCTACCTGATTTTTCATCAACAAAATACCCAAGAGAAGAATGCGGCAAAAAACGCTGACAAGTGGCAAAGCCAAAATTATTTAAGAAGTACTTATTAAGATTATTTCTGATGAGTTTTAGCTTATGAAGTTTATCGAGCGAATCAATATCAGCTGGTTTTAAGCTGATCACAAGCACTTGATTTTGAAAATTAAAAAGTTTTCGAAATGAAAATTTTATTTCGCCAATATCATTCATCCAACGCAGTGATGTGGCTATAATCTTTATAATTTCAGTATGTTGATTGTCGAAGCGCCCTTCCATAAATCTTTCAAAAAATGTTTGATAATTTGGCTTGAGCATATTAAAATTTCCTTTATTAATACCATCCCAAACTGTAACATGCCACGATGAAAATGGAAGTTTTAGAAAATGATTTTTGTCGCCCAAAACGGGATCTTTCTCAGATAATTGATAGAATTTGTTGTACAGAATTTTGTAAAAATCCCCTGATTTTAGAAAATCATTTGCCAGCAAGTCACCTTTGAAATGTTCATTCCCATTATCGAAAAGGATACTAAAGCCATAAAAATCAATCCAATCAAAATCTTTACTGCATATCTTAATTTTGGTATTCATCTTTAAAAAATAAAATATAAAGATAAATATTATTGGTAGTAACTTGCCATAATGATTTATTAAACTATTTCATTTTTTCTATATTTTTGAATCTGAAAATACATTCATAAATATGTTGAAACGTTTACTTCTTTTTTTGGCATTTATAATTTTAAATATTTCTGGCATAAAAGCTCAAGATTATACTGGAATTAAAATGGGAATTAAATTGCCATATACTTATAATATAGCCTATTATACTCGCATTAGCGACCATTGGGGCAGTTTTATTGGCGCTCAAGCAACCACATTTCCATTTGGTTCTGTTTCCATAGGGTACATGAAAATGTGGGGTGGCAACGAAAAAATTGCTGAGATCCTCAGGGAGCCATTTACCATTGGGGCAGGTGTAGATATCGGATTACATTATTATTTTGGTGCCGACAATCGTCGTTATTATGTTTCTACTGCCGTTGAGTGGATGAAACTTTTGAAACGCGACATAAAAGATATTGTAATTGAAAATGCTTTTGGAGTAGATTTAGATTCTTATCCCGAAGGTCCAATATTGAAAGCAAGCTCGGTAAAACCACTTACTTTAAATTCTAATTATTTGAATTTGGGATTTATTTTTGGCGATAGATTTTTGTTTCCTAATATTCCAGCTTGGGAAATGTCGGTGGAATTGGAAATTTCCAAGACAGTTTTTTCTCATCATTTTCTATTTTCTGACTACAGATATATTACTCCTGTTGAGAAGATTACTTCCAAAGAATTAAAGAAATTGATGCTTGTTTATGGCTGGTTTCCAAGTGTTAATGTTTTCTTTTTTTATAAATTTGATTAGCATGAATTTTCAAGAGTTAATTTTAAAGCGCCAAAGCGTTAGAAAGTTTGATAAATTTCGCCCAATTGAAGAAGAGAAAATTTTTAGGATTTTAGAAGCAGGAAGATTGGCTCCTTCGGCAAGCAATTCACAGCCATGGACATTTGTAGCAATAAAGGAACCAAAGCTTTGCCAATCAATTGCTAAAGCAACTTTCACTACTCTTGTCAACTTCAATAAATTTGCTGTCAATTCCACATTTTTTGTTGTAATAGTTGTGGAGAAATCTAAGATAATTGCCCAAATTGGTGGAGCAATAAAAAAGAGAAATTATCCTCTTATAGATATTGGAATTGCTGCTGAAAATATGTGTTTGCAAGCCGAGGAAGATGGCGTTGGCAGTTGCATGTTAGGCTGGTTCGATGAAAATAAGATCAAAGAACTACTTCAAATTCCAAAAGAAAAATTTATTGGTTTGGTTATTCCATTTGGCTATGCTGCAGTTAATTACCCTCTTAGGAAAAAGGTGAGAAAGCCTTTAGAGAAAGTGGTGCGGTGGAATAAATATTAATATTATCTTTATTAAAAATCCAAATGCTTAATATATTTAGAAAATAATCCACACAAATAATTTCATACTGAGAAAGATGAAAAGTCCTTATAAATACTTTTCCATAGTTATTTCTATAAGGACTTTCCAATTATTTGAAGTGTTTTAAGAACTGGATTTATTTTACAGTATCTGTAATTGTAGTTGTGCTGTCGCCAAGTTCAGTATTATTATCTTCATTTACAATAGTTTTGTCGCTACATTTAAGTTGCTTTTGAATAGGATTATTTGGAATAACTGATATTACAAGAACAAAGAAAATTAGAAAAGTTATAATGAATTGCAGAGAAATTTTAGTTGTATCTTTCTGAAATATTAAAATCAGTGGAATTAGAATTGCCAAGACATAAGAGATATTAAGTAAAATATTTGCTCCTGAGTAATGCATAATTTTGAATATAGCGCCTACAATAAAAAGCGCCAAAGTACCAACTAATAAATAATTTAGTCCATTGCCTAAGCCTTCGGCCTTGTTATCTTTGATGCAAAAAGCAAAAAGATTTATAATTAATATTAAGCCAGCCAACATAATTATTGCATTGGCTCCAGAATAGTGTAATGCTTTAAAAAATACACCAACAATAACTAAGACAAATGCTAAGATGTTTAAAATTTTTTTAGTTTTCATATCATTTAGTATTAAAATTTCTCCTACTCTTATGGCTTTTCAGATTACGCCCCGTTTATTAAAGTGGTTTCTGGCCTCCACTTTGAAAAATAAACTTCCTTAATCACATCAGGTGGTCAACCTTAATTTTGACCATAGCAAGATTTATTATTCTTAGTAAGATTTTGATATTTGTTATCAAAACTTTGGAAGAATGATTAGTATTTTATATCTAAAACTATCGTTATAATTTGTAATACAAACCTTTACAGATTTACAAAAATCAATAGTTTGATTTCTCATATCGTGGTTATTATGGTTAATGTGTTATGTGTAGTCAAAAGTAATGCAATTACGAGCTAAGAATATTTTTATTTTCAAGAATGTGAATTTCTGAATATTTATCTTTTTTTGGCCTATCAGCTTTCTATATTAGATGATAATTTCAAAAATTGTTTACTTTGACATTAATGGTATTTATTTTGGAATTCCTTTTTTGCAGAAAGAAATTTGGTATCTTAAAAAGCAAAAAAGGCTTTCACCTTTCGATGAGAGCCTTTTAATTGTGCTAATAATCTGATTATTTATTTATAATCATCTTATATGTAAGTTTTGAGTTGTTATATTCAAAAGTGTAGTAATAAACACCAGCTGAAAGTTTAGTTGCATCAATCTTGATGGAATGTTTGCCAGCAATTTCGTCTGCCTCTTTGCTTATCATTAGTTGGCCAAGAGTGTTTCTCAATTCAAATTGAACTTTTCCACTATTAGGTATAAAATACAGAATTGTAGTTTGACCATTGGCAGGGTTGGGTTCATTTTGACCTACTGTGAATTTTCCATTAGCATTTTCTTCGAAACCTACATCAAGCAAACCGTAAAGTGGTTTGTTTTTCTGGTCGTTTGTTAAATCTGCATCTCCAGTGAGCGTAGTTTTAGCGTGAAGAATATAATTGCTTATTGGAGGATTGTAAGATGTAGTAAATTGATACATAGCTGAGTCTCCAGAAGCAATCGAACCAGTAAAAGTCTCATTAACCCAAGCCGCTGAGTTCACTTGATAGCCAACGCTAAGAGTAGAAATCACTGTGCTACCAAAGTTCTTGATATAAACAATTGGTTTGGTTGCATAGGAAGTCTTGGTAGTATCAATTCCACCAATAGCCGCTGGCCAAATTGGTGTTACACTCAAATAGCTAATACCAGCGTCAGCAGGAGCAGCAGTTACATTTACCGACTTGCAAGTTTGATTATTTTGCAGGTATAGGTCGCCAACAACAGCGGTTTTTGCACAGATTTGATAAGTTGCATTTGGTGAAGTAAATGTTGTAGCAAATGTAAAGGTATCAGTTGCATTTGGCAATAATGCTGTAGCTGGAGTAAATGTTTCGCTAATCCAAGTAGCACTGCCATTGATATTATACTTAGCAGGTATGGAAGTTAGATTTTGAAATCCAAAGTTCTTAACAACAATTTTTACTGTTACAGGAGAACCAATTTGACTTGAAGTATCTGGATTTACAATTGATATTGCACCACCATCTTGAGCAATTGCAGGCAAAGTAAATTCGAAATCATCTATTGCCCAACCGTCATAATTGTTTGTACTTGCATTGCTATAGAAAATATATCTAAATTGAATAGTATCCGCAGCGTAGAATGTCGAAAGTGGGTCAGCAAAATTGAGAGTGTAAGTAGAATGTTGCCATGCAGCATTTGTTGCACTCCACATGTGAGTTCCTCCAATGTTTGCAGTTGTCCAATTAGTACTTGCTGGGTCGCCATTATAACCAAGGTTCGACCAGAATCCACTATTCACTCTTGCCTGAACAAATCCACCATCAATACCATTTTGACAATCTATCTTGTGCCAGAATTTAAGGTATGCACTATCGGCGTAAGATGGTATTAGGAATTTAGGTGTATAAAGTTTATCATAACTATTGTTATCATAATTGGTATCAAGTCTTGTAACCCAAGCATTTACAGGGCTATGAGCACTGTTGATGTTGGTTTTCGATGGAATTCCCATTTGCCATTGGTTAAGCAATGTATCAGGCATCCATAAATCGCTCCCCTCAAAATCATCAGAAAATGACAAATTCATGACTGCTTCTAAGTATGTGATTTTTGTAAGGGTGTCGTTAATATAATTTGAATCACCAGCAAGAACTGTGTATGCCTTTATATGATTTGCACCCATATTAAGGCTTATATTTCCAATACTTACATCTACAGAATCTCCACTATGAATTGTAGCGGTATTATAAGTGTGTGAAAGAGTTGTTCCTCCGTTTACATTATATTTAATTTCCACAGAGGTAATAGAATCTATTCCATAATTTCTAATACGCAAATTCAAAGGAGAAATAGTTGAAGAAACAGTAGTTTTTGGGTCTATAAACATTTCAACACCAGCATCATGAGGAATTTTAGGTGCAATTTGAACCATATAATCTTCAGTTTCACCGTAGTAGTATTGACCACAGGGGCTAACTGCCGATAATGAAGAGTACACTTGCATTACAAGTCTCATGGCTGTTGGTCCAGAGGTAGCATTATTAGGGACTGTCAGATTACCGGTTACAGTTCCCATGGTGGTTCCTGTTGCCTGCCATGCTTCTTCGGTAGATGCGTCAAATGTTCCATCTCTGTTATAGTCAATGTACATTTTCATATAAGCAGGTGCCGATGAAGACCAGCCTGGTGAATAGTTTGTTGTTACTGACAAGTTAGTGTTGGCACCAATTTGAATTAATGCGGGGGCAACAGTTTGCATAAAGTTAGTGTACATTGCACCGGTTGCTGCTGAAGCATTATCAAAATTGAATCCGATTTTCACATCAGTAACTTCGGAATAGTAGTTATATTGAGCTTTACTTAAACAGTAATTAGGATAATCGTGATGAACAGTTTTCTTCAAAGTGTCATTCAAGTGATTAGTATCTGTTGTAAGTCCAGTATAAACTTTAAAATTGAATGTATTTCCAACAATTGATAAATCTGCTGTTTGAGTGAAAGTGTATATTAATGAATCATTTGCTGCTATACTTGTAGCAATAGTTTCAGTAACTGCACTTCCATTATTTATTTTATAGCTTACTGGAACATTTGTTTTTGCTACTGAGCCAAAGTTTTTAACTTTAACTTTTACAACTTCTGTTGCAGTTTTAAATATTCCTGTTGTAGGTTCAATAATTTGAGATATTCCAACATCATTAGTTGGTTGTGCACCAACTGTTATATGAGCAGTAACACGATTGCTCGAACAACCTACTTTGCCAATTTCTAACTTCATATTTGGACGTGAAGTATAGGTTGAAGGGGTTTGAGTACCACCGCAAACACCACCGCCATCAGAATGATAGTCTAAAGTTGATGTATAAGTTGTGCTAGAGAAATTAGATGTTGAATTTGTAGAATAATCAGAAGAATTAACATAATTGTCGTAACAAGTTTCAATAACTAAGTTGCTAACGCCATCCCATAGATAAGGAGTATTGAATACATGTTGATTAAATCCGGTAAATGATGGATAAGAAGTAACAGCATAAACCTGAGATAGACCTGAAACCCAAGAACTTAAAGAACTTTGATTTGTTGTGCCTAAGGAGATTTTGAAGTTATTTATGTTTGCACCAGTAGATGTAGCAGGTGCTGCAGTAATTATGTCAAATCCTAATGAAGTTATAGGGCCAGCACTTGCACCGGCTGCGATTAATTCAGAAGCAGGTATCAAATATTGTACTCTATCGCCTGTATAAAATTGCCCATATACACTTGGATAACCTGTTGTAGAATTTGCAGTTGTGCCTGTACCAATGTTGAAGAAAGCTGGAGGAATTCCACTTCTTGCTTCTACATAATAGTTGGTATCCTGATAATTCAAAGTAGTAACATAAGGTGTGCCTGTATATAGTTCGCTACCTGCATAAGGATGATCATACCATGCTAAACTGTCGTTACTTGGTGAGGTAGCAGTAAGTGTTGCAGGTGATGCATAAGGTATTGTAACATTTACAGCTATTGGAGCTGGTGGTGTATGAAGCGATTCAACCTCTTGATAAGTAGTATCATTATAATGTACATTATCTCCAGTAAAGTTTATCCATGCTTTGATATGGAATATTGAGTCAACTATAGCAGTTGTTGCAAGACTTGCTTGAGTAGAGAAGATAAACACAGAACTATCACTTGGTGGAATAACATTAGGCATGGTTTGAGTGACCACAGATGCTCCAGGATTTGTACGGAAGCTTACCGTGGTTGCAACAGCTTGATTTGCTGCATTGATTGTATCAACGCCCACATTCTTAATCATTATGGCAACAGTATCAGATACAAGTCCGCAACCGCCTTCAATATTTAACATTCTTGTTACGAAAGCATCTTTAGTTGGCTTACCAAAGAAATTCTTGCATGTTCCATCGTTGAATGCATTTGAATCCGCTGCCAGAACTGTAGTAACGCAAATATTTGAATTACCTGCTGGTGAAACAAAACTTGCAAGTTGTACTGTGTCAATTTTTCCTGAAGGGAATGCTGTGCTATAGTTATAAACTACTGCTGTGCCTCCGTTTACCGAATAATTAATATTGAATCCATTAACTGTATCAGTACCAAAATTTTTCACAATAACTTTAAATGGAACAGTATAAGCTTCTAGAGTGGTATCGGGAACCATTAGGATTTTAGAAACTCCTATGTCGAAAGGTAGCAAAGGAACTTCATCAGCTCCAATTGTTGTGTAGAGTGCACCACGTGTTTCTCCATCAATATCATCAGTAACTGCACTTACAGGTAATCCATAGCCTGAAAGCTGTGTTGAAAGTAAGTGAAGATTAGTATTAGAGAAGAACAATGGATCTACCGTCATTGAGTGCGCATCTTTACCAGAAGCTGTTTGAAGTGCGGCAAGATTAGCATTAGTTGACCCCCAATAAGAGAAGTTTGGAGATGTAGTATAATATGAGTTATAGTCGAAATTATTAATTCCAGTATAACTTCCCATATAAATTGTATAACCTGTGGAATCTCTAAAAACATTATTCATAAAGTTTACACTTGCTGGTGTTATTGGAGCGTATATATATGCTGCTCTCGAAGTTGAAGTTCCACCAGTAATATTTATTGTATTATAATAAACATCAAAGAAAGAGGAATAGTAGAAATAAAGACCATAATTAGCGCCAGTTCCACTGGTTATAGACAACATATTATTTGCAATTAATCCACGTTTTGTGGCAGTACCATCGCTATAATAAACCATAATTCCATACTTATAACTGCTTGGTGCAAAATGTAATGTATTCTTTACAATTCTAGATTGATTATCACAATAATACATATAAATACCATAACCATACACACTGTTGGCTCCATCGCTAACTTTATTAGATTCTATCTGAATAGAATCTTGATAAATAGTATAAATACCATAATAGTAGAATCCAGAAATAATATTATTTTTTATCACATTGCCTTTTTCCAAGCTTGTAGTATTGGTGCCAGCAAGATAAATTCCATAATAGCCATTTAGAATTAGGTTGTTTTCAATTCTGGTATAACTGTCAAGTCCACCATTGGAATAAAAGCATCTCATATATGAAGATGTTGAAACAGGAGTTTCAATAATATTATTTAAGAAAGAATTGTGTACTGAGTTATTAGTTATTTCAACAACACCACCATAACTAGCATTTGTTCCTTTTATAGTCATGTTTTTAAATGTGAAATAATCGGCACCATTAAGTTTAAGAGTATAATCTGATGTATAATTGGTTGAGGAAAACTGCAAAGTAACGTCAGTGCTATCACCTGTAACAGATTGGAATGTAACTCTATTATTAGCATCCATTCCTAAAATCTGAGGAATCAAAACTTTTTCAGTATAGGTTCCCGTATCAACATTAAATATAACATTACCACAGATTCCAGCAACAGATAATGCTGCAATGGCTCCATTAAATGAACCAAAATCAGCCGTGCCATTTATTGTATCACCTATTGAATATGTTCCGTTTAGGCAAGCTCTTACTGATGATTTTGCAGTGTCATTTGTATTAAATGTATCAGCTACGCTGTTTGGTAAAGTTGTGTAAGCCAATATTTTATAAATTCCACCGTTTAATGTTGTGGTTCCAATAGTAACTGTATCCAAATGATTATATGGCATATTACCTGTCCAAAGAAGTGTATCTTGAATTACACCATTAATTTTCCAAGGAATTTTTACAGAAGTCATAGTTACTTGACCATAGTTATGAAGAATTCCTTTTATTGGTGTTGCAACTCCTGAAGGAACAGCTCCAACTGGGCTAATTAAATTTGAATCTAAACCAGCATCATATTGTGGGAATCCTTTAACATAAACTGTTACAGGAGTTCTGTCGCCAAAACAACCTTGCCCATGAATAGAAACTTTCATGTTTGGTCTTGTCATATATGATGAGGCAGATGAAGTATAAGGACAAACACCGCCTCCATCAGAATGGTAGTCTAAAGTGCTTGTGTATGATGTGGTTGTGCTATTTACAAGAGCATTGTATGAATAGCTTGACCCACCTTGGTAATTGTCGAAACAAACTTCAACGAGAAGATTTGATGTACCATCCCATACAAAAGGTGTTGTGAATTGATGAGTATTCCATCCAGTAACTGTTTGATATGTTGATGCTGTATATACTTGAGTTAAGCCAGTTGTCCAGCTTGTAAGTGAGGTTGTGCTTGTTTGACCGAGCTTAATAGTATAATTATCGTGGTTATGTCCTGATGAGGTTGCTCCGTTTGTAGTAACTACATCAAAAGCTAATGATTCTAGTGGACCACCAACAGCACCCATAGCATGAAGCTCAGATGCTAATAATAAATATTGCTCTTTACAACCTGTATAGAATTGACCATAAGGTGAAGGATAAGAAGTTGTAGAGTTTTGAACTGTACCATTTCCAATTTGTATTGATTGCAAACCACTTCCAGCCCTGTCGGATACCCAATAAGTTGTAGTATCATAAAGGTTTGGTGTTATAAATATACTGTCGTTCCAAAGATGAGTGGAGGCAGTATCGGAAGCCCACCAATAAATATTGTTACCTGTAGCCATTAAAGTGTCTTTGTCGCCATACCAGATTGTATCATCGGTAATGCTAACCAATCCAGGAATATATCCCGAAGCAACACTTCCAATAGCGGTATCATTTTGATGAACATTATCACCAGTTAATGTAGCCCATGCTTTTATTATAAATGTTGTATCGAAACCAATATTTGAAGCACTTAAGTTTGCTTTTGTTGTAAAAGCATAGTTTAATGTGTCGCCAGCAAGTATTGATGCTGAAACATTTTCTGTAACAATGTTGGAGCTGTTTTTAATTTTATAACTGGCTGTTAGATTGCCATTAATAGTTACGCTTCCAATATTCTTATATCTTACAGTAATAGTTTCGTTGGTATCAAGACCGCAAGCTCCAATTGGAGTTAATAATTCCAAAGTAGTTATATCATAAGGTGATGGTGTAAACTCATCTGCACCAAAGTCAGGGTTTGTAACACTCCTAAGTTCACCATCAATATCATCTGTAATTCCAGAAATTGGTATTGCCCTGCCATTGAGAAGGTTATTTACAACGTGTAAATTACCTGCTGAAACGTAATAAGGATCGATGGTATCGCCATGAGCTTCACCACCAGATTTGGTTTTCCAATCAACAAAGGTTAGATTGTTTCCACCAACATTTCCGAATTTACCATTATTCCAATTGTAAATATTATTATAATCATTCACAAATTCAGAAGTATCAACAGCCGAAATATAATAGATGTAACCTCCAGCAGTATTAGTAAAAATATTGTTTTTGATATTTACATCCTTGGTGTTTGGCACTGTTCCTAAATCATACAATGTCATGTTTGCAGCATAAATTTGATTACCAGTAACACGAACAGTGTTGTAATAAACATCAACATTTGGTGCGTTATATATAAGAATTCCGCAACTTAGGTTGCTGGAAGATGAATTGCCATTTACAAGCACAAAGTTGTTGTAAATTTTAGCATGGTTTATTGAGTCAAATTGGCTGGCATTTAATATAATACCGTAAGCAATTTCGGTATTAGTAGCATAAATCTGATTTTTATAAACTTGAGCTGCGCCAGTATTTGTAGCTAGAGCTATTGCTTCGTAATTGGCCGAAATTGAATCGCGTCTGATGATATTGCCTATTACATTTACGTTGTATGCTTTAGTGATAGAAATACCAGCAGAATATTGCTCGTGCATGGTGTTATTTTTTACTGCCCAGCCAGTTCGTGCTATGTTGGAATTTAAAACTATTGCTCTTGAGCCATTCAATAATAAATTTTGCTCTACTGTAATATTGTTTCCAGTGCTATCTGAAACCGAAATTAATGATGAATTTAGGTTGTCAGTAATCTGAGGGATAAGTATTTTGATAACATTATTATTGATAGAAACATCGTGTCCAACACTTGATAAAACTATAACTTTATTATAGGCAGAATCTGCTGCTTGGAAAGTCATATTTTTAAAAGTTATATAAGATGTTCCTTTTAATTTAACCACATAATTATCAACTGTTCCTGCTGCATCATAATTCAAAATCACTGATGAAGAATCGCCATTGGCAGCCTTGAAAGTAACTGTGTTGGTTGCTGATGAACCATTGATGGCAAATAATGTAAAATGCTCGTTGTAAGTTCCAGCAGCAATATTGAAAGTAACGGGACCATTGATACCGCATTGATTTAGAGCTAAAACAGCATCGGCAAAAGTTGCATAATCGGGGCTTGTGCCTCCAATAGTGTAAACGCCACTTAATAATGAACCGCAAGCGTAGAAGTTGATACTTGAGCTATCGTTACCAACATTAAAATCAGAAATCCCATTTGGATTATCTGTCCAAGTTAATAAATTATGTGAGCCGCCTGTTACAGTTTTGGTTCCAAGGATAAATTCACCTGAAACTTGGCCAGGAAGAATGGTATCTGTAAATGAATAAGCTGTTTGAGTAACTCCATCGAATTTCCAATTTATTGTTCCAGAATGTATGGTATCTATACCAAAGTTTTTAACTTTAACTTTAACTTGGAATGGTGTTCCAGCAACTACTCCACCAGTGGGGTTTGTAATCTGAGAAACTCCAATATCGTGTGTTATATTCACTGGAGTTGCCATTGCAAGTTTCATATTAGGCCTATTATTATATGTATTATATGACGTAGAAGTAGGACAAACTCCACCACCATCAGAATAGTAAGTAGTGGCTGATGCGAAAGTTGTGGTTGTTTGATTAACTATTGCATTGTATGTATATCCATTTGGATAGTTATCAAAACAGGTTTCAATTACTAAATTACTTGTACCATCCCATACAAAAGGTGTTTGGAATGTATGAGTATTCCATCCTGCAACCTCAGTATAAGAAGTGGTTGAATAAACGGTAGATAATCCTGTAACAAATGTTGTCGTTAATGCAGTTTGAGTAGTTTGACCTACTTTAATGGTAAATCCTGTTAATGTAGTTCCTTGAACTGTTGCAACATCAAATGCTACAGAGCTAACTTGCCCACCCACAGCACCTAATGCCTGCAATTCGGATGCAAGGATTAGCATTTGGTTTTTTGCTCCATTATAATAGTTTCCGTAGGGAGTTGGATAACCATATTGTGTATTGACAACAGTTCCAGTACCAACGACAAAAGTTCCTCCAGGACTGTATTTACAATAGAATGTATATGTGCCAACAGAGTCGGCATTATGTGCTGGTGAGGAGTCAAAAGCTTTTATGTAATATGTAATTGAACGACCAAAACCATAAAAAGGAATAGAAGCTTGAAAAGTATCTGTAGCTATCATATTCATGCCTAAAGTATCATGAACTCCTGTGGAAGTTGAATAAATCAACAAAGCAGTATCAATACCAGTATTATCAGTAATTTTTGCTTTTACGATATAAGGTCCTGAGGTATAAGCAGTGTCATGTGGGTAAGGAGGGATAATAGCTATTGAAGGAGGTATAAGCTCTGAAAATGAACCAACAATTTTAACATCGTCAATTAACCAACCATAGTTTCCAGCGGCACCAGTTCCGTTTGCATCTACCAATGTAAATCTTATTTTAGCTTGTGAACTATTTGCCAAAAGTGATGATAAATTAAAAGTTTCGCTTTTCCACCACGAGTTAGTCGGAATGGCATTATTGTTTGCTGGTAGCCAATCTGCATAAGAGGTGGAGGCAAACTTATTACCTATATTTACAAATGCTCCTGTGCCCATATACTGACCGCCATTTAGCTGAGTCCATGTAACCCCGTTATTTGCAGAAACCTCAATTATTGCAGCATCGAAAAATTCGATTTTGGCTATTTGAGAAAACTGAAGTTGAACAAATGACATTGCCGTACAATTAAATGTATTTGATGTCAAGTAGGTTGTGTCGGTAACACCAACTTTTGCAGAGTCAGCCTTAAGACCTTGGCTCTGATAAATATGAGTTCGCGACCAGTTATTATTGTTTTTCACTGAACTCGACGACATTGAAAGTGTTGCGCCTTCAAAATCTTCCTGAAAAAGTATTGTCTGCGAAGACAAAAAGCTATACAAGAAAATTGCAATTAAAGTAAAGATACTCCTTTTCATAAGCTAAAATTTAATATGATTTTAATTTAAATGTTTGATTTACTTTGTGTTTAATAATCGCCAAAACTTTTTGGCGTTACAAAATTAAACTTTTATTCATATCTGAACAAAAATTTAACTCAATTATGACATGAATTACGAAATTAAGTTGCTTCGCATCTCACATTTTTAAAATTTCAATTTCTACTCTCCTGTTTTGTTCCATCTCCTCAGCCGTCTTTGCATAAGGAAATTTCATCAGAGAATATCCAAAGCCTTTATATTTGATTCTGGAAGTTTCCACTCCGCGCTTAATTAGATAATCGTAAACAGCCATTGCTCTGGCTTCCGAAAGAATCTGATAATAACTCTCATTTTGTTTTTTAGTCAAATTATAAGGTTGGTTTACATGACCTTGAATCTCAATTTCTAATTTGGGATTTTCCTTCATCACAAAAAGTAGATTTTTTAATGCTGGGAAACTTTTATGAACAAAATCGGCGGAACCTCCTACAAAATATATATTATCGATGATAATTTTTTTGCCTATCGCAATTTTTTGAAGCTCTATGTTTTTTATTGTCATACTATCTTTTGGATAAACTTTGAACTCATCTTGGAAGCTCAAAAAACTGTCGGCGCTAATTCTCAATTCATAATATTTTCCTGCTTCAATATTTTTTATAAAAAGAAAGCCTTCATTATTTATTAAGGTGTCATCATCAGGTAGTTGCTTTTTTATAAATAAAACCTTCACTGTTACTGGTTTGTGAGTCTCTTTGTCGAAAATATTTATAGAAATTGATGGAGATAAGTCATTCGCAATTGGAGCATCACAATCGGAATAATGAAAAATTATTTTATGACCTTTCCCATTTTCATACACATTATCGAGAATCAAATAATAGCTATTTTTCGTATCCAACTTTATTGGTTGCGAAAATGAATTTCCTGGACCTTGACCAATAAAATCATCATTAGCTTTTTCCGACAATCCCGTGATGCTTTTGGTTGATTTTTCATTGCGTGAAATATTTGAACGTAGTGGCTTCAATTGCTTAACGGCATTGCAATCAGATCCACTTTGGCAGCCAAACAAGATGAAGTCGTAATCATCTTTTACCTCCAGTGGAATAATGTCAAAACTTAGTATGCAATTTCTTTTGGTCGTAATTTTATACCAGATGGTATTGTGTTCTTTTTCGAAATATTTCTTGTCATTTTTGTCTGAATTTATCTCTAATTTATTGCCAAAACCTTCAGGTGATTTTAGGCAAATAACTGTGTCGGAAATGACATTAATAGCAAATTTAAAATCTGCGTTTATAGCTTTTGGAATTACCATCTGTTGGGAAAAGCCAAAAAAACTTATAGCCAAAAGAGATACTAAAATCAGAGTTCTTATCATTTTGTGATGATTAACTTTTTTATATCTATTAGATTACCATTAGTACTTTTTAGTTTGAAATAATAAAGTCCATTGCTGGCTTCATTTTTTATTTTATAATTTATTTGTTTCGATTTGTCGCCAAAAATCGTATCCAAAGTTTTGCCTAAATTATCATAAATTTCTAACTTCCAACTATTCAGAGAATTAATCTCAATTTTTACTTTTCCAGATGAAGGATTTGGGCTAATGTTTAGCGAAGATAAGTTGGCTGTATTTTCATTTATTGCAACATATTGCTGATTCCAAACAGCAAGTGCATATTCACCTTGTCTTAAGTTATTGACATAAATATAGCCGGTTTGCCAGCTGCCTTTTTTCTCGAATGCCACCTTATGCCAATGATCTCCAGCACCTTTTCGCCAAAGAATGACAAGGGAATCTGATGGAGAAACAATAATATCGTCATCTTGGTCGGTAAATTTTGTGTAGAAAAATCTTCCTGTTGCAGTAAAATTTGAAGGGAAAATTCCTTTGACGGTCCAATAATGCCTCGATGAAAGTTTTAAGCCAGGAAGAGTTGTTCCTAAAGTGTCGGGAGCTGCCCAATTGTGAGTGATGCTTAAGAGAGCAGAGTCGTTAATCTGTTGTACATCAAGGCGAAATAAAGCATCATCAAAATATTTCAGACCAATAGTTTTAACTGTAGAAAGATAATCTGTGGTTGCATCTGCAAGTTTTTCATTGGGGTCGATAATTGCAAAGTCGGGGCTAAATGGTATAGTGAAAATAGCGTTTCCAGTTTCTCCAGAAAACTCCACCATAAAATCTTTTCTATGCCAGCTATTATCAAAAAATGCTACTTCAACTCTGTTGCTGTTGGAGAAAGTGGGTTTATGATTTAGCTTCTGTCTCAAAAAAACTTTTACATCATATTCTGGATTTGCTGATGGTATTAGGCTGAATGAATCTATTGAAAACTGAATAAAACCCGGCTCTTTTATCCATGAATTAAAAAAGTCAGTCATATCAATTCCACTGTTGTTGGTTATAAAATCTCTAAATCCATTGTTAGAAATATGATTGAAAGCATTTTGTGCAAAATAATTTCTTAGCATCGGGAAAAATAATGAGTCGCCAAGGTACCCTCTAATGCTATGCGCCACAGTTGCGCCTTTGTCGTAAACAGTTGTCCCATAAGTATATTCATGAGGTACAGTATTCAAATCGAGATAGCCATTATCATCCTTGTGAGCAGTTTCAATTACCGATTTCACCAGATGTCGCATATAATCTTTATAAGATGTTTTGCCATCGAGAATTTCGCGATACAAAGCTTCCGAAAAAACAGCCCAGCCCTCATTTATCCACATTTCTGCGGCTGAATTAGTGGTTACTAAATCGCCAAGCCATTCATGCGATAATTCATGAGCATAAAGCGATTCATAAGTGCTGCTACCATTGATATATCCTAATCCTATGGCAATATTTGTGGAATGTTCCATTGCACCAGAATTGAAAGGTACTGCCACATAACCAACTCTTTCCCAACGATATGGACCATAAGCCCACTCATAAGCCGCCAAAATTTGTTTCAATCGCGAAAAAGTTCCTTGAGCTGCAACAACCTTTGATGAAGGTACATAAATGGCTATTGGAATGGATGCGTTCATGCCAACAAATGTATCTTGAACCGCAACATAAGGGCCAACCGCCACAGAAGCAAGATATGAAGGAATGCTCTCAACCAATTTCCAATTAAAGGTCTTCGTTTGTGCGTTGATGTTTTCTGAAACTGAAATCAAAGTTCCATTACAAACAGCTGTTTTATTGTTCTTTACAGTGATAAAATAATCGAATGTGCTTCGGTTGTGAAAATCGTCGATGCATGGAAACCAAGCTCTGCCGTAGTTATGTGGTTTATCGAAAAATCCTACACCAAGATTGAAAGCATAAAGAGAATCACTGCTGAAATAAAATCCTCCCCAAGCTGAAGGATCTACTACAGGTTGGCCGTGATAATAAACTTTTGCTATGATGGAATCGCCGATATTTAAAGATGTTGAAAGCGGAATGCTTAATAAAGTATCGTTATAATTCCATGATGTAATCTGCTGATTGCCAATAAATATAGAATCAATATTTAACTTTAATAAATCGAGATTAATTCTTGTCACATTATTAATTTTGGCCTTAATTCTTAATTCAGCATCGCCAGCGATTTTCTTTTGACTTAAATAAACTATATTTAAATTTATAGAAATGTGCGCTATCGAGATGGTGTCGCTTCTGAGAGCCTGACCAAATATTGAAGACGAAAAACAAAAAACAACGGCAAATAATAAAATAATTTTCTTCATGGCTTAAAATAATGTTCAAGGAGTAAAATTAAAGTATTTTTGAATTGCTGAAATGATAAACTGTTAAATTGATAAAATGCTGCCAATCTTACCAATCTTTTTCAACCAATCTCCAACCAATCTTTTTTTCAATCTCCAACCAATCTTTTCCAACCAATCTTTTTAAAACCAATCTTTTTTTCAATCTCCAACCAATCTTTTTTTCAATCTCCAACCAATCTTTTTCAACCAATCTCCAACCAATCTTTTTTTCAATCTCCAACCAATCTTTTCCAACCAATCTTTTTAAAACCAATCTTTTTTTCAATCTCCAACCAATCTTTTTTTCAATCTCCAACCAATCTTTTTCAACCAATCTCCAACCAATCTTTTTTTCAATCTCCAATCAATCTTTTCCAACCAATCTTTTTCAAAAAGCTCTTGCCTAAAAATAAAACAAAATCATATAAATTATTGGTAAAAGTAGGCCGATGGAAACCAAAATTGTCCCACGCCAAATCATGCCCGTTCTTCCTTTTAAGATAAACATTCCCGATATTGCCAAAATTATTAATGCAACAGCAAAAATATCTGAAAACCATGTCCAATACCAATTTGGGTTATAATGCATCCAATTTACAAGATGAAAAAATGGTCGGCGATTCAAAGTTTCTATGCCAGCAATATTTTCTTTAGTATCTATAACTGCCGTGCCACCTTTGAAAAATATTTTAACATGTTCGTCATCAGGCCAGTAAAATTTTCTATATCTACCTTCTACTTTCCATTCTTTCATGAGCGTTTTTGCATCTTTATTGCTGAAGTTTTCCTGATTTGGAGTTATCTTCATTGGCACTTCCCAATAATTCACAATATAGTTTGGATCCCAATCATCGAGATGGTTAATTGCAATGCCCGAAATAGAATAAATTAGTGTCATTCCAACAAAAAAATAGCCTAAATCTCGGTGAGTTGCTCTATTGAATTTTCTTAATAATTTTCCCATAATAAAAAAATAACCAGCTAAAAATACTAAGCTTTTTTTGCAAAGGCTTTTTAGCTGGTGCTTATTGTATATTTATTTAATACTTATTTGGTATTCCACTACTTGGTTTTATTTTCTTTTTCTTCTATAACTTCGTATTTTTTGCAGCTAACAGAATAGTAAGAGATGTGGTCTTTACCTTTGGCTTTCAAATCGGCGAGTTCTTTTTTCATGTCGTCTATTTGTGTCTGTCGGTCTATAAACTCTTGTTTATGCTTAAGGTCATCTTCAGGAGAAGCTTCGCCAATTTTTTTAGATTTTTTAGATTTATCCATTTTTTCAGCCGTAGCTTCATCAACTTGTCCTTTGGCCATATCATCTTTCAATTGGGCTTCTAATTCAGCAATGTAAGCATCATCAACTTTGAATTCTTCAACTTTTCCCCATACTTTAACATCTTGGTCTTTAACTTGGTCGGCTCTGAAATTTCCTGATTCTCCAGCATTAACATGTATGCTATTTTGTGTTTCTGGATTGAAAATTACCATTTTAGTTCCACCATGTTTACATACATGATCAACTTCTCCCATCACTACTACTTGTGAGTCAACCAACTCACCAATCTTTCCAAAAAGTTCATCAACTGTCATCGCTTTTTCTTCAGTTACTTCAGCATTTTTGGAGGCATTATTACAAGCCACTATTGATAAAGCAGCGAGTACAAAAACAAATAGTTTTTTCATAATATTTAATGATTTATAGAATTATGTATTTATTTGGCAATAATATTAAAAAATAATATATCAAACATATTTAATTTTCGACAAGCCAAAATTTCTTATTTCTTCCTTAGCCCCAATCTCCAACCAATCTTTTCCAACCAATCTCCAATCAATCTTTTTCAACCAATCTCCAACCAATCTTTTTCAACCAATCTCCAACCAATCTTTTCCAACCAATCTCCAACCAATCTTTTTTGCAATCTCCAACCAATCTTTTTCAACCAATCTCCAACCAATCTTTTTTTCAATCTCCAACCAATCTTTTTCAACCAATCTCCAACCAATCTTTTTCAACCAATCTCCAACCAATCTTTTTCCCAATCTTCAACCAATCTTTCCTCAATCTCAAAACAAAGTCTGAATATCTTTTTTCAGCACATTTATAGCTCTTTCAGTAATAAGTTTTTCTTTGCCCATCATCAGCGCAAAAATTTCTTTACTCAGCTCATTTGCAGCTTGTTCAGAGTTAACTTTTGATGCAGCGGTATTTACCATTTTCACTATTTCTTCCTTGGCAGTCTTTACCATCGACCACGATTCCGATGAAATATAGAGTTGCTGAGCAAGGTTATGTTCAAATTCATCTCTAATATTTTGCAGCATTGCTGTCTGCAAGTTCAAAACATTCATGCCTGGCATTTGGATTCTAAAAATCATCGATTGCGGTGAAATTCTTTCCAAAAAAAGCACCGCTCTTTCGTAAGCTTGAAGTCTTATGGGCGTAATATATTTCTTATCATCACGATGCAAATTTACCTCAAGCTCATCTTTCTGCTTCCTCAAATCAGCTAAATCTGCGTCTTTCTGACTATTGTACATAGCCTTATTTTGTAAGTAGTTAGCAGCTGCAAAAATTCCAAAAAGCCCAAAAACAAATAGATAATCGATATAAGTCATAACAGTAAATTTTGATTTATTTTGACTGCCAAAAATAAACTATTTTCATCTACTTTTGATGCTTCATATTTTATTATGCGGCACTGTCGGGTGTTCCGCTATATTGTGGCAGCAAAAAGCTGTGTTTCGCAAAGCATTTCAAGGAGCTTCCTCTGGTCGCTCTTGCAATGCTGCTTCACATCAGCTATTGGCGGCCACAATGCCGCTTCACCCCCTGGCCGAAATATTCTTTTTTTACTTAAATTATATCAATGAAAATTATACTTTCCGATAGAGTCCAAAGAATTAATGAAGCTGCTATGGCTACCATGGGAAAATTGAGCCGCGAGTTAAAAACTCAAGGCAAAGATGTGGTTACTCTTAGCCTTGGCGAACCTGATTTCAACACGCCCACCTTTATTAAAGATGCTGCAAAAAAAGCTATTGACCAAGATTTTTCACACTATTCTCCTATTCCAGGATTTATGGAGTTGCGTCAGCAGGTATGTTATAAACTCCAGCGCGACAATAATCTAAGTTATAATCCTGAACAGATTGTGATTTCCACTGGAGCAAAAAATTCTATCATGAACGCTATCTTTGCTCTCATAAACCCTGGTGATGAGGTTATTTTGCCCGCACCTTTTTGGGCTTCTTATTACGACATGATTCTGCTTGCTGGAGGTATCCCAAAAATCATTTCCACTTCTATAAATTCTGGCTTCAAAATATCAGCTTTGCAACTTGAGTCTGCAGTTTCTGATAAAACTAAAATGTTGATATTTAATTCTCCTAACAACCCTGGCGGATTTTTTTATAATGAAAATGAAATTGATACTTTGGCAGAGGTGCTGAAACGTTTCCCTCAATTATTTGTTATCTCTGATGAGATTTATGAGTTTTTTATTTATTCTGGTGAAAAGCAAAAAAGTTTTGCCTCATTTCCTGATTTATATGAGCGTATTATTCTTGTCAACGGAGTATCAAAATCCTTTGCTATGACTGGCTGGCGTATTGGATATATGGCCGCTCATAAAGATATTGCCCGGGCTTGCGACAAAATTCAAGGTCAAATAACTTCTGGGCCAAACTCTATTGCACAGCAAGCCGCCATTGTAGCACTTCAGAAATCTCCCGACAGAATTTTGGAGATTGAAAATATGAGAGCTGAATTTAAAAAGAGAAGAGATTTTGTTTTTGCTCAACTATCAGAAATAAAACAGTTTAAAACACTTTTGCCTGAAGGGGCTTTTTATATTTTCCCCGATGTATCGGCATGTTTTGGTACAAGAATTCATGGCACAAAAATCAATAATTGCAATGAACTTGCTATGCTTATTCTCAATGAAGCTCTTGTTTCAACAACTTCCGGTGAAGCTTTTGGTATGCCCGAATGTTTAAGAATTTCATATGCCAACTCAACTGCAGAATTGCAAAAGGCAATGGAAAGAATTCGAAAATTGATGCTGTAAAATTATGCTAATTCAATCCTTGTTACAATTTCGGATTCAGCTGTTCGATATTCATTTTAAACTTTTTAAAACCAGTTCTCTTTTGCGGTGCCAAACTAAAAAGTTGATTGAAAATTGGTTTTTCAAGATTTTCCCAGTCTTCCTTTTTCATCTCACTTAACTGGTCTGATAATTTGAATTCCTGAGTTTTATGAGGCTTCACTTTTTTATTCCATGGGCACACATCCTGACAAATATCGCAACCATAAATTCTACTTCCCATTTTTTCAATAACTTCATCAGGAATCGGTTTTTTTGTTTCTATGGTGTGATATGAAATGCATTTAGCTGCATCAACAACATAAGGTTTTATTATGGCTTGTGTGGGGCACGAATCTATGCAGGCTGTACATTTACCACAATATTCAGCATTCAAAGGATTATCAAAATCAAGCTCTAAATCCAAAATAATTTCACCTATAAAAAAGAATGAGCCTAAGCTTTTATTGAGAAGAAGAGAGTTTTTCCCAATCCATCCCAAACCTGATTTTACTGCCCAACTTTTGTCTAATACTGGTGCTGAATCTGTAAAGCAACGCATATTTATTTCTATTGCCGTTTGCGATGAAATAAAGTTCATCAATTTTCCAAGTTTCTCTTTTATCACAAAATGGTAATCAACACCATAAGCATATTTAGAGATAGCATAGTGCTGATATTCAGATTGTATGTTGCTTGGAAAATAATTCAAAAGTACTGAAATAACTGATTTTGCGTTATCAAGAATTAAAGTTGGATTTATACGTTTATCAGTATTTCTTTCCATATATTTGAGCTCAGCATTTAATTTTTTGTCGAGCCATGATTGAAGAAAATTCCCATCATTTATCAGCGGAACTACTTTGGATATTCCACAAGCGTCGAATCCCAAACTAATAGCTTTTGATTTAATTTCATTTGTAAGCAATATCTTTTGCTGATGCGACAACATCAGCCTTATTCAAAAAGATTGCGTTGATTGACCTGTTTTATTTTTCCCAGGTGTTTGTAGGCAATTTCTGTGGCCTCTCTACCGCGAGGTGTGCGCATTAGGTAGCCTTCTTGAATAAGAAAAGGCTCATAAACTTCCTCAATCGTTCCAGCATCTTCCGATACAGCGGTGGCTATAGTAGTGAGCCCGACAGGACCTCCTTTGAACTTTTCAATTATGGTATTTAGTATTCTAATATCCATTTCGTCTAAGCCATTTTTATCTACATTCAAAGCTTCAAGAGCAATATCTACAATTTTCATGTCTATAATCCCATTGCCTTTTATCTGTGCAAAATCTCGCACTCGACGAAGTAAGCCATTGGCAATTCTTGGCGTGCCACGGCTTCGACGAGCAATTTCGAGAGCAGCATTAATTTCTATCGGCACATTAAGTATTGAAGCGGAGCGTATTAATATATTTTTTAATGTATCAGCTTTATAATACGAAAGGCGTGAATTGATGCCAAAACGTGAACGCAAAGGTGCAGTAAGAAGACCAGAACGAGTGGTGGCTCCTACCAAAGTGAATGGATTTAAAGATATTTGTACGCTTCGTGCATTAGGTCCAGACTCAATCATTATGTCGATTTTAAAATCTTCCATAGCTGCATAAAGATATTCTTCGACAATTGGGCTAAGTCGATGAATTTCATCAATAAAAAGGACGTCATTTTTTTCAAGATTAGTAAGCAATCCAGCCAAATCACCAGGCTTATCAAGCACTGGTCCTGAAGTAATTTTTATTCCTACTCCAAGTTCATTCGCGATGATAATTGAGAGAGTGGTTTTGCCAAGGCCAGGAGGACCATGAAGCAACACATGGTCGAGGGCTTCGCCACGTTGTTTTGCCGCTGCCACAAATACTTTTAAATTTTCTACCACTTGTGGCTGTCCAGCAAACGAACTGAATTTATCGGGGCGTAAAGCCATTTCAAATTCCTTCTCTAATGGCGTAAGGTTTTCTCTATCTGCATCTAAGCTTGAATTCATATTGTATCAATTGAGTAGGCGAAAGTAATAAGAAAATAAATGAAAATTGGAATAAATTCTATCTGCAATCTCTTGGGTAAATTTCTAATCCAATCACGGTAATAATTTTTTAAATTTTGCATTGGCAATTTCCAGTAAGCGTAATTTTTTAAAGTTCGCAATTAAAATTATGCTGGAGGCAAAAGCGATATTTTTAAATGCTATATTCAGAAAATATTTTAGGAATGCATTTTTTATAATCAAAACTTTAATTTTTGGCTTTCAGCCTACAATTTGTACGACTGTTTAAAAATTTATCTAAATTTATCTATTTTATTTAGATTTTATAAGGAAATTAATTAGGAATTTGGAGACTTTTTTCTGTAATTTCGCGGCCATAATATTATAAAATTTTTATAAAAATGACATCTAACAAAATGAACGTTGTTGAAGTTGAGAAGATTGTTGTAAAGTTTGCTGGTGATTCTGGAGATGGTATGCAATTATCGGGTACTCAATTCTCTGATACTTCAGCAATTGGAGGAAATGATTTGTTGACATTTCCAGATTTTCCCTCAGAAATAAGAGCTCCTCAAGGCACCCTTTCAGGTGTTTCTGGTTACAAAGTACACATAGGTGAAATAGATATTTATACTTCTGGTGGTGCTGCAGATATTTTGGTAGCTATGAATCCTGCCGCCTTAAAGTTCAATATGCACGACTTAAAATCAGGCGCAACTATTATTCTTGATAGCGATATTTTTGAACCAAAAAACCTTCTTAAAGCTGGCTACGAATCTAACCCGCTGGAAGACGAAAGCTTATCAAATTATACTGTTATTGCTGCTCCAATTACTACCATGACTCGTACAATCCTAAAAGAAACAGGATTAGATACCAAGACAATTGATAAATCAAGAAATCAATTTGCATCAGGTATTTTATTTTTCTTGCTTAATAGAAATTTGGATGAAGGAATAAAATTTCTTCAGCAAAAATTTGCTAAAAAGCCAGAGTTAGTAAAGAGCAACGTAAATGTTATTAAAGGTGGATGGAACTATGCCTACAACTTACAACTAATTCATACAACCTATAGAGTTAATCCTAACTTAAACAAAAAAGGCAAATTCCGCAATATCACTGGGAATATTGCTACAGCTTGGGGTCTTATGGCCGCTGCTGAGAAAGCAAATCTACCACTGTTTTTAGGTTCTTATCCAATAACACCAGCCACGGATATTTTACAAGAATTGGCAAAACACAAAGAATTAGGCGTTAAAACCTTTCAAGCAGAAGACGAAATTGCTGGAGTTATTTCGGCTATCGGCGCTTCTTATGCTGGTTCTCTCGGCGTAACAAGCACTTCTGGCCCCGGACTGAGTTTAAAAAGTGAAGCCCTTGGCTTGGCGGTTATGACTGAATTGCCTTTGGTAGTGGTTGATGTTCAACGTGGTGGCCCTTCTACAGGACTTCCAACAAAAACCGAACAATCTGACTTGATGCAAGCTTTGTATGGTCGTAATGGAGAAGCTCCAATGATTATTCTTGCCGCTTCAAGTTCATCAGATTGCTTTGATTTTGCTTATGAAGCTGCAAAATTATCTCTTGAACACATGACTCCTGTTATACTTCTTACCGACAGTTATTTAGCCAATGGTTCAGAATTATGGAGTATCCCTGATATAAGCAAATTACCAGCAATTAAACCACCTTTGGTAAAGGAAAACGTTGAAGGAGGTTATCAACCTTACCTAAGAAACCCAAAAAACCTCGTGCGTAATTGGGCAATCCCTGGCCAAGCGGGCAATCAACATAGAGTTGGTGGACTTGAAAAAAATGATGTTAGCGGCTCAGTCTCTCACGACCCTTTAAACCATGCAAAAATGGTAGAGCTTAGAGCTCAAAAAGTTGAGAAAGTGGCCGATTATATCTCTAAACAAACTCTTAATGGACCAAAGAGTGGTAAATTATTGGTTGTAGG
Source organism: Bacteroidetes bacterium CG2_30_33_31 (assembly GCA_001872625.1). GTDB lineage: Bacteria > Bacteroidota > Bacteroidia > Bacteroidales > UBA1556 > UBA6267. Next base: position 26,555 of record MNXP01000011.1, read on the forward strand.
GTGGGGAAGCACCAAAGGCGCTATCTTCACAGCTTGGAATCAGCTGAAAAATGAAGGTAAAATTATTTCCTCAACTAATTTTAACTACATCATGCCATTACCTTCTAACACCGAAGAAATTCTATCTGGTTATGATGAAGTATTAGTCTGTGAATTGAATAATGGTCAATTTGTGAATTATTTGAGAGCAAAATTCCCAAAGATACACTTTACTCAATATAATAAAAACGAGGCTCAACCATTTATGGTTAGCGAACTTGTAGAAAAATTTAACGAAACATTGGAGGCTTTATAATTATGACAGATACTAAATATACAAGAAAAGATTTTGTTTCAGACCAAGAAGTGAAATGGTGTGCAGGTTGTGGCGATTATTCTATCCTCGCAGCTGTAACCAATGCTTTACCTGAAATTGGTGTTGATAAAAAAGATATAGTCTTTGTCTCTGGAATAGGATGCTCCTCACGCTTTCCTTATTATGTTGATACTTATGGTGTTCATAGTCTTCATGGTCGTGCAAATCCCATAGCTACTGGCATAAAAGTATCACATCCTAACTTAAGTGTGTGGATTACTACTGGCGATGGAGATAGTATGGCAATTGGTGGAAATCATTTTATTCATTTGCTAAGACGTAATATTGATGTAAATCTAATAATGTTCAACAATCAGATTTATGGACTTACAAAAGGGCAATATTCGCCAACAACTCCTTTAGGTCAGAAAACTAAAACTTCACCTCACGGAACTATCGAACATCCTTTTAAACCAGCTGAATTGGTGATGGGCGCCGAAGGCACTTTCTATGCTCGCACCGTGGATACAAACCCAAAAATGATGAAAGAAATCTTTATTGAAGCCGCCAAACACAATGGCGCTTCAGTAGTTGAAGTTCTTCAAAACTGCGTGATTTTTAACAACAACACTCATCATAATATTACTGATAAAGAGGTCCGCGACGACAATCAGATTTATCTTCACCACGGAGAAAAAATGATTTTTGGAAAAGATTCAAACAAAGGAATTGTGCTTGAAGGTCTTAAACTAAAAGTTGTAACTGTTGGCGAAAATGGCGTTACCGAAGCAGATATTCTAACTCACGATGCAAAAGATAAAGATGGTACTTTGCACTATCTTTTAAGCCGCATGTCCTTGCCAGATTTTCCTGTGGCAATGGGAGTTATACGCTCTGTTGATGCTGCAGTTTATAACGAATCTCTTGAAGCTCAAATAGCTGAAGTTAAAAACTTAAGTAAAATTAAAAATGTTAGCGATTTGGTTAATAGTGGTGAAACTTTCACCTTATAATTATTACATTTTTTAATAAAAAACCATCTACCCAAGGTAGATGGTTTTTTATTTTATTCTCGCTAATATACATGGAGATTAATCTTTTAATATAATTAGCAATTAATCAATAATTTCAAAAAAAAATAATGATTTTTTAATGGTCTTTTTCTACTTTTGCCAGCTATTTGTATTTTTAATCTTTACTTTATAATATATTTGCCAAGCATTAACTTTATCTAATTTTATAATGAAGAATAGTTACTTTAATTTAATCGAGCAGTCATATTATTTTCCTCAAGAAGGATTTGATATTAACCATGAGTACTTAACTTTTTATGGAATATCATTAAAATATCTTATAGAAAAATATGGAACTCCGTTTAAGCTTGTTTATTTGCCTCGTATAGGAGAACAAATAAAGCGTGCCAAAAACTTGTTTAACCGCGCCATAAAAGCAAACGATTATGATGGCAATTATTATTATTGTTACTGTACAAAATGCAATCACTTTCAATATGCAATTTCAGCAGCACTGCGCAATAAAGTAAATCTGGAAACATCTTCATCTTTCGATATAGATCTAATACTTCAGCTTTATGAAGATGGAAAATTAAAAAAAGATATCCATATAATTCATAATGGATATAAGACTGATGAATACTTAAGAAAAATTATTGACCTACAAAAAATGGGTTTTACAAACTCTATTATAGTGCTCGATAGTAAAGATGAGCTGAAGAGATTAATACCTTTTCTTGGTAACGAAAAAATTAAAATTGGTTTAAGAATGGCAATCGACGAAGAACCTCAATCGGCATATTATACATCGAGACTTGGCATCAGACACGATGAAATTGTAAGTTTTTTTGACCAAGAAATTAAAGATAATGAGCATGTGGAATTGAAAATGTTGCATTTTTTTGTTGATAGTGGCATAAAAGATAACCTTTATTATTGGGGCGAATTTAAAAAAGCTCTAAAACTTTATATAGAACTTAAAAAACGCTGTGATACATTAGATTCATTTAATTTAGGCGGAGGACTTCCAATAAGAAATCACTTGGGATTTGAATACGATTACGAATATATGATTCGTGAAATAGTAAAAAATATTAAAGATGGCTGTAATAGCGAGGGTGTACATGAACCAAATATTTTTACAGAGTTTGGTAAATATACCGTGGGTGAAAGTAGTGCAATTATTTTTCAAGTAATAGAACAGAAAAAACAAAATGACTCTGAACTTTGGTATATGATTGACAATAGTTTGATGAATACCATTCCAGACGCTTGGTCGATACACGAAAAATTTATTCTTTTGCCAATAAATAAATGGGAAAACGAATACTCACGTGTGAATATTGGTGGCATAAGCTGCGATCATTCAGATTATTACAACTCTGAAGATTTAAATCAGCAAATAATGCTGCCCTCTTATAGCGTAGATTCAAAAGAGCCGTTATATCTTGGATTTTTCCATACCGGCGCTTACCAAGACTCCATTAGTGGCTATGGCGGAATAAAACATTGCCTTATTCCATCACCCAAACATGTGATAATTGATAGAGATAGCAAAGGAAATTTTATCGATTACGTCTATCGAAATGAGCAGACTGTAGAAGATATGTTGCAAATATTAGGTTACGAAAGTAAAGAATGAATACATTTGCTGGAATAGAAAAAGAGTTTGCAGAATTTGATAAATCTGCTATTTTACTTCAATCAATTCCCTACGATGGAACTTCCACCTGGGGAAAAGGAGCTGATAATGGTTTCGAAGCTTTTATGGAAGCAGCAGAAAATATGGAAATCTACGACATAGAAACTAATTCTGAAGTTTACAAAAGAGGTATTCATGTTTTGCCAGAATTATCAGATTTTTCATCACCTGAAGATATGTACCTGAAGGTATTAAAAAAATCGAAAGAGATTATTGCTACCAACAAATTTCCTACCTTTTTTGGTGGTGAACATTCTGTCTCCATAGGAATAATTGAAGCTATGCGCCACAAATACAGTAATTTGACTGTACTGCAACTCGATGCGCATGCAGATTTAAGACCTCAATATCATGATTCGCCATACAGTCATGCTTGCGCTGTGCATCAAGCATCAAAGACCACCAATCTTGTTCAAGTAGGAATAAGAAGTATGGATTCCGTTGAACTGCCTTTTCTAAAGAAGAAAAATTGCTTTTTTGCAAGTGATATAAAAGGCGAAACTCTTTGGCATGAGCGAGCTCTTTCACTATTAACGCAAGACATTTATCTTACCATAGATTTAGATGTTTTCGACCCATCAATTATGCCGGCCACTGGAACTCCAGAACCTGGCGGTCTCGACTGGTATGATGTAATAAGATTCTTGAAAAAAGTATTTATCAATAAAAATATTGTCGGTTTCGACATTGTCGAACTTGCACCAATACAAGGGCGTAAAGACCCACAATTTTTAACTTCAAAGTTGTATTATCAACTTTTGTCTTATAAATTTGAACTAAAAATGTAAAATTATGAAACAAAATGGACCAATAACAGAATTTATGCTTAGACATTATAAGCATTTCAATGCTGCCACATTAGTGGATGCTGCAAAAGCTTATGATGATCAATTAAAAACTGGACACAAAATGATGATTACCCTTGCTGGAGCAATGAGTACAGCGGAGCTCGGCAAATCTTTAGCGGAGATGATTCGCCAAGATAAAGTTCAGATTATTACCTGCACCGGGGCAAATCTCGAAGAAGATGTTTTCAATTTGGTTGCTCATGATTTCTATAAACGGGTTCCAAATTATCGAGACCTATCGCCAAATGAAGAAAAAGACTTGCTCGACCATCATTTTAACAGAGTAACAGATACTTGCATACCTGAAGAAGAGGCTATGCGAAGGATTGAAGACCATTTGGTAAATCGCTGGGGCAAAGCTGATAGTGAAGGGAAAAGATTTTTTCCTCATGAATTTTTTTATCAGATTTTGTTAAGTGGCGAACTAGAAAAAGATTATCTTATTCCTAAAGAGGACTCTTGGTTGCTGGCTGCTGCCGAAAAAAACTTGCCCATTATTGTTCCCGGTTGGGAAGATTCCACTTGTGGAAATTTCTTTGCTTCACATTGTATTAGAGAAGAATTTAAGACTTCCACAGTTAAGGGAGGCATAGAATATATGATGTTTCTGGCAAAATGGTATCAGGAAAATTCTGGTGAAGGGGTGGGGTTTTTCCAAATTGGTGGAGGTATTTCAGGCGATTTTCCAATTTGCGTTGTTCCTATGTTGCATCAAGATTTGCAATTAGAAAATATTCCAATGTGGTCTTATTTCTGTCAAATTAGCGATTCAACAACAAGCTATGGTTCTTATTCTGGTGCTGTTCCAAACGAAAAGATTACATGGGGTAAATTAGCAACCGATACTCCAAAATTTATCATCGAAAGTGATGCTACTATTGTGGCTCCATTGATTTTTGCTTATCTTCTGGGTTGGTAATATTGTAGCTATTTTTCTCAATTATGTTGCTGAAAAAGTACTTTCTATTGATACATTTTCTGTCTCAGTATTTTTACTTTTTCATCTTCAATATATTCATTATAATCCATTAGTTTATCAATTATTCCATTGGGAGTGAGTTCAATAACTCTGTTGCAAATTGTTTCGATAAACTCATGGTCGTGCGATGACATAAAAATATTTCCTGGAAATTTCACCAAATTATTATTGAAAGATTGAATGGACTCGAGGTCAAGATGGTTTGTTGGTGCATCAAGTATAAGTGCGTTGGCATTTATTAGCATCATTTTGGAAATCATGCAGCGCATTTTTTCTCCACCAGAAAGCACCTCCACATTTTTATAAACTTCCTCGCCAGCAAAAAGCATTTTCCCAAGGTAACCTCTTATATAAAAGTCAGTGGTATCGGTACTAAACTGGCACAACCAATCGAATAGGCTAAGCTTGTTTCTAAAATATTCGCTGTTGTCCATTGGCAAATACGACTTGGTAATTGTTTGCCCCCACTGAAAGGAGCCAGCATCTGGAGCTTGTTTATCATTTATAATTTCAAAAAATGCTGTTGTGGCGCGAGGGTCTCTCGAAAGAAAAACAATTTTGTCTCCTTTATTTGAGTAAAATTCCACATCTTTAAAAAGTATTTGTCCTTCTATAGAAGCTTCCAGCCCACTAACTTCTAATATTCTATCTCCCACATTTCTATCGGGGGTAAAAATTATTCCAGGATATTTTCTTGTAGAGGGTTTAATATCTTCAATATTAAGCTTTTCAAGCATTTTTTTGCGACTTGTTGTTTGCTTCGATTTTGATGCATTTGCGCTAAATCTTGAAATAAACTCCAGTAATTCTGCTCGCTTTTCTTCATTCTTTTTGTTTTGAACTAATTGCTGCTTCAAAGCCAACTGGCTGCTTTGATACCAGAAGCTGTAATTTCCAGCAAACATTTGAATTTTTCCAAAGTCGATGTCAACAGAATGAGTGCTTATGGCATCCAAAAAATGTCTATCATGAGAAACTACCAGAACAGTGTTTTCATAATTTCCAAGGTAATTTTCGAGCCATGCAATAGTTTCAAGGTCGAGGTCATTGGTTGGCTCATCAAGAAGGAGGTTATCGGGATTGCCAAAAAGTGCTTGAGCCAATAGCACTCTAACTTTTTGCTTTCCACTCAAATCTTTCATAAGATTATGATGAAGATTTTCATTAATGCCGAGTTCGCCGAGCAAATTTGCTGCATCGCTTTCTGCATTCCAACCATTCATATCGGCGAAAATGCCTTCCAATTCTGCTGCTTTTATGCCATCGGCATCCGAAAAATCTGCTTTAGAATATAATGAATCTTTCTCTGTCATCACGTTCCAAAGATGGCTATGTCCCATAATTACTGTATTAAGCACAGTAAATTTGTCAAAAGCAAAATGATCTTGGTTTAGCACAGAGAGTCTTTCTCCAGGAGCTAAACTAATATTACCATGTGCAGTTTCAATTTCGCCTGCAATAGCTTTTATTAAAGTTGTTTTGCCAGCGCCATTTGCTCCAATAATGCCATAGCAATTTCCTGGGGCAAATAGCAAATTTACATCTTGAAATAGCACCCTTTTACCAAACTGAATTCTTAAATCTGAAACTGTAATCATCTGAATATTTATATATTGACTTTATATGCTGAAAAAAGGCTGCGAAAGTAGAGATTTTTATCGAGCGGTAGAAAATTATAAATAATCAAATTAATATAAAAACGTCTATTCACAATAGCCCAAAATTGCATTGGCAACAAATCGTGGTTGTCCAGGCAAAGCAAAGTTATTTTTTTCGTAATCAATGTTGTAGGGCGAAACATTTACAGCTTTTCCATCTATCACAAGAGTAGCACTGCCACCTGGATCAAAACCCATTGCCTTTTCAGCGCCATATTTAAGTAATATTTCTATCATATCGATATGTGTGGCTCCCACGGATTCTCTTATTCTTCCATTGATTACCAACACCATAAGTTCACCATGAGTATTCAAACCCATAGCGATTTTAGGTCCGCGCATATCAACATAATCGAGCCGAGCGGCTTGAGTTCTAATGGAGAATGATGTTTTCCATCCTTCCACTTCCATATCCAAAACAGAAATTCCTTGTTCGATTAGCAGCGGTCCGGCTTCTATGGCATATTCTAATTCACCCCATTTAACAAGTTCATTATCATTAAGTTTTATGCATACTTCCGATTCTAATTCTTCAAAAGCTTCATTAAATATTTTTGGAGGAATAGATAGAGTTAGGCCAACCGGTATAATTTTCACCATTTCACCGATTTCTGTTCGATGAATTTCTTTAATGGTGTTGCCAGCTAATCTTAAGATAATATTTCCATTGCCTAAAAATTCAGCAGCATCGGTCAACAAATCAAAATAACAGGCTTCCCCTTGATTAAAAGTATTATAATTATCAGGTTCAAAATTTATTATAACATTATCTTTTGAAATAATAAAACCATTTTTTATATTTACTTTTTGAATATCTATGCTCCCGTTTTTATAAATCAGCATAGCTGGTTTATTGAATAATGGAGCAGATTTTACTATGGAATTCATAATAAGCAAACCTAAAGGAGATCCAATATAATTTTCGGGGAGACCCAATTTTCCCACAAGCTCTGGATTCAAAATATAGCCGCCATTCCATGCAATGTCAATTTTTTTGTTCCCGGTTTTTAATAAATCATCTATTATGGAAGTTACTGGCTTGGGAATATCGCCCGCCAATTGAGCAACAAATCGCCACTTTTTGTCTTCATCATTTATTTTAACCTTCGCTAAAACCCCATTCCATGGTAAACCATCGCCGTAAACTCCACTTACAAATTGGTAATCAATATTTTTATTTAGTGAATTTTTTTCTAAAGATTTCTGAATGTTGGATAGCAAGAGTTTTATTGGAGTACCATTTTGCTCTGCGTCCTTTGTTATTATTTTCAACAAGTTATCGCGTCCTAATTCCTTTTCAAGTTTTGCAAAATCAGATTTCTTTAAGATTTTTGAAAAGTCTTTAGCGGTTTGAATTGGAGCTGGATAAGCAAGTGTAGTCCTAACACCAGCTGGAATATATTGAACAAATCCTTGTCCTATTTTTATTCCTAAAATATTAGCTGATAGTTCATTATGAGCTTTCCCAAGGTGAAAACGTTCCATATTTATTATGTCAGTCATCATAGCTGCACTTTCTCCCAAAGCAATTACAAAGCCATTATTATTTTTTATTTCTAAAAGTTTTCGTAAAGCTTTATCTCCCAATTGATTTATGTGAATGCCGACACATTTTTGCTCTGAAGGAATAATTTCGAATATCTTATATTTGTATAAGAGTTTCAGTTCATAATCAGGAGTGATTTCTAAAAATTGTTCTAAATCTTTAGCAGAGAAGAAGTTAGTAGGGCGAAATTCATTCAAAAAAATTGCAATTCTGCCGATATTATCAATATTTTCTTTGAGCAAGTTTTCTGTGAGTTCTTCTTCAATTTTCAATCCCAACTGAGCTCTTATAGGCTGAAGTATAAAAAATTCCATTTCATACATAAGATATTGTCCAGGAAAAAAGGCAACAGGTTTTCGCATTTTAAGATATGAAGCCAAAGTATCTCTATCGTCGATTCCAAGTTCTTCGCTGTTGGTAAGCTGAACATAAGCAAGTCTCCAATCAACAAAAAAGTGCGGAGAATGACTAAAATATGCAGGCTTTTTTAGCTTCAAAATATCATTAAAAATAGTAAATACCAAGCCTGTCAGTTCTTGATAAGTAAATTCCTGATATGGATATAAAACAGTATTTCGATGTCTATAATTAAAAGCGTGATCATGTCTTACAATTACATTTTCAGAGTGATATTTAAAAATATTATCTACAAGATTATAGAACTCATGTTTAAGTTCCAATGTAAATTTTGAATCATTTTTGAATTGTGATAAATATTTTTGGGTGAAATTAAAAACCATGCCTCTAAACATTTGCTCTTCTACTCTAAAAAAACTCGGGTCGATAAGCGACTTAAGCAAAATCATAAACGACATTCGACCAAAGCCGGGGAGGTAATGACGATTTTTATCAATTATTAAATCATTTGCTATAGCAGGTTTCGAGAAACAATACGGTTTATAATCCTCCAAATATTTGCCTATTTTGCTTATCGACAATGAATTATCTTGAAGTTGAAGATGGAGTTTTTTTATGATGTTAAGTATATTTTTGGACAGTGATTCATAACTGTATCGATTGTTTATCACTTGCCTATTGTGTTTTAAAATTTCTTCTTTATTTTGAGGATAGAATATGAATTCATAAATTTCTTCAATCAAAGAATCTGGCAAAAAGTAGTCGCTAAAGCTAAGAACTTTAAGTTTGTTGGCGTCGGAAAGATGTTGTCCAGTAACTTCCTTAAAAACTTCTACAGGCTCAAAAGCATTGCACACCAAAGCAATTCCAGTAGAGCATGATTCCAATATGGGCAATCCTCTACCTTCGGTTTCTGAAGGTAGCATTACCAAGGAGGAAGCATTATATAAATCGGGTATGGTGATGGAATATTCGTAACGACTTTTAAATCTTTTTTTGTCGAATTCGCTAAATAAAAAACCCAAAAATACTCTATCGGAATATTTCGATGGCATGGTTTCTAAGAAGAAGGCAAATGAACGGATAAGCTTTAAAAAATAATTGTATTGGCCATTGGGAATATGACCAGAGATTAATAGTGTAAGCGTAAGTTCTTGATTCTCATCAAATTTATTGGTAAATTCTTTATGATGGAAAAGCTTTTCCATTATTTTAAAGTTAAACTCAATGCGCTTTCTTTTGACAATTCTTGTGGGTTGCAAAAGAATAATGTTGTTGTTTACAAAATTAAAATCCTCAGTCCAACGTCTTCCAATTACAAAAGGGTCAAAATCGAGTTCATAAGGATTTATAATCTGTTTTTCAATAAAATCATCTACTGCATAAGCATGAAGCTGCTTGCGATAATTACTTAAAATATCTCTGAGTTTCACCTTTGTATTTATGCTGTGCCTCTTGGTAAAAGTGGTGAATTCATTGGTATTTATGGCGGTATTAATCTCGCATACATTTGCAGGGTTGTGTCCATTGATGTTTATTACATGCTGCGATTGACGCGAATTTATGTTGACCGAAATCCATGAGCGCGATTCCCATGGCAAAAGCAGTTCAATCAAAGTAAATATTTCACCGATATGGCTATTTTTAAAAAAGAAATCTCTTGGCCCTGGTAGAAGATTTTTTTCTTTAATATCTATTTCCTTATTACCGCCTTCCCAGTAGAAGTCGTGTGAATTATTTATTACAGGTATTCCAAGATATTCTGAAATAATTACTTCCGCTAAAGCCAAAGAAAGGTTACCTGGGTTGGAGTGAACATTTACCGAAAAAATTATTTTAATATTATTATCTATCAAATATTTGCCTAATAAATCGCAAATTAATAGAGTCTCTTTCCAAAATTTAAAAATCAAATCATTATATTCTTGGCTACCACGATTCAATTTTACAAAGAAGAAATCATTATAAAGCGACCATTTATCAAATCCATTTAAAATACTTATCTCTTTGGTTATTATATTTTTAGGAATTAGTTCATAAGCCAATGGCTGAATTTCACCTGCAATATAATGAAACTTTGTTTCAGAAAATATTTTATGAAAGGCTTCAGCATATTTATTTATTTCAACGGATACACCATCGTTGGCAAAATAAAAAGTAAGAAAAGCTAAACTTCCGTTATTCAGATAATTTGAATAATCTTCAAATGACTTGGGAGCTATTGTTTCGGAGGCTTTATTATTCTCTCTTATCAAGTCTAAAAAGAGCCCAAGGTCGAACCAAGTATCGACCTTTTGAGCTCTCAAATCTTGCATCATTTCCTTATAATTCATAAATCAAAGCATTAGTAATTATAAGTTCAATGTATTTTTCAATCTTTTGCGATAATCATCTAATGATAATTTAAGTAGTAAACTTAATTTTTCGCTAAGAGCATCGTAGGAAAAATATTTTTTCCCTAAGTTAAAATTAAATTCAGCAATTTCTAATTGACGATTTTTATCAGCTAACACAGCTTTTATTTCATCAACTTTTTCATTAGTAAGTTGATTGTCTTCGAGCATAACTACATCGAAGCCCAAGCTGCCTATATCTGGCCAAAATACAGGAATATAATTATTTACAAAAATGGGTTTTTTTGCTAAAACTGCCTCAACAAAGGCATTTCCAAAGCCCTCATAAGTGCTAAAGTATGTACAAGCATCAGCCTGAGCATAAATATCCGACAAGGAGTATTTTCTCTCTACTTTATCGGTTTCGGTAAAATTTTCTTGTAAAAATTTAGCAGCAAAAATCACTTGATTTTCCAGTTGAAAATCGCGAATTTTTTCCATTAAAATGCGGCTATATTCACCGTCATTATCGTCGTTATAGTTGCCAGTTATTACCAATTTAACTTTTGGATTGTCCAGTTTGTGTACTAATTCAATGGCAGTTTCTATACCCTTTCTTCTAACAATTCTTGTAATCTGAGCCAGCATAATATCATCTTCCGCTATACCTAAATCGGATCTTAGGAGGGCGTTTTGAGGTCTTTTAGTCCCATATTCAACTTGAAAATCCATTACATTTGGAACTACAATCGATTCATAACCAAATTTTTCTTTTAAATCTTTTTGGGCATTTTTGTTTATCACAGCTCTTCTTACATTTTCGGCTTTAAGTGGAAATGTGTCTGCAATTATTTGATTTATTTGCCTATGCCTACTCAAATATCTTGTTCCACGCTCCCAAGCATAATCATGGTCGTGGGTAATAGCTTTTAAACCGATATGATTTACAGCTTTTCTTATTCCCATTCCCATAGAAATATGCGATGGTAAAGCGCAGGCATTTTCAGTTATTATTAAATCAATTCTATTTCCTAAGGCCCACCAAACAATTTCCTTTGCAATAATATCGGATGTTAATTCCAGTTGATCAATGAGTGGTTTTGGATCTAAATCTGGATGATAAAAAGCTTTTGATTGCTCATAGAGACATTCAGGACTAAAAAAAGATAAAACTGGTAGCAGAGATTCATATTTTTTATCAGGATTCCTCATCTCAATTTGTCCTGCTAATAAATGGACTTCATGTCCCATGCGCCACAAAACTTCTATCCATTTTTCTGTTTCCAAGGCCACACCATCTAATCCGCCGATACGGCCAATAATAATTCCTATTCTCATATTGTATAAATTTAATTTTACCTCGACCAAATTTATATGGCTCATTATGCTAAAGGCAAGGAAATAATAAAATAATTTTTAAAATAATTTTTTCACTTGATATTACTATTTGTGTAGTGTAATTTTGAAACTTTTATAAATAATTGCATTAAATATAAAAATTATGGATAAAATAATAGATCTCACTTATTTGAAAGAAATTTCTGGCGGTGATGAAGATTTTGAAAAGGAACTTATGGAAACTTTTATTAATCAAGCACCGCAGTTTATAGACACTCTAATGTTGCTTCTTAAGGAAAGAAAATATCCTGAGATGACTCCCGTAGCTCATAAATTTAAATCCTCATTAACTGTCTTTGGAATGTATCTGATTTATGAGAAAATTTTGAAAGTTGAATCTGATACAAGAGTTGGTAATGATTTAGTGGATTTGCCAATTTTATTAGAAGAAATAAAAAATCTCGTGGAAAGAGCAATAGAAGAGCTTCGAGTAGAGCTTAAATCTCGATAAATTTTTTTGACAGGATTATTTCAAATTAAAAAAGCCAAGAATAAAATTAATTTGATACTTGGCTTTAACATCTTGGCTAACAAGCCAATATAATTAATTCTAAACCCTATTTTGTTTTTAAAGTACGAATGTAGTTAACCATGTACCATAAGCTTTTTTCTGGGAAAGCATCGCCATAAGCAGCCATACTTGTTTTTGCTCTTCCTTCCGATACTTTATAAAATATAGAGCCATCGGTTTGAGCTTGAAATGTTTTGGATGTGAAATCAACTTTTGTTATTGCATCCATTCCAGTTCCGTTTGCCATGTGGCATGAAGCGCAGTTTTTTGCATATAACTTCGCGCCTTCTTCAATTCCTTTGCCAGTATATGGATTCTTCTTTGCGGCTGCTTTTTCTGGTGCAATCCATTCTGGCAAAGCTACAAAGGCTGTTAAAAACACAGCAACTAAAGCTGTTAAAAAAATTCTAGTTTTCATAATAATATAATTTATTAAACATTAAAAAAATAATTTAAAACTCTCAATATTCTTAATTTTCTGATGAAATATTTTTACCAAGTCTTTGTAATATTAAAACCAAATAACAAAGCTCCTTTGGTAAAATCATTTACTCCATAAACCATATCTCTTTGTTGAGATATAGCATCAGAAGTACCCAAGAATATTTCGAACGAATGCGTCGCCGTCGCAATTTCTATGCCTAAACCTAAATTTGATTTTTGTTGGTTAGCAAGTGCTGAAGTTATTTGATAATCGTATTCGAAAATTCCAGATATTTTTGAGCTGATTTTCATTTTCCCGCTGATGCCAGCAGATAGATTTCCATGTCCTAAATCAGGGTTTCCTATTGTGTCAATTATGTTAAAATGCGAAAATGCTACATTCCCTTCGAGAGATAGCAAGCGATTTATTTTCCTTCCAAAAATAATTTGATTTAAGTAAGAAAATCTTTGGGTGAACTTAGTAATATCTGTTGACTTACGAGTATCCAAGGTAACATTTCCATAATAAGTAAGGAAAATAGGCATGCTATTAGAACGAGTCTGTTGTAGAATAGCTACTTTTACATTGAAATCATTGAGCATATAAGCCTTTGTAATTCCCCAACCAAGGCTAACTCTATCTGTTACACCATAAGTTAATCCAAGGCGAATATTTGATGGTGCAAAAATTCCAAACAAATCATCGTAACCTTTTTTTACTGTTCCAAATCTGTGTTGAATATGAAACTCAAGGCCTTTGGCTGCAGGAAGTACCATAGTCTGTGTATTCATAAGTACAGAAGTGCTGAATGGTGCTCTTACTAGTGTTTTGTCGGTTTCTTCTTCGCCGTCCTGACCGAATGCTGAAATGCTTGAAAGCATTATTACTTGCGCAATTAATAAAATTGCAAATAGTTTATTTTTCATAATTAATTATTTTTAGCTCCTTCATTAATCCATACTAATACTTTATTTAAATCACTTGTGGAGAGTTTGCCAGATGGTGGCATAACTGAATTGCCATTAGCACCGGTCATTCTACTGTAAAGTTTGCTACCTGAAGCGTTTCCAGAAACCACTAAATTATTTGAGGTTAATGAAGCATAAGCTTTTGAAGCTGTCAAATTTGGACTTGTACTTCCGCCATGACATGCAACACAATTGTTTGTGAATATAGGCTGAATATCGGTGGCAAAACTTACATTCGTAGGCAGCTCAGCCGTTGGGGTTACATACTCTTTGGTGCAAGATGCTATTAAAGTCAATAATACGAACATCTCCAAAGTTTTAAAGATAATTTTCATAAATTTTATATTTAAGTTATAAACTGCTAATTGGCGGCAAAGATAAAAATTTATCTATTACACAAATAAGATATTGTTATTTGACAAGCAAAAGTAAAAATAAATAAAATCCGCAAGCTTTACTTGAGAAGAAGTAATACTTACGGACTTTAAATTTATTAATTTATGACTTGACTATTTATTTTCTTAATTATTAACTGTTCCAGCAGCAATCCAGATTCTTACTTTAGCAATGTTGCAATCGGAAAGCTTAGTTCCGTTTTTAGGCATGGCTGAAAAGCCTGCTGAATGAGTAATAGAACCATACAATTTTCCATTTTGAGCTATTGCACTAACATTGGTATAATTTGTTATGGCGATTCCACCTGATGGGGCTGAACCACTATGACATCCAGTGCAGTAGCTGTTCATTAAAGGTAAAATTGTCCCCGAAAAAGTTACGTTCGAGCTGTCGCAACCATCATCGCAGAAATTATTTTTTGCTCCTTGCGAGATCCAATCTCTAATTTGAGTTTGTTGAAATGCTGTAAGTGGAGTCTTTGGTGATGGAGGCATCATATCTTCACCTCCAGTAATTGCTTGATATAAATTACTGTTGCTTGGCGAACCTGCGCTTACAACACCAGAGGCCATCACATCTGCATAAGATCCTAATTTAATTCCATGAGTAGCCGTAATATTATCATGACAGCCACTATAAGCACATGAAGAACTTAATATTGGTAAAATATCGTTGACAAAGTAAACAGTGTTTGGATTACAAGCAGTGTCGGTAATTAAATTACCATTGTTATTATTGTTGTTGTTTACATTGTTATCAACAACCTCAACTTCGTTAGTACAAGATGCTAAAACTGCAATTATAAAAATTGCTAAAAGATTTAAATTTTTCATAATACATGATTTTATATAAATAATTACTAAGTGATTCATATTATTTAATAAGGCAAAATTATTATTTTTTGCGTTATAATATACATGATAATTGTTACAAATATTAAACATAAAATTTCAAAAGTCAAGTTTTATTTTTAATGCCATTAGGCATTTAATTATTATTTTATAAATTATGTTATTTCCTTATACATTGTTATGTTTTAAAATTTTTAGATTGTGAGTCTAAATTATAGTTGCCTCGATTTTTTTTGAAAGTTTAAATATATGAGGATATTAAAATAAATATCATTTTTTGAGACTAAAGAATTAATTTATTTTCAACATTGTACGAATAAAATTATACAATAAAAAATCAAAGATTTCTCCCTCTGGTTGAAATGGCAATCAGATAGTTACGATTATGTGGTGGGGGTTGATGGCAGCTTCGTCGCCATCAACCCACACCTTAGTATAATCTCTTAGCCCCTTGTCATTTCGACCCTTGGGAGAAATCTACCAATTTATATAGGGCAACAATGATTTATTTTATTAAAATTCTTAGTTTAAATTTTGCTATTAATTATAATAAACCGAGTTTTGATTAGATCTTTTGATTGTTGAATAGAAAAACTGAATTAAGTTTTTTAAGGCTCTAAAGTTAGCAATATCATTAAATTATAATAATAAAGTTCCTGGACTAATTAATCAATTGCTTGAAAATCAATCCAGGAACTAAATTAAAAACTATACAAAGTGAAACTAATTAACACATTAGTATTTCAAATAAAAGAAACACTAAAGTTTCATCATGTTCAAAGATTTTTTGCCTTTGGAAGTGACTATATTAAAGAAATACATTCCTGGTGCAACTTTATCCCCTTTCTGAGTACATCCATCCCAATTAATAGTATGGTGTCCAGCGCTGAACATTTCATCGTTTGCTAATGTTTTAATCTTTATTCCATTGAGGCTGTATATTTCAATAGTTACAGCCTCTGGGTTTTCCAATTGGAATCTTAAAGTTGTAGTCTCTGAAAAGGGATTAGGATAATTTTGTTCTATTGAAAATTCTTCTTTAATATTTTCATTCTTACCTGTAGAATGAGGATATACATCAGCTCCGTGGCAAGATTCACACTCCATATTTGCCGCTACATCATGCTGGCTACCAGCAGTGCCGTGGCACGATAGACAAGTTGCATTTAATGCTGGGGCTACATAAGTTGCTGTATATGTGCCTGATGCATAATATCCATTAAGCATTTCTATGGCTTTTACTACAACATCACCACACATTCTTGCGCATCTTTCTTTCCTTTCGTTGGCTCCAACGGCAACACTTTGTTCATTGCACCAATTTGATACTGCTACGTGACATAAAGGAGAATGATTCATGCTTTGACCAAGGTTCATGTTGTAGGTATTAACTCCGTATCCATTATTAATGGCAATAGTATTAGCCGCTGTACTTGGAAAAAGATTCTGAGTGAACCAGCCATATAATTCGCTTACCATAGGGTCGGAAACGGCCTTAGCACAGACTAATGAAATTGCCGCTGCTGCACCATTAATAGTTCCACAAGTTGCTCCCCATCCAGAGCCACCTCCATGGCCATATATCAGAATCTCTGTGGGAATGTCGTTATAAGTCCCTCCCATTGTGTCTCTTAAACATGAAACAATACCTTCGAAGGTTGCATAAGAACAACCTTTACCTGACCAATAAGCATCATGAGCTCTAATTCGTGCTGTTGCAGCGTTTAGACCAGCACTTGGATATGCGAGAGGCCATGTTGTTTTGCTCTCATTACCTACACCCTGAGCATTTGCTTCTTCTGGTGTAAATAGTGAGCCAACCATTCCTATTCCCGTTGCGCCTAATGTAATGAGGGCTCCAGTTTTAAAAAAGTCAACTCTGGAAATTTTTTTTATGTCTTTAGTTTTCATAATGTAGTTGTTAAAGTTTATAAAAATTATCAAATTTTAGATTACAAAGATATTATTTAATTGATAATATAATAACATATAATAAAAAAAATATAAATAAAATTATAAAAAGAAGAAAATCAATATTATACAACATATAAATGAATAATGAATATTATGTTTAGCTATCTATTTTTATTTATTAGAATGAATTTTAGAATACTTAAAGTTAAATAATGGTCAAGTTTATTGCAAAGAATTAAAAAATTTGCAAATGCGAATTAGTGGATTAAAATTTAATTGAATTCATGAAGAATGATGCTTTGAAGCCTATGTGAATTATAAAAAAAATGCGTTATTTAATCAAAAAAAATGTTTTTTCCCGTCATTGTCAGAGTAAAATTATAAAATTAAAAAATCAAAGATTTCTCCCTCTGGTTGAAATGACAATCAGATAGTTAGGGTTTTTTTGGTAGGGTTTAATGGTGGCTTCGCCACCATTAAACCCCACACACTTACAATCTCTTAGACCCTTGTCATTTCGGCCGAAGGGAGAAATCTACTAATTTATATCGGACAACAATTTTTTTTTTTGGTTTATTAGTTTTATAAATTGGTGTTTATAAAATAACCTTTTATGTATTAATTTTATATTTTTACAGACTTAAATAAATTCCTTTAAATGAAAATTACTGCCTTATTTATATTCGTCTTTGCTTCATATTTAAGTTTTTCCCAAATTGTTGATGATTTCTCGGATGGAAATTTTACTCAAAATCCAACTTGGAATGGCAATGATTCGAGTTTTAAGATTAATATTTATAATACTTTACAGCTTAATTCAACAGGCAGCGATACTGCGTATTTATCTACACCAAATGCGGTTTTATCCAATACCGAGTGGCGATTTTATATTAAACAGTCATTTAACTCCTCTTCAAACAATCATTCTCGTATTTATTTGGTGAGCGATAAACAGAATTTAAAGAAGGCATTGAAAGGGTATTTTGTGCAATTTGGAAGCACTCAAGATAATATTTCGCTTTATAGGCAAGACAGCTTAAGTACTACACCAATTATTACTGGTATTCATGGTTTTACTGGAAACACTACAAACGAATTTACCATAAAAGTTACTCGCAATTCCAATGGTGTTTGGGAATTATTTAGCGATGCAAGCGCTGGAAATGCATTCATAAGCGAAGGTCAAGCAATCGACAGTAGCTATAAATCTACTTCTTATTTTGGCATTTTTTGTAAGTTTACTTCCAGTAACAGCACAAAATTCTATTTCGATAATTTTTATGTAGGTACGATTCAAGTTGATAGTTTTCCTCCAAAAATAAAAAAAGTTACAGTCCTATCTTCCAATAGCTTAGCAGTTTATTTTGATGAAGCCATAACACAAATTTCCGCTAACAATATTTCAAATTATTCCGTAAATATTTCTATAGGTAATCCTATTTCTGCTTTGCAAGATATAAGTAATCCTTTAAAAGTAGTCCTAACTTTTCAATCAAATTTTTTGCAATCACAGTCGTACATTCTTAGCATAAATAATATTGAAGATTTGAATGGCAACATATTAATTAGTAGTCAAATACCTTTTATTTTTTATCTGCCTAAAGCTTTTGATGTGCAAATAAATGAGATTTTGGCTGACCCTACGCCATTAGTTGCTTTGCCAGATAAAGAATATATTGAGCTATACAACAGGACTGCTTTTGATATTAATTTACATAATTGGACTTTTACATTGGATAACACTTATGAAGTTTTTCCAGATTCCGTAATAAAATCTAATTCGTATATAATCTTATGCAACTCAAATGATATTGCTACTTATCAAGCTTATGGTTCTGTAATCGGACTGAGCTCTTTTAGTTTATTGAATTCTGGACAACAATTAATTCTAAAAAATGAAATAGGGAATATAATTCATAGCATAAAATATAATATTAATTGGTTTGGGCAATCGAGCAAAAAGGATGGAGGTTGGTCATTGGAGCAAATAGATCCGCAAAACCCTTGTGGTTGCCAATCGAATTGGTGGCCATCAAACGATTCAAAAGGAGGAACTCCAGGGAAAAAAAATTCTGTCTTTGCTTTCAACCCAGATATTGCCGCTCCTGACATTGATAGGATAGAAGTTATTGATTCGCTAAATATTTCCATAGTTTTCTCTGAGCCAATGGATTCATCATCTATAAATAAAACATCAGCCTACCAAATCTTTGATTTAATTGGTTATCCTCTCAACGCAGTTCCAAATTATCCCACTTATCAATCAGTTAGACTTATTTTAGCAAAACCACTGAAGACAAGTATTTTATACAAATTACAAGTAAAAGATACATTGCGTGATTGCATTGGAAACACCATTTCTTTGAATGCTGTAAAAGCATTCGGAATGTCTGAGATGCCATTACCTAACGATTTGGTTATTAACGAAATATTATATAATCCTAAAGATAATGGAGTGGACTTTGTGGAAATATATAACAGAAGCGAAAAAATTATAAATTTGAAAGGATTAAAACTTGCCAATTATAGTTTTGATATTTCTGATTTCAGCAGCGTCTCCGAAATTTCAGCTACTGCTTTTTCAATTTTTCCAGGAGAATATTTCGTTCTAACTACTGATCCAACAATGGTTAAAAAGCAATATTATACTAAAAATAGCAAAAATTTTGTTGCCATGAGCAGCTTTCCAAGCATGAGCAATACTTCTGGCAACATTTATTTAATTACTTCTTCATTAATGGTTTTGGATAGCATTTATTATTTCGAAGCTGCACAATACCCAATTCTTAAATCTGTCGAAGGAGTAAGTATGGAGAGAATAAATTTCGACCTTCCTTCAACAACAGATAATTGGCATTCTGCTTCGGAATCTGTCGGTTTTGCAAGTCCAGCATATAAAAATTCACAGTTCTCAACAGTTTTATTGCCTTCAGGAGAGTTTACTCTAAGCCCTGAAATTTTCTCGCCCGATAACGATGGTTTCAACGACTTTTTATCAATAAATTATAAATTAAATGTAGGCACAATTATCTCTAAAATAATTGCTTATGACTCAAAAGGCAAACAAATTAAATCTATTGTAAGTAATTATTTGGCTGCAAGTGAAGGTGTAATTAATTGGGATGGTACAACCGACGACAATCAAAAAGCCAGCATAGGAATATATGTGATTTACATAGAAATCTTTAATCTTCAAGGAAATGTATCTTCATTTAAAAAAGTAGCAACTTTGGGAGGGAAATTATAATAAATGAGAAACATTTTTTAATAAACCAATTTCAGTTATTTGAGAAATACCTTTTCTTGCTTAATCTTTGGCTATATTTGTGCCCGATTTATGATTAAATTTATTTACAACATCAAATATAATATTATGAAATTTAAGAAATTACTTTTAATTGCTATTAGTTTCCTAACAATTTTTACTGGAAATATTAATACTCTAAAAGCCGATGAAGGAATGTGGTTGCCACTATTAATCAGCCGTCTCAACTATGTGGATATGCAAAAAATGGGATTGAAACTAACTGCCGAAGAAATTTATAGCGCAAATCACAATAGTTTGAAAGATGCCATAATTCAACTTGGCAATGGTTGCACAGGCGAAATAATTTCACCCAACGGGCTTATTTTGACTAACCATCATTGTGGTTTTGGAAAAATTCAAGAACATTCGAGCATCGACCATGATTACTTAACCGATGGTTTTTGGGCAAGAAATTATTCCGAAGAGCTTCCAAATCCTGGATTTTTTGTAAAATTTCTTGTTCGTATCGAAGATGTTTCGACACAAGCTCTTAAAGATATTGATAAAAATTTGAGTGAATCGGCAAGAGCAACAAAGATTACTGACAACATAACTGAAATTAGGGAAAAAGCAGTTGAAGGAAATCATTATGAAGCTATTGTGAAGTCTTTTTTTGGAGGCAATGAGTATTATCTTTTTGTGATGGAAACCTTTAAAGATATTCGGCTTGTTGGAGCTCCTCCATCATCAATAGGGAAATTTGGTGGCGACACTGATAATTGGATGTGGCCACGCCATACAGGAGATTTCTCCATGTTTCGTATATATACTGCTCCCGATGGTAGCCCCGCTGAATACTCAAAGGATAATATTCCCATGGCCTCAAAATACTACTTGCCCATTTCTTTAAATGGCGTACAAAAGAATGATTTCGCCATGATTCTCGGTTACCCTGGAAGTACCAATAGATATTTATCATCCTTTGGTGTAGAATATAACTTAAAAAATATGTATCCCACAAGAATAGAAATTAGACGCAAAAAACTTGATATTATGGCTGCGGATATGGCTGCTGACAAGAATGTTAGAATTCAATATTCATCAAAATATGCAAGAATATCAAATTATTGGAAAAATTTTATTGGCATGAGTAACGGTTTGAAAAGATTGGAAGTGGCTGATAAAAAACGTGATACAGAAAAAAGAATGTCGGCTTGGATTAATGAATTCCCCTCAAGAATTGAAGAATATGGTCAACTATTTAAAGATATTGAAGACGCATATAACTTACTTTCGAAATATAGTTTAGAAATATATTATTACAACGAGGCAATTTCTACTGGCGCTGAGGCACTTAAAACGGCTTCCTTATTTGCTAATATTGAAAAAGAATTGATGAAAGAAAAACCTGATAAAGAAGCGCTGGCGAAAGAGATATCACGCCTTAATATATACAGCACTGCTATCTTTAAAGACTTCAACCTTCCTACAGACAAAAAACTTTTTTCCGCCATGATGCTTATGTTTCATGCTAATGTATCTTTGGAGCAGCAACCGGAATTTCTGATTGCAGCGGCTAAAAAATATAAAAACAACTTCGATAAAATGGCAGAGATTTTTTATGCCAAATCCATCTTTGCTTCACAAAATGCTTTAAGCAATTTTCTTAAAAATCCTGATATAAAAACCCTACAAAAAGACTACTTATATCAAGCTGCCATTGCTTTTGGCAAAAATCATAATAAATCTATTGAACTGACAAAAGTTGCCAACGAAAAACTTGATAAAGCAAATCGCCTTTATATTGACATTTTGAGAAAAATGGACAGCCAAAAGACTTTTTATCCAGATGCTAACTTTAGCATGAGACTTACCTATGGAAAAGTTTTGGATTATGTTCCCACAGACGGAGTGAAGTATAACTATTTCACTACTTTAAAAGGAGTGATGGAAAAAGAAGATAGCAGCAACAACGAATTTATTGTGCCTCAAAGACTTAAAGATATTTATAATAGCCAAGATTATGGACTTTACGGCGAAGATAACACCATGAAAGTTTGCTTTTTAACAGATAATGATATCACTGGTGGAAATTCAGGAAGCCCTGTAATAAATGGCAAAGGTGAGCTTATTGGTTTGGCTTTCGATGGAAATTGGGAAGCAATGAGTGGCGATATTGCTTATGAACCCGAACTTCAGCGCACTATTTCGGTGGACATTCGCTATGTGCTGCTTTTGATAGATAAATTTGCAAACGCAAAAAATCTCATAAATGAAATGACCTTGATTGGCAAAGCGGTCAATTAATTTATCAAATTTAGAATAAATACATTTTCATAGGTAAAATATGCAAAACGACAAGGAAGCCTTTTACTCCCAAAGGATATTGAAATATAGCCATGAGGTGGAATTGCTCAACAAAAAAATATCTATAATTTCTGTCTTAAGATTTTTTGTTTTTGTACTTGCAGCTGCCTCCATTTGGTATTTTGCACTTCACAATGCCGATTACATAATTTATGATATACTACTTGCAATTATAGCATTCATTTTTTTAGTAAGAAAACATGAAATATTGATACAGCTAAAAGCATATTACCAACAGCTTATAAATATAAATAAAGAAGAAAAGTTATCCCTTATTGGCAATTGGTCGCCATTTAATGGAGGCAAAGAATTTCTTTCAAAAGCCGACCTTCATTCGGAGGATTTAGATGTTTTTGGCGAAAAATCTCTATTCCAAAAAATCAATAGAACTGGCACATTATCGGGGAAAAATAGACTTGCAGTATGGTTTAGGTTTCCAAATCGCCGCGCCATCGATATCCTGCAAAAGCAAGAGGTTATAAAAGAACTCAAAGATGAAGTAGATTTCCGTCAACATTTTAGAGCCACGGCCCTTATGGAAATCGAACATCCTGGTGATTATGTTAAGATGATTAGGTGGATGAACGAAAAGGCATTTTTTAGCAATCATATTCATTTCAAAATTTTAGCTTATCTAATTCCTATAATAAATATAAGCTTCACATTGGCTTGGGCAGTTCATTTATTACCTTATTATTTTGCGGTAAATTCTATTTTATTTACACTGGCTTTTCTGGCTTTTTATCAAAAAATAATAATTGCCAAGCATAACGTCCTCAGCAGAAGAGCTAAATTGATTTTGAAATATGTAAAACTTTTGCGGAGCATCGAAGACAGAAGCTTTAAATCTTTACTGCTTAATCAACTTCAAAAAGAAATGAGCGGTGACCAGAAGAAAGCCTACGAACATATTAGCGACTTAGTTAAGAATTTGCAAGCTTTAGATCAAAGGCTAAATATGCTTGTTGGGATTTTGTTAAATGTATATTTAGTTTGGGATATTAGGCATTTAGTAAAGATAGAAAATTGGAAAAAAGAAAATGCCGAAGAGATGATTATTTGGTTCAATAATATTGGAATCATGGATGCTTATTGCAGCTTGGCAAATGTAGCTTTTAATGAATCAGAATGGATATTTCCAGCATTATCAGATGATAAACTATTGATAGGTAAAAATTTGCGACATCCTTTGATGGATTATAAAAGTTGTGTTCCAAACGATATAGAGATATTGAAGCAGCCACATTTCAAAATTATAACAGGTGCAAATATGGCCGGCAAATCAACTTACTTGCGCACTGTGGGAGCAAATTTGTTATTGGCAATGACGGGCTCGGTGGTGAATGCAACAGCTTTTGAATTTGTACCCACTAAGCTTGCCACCAGTTTAAGAACAAGCGACTCGCTCATGAAAAATGAATCGTATTTCTATGCTGAACTAAAAAGACTACAAACAATTATTCAGTTGATTGAAAAAGGAGAAAATGTATTTGTGCTGCTCGATGAGATACTTAAAGGCACCAACTCGAAAGACAAAGAATTGGGCTCTATAGCTTTATTGGAACAGCTGATAAAGTTAAAAGCTTATGGAATTATTGCCACTCATGATTTGAATTTGGCAAAAATCTCCGAAAGTTTCTCCGACAATACTGAGAATCTTAGATTTGAAGCAGAAATAACAAATGACCTACTAATATTCGATTACAAAATAAAACCTGGTGTGGCTCAAAATCTTAACGCCACTTTTCTGATGAAAAAAATGGGTATTACTTTCTGATGATTTCCAACTCCATAAATCAAGCACCTTAATCGAATCTCTCAATATTAATGGTTATATGAAAAACTTTTATAGCATTGTTAGAACTGACGAATTCATTTTGAATATTTTAAGAAAATTAGTAATGGACATTTCTTCTACACACCATCAAAAATAGGTTTAGGTGAAACGCATCGCAAAGAACTCGATGAAATGATTAGTAATTTTTCCAATTTGAAAAAGGAACAGATTTTTTCTTGGCTCGAAAAATTTACAAAACTGAACACCTATGAGATTTCCATTCCTGGACTTAAAGACTCAGATTTAGTGCCATCTGGCAAAACAGGTATGATTATTAGTCTGCTTGCTGAATACGATTTATTTAAAGAAATTCAGAAATCCGGATGGCTGAAAGAATTTGTTTCCGAAATGGAGAATCGAATAATTGATGTAATCTCGGGCGCAATATATCCAACTTTAAAGGATAATATTATTGCACGTTTTTCATTTTCCCCCCTGAATATCGAAAACAGAGTAGGCAGTTCTGAAGGGGCTATCGTAGGTTGGGCTTTTGAAAAAGCAATGCCTATTGTAAATAAAATTCAATATTCTAACAGCTCAGTAATTACGCCAATACCTTCAGTTTATCAGGCTGGAAAGTGGACTTATAGTCCTACAGGTGTGCCAATGTCGATACTTACGGGGAAACTGGCAGCAGATAGAATAATTAAAAAAATGAAAGCTTAATTTTTTTGAAATATATAATAAGCTTCTTTTGCCAAATAAGTTTTCATTTCATTCTTTGATTTAATTTGCAACACATTCAAGATGCAACATTTTTTTGCCAGAAACTTCCAAAGCATGTTTATTTTTTGGTAATAAATATTTGTATTATATTTCATATCAAGGATAATATTGCTAAATTTGCAATCGGTTAGGAAATTTTTAAGAATTATAGAAAAATAGCATATCATAATTTAGATTAATTTTAGCTCAATTTCAAATTATTTAAGGTCTTAAATTTATTTTATGGAAGAAGAAAAGCACTATGTAAATAGAAGCGGATGGTTGAGAGCTGCTGTTTTGGGTGCAAATGATGGAATATTATCAACCGCAAGTATCATAATTGGAATTGCTGCAGCAAGCAGCACCAGAGAGCCTATTATTTTGGCTGGAGTGGCTGGTCTTGTTGCCGGTGCTTTGGCTATGGCAGCTGGTGAATATGTGTCGGTAAGCTCCCAATCCGACCTCGAATATTACGATCTTCAACGTGAGTTAAGTGCTTTGAAAGAATCACCCGAAATGGAATTAATTGAGTTATCAGAAATATATGAAAAAAGAGGTTTAGATAAAAATTTAGCCTATCAAGTAGCGGAGCAATTAACTAAGCATAACGACTTACAAGCTCACGCAAGAGACGAATTAGGAATAAATGATATATCACGAGCAAGACCATTTCAGGCTGCTTTTGCCTCTGGCCTTTCTTTTACTTTTGGAGGTGCTTTGCCACTGCTTGTTGCCTTTATGGCTTCGGTAAAAATTATGGTTTATGTGCAATATGTTTTTGCCTTATTATTTTTGATAGTTTTGGGAATTGTGGCGGCAAGGGCTGGAGGTTCAAATATCAAAAAAGCTATCATTCGAATCACTTTTTGGGGGACTATTGCCATGGGAATAACAGCAATTATTGGTCATTTATTTGGCATTAGTGTAGCCTAACTTTTCAACATAGAAATTTATGGGCGGCTAATAATGCTATAAACAAACGTTTAAAAACTAAATTATGAATGGAGCGCATTTGCATTTAATAGCCAATCATTTTCCTATAATTGTTCCCATGTTGGGTCTGTTAATTATGATTGGCGGGATAATTTTAAAGTCAGAATTAACAAAAAGAATAGCATATATGCTGTTTATTTTTGGTTCTTTAGCTGCTATTGTTGCATTTTTAAGCGGCGATGGCGCAGAAGATATCGTTGAAAAAATGCAAGGGATAGATAAAAAACTAATTCATGCACACGAAGAAATAGCAGAGATATTTTCTGTTTTGTCCTACCTTTTAGGTGCTTTCTCATTGGTGGGTTTGTGGGCAAATTGGAAACAGAAATCAATATCAAAAGTAATTTCTTATATTACCATCACTCTGTCGTTATTGGCAATTTTTTATGCTGTTCGAACAGGAATCACTGGCGGTCAAGTAAGACATACCAAAATTAGAGATGCCAATTCAAATCAGTCTTCAATAATTATTAATAGCGATGATGACGATGATTAGTAAAACTAATTTTAGCTTATAATAATCTGATTTGCAGACGATAGAGCATTAGTATTTTATCATAAGCAGAAATTCATTTGAAAATTAAGTTCAACAAGCTTTTTTGTACAATCAATTAATATAACTTTGCCATCGCATTCTTAAAATTAATCTTTAACAGATGAGTTTGAGTTTCTATTTTGTATGTATAACTGTAATTTTTGTTCTGCTCATTATCTTTTCTAAAGAATCTTGGTCGGGAAATATTGCACTTTTGGCAGTGCTTTTAAATGCCACCTTAAGTTCATATATAGCATTTAACGCAGTTTTAGGTCAGCCATTTTTGGAAGTCATAAATGGTGGTTCTATTTTTGGCGACATTCCCATTAGGATAGATGCTCTATCGGGCTGGTTTATTTTGATGATGAACTTTACCGTGCTTACTGGAATTTTATACGGCAGGCTCTATATAAATCACTATTTAAACAAATCGGCTGGCATTCAAATGCATTTTATCAGTTATATAATCAATCACTTAAGCATGATTGGTATTTTTTGCGTGCAAAATAGTCTTGCCTTTTTGTATGTATGGGAAATCATGTCGTTAAGCTCTTTTATATTGGTTATCTTTGAATATCGGAAGCCTGAGGCCTTGAGGGCAGGAATAAATTTTTTAATTCAATCTCATGTATGCATCCTCCTATTAACTATAGGTTTTATTTGGGTGAGTTCACATACAAACTCTTATGATTTCATTGCTATAGCCCAATATTCAGCATCAATAAATCCTGCAGTAAGCTTTGTTCTCTTTTTAGTTTTTTTTATTGGATTTTCCATAAAGGCAGGATTTGTCCCTTTTCATACCTGGCTTCCTTATGCGCATCCCGTAGCTCCTTCGCATGTATCCGGAGTCATGTCTGGGGTTTTGATTAAGCTTGGAATTTTTGGAATCTTGAGAACACTGCTTTTAGTGAACCAAAATTATTTAACTATTGGATATTTTATCCTTGCAGTTTCAATAATTTCTGGCTTATATGGTGTAATCTTGGCAATTATTCAACACGATTTAAAAAAATTACTTGCATATCACAGCATCGAAAATATTGGCATTATTGGCATGGGAATAGGACTTGGAGCCATTGGTGTTGGCATACAAAGTCCGTTTTTGGCCTTTGCTGGTTTTGCTGGCGCCTTATTGCATACGCTAAACCATTCGCTATTCAAATCATTATTATTCTATGGAGCTGGAAATATTTACCAAGCAATTCATACTCTAAATATCGATAGTATGGGTGGATTGATTAAAAAAATGCCCCAAACCGCTGTGCTTTTTCTTATTGCTGCTATGGCTATTTCTGGACTTCCACCTTTCAATGGTTTTATCTCAGAATTTATTATCTATCAGGGATTTTTTGAAGGTATACATTTAGGCTCCATAACTATTTCCACAGTATTAATTTTATCCATCATAGCTTTGGTGCTTATTGGTGGCTTAGCTTTATTATGTTTTACCAAGGCTTTTGGCATTATCTTTTTAGGTCAGCAACGAAAGCAATTCGACCAAGAAATTAGCGAATCCGAGACTTCCAAATTATTGCCAGGCTATTTGGTAGTAATTATTATTCTAATTATTGGATTGTTTCCACAAATATTTATTAATTTATTGATTGAACCCGTAAAACTTTTTACAGGCAGTTTAATTATCGATTTCCCAGTGCTCAAAATGACTGATAATCTTCAGTCAGTCAGTATTGTAACATGGTCTTTTATTGTCGCCATTGCCATTATTTCTATCATCAAAAAAATTGTGGTACCAAAAGACAGAATTATAAGTTCGCCAACTTGGGGATGTGGCTATGTAGCACCTAATCCAAAGATGCAATACACCGCAAGCTCATACGTTCGTACTTACCGAAAATTGATTGCCCCATTGTTGATAATGAATAAAAAAGAAGAAGATATTAAAGGTGTATTTTCAAGTCCAATTCATTCTGAAACTCATCCTTACGATAAAATTGAAGCAATATTTATTGACCTTCCTTTGAGATATCTCAACAAAATTTTGGCTCCATTTAGAGTTTTGCAAAGTGGATATGTACGTCATTACGTACTCTATGGGGTAATATTCATTTTCGTTATTTTACTTTTCTCGCTTTTGAACAATGCTTGGATTTATTTGATTAACCTCTTAAAACAAATATAATGCGTGTATTGGGATTAATATTAATAATTATTACAAGTTTCTTTTTTACTGGAATTGTCTTTCGTACAAAGAGTATTTTCTCAGGAAGAAAAGGCAGGAGCATTTTTCAGCCAATGAATGATATTTGGAGATTAATGCGAAAAGGCAGTGTTTATAGCCAAACCAGCAGTTTTATTTTTAGAATTGCGCCAAGCATCTATTTTGCTTCAGTAATTATTGCCATTATGCTCATCCCTTTTGGCGGGCAGAAAGGCATATTTTCATTTAATTGCGATTTTGTATTCTTTGCTTACATACTTGCGGTCGGCAAATTTTTTAATATTGTGGGAGCTCTTGATACTGGTAGCAGTTTTGAGGGAATGGGCGCAAGCCGCGAAGCTTTGTATTCCTTATTAGCCGAGCCTGCATTCTTCATTCTTATGGGCTCTTTTGCTCTCCTTACAGGCTATACTTCATTCTCCGATATTTTTATAAGCATCCATTTTGGCTCATATATTTCCTATGCAATAGTAGCATTGGCAGCCTACATTTTGATAATTATTGCAATGGTTGAAAATAGCCGTATGCCTGTAGATGATCCCAAAACTCATCTCGAATTGACTATGGTGCATGAAGTTATGATTTTGGATAACAGTGGTTTCGACCTTGGTTTGATATTTTATGCAACAAATTTAAAATTTGCTATGTACGGCGCTATTTTAGCAAATCTATTTCTTACACCAGGGAAAGAATGGTTTCTTTCTATTCCAATTTTTGTTGTTGTCCAAATCCTTTTTGCAATAATCGTTGGCATTATTGAATCATTTATTGCAAGATTTCGGATGAATCATAATTCTCAATTTATCTTTGCTCTTACTTCTATATCGCTGATAATATTTCTTACAGTACTGCTGATGGTAGGAAAATTTTTATAATATGAAATGATAACCACATGATTAATATTCTGCTTATTACTTTTGGAATCAGCCTTATTTATATGGGAATTGCTAACAGGCTTTCCACCTGCATAAATGTGCTTGCTTTGCAAGGAGTGCTTTTGTTCGGCATTTCATTTATAGAGCTTATAGAAATTAATACTCTCAATCTTATTTTTGTACTTTTCGAGACTATCGTTTTCAAAACCATTATTATTCCTTTGTTTTTGAAACATGTGATAAAGAAAAATAAAATTGTGCGTGAATCCGAGCCATTTATCCCAGATTTTATGTCTGTTGGCATAATCACTTTTATTATGCTTGGCTCATTCATTTTTGCCAATATCATTGAAGTAGCCAATATTCGTAAAATGTTTTTCATAGTGGCAATAGCAGCCTTATTTATTGGACTCTTTCTTATTGTCTCTCGCAAAAAAGTCGTAACTCACATCATGGGTTATTTGGTTATCGAAAATGGCGTTTTTATTTTATCCCTTTCCGCCGGAAATAAAATGCAGATGCTTGTAAATACTGGCATCACTCTCGATTTATTTGTAAGCGTGCTGGTACTTGGAGTTTTTGTAAACCGAATAGGTAATACCTTTGAAGAGATGAATGTAGATAATTTAACGAATTTAAAAGATTAATATAAATGCTTTTTTACTATCTAATTATTGCGCTGTTTATTGGAATTGCAACTCTGTTTAATAGAAACAGCATAATCCGTTTTGTGCTTCTCGGAATGTTTTTAACACTGCAAACAGCAATTACATTTTATGCGTACCTTCATCTGAATATAGAAGAATATGGATATTTTAAGTACGATTCCCTTGGTGTAATATTTATGTTTGTCCTCAATCTTCTTAGCTTCACAACTATCTATCATAGCCACATTTATCTTAGTCATAGAAAAGATAATAGTCGCGTTCAGAGTATATATTTTGCCGCACTCATTATGCTAATTGTTGCTATGACAGCTGTTTATGTCGCCTCTCACGTTGGACTAATGTGGGTTTTTATTGAGTTGACCACCCTTAGCGTTGCCACCTTGATTTACCATGAGAGAACATCCCTTTCGCTTGAAGCCACTTGGAAATATGTATTTGTTTGCACCATAGGAATCACCATAACTTTTATAGGAATTATTTTGCTAAGTTTCGGAATAGGGGAATCAGTAGCAATAGATTTTTCTTTTAAAGCGCTGCAGGAGCAACTTTTGCACGTTAATGAGTCTTGGCTGAAAATCTCATTTCTGTTTATGATTATTGGTTTCAGCACAAAAATGGGTCTTTTCCCTATGCACACTGCAGCCGTTGATGCTCACACAGTTGCTCCACCACCAATAAGTGCATTTATTTCAACAACATTGATGAATGTAGGCTTTGTAGCAATATTTCGCACATATTCTATCTTTGCTCACACTTCAATACAACCTTGGATTAATGAAGTTTTATTATGGAGCGGATTAATTTCCATTATTGTTTCAGCAGCTTACTTATTGAAAGTGAAGCACCTCAAACGCATGAGCGCATATTCAAGCATTGAGCACATGGGCTTAACTGTCATTGGTTTAGCCTCTGGTGGAATAGGATATTTTGCAGCAATATTTCACATGGTTCTGCATTCCTTTGTAAAAGCAAGTGTGTTTTACCAAATTGACCAGTTTCATCGAAATTTTGGCACATACACCATCAGCAAAACTGGAAATTATTTTAATAGAAATAGAGCTGGCGCCATTGTTTTCCTGTTGGCATTATTTGGTGTAATTGCAATGCCTCCTTCTGGGTTATTCATTACCGAATTTTGGATTTTTAAGGCTCTGTTCACCTCTTCTCATTTTCTTATTCTTACTCTTGCCCTTTTATTTCTTTCATTTACTATCTACAGCTTGGCTAAAAACTTCCTTTTCATACTATTTAATCAAACAAAAGATATGCTTCCAGTTCAAGAAACGACTAAGGTTTCTGAAACCTATTCGCAATATTTTCTGCTTGCATTGATATTTTATTTTGGCATTTATCCTCCTTATCAGATGATTAATCTTATTCAGGAAGCTGTGAAAAATTTACCATAAAACCATGAACCACATCAAGATTAAAAATAATGAAGCCATAAAACTTGCTGAGATTCCAGTAATAAATTATTCGGAATTTCTGAATTTTAATACTGCCTTGCTGTCTAAGGAAGAAAATCATTGTGTTCAATATTTTGGTTTTCGCAAGAACAATTTGCTGAGATTAATTTGCTGCATGGCAGATGATAACCAAGGAATTATAAATATATCGTCATCCGAAATCTCTATTGATAATAACGAATCATATCCCTCTTTTTCCAATATCCATCTCGCATTTCATTGCTTCGAGCGCGAGATACATGAGAATTTTGGACTAAATTATACCGACCATCCATGGCTGAAACCATTGAGGTTTTCTTTCGACAGATTCAATAAAAATTCCACCATTACAAATTACCCATTTCGCCAAATCGAAAGTGAAGAATTGCATGAAGTAGGAGTGGGGCCAATTCATGCAGGAATTATTGAACCAGGACATTTCAGATTTATCTGCAGCGGCGAGCAAATTTTACATCTCGAAATTCAGCTCGGATATCAGCATAGAGGCATTGAAAAGCTTATGATTAGCAAAAAGAAGTTGATAGAGAGAAATATGTTGGCGGAATCTATTGCTGGGGATACCGTGATTGGTCATAGCATTGCTTATGCAAATTTGTGGGAGAGTCTTTGTGATTTTAAACCATCAGAGGATATACAATTTGCACGAACAATAGCTCTTGAATGGGAGCGCATTGCCAATCATACTGGCGATTTGAGTGCACTTTGCAATGATATAGCATACCAATTGGGGGGCTCGGTATTTGGCAGATTGCGCACCCCGATTATTAATACCTTTCAAATGTGGTGTGGCAACAGATTAGGAAAATCTGCCATAAGCCCAGGTGTAAATAATATCCCTTTTACCAATACAACAGCTGCTACATTTA
This sequence comes from Bacteroidetes bacterium CG2_30_33_31, assembly GCA_001872625.1. GTDB lineage: Bacteria > Bacteroidota > Bacteroidia > Bacteroidales > UBA1556 > UBA6267. The sequence goes on from MNXP01000011.1 coordinate 59,489, forward strand.
GCAAAGTGATGTATGCTTTCCAACTCGATTTTATGGAAATGTATGATAAAATGAGCAGCCTTCCAAGTATTTTGGCAAGATTGGAAAAAACAGGAATTGTAAGCAAAGAGCAATCCACTGAAATTGGAATGGTTGGTATGTCTGCTCGTGCAAGCAATAATTCAAGAGATATCCGCAAATCCCATCCTCACGATTTATATCACTTATTTAATCATAAACCAATTATTAAGCGACATGGCGATGTGTATTCGCGCACCCAAATTCGTAAAGAGGAGATTCTTCAATCTCTTGATTACATTAGAAATTTTATGGATGAAATACCTTCTGCAACAGAAAAAAATATGGATTTAAATCCGCCAGCTCCCAATATGTTTTCGCTTTCCTTAGTCGAAGGTTGGCGCGGCGAAATTTGCCATTGTGCCATTACCGATGAAAAAGGTGAATTGATGCTTTACAAAATTAAAGATCCTTCGCTGCATAATTGGTTGGCTTTGACTTTGGCTGTTAGAAATAATGAGATTTCGGATTTTCCAGTTTGTAATAAGAGTTTTAACTTGAGCTATTGTGGGCACGACCTCTAAATTTATAAAATATCATGAAAATTTATCTATGAAAATATTCACCAATTAATTTCTTATGATTTCAGACATAAAAATACTATATCATCAAGGTAAACAATACATTAAAGATTTGCAGAATGCAGAAGTGCCAGGTATTTTCAGAGGCCGGCCAGTGATTTCTCTTGCCCCAGTGGACACAAATAAGCTTGTAGAATTATGCCCAAGCCATGCCATCTCTTCAGAGCCTGTGAGCATAGATTTAGGAAAATGTCTCTTTTGTGGTGAGTGTGCAAGGGTGTTTCCCGAAAAAATCATTTTTACAAAGGACTATAAAATTTCGGCAAATTCTCGCGATGATTTAATAATAAATGAAGGAGTTGACACGCCCATAAGGCTAAATCCAAATTTAATTCGTAAAGAAATTTCTAAGATTTTTGGAAGCTCATTGAAACTTAGACAAGTCTCTGCTGGTGGCGATAACAGCTGTGAATGGGAACTTGGTGCTACAAATAATGTGAATTTCGACATGGAACGTTATGGAATTGAATTCGTTGCCTCACCACGTCATGCCGATGCTATAGTAATCACTGGACCAATAACCAAAAATATGGCTGAACCTCTGCAAGCTTGTTACAATGCTATTCCAGACCCAAAAATCATTATTCTTGTGGGTACTGATGCTATAAGCGGCGGTATGTTTGTCGATAGCCCTGCCATTGACCGTGCTTTTCTTGATAAATATAATATCGACCTTTATATTCCTGGTAATCCATCGCACCCACTTACAATTATCAATGGATTGCTGGATTTAACTTCAAAGAAAAAACAAATAAAGAAAAATGAAAACTTTTAAGGATGTTGATGAATATATAAATATTTTTCTATCAGAAGGTCAAGAATCTCTTAAGGAAATGCGCTCTGTAATTACGAAATTGTTAGTGGTGCCTGGGGAATCTATAAGTTATGAAATGCCAGCTTATAATATAAATGGCAGACCGCTACTCTATTTTGCTTCCTTCAAAAATCATATAGGATTTTATGCTTTGCCTTCAGCTCATGCTGAATTTTACAAGGGACTTGCTAAATACAAAAAAGGAAAAGGCTCTGTGCAATTTCCTCTTGCCGAACGACTACCTTTGGAGCTAATAAGCAAAATTGTGAAATTTAGGGTTACGAAAATCTTATGAAAATAAAAACTAATAGTAAAAAGTAATGGATGCTAAGTTAAAAGTAATAGTTGTAGGTGGTGGCTTTGCAGGAATACAATTTGCTCAAAATTTAGACGAAAAATTATTTGATATAATACTGATAGATAAAATAAATCATCATCAATTTCAGCCATTATTTTATCAGGTGGCTACTTCACAGATAGAGCCATCGAGCATTTCATTTCCCTTGCGACATATTTTTCGACATTCAAAAAATATTCTAATTCGTCTTGCTGAGGTTTTAAGTGTAGATATTTTAAAAAATAAAATAAGCACAACTGTCGGCGATTTTGATTACGATTATTTGGTTTTGGCTTTGGGTTGCAAAACAAATTTCTTTGGAAATGATGAGATAAAAAAGAATGTTTTTTCTTTGAAGACAACCTACAATGCCATCACACTTCGCAATCATATTTTGGAAACTTTTGAGAATATCATTGCAGCAAATGAGGCTGATAAAGAAAGTTTAATGAATATAGTTATAGTTGGTGGAGGCCCTACTGGCGTTGAACTTGCTGGTGCTTTTACCGAAATCAAAAAAAATATTCTGCCTAAAGATTATCCAAGAATAGATTTTGCAAAACTTAATATTATTTTGGTAGAAGGAAGTAAAAACACTCTGAATAATATGAGTGATGCGGCTAAAATTACATCGAGAAAATATCTTCAAGAAATGGGCGTCGAAATTCTTACTGAAACAATGGTAAAAAATTACGACGGAGAAATTTTGCAATTTGTCGGTGGCGGTTTTATAAAAACTAAAACTGTAATATGGGCTGCCGGTGTTGTTGCCAATAATATTCAAGGCATTCCATCGGAATTTTATACCGCTGGTAATAGATTAAAAGTCGATAGAATAAATAAAGTTATCGGCTGTCATAATATCTATTCTATTGGTGATATGGCACTTATGGAAACCCCAAAATACCCCAAAGGCCATCCGCAATTGGCAAATGTTGCAAACAACCAAGCAAGAAATCTGGCGCATAATCTCAAAAGGCAAATTCAAGGGAAAAACCTTGTTGAATACGAATATAAAGACTTGGGTTCAATGGCTACTCTTGGCAGAAACAAAGCTATAGTTGATTTGCCATATTTTAGATTTAAAGGGTTCTTTGCTTGGATGCTTTGGATGTTTTTACATCTGATGCTAATTCTTAGCGTTAGAAATAAACTTATCATTTTTATTAATTGGGCATGGTCATATATTACCAAAGACACTGCCCTTAGATTGATTTTGAAAGATAGTAAGTAGATTTTTGTGTTTGAAAATTATCAAAAAAAGAATTGGATATAAAACTAAATATACAATCCTAATTAAAGTATTCTTTGCAACATATTTGTTTTAAAAAGAGCTAAGGATTTAAATTTCACACAGGTCTTATTGGAATTATGCCAATAGCAAAACCACAGAGATTTACATACATATTGCCACCAAAGGCTTTGTTAAAGTGCGCTATTATGGCGTATTGAGTAACCGTTTTGCGAAGCTTACTGCCATGTATCGTGCTCCTAAACTGGTCGTTAAAGAAACTCCCCAAGACCGAATAAAACGACTGATGGGTTATGATGTTTATTTATGTCCCTATTGCAAAAAGGGTAAAGTGCACCGCATCGGAGAGTTGCCACGAATACGCTCTCCTGAATTTAGATTTATCACTCTGTACGCTTCTCTTACTCGTTAATTATTACCCAATTTATCGGCTCAATCCGATCAGGAATTGCTATGCTCTTTTGTTAGTGTTTTTGTTGTAAATTACTATATTTTAGTCAGTTATTACTTTAAAATATCTTGTTTTGAACCAAAAAAAGGCTGCTCAATCAGAAAATAATAAACTTCAAAGCCTCATTTACTTTTGAAAAACTCCCCAAACCCATTTGAAAACCCATAGACCTATTCTGTGCTTGGATTTTGTTCAACAGCTGCTTCATGCGTAGTCTTGCCCCTAAAGACGAGACGAGCCTTATGAAGGATAGTAATTGGGGGCTGGTGTTCATTATTTCCTGTCTGTTTGTCAGTCATTTAGCTCTCTTTTAAAACTCTATCAAATTGTACCACCCTATCCACGAAGCACAAATTTATTTTGTTTTTTTGAGCGTGGGCAAACCCTAAACCGTCCTGAAAGGCTTTACTCGGGCTGGCTTTGCAGGCTCTTTGACAAAGCTTTGGTTTTTGCGTTGGCTCGTGGGGCTTTGGCAATGTGCCTGCAAATGCGTTGGCTTAGATGTTACTATACATTTCTTTAATCATTAAAGCTATTTTCTTTCGTCTTTCGTTTAAAAATACTGAATATTCCATATTATAAAAATCAATCGGGATACAATGCTCTTTCAATGCATTTTCTAATACTGATTCTTTCCCTGAATAATACTTGCTTTTTATCTCAGTATAATATGATTTTGGCTCTGTATCAGATATCTTAATATTATCAATATATTCCAGATATGTTAGATTGGCAATTTGATTAATTTGGGTTAATTCAATTCCTTTACTCTTTAAATATTCTTTTGGGAAAATGTGATGTTTATCTAATGAACTTTTCTTAATCTTTATTGAAGGGTCATATAAATCACTTACCTTCCTTTCAGAAAACAAAGCTTTAATTCCCTTGTATATCAAACTTGCAAAAAATGCATTAGCGACAGGGCTAATTGTATTTGATGTTACAAGGATGTCATTTGGCAATGAAATATTCCAAAAATCATTCGTTAATGTACTATCAATTATGTTGTTAATTGCGAGTTTGAATTCATTTCCATCCTTGCAGGTTTTTATTTTATTTAAATCTGATTCCATTATTGATTCTGATGAACCTGAATATCTCGAAGTTAGCGAACTCATGAAAAACCATCGAGCAATAAGCCTGTCCAACTCTTTATAGTCAATTTTGTAGTGTAGCTTTCCGATTAAATAAAAAATATAAGAATTGATTATTGAATTCTTCGATGCAATTAGTCCATTAGATTTATAACCAATACTTTGAATAATTTTTACTAGAGTATGCCAATTGGTTGTATTGATGACATCAGAAAGCGTTGCTTTGAAAACATCAAATTGCTTTTCACGCAAAAGTGATGAATATTTATTTGTATCAGGGTCTCGTCCTTTGAGAATAGCATAAGCATCTTTCATTCTGGCTCGTTTGAACCCCAAACCAACAATTATGCGCACGATGTCTTGAGCATCTGGTTGTATTATATAATTAAAGGGAGAATCTTTTGTAGAAAGAGCGGGAACAATTTTTGAGTTTCTACAAAAATCGTTAATCAAGGTTCTGCCATCTTCCCAAAATACTGAGATAAGGGTTAAAATAAAATCTGCCTGATTTAATGAAACCCCTTTGCTGTTTATTCTTGTAAATATCTCGGCAACTATTTCTTCATCAACTTCTGATGAAACTTCTAAAGCCTGATAAGGATAATTTGTAAGGGAATGTAATTTATTAATTCGTGTACTTATTTCATCTTCATTAATTTCAATTGGTTTTTCAAAGAAGTTCAAGAATAGTTCCTTTTGATTTTCAGGCAATGAAATTGCCTTTCTTTCCCTTAAACTTGCAATTAGTTGAGTTATATTATCGGCAGGGTCTTTGATTTGATTTAAACGAGTTATGCAAAATATATATTCAGCATCTTTAAGGTCAGTTCCAGCCTGAATTTTACCAATTATTTCTTTATACCTTTCTGTGATTTCAGCAACATAAGTTCGATATTGTGTTAAATAATTGGTAATAAACTGCCATGTGCTTCCTTCAAAAACTTCAGAAATATCGTTTATAAATTCTTTGTTTTTTATTGTTGCTGCATCTGCCACTCTGAATTCTTCAAGCACAGGATTAAACGCAATTTTTATTCGTCTGAATTTATAATCTTTGTCCTTTACTTCTTGCTTTTTTATGATACTGTATAATGCTGTTAATCTTTGTTGACCATCAATAATAAGCATATTGGGGACTTTATGCATTTTATCATCTTTCCCAATTTGCGTTAATTTTTCGCCAGTATTATTTCTCCACAATAAAAAGTACCCAATAGGATATCAACGATACATACTATCGAACAAATCTCTCACTTTGTTATTACCCCAAACAAAAGGTCTTTGTAAATCAGGAAGCGCTAAGTCTCCAGTTTCGATGTATCCAATTAACGTTGCAATTGCACCATCAATTTTGCTAAAGATTTGATTACTCATATAATGTATTGTTCTAAATTCATTTTAAATTCGTTTCAAATAACTACAGATGTATCAATTTCGTGCGGTGCGATGGCAAGGAAACAACTCTTTTGCAAGCTATAGCATCGGCTTGTGTGTCAGGGCTTGCAAATGTGTTGTTTTGTGCGTGGGCAGTCATTTTTGTTTTCAATTTTTAAGTAGCATATTGTTCTGCTGTATCGTTTTTTTTTTACACTTGGCGGTAACGAGATTGGCTATGGTTTGTTGCGTGTCTCGGCACCTAATTTAGCAAATAAATCACAAGTAGAAAATCACGCAGTGATTTTCGTAAGTCGGCAGTGACCTAGCAATAAATTATAGCCGGTGTTGAACTAAATCCGCCCACAGGGGCGGATAGCTCTCTGCAAATATAAATAAATATCTTTTTCAAAACATCTCGTAGAAGAATATTTAATTTTAAAATATTCAATATGAGACAAAAGACAGGATTAACTATTGTGGAACGGGCTATAATTGCGGTTCCAGGATTTGAATTGGTGTTTAAGAAGCTTGATCAACAGGTGGCTTTAAGAGGTCAGAGTCAAAGTACTCTGAACAATTATATTCGCAGGA
>MNXP01000056.1 GCA_001872625.1 Bacteroidetes bacterium CG2_30_33_31
TTGATGGTTGATGCCAAAGAACATTTTTGTCGTAGAGTTCAATTTTATTTGGCAAATCAATAGAACTCTGATCCATTATAAAAATTTTCTCGGTTGGAATTTCCGAAGAAGCAGAATCTACATTACGAATATCTTTTAGTATGGAGTTTTGATAAAAGCCTGGAACTGATACCTGAAAGACTGCTTTATCTTTTCCTATGTTTTGAGCATAAGTATCAGTAATTAAAAGCATTAGAGCTAAAACATTTATAATTCTTTTCATATTTATTAAATAAAAATAATATTTTCTTTTTTAGTATTTTTTTCGCAATAATGGCAATGAAGTTTCAAATCCTCTTTATCAATAACAGAAAAATATGTTGTCATTTTTTCGTGGTTTGTAATACATTTAGGATTAAAACATTTTACAAATCCCACAACTTCATCAGGAATATCTACCTGCAGTTTATTAACGACCTCATAATTTCTTATTTCGATAACAGTGGCAGTAGGTGCCACCAAAGAAATTTTGTTTATCTCTTCGGGTTTAAAAAATCTACCACTCACTTTTATTATCCCTTTTTTACCATATTTTTTGCTTTCGAGATTAGCACCAAAATATATCTGGTCGGTAAAATCCTCAAGATTAAGAATTTTCATAACTCGCAAAACAGCACCTTGTGGAATATGGTCAATTACAGTTCCGTTGTCGATAGCCGAAACTTTTAGTTCTCTTTTGTTTTCCATAATAAATCGCTTTATAAAAAAAAATTAAATAACACCTAAAATTGAAGCGAGCAGTGCTTCGCGAACAAAAACCCCATTTTTAGCCTGTTGAAAATAATATGCTTTTTTGTTGCTATCTACATCCTCGGTAATTTCATTTACTCTGGGCAAAGGATGTAAAATTTTTAGCTTTTCTTTTGTGTTGGAAAGCATGTCAGCTTTTAATACATAAGAATTTTTTACTCGCTCATATTCCATAGCATCGCTGAAGCGTTCGCGTTGAATTCTGGTCATATACAATATATCAACTTTATTTATAACCTCTTGTATATCGGTATATTGGTGATACTTCAATCCAGCATCAACAATAAATTTTTTGATAGAAGATGGCAATTTCAGCTCTACAGGGGAAACCAAATGGAAATTTGTATTTTTGAAAAGCGAAAGAGCAATTACCAGTGAATGAACTGTTCGTCCAAACTTCAAATCTCCTACAAAAGCAATATCAAGATTATCTAAAGTTCCTTGGGTTTTCATAATGGAATACATATCCAAAAGGCATTGAGTTGGATGTTGATTTGCCCCATCACCAGCATTGATAATTGGTACTGGAGCTATTTCACTTGCAAAGCGAGCAGAACCTTCGAGCGGATGTCTCATCACAATTAAATCGGAATACAGTGAAACAGTTTGAATGGTATCGCGAAGGGATTCACCTTTAGATGTAGATGAACTTGATGAATCGCTAAAGCCTATCACTCGCCCTCCAAGCTGATTTATTGCGCTTTCAAAACTCAAACGTGTGCGAGTTGAGGGTTCAAAAAATAAGGAAGCTATAACAAAATCTTTCAAAATTTTCTGACGTGGATTTGCTTCAAAAGCCTTTGCCAACTCCAAAATATGAAGCATTTCTTCTTTTGAATAATCGTTTATGGATACTAAACTTCTGTTTTTCATATAAGTATGTAAATTGTTATCGAGAAGTAAAAATATCAAAAAAAATATTCGAAATTTATAGCTGTTAATAAGAATTAATAAAACGTCTTTCTCTCCTTTATTTCCCTTACAAAATTTTGAGTGATGTTATATCGAAGAGCTAATCTGCAAGCATTTTATAAATCCAAACCCATAAAATTCTACAAGCATTTTTATCTTTACAAATTCCATTTATATTTGCACTCTAATAAATTTAATTTATGGACGAGCAAATTGAAAAATTTAGAAATGATAGAAGCAGGCTCAATGAAAGAATTTTGGCAAAAGAAAATGATGCATCTATTTTAAAGCGAGTTTATGCCATGGACACTTTTGCATATCTCGATAGAAATGCTGGACTTAGTGCCAAGCAAAAGGAAATGCTTGGGCTTGTAAGCTCAATGGTTTTGCGTTGCGACGACTGTATAAAATATCATCTGGAGAGGTGTTTTGAGCTGGCTGTTGCTAATGATGAGATGATGGATATTTTTGGAATTGCCAATGTTGTGGGCGGCACTATTGTAATACCGCATACCAGAAGGGCTATCGAATATTGGGAATTATTAAATAATGAAAGAGACTTCTCCGCGCCTTTCGCAGAGACAAGTAAAAGAGCTAAATATGAAGAACTTATGCTTCAAATAAAATCTATGCTCGAAGGCCTAACAAACAATATTTCAAAAATGGCAACTATCGTTGAAGTCTTAAAATCAAATATTCCATATTTTTATTGGGTTGGTTTTTATCTCTCTGATAAAGATAGACTTAGCATTGGCCCTTACCAAGGAACTCATGGCTGTATTTTTATTGATTACAACAAAGGCGTTTGCGGTCGGGTAGCTTCTCAAAGAAAAACTATTATTGTTGATGATATTCAAGCACTTAACGATAAACAAGGTGCTTCAAAAGGAGAACTTCATATAAGCTGTGATGCCCGTAGCCAATCGGAAATTGCATTGCCAGTGGTTGCTAAGAATGGGAATTTAATCGCAGTATTTGATGTTGACAGTCTCTCTAAAAAGGCTTTCGCTACCATTGACCAAGAATATTTGGAAATGATTCTTAAAGAGCATTTCTGAAAAAATTAATTCCCAGATTATCGAAATTATCTTAAATTAAGCTAAAGCAAATAAATTAAGAATCATCTCTATGCAGAGCAAACATTACTTTCATCAATCGAAAAATTTTCTAACTTTCATTATTTCATTATTTCTATTATATGCAAATTTTGAGAGTTCAGCCCAGAAATTTGAACAACCAAAAAAATATATCTGTCATAAAACTATTATTGCCCCAAAGATTGATGGCGATATAAATGAATCTGTATGGAACTTGGCAGAAAAAACAGATTATTTTATTGATATTCAAGGCATAAGTAAACCAATTCCAGAGCATCAAACTTTTGTAAAAATGCTTTGGAGCGACAGTTTTCTATACGTGGCAGCATTTCTACAAGAGCCAAAACTTTGGGCAAATTTGAAAGAAGATGAATCAATAATATTCTATGATAATGATTTTGAAATATTTATCGATCCTGATGGCGACCGTCAAAATTATTACGAATTTGAGTTTAACCAGCTCAACAAAAAATGGGATTTATTCTTGCCACAATCATATATGGATTTTGGAAAACCAATTTATGAATTCAATCCTGAGAATTTAAAACATGAAGTAAAACTATTTGGCAGTATAAATAATCCCTCTGGAAAAAATGATAGCGCTTGGACAATTGAAATAGCTATTCCTTTATATACTCTATGCGAAACTTTGCCCGACAGAAAATTTCCGAAAGTTAATGATTGCTGGAGAATAAATTTTAGCAGAGTGGAATGGCAAACAAAAATAGAAAATGGCAAATATATAAAACTAAAAAAACCAGAGGATAATTGGGTTTGGTCGCCGCAACACACAATTAATATGCATCGACCCGAACAATGGGGCTATCTACTTTTTAAGGATAATAATATTGAAGACTCCGCCATATTTACAGACAAATATTGGAATGAAAAAATGCTTCTCATGGATGTTTATTATGCTGAACAAAAGCACTTTGAAGAATTTGGAAATTACACTTCTATAAAAAATATGAATTCCGAAGAATACAAAAACATTCAAATTTTATTTAACAATTTCCAATATACAGCAGCAATAAAAGCAAATGACAACACATTATGGCTTATTGACAATACTGGAAAATTGAGGCAAATAACGTTGGAAAGTTATCCCGATTTCGGAAAATTTGTTAAATAATTTTCATCATATCAAAATTTATAAGATATTAGCCGCCTCAAAGCAGAATCAATTAAATGCTTTGTAAATCATTAAGAGTTACAGATTTAATATCGAACCAGGGGTATTATTTTTTTGCTCTATAAACCTTATATAAACGTATTATTTTTTTTAAAATAATTAAACTTGATTTTATACAATTCGGGCGATTATATTTGAGTTCATTAAATCAAAGTATTCGCCAGATATTAACAAAATTTAAATTTATGAAAGTAGTAATAGTTGGAACAGGTTACGTAGGATTAGTAACCGGAACATGTTTCTCTGAAGTCGGCCTTGATGTAACTTGTGTTGACACAGACTCGAAAAAAATAGAAAATCTTAACAATGGAATTCTACCAATCTGGGAGCCAGGATTAGATGACATGGTGAAAAGAAATTTTCAATCAGGAAGATTGCATTTCTCCACAGACCTTACGGAAGTGATGCATGATGCTGATGTAATATTTAGCGCAGTAGGAACCCCACCTGATGAAGATGGCAGCGCCGACTTAAAATATGTTTTGCAAGTCGCTCGAACTATTGGCAGCAATATGAAATCCCATGTTTTAGTAGTTACTAAAAGCACAGTGCCTGTTGGAACAGCCAAAAAAGTGAGAATTGCTATTCAAGAAGAACTCACAAAAAGAGGAATGGACATATCTTTCGATGTTGCCTCAAATCCAGAATTTCTAAAAGAAGGAGATGCTGTTTCCGACTTTATGAAACCCGACCGCATTGTAATAGGAGTTGAATCTGAAACTGCACGTGCTATTATGGACAGACTGTACAAACCATTTACCATGAACGGTCATCCAGTAATTTTTATGGATGTTCCCTCGGCAGAAATGACTAAATATGCCGCAAACTCTCTACTTGCCACAAAAATCAGCTTTATGAACGATATTGCAAATCTTTGCGAAATCCTTGGCGCTGATGTAAATAATGTTCGAAAGGGAATAGGCTCCGACAGCCGTATTGGCAAAAAATTTATCTATCCAGGTATCGGCTATGGAGGTTCTTGTTTCCCCAAAGATGTAAAAGCACTTATTAAAACAGCAGACAAAAATGGATATTCTATGAGAATTTTAAAAGCAGTAGAAGACGTAAATGAAGACCAAAAATCCAGACTTTTTCATAAAGCTCTTGCTTATTTTGGTGACCTCAAAGGGAAAAAAATTGCCATGTGGGGATTAGCATTTAAACCACAAACCGACGACATGCGTGAGGCACCAGCATTGGTTCTCATCGACAAATTGATTGACGCAGGAGCAAGCGTAATGGCCTACGATCCAGTGGCTATGGAAGAAACCAAACGTAGAATTGGCAATAAAGTAACTTATAGTGAAGACCCTTATGGCGCTCTCATTGATGCAGATGCTCTTATGTTGGTAACTGAATGGCCAGAATTTAAGTTCCCAAATGTTGCTGTGGTGAAGAAACTTCTTAAACATAATATCGTTTTCGATGGTAGAAATGTTTACGAAAAAGAATATATGGAAAGCAATGGATTTGAATATTTCGGAATAGGGTTGGCAAAATAATTCCAGTAATTACCAAGGCTGAGGCCTTGGTAAATTTTCTTTTTTAATAAATATAAAATATAATTTATGAAAATATTGATAACTGGTGGTGCAGGTTTTATAGGCTCGCACCTTAGCGAAAGACTCCTTAAGGAAGGCCATGAAGTAATTGTCGTCGATAATTATTTTACAGGACAGAAAAGCAACATCCACCATTTGATGGATAATCATAATTTTGAACTTGTTAGGCACGATATAACCATGCCTTTCTTCATTGAAGTTGATCAAATCTATAATTTGGCTTGCCCAGCTTCTCCAATTCATTATCAGTATAACGCCATTAAAACTGTAAAAACTTCTGTAATGGGTGCTATAAATATGCTTGGACTTGCCAAACGTATTAATGCCACAATTTTACAAGCATCAACATCAGAAGTTTATGGCGACCCAGATATCCACCCACAGGTTGAATCTTATTGGGGACATGTAAATCCTATTGGCATTAGAGCCTGTTATGATGAAGGAAAAAGATGCGCAGAAACTCTTTTTGTCAACTATCAAAGGCAGAATGATGTAAAGATAAAAATCATTAGAATTTTTAATACTTATGGACCAAGAATGCATCCAAATGATGGAAGAGTGGTGTCAAATTTTATTGTTCAAGCATTAAAAGGAAAGGACATTACTATCTATGGTGATGGCATGCAAACACGTAGTTTTCAATACGTTGACGACCTTTTGGAAGGAATGACAAGGATGATGAATTCACGACCAGATTTTCATGGACCAGTAAATATTGGAAATCCCATTGAATTTACAATAAAAGAACTTGCCGAACATGTGATAGAACTCACTGGCGCCAAGTCGAAAATTATTTATCAAGATTTGCCCATGGATGACCCAATGCAAAGACAACCAGATATTTCGCTGGCAAAAAAAGAGCTTAATTGGGAGCCAAAAGTTCACCTCAGAGAAGGTCTGTTAAAAACTATAGAATATTTCAAAACAGTAATCTGATAATAATATGAATATACTAATTACAGGAGGTAATGGACAATTGGGCAGCGAGATAAAATCGCTGTCCACTTTTTTTAATGAGGACAATTTTATCTTTACAGACGTGGCTCAGCTCGATATTACCAATGCCTCGATGATTGATGATTTTGTTGTTCAAAATAAAATTAATGTTCTAATAAATTGCGCTGCATACACTGCCGTTGACAAAGCAGAAACAGAAAAAGAATTAGCCACATTAATAAATGTTGAGGCCGTTAAAAACCTCGCTGTAGCTTGCAAAAATCATAAAATATTGTTGATACATATATCAACAGATTATGTTTTCGGAGGCGATAACTATCGGCCATATATAGAATCTGACCAAAAGAAACCTCAATCAGTTTATGCCAATACAAAATTGCAAGCTGAGCTTATAGTTGAAAAATTTGCCTCCAAAGCTTTAATTTTCAGAACTTCATGGCTTTACTCTGAATATGGAAATAATTTTGTGAAAACTATGATTAAATATGGCAAAGAAAGAAAATCTCTAAATGTGGTTTTTGACCAAATTGGAACTCCCACTTATGCTTACGATTTAGCATGGAATATTTTGAATATTATTCCAAAAGTAATTAATAATGAACAAGTTGACATATATAATTTTTCTAATGAAGGCGTTTGCAGCTGGTACGATTTTGCGTTAGCAATTATGGAAGAAGCAAAGATAGACTGTAAAATAAATCCAATTTTATCAAAAGATTATCCTTTGCCAGCCTCCCGCCCTTTTTATAGTGTTTTGGATAAATCAAAAATCAAAACTACATTTGCAATTGAAATTCCTCATTGGAGATTTAGCCTTAGAGAATGCATAAAGAAATTAAATTAAAATATCATGAACAGTATAGATAAATTCATAATTGACAGAGCTAATACTTGGTTACAAGGAGATTACGATGATAATACCAAGCAAGAAATTAAATTGATGATGGAAAACAGTCCTGAAAATTTGACTGATTCCTTCTACAGAGATTTAGAATTTGGCACTGGTGGACTTCGAGGAATTATGGGGGCAGGATCAAATAGGATGAATAAATATACTGTGGGAATGGCCACCCAAGGGTTTGCTAACTTCCTTAAGAATGAATACCAAAATATTAAACAAATTTCTGTCGCAATTGCTTACGACTGCCGCAATAATAATACTTTTTTTGCTGAAACTACCGCCAATGTGCTTACAGGAAATGGCATTAAAGTTTATCTATTTGATGACCTTCGTCCTACTCCTGAACTCTCATTTGCAGTACGTTACTTAAAATGCCAAGGAGGAATCGTAATCACAGCTTCGCATAATCCAAAAGAATATAACGGATATAAAGTTTATGGAGATGATGGCGCTCAACTTGTCAGCCCACAAGATAAAATGGTGATGGAAGAAGTTAGCCGTATTAACTCTTTATCAGATGTGAAATTCGCTGATAACAAGAACCTTCTCTCATATATTGGAAGCGAAATTGATGAGATTTATATTCAAAAAATCAAAGACGAATCACTCAATCCAGAAATCATTAATAAACACAAAGATTTAAAAATTGTTTATACACCAATTCATGGAACTGGCGTAAAGCTAATCCCTGCGGCACTGAAAAAATTTGGTTTTGAGAACATTATAAGTGTTAAAGAGCAAAATGTTGTTGATGGAAATTTTCCAACCGTGCATTCTCCAAATCCAGAAGAATCGGAAGCCTTGAAAATGGCAATTAGTAAAGCAAAAGAAACAGATGCAATTTTAGTAATGGCTTCAGATCCAGATGCCGATAGAGTTGGAATTGCTGTCCGCGATAGAAATAATAATTTTGTTTTACTCAATGGAAATCAAACAGCAAGTGTGCTTTTCTATTATATTTTAAGTCAATATAAAGACAAAGGCAAACTTCACGGGAATGAATTTATTGTTAAAACTGTTGTTACTTCAGAAATACTTATCGATATTGCAAATAGCTTTGGCATAGATTATTATGATGTACTTACAGGTTTTAAATTCATTGCTAACGTTATTAAATTGGAGGAAGGCAAGAAGAAATTCATTGTAGGTGGCGAGGAAAGTTATGGCTATCTAATAGGTGATTTTGTGCGCGATAAGGATGCCGTTTCGGCATGTTGCTTTATTGCTGAAACCGCTGCTTGGGCTGCCGAAAATGGCAAAAGTATTTATGATATTATGGAAGAAATATACACAAAATATGGGTTTTATTATGAAACTTTGAAATCTGTGGTTCGCCAAGGGAAAAGTGGTGCCGAGGAAATTCAAGATATGATGGATAATTATCGAAGCAATACACCTCAAAAAATTGCTGGCTCAAAAGTAGTGATGGTTAAAGATTATCTACTTCAAATTAATAAAAACATTCTCACTTTGGAAAGTACACCAATCGAATTACCCAAGTCGAATGTGCTACAATTTTTCTGTGAAAATGGCAGCAAAATTACTGTAAGACCTTCAGGCACAGAACCTAAAATAAAATTCTATTTTGGAGTAAAAGGACAATTAAATGCTGGAGATGATTTCGATAGTAAAACCAACGAATTGAAAAATCAGGTTGATAAAATTATTAGCGATTTAAAGTTATAAATTAGATTATTATATATTTGGTTTTACTTATTACGGAAGCTTTATTACTTTTTTTGCTATCCACTATCGTAATTTTTATATTTTTACACAGCAAAATATATTGTTATGCAAAAAAATCACGAGCTGGAGTTAGCATTTGAATTTGTTCAATATACCAATAGAAATATTTTCTTGACAGGCAAAGCTGGCACTGGAAAAACTACATTTTTGAAGTCTCTTAAAACACGCTCACATAAACGAATGGTGGTTGTAGCTCCCACGGGTGTAGCTGCCATTAATGCTGGTGGAGTAACAATTCACTCATTTTTTCAACTCCCTTTTGGACCTATTATAACAGAAAAAGTAGCTGGTTATAAAATCAATAATCCAAATGTACAGCAGAAATTTAACAGTAGAAAAATAAATATTATAAAATCTCTCGACCTCCTGGTGATAGATGAAATCTCCATGGTAAGGGCTGATATGCTTGACGCTATTGACGAGATTTTGCGCAAGTATAAAAATAGATTTCAGCCTTTTGGTGGAGTACAGCTGCTTATGATTGGCGATTTACAACAACTTGCGCCAGTAGTAAAAGATGATGAATGGAGCTTACTTAAAAAATATTATCAATCGATGTATTTTTTCAATTCAAAATCTTTGATAGAGGCAGATATGATAACGGTGGAACTAAAATACGTTTACCGCCAAGCAGATGAGAAATTTCTGAAAATATTAAACCAAATCCGCAACGACAAACTTAGCAAAGAATCTTATGACATCCTGCACGAGCGCTATATTTCTGATTTTAAACCTAATGAATCCGAAGGTTATATTACACTTACCACACACAATGCCTCAGCAAATAAAACAAATGAAGAACATTTACTCCTAATAAAAGGAAAAACTTTTAAATTCTCGGCTAAAATAAAAGGACAATTTTCTGAATACTCCTTCCCCACCGATGAAATTTTGGAACTAAAAATTGGTTCACAAGTGATGTATGTAAAAAATGATAGCTCACTTGAAAAAAGATATTTCAATGGTAAAATTGGAACAATTACCGACATACTCGATAATGAAATTATTGTGGTAAAATGCCCCGAAGATGAGGAGCCAATATATACATCGACAGAGATTTGGGAGAATATTAAATACTCAATTGACGATAAAACAAAAGATATAAAAGAGGAGTTTGTGGGTTCTTTTGAGCAATATCCTTTGCGTTTGGCTTGGGCAATCACAATTCATAAAAGCCAAGGTCTTACATTTGAAAAAGCAATTATCGACGCAGCCTCAGCCTTTGCACATGGCCAAACTTATGTGGCTTTAAGCAGATGCAAAACCCTTGAAGGTTTGGTTTTGAGTTCGAAAATATCTAATAATGCCATAATCTGCGACAGAGAAGTGAGTGCCTTCAACAATAAAATTGAAGAAAATCAACCTACAGATGACGACTTATTAAAATCGAAATACAAATATCAGTTATCATTAATTAATGAAATTTTTAATTACAAACAGCTAACATACAGATTAGAACACTTTGAAAAAATTATTGAAGACAATCACAAAATTGTTCACGGAACACTTGGTGAAATAATTATGAATATTCAAAGAACTGCTATGCCAGAGATTATAAAGGTAGCTTTAAATTTTGGTGCTCATTTAAATCATTATCTTTTGGAAAACCCCGACATAGAATCAAATTCTCTCGTTCAAGAAAGACTTAAAAAAGCATCTGAATATTTTTATGAGCAGCATCAAGAAAAAATATTTAAACCTCTAAATAATAGTTCATTCGCCACAGATAATAAGGTTGCCAAAAAATCCATTAATGACCAATTAGCGTCCATATACGCGATTCTAACTATCAAACAAAGATGTTTGGAAGCATGTAAAAATGGCTTTACAACAGAAAAAATTTTAGATGTTAGAGCAAAAGCCGCACTCGAAAAATCTGAAGAAACAACAAAATTAAAAGTAAGAACCAAGGAAGTTGAAACTAAACATCCAGAACTTTACAGTCTATTAAAGTATTGGCGTCAGGAGCAAGTTAATATTTTACAACAATCTCATTATCAAATTGCTACACAAAAAATGCTACAAGGAATTGCCAATGAATTACCTTGCACTCTAAATCAGCTACAGAAAATAAATGGCGTTGGTAAAGTTAAAATTCAACAATTCGGTGAGGAACTGGTTTCTATGGTTTTAGAATATATTGAGGAGAAAGGCCTTGAAAGAACTCCTTTGGAAGCAGATATTATAAAACCGAAAAAGATCAGCAACAAGGATATGAGTTTTAAACTATTTAATGAAGGCAAAACTATAGATGAAATTGCTAAAACTTGCGGTTTTGTAAAATCTACTATCGAGAACCATATTTCGTATTTCATCAATATTGGAAAACTGCCCATGGAAGCATTGGTGGATGATAAAAAAGCTAAAATAATAATGGAAACCCTTAAAAAAAACCCAGAATCTTCTTTCACAGAAATCAAAGAAATGTTACCAATTGATATTAGCTTTGGTCAAATTAGAGCAGTAAAATCTTTCTTAGAACAGCAAAAAACTGACAATCAAAACGATTAAATTATTATAAATTATAAATTATAAAATAATGGAAATTACAAGACAAGAAATCATTAAACTCCTTACCGAAAAATCCACAGTCAAATACAAAGTTTATGATAATACTTTAGCAGTTTTTGAAACCATAAAAACTATAATGGCAGAAATTAGCGACGATTTAAAGAAATCGATTTATCATATTCAAACTGATATACCAATAGATTATAGAGAGCGAGGAAAATTTGAATTGGAGATGAAAGTAGCGGCAGATTTAGTGCTGATGACAATGCATTCCAATGTTTTCAAACTGCCAAACTCCCACTTTGCAATGCAATCTAACTACATAAAAGAGAACGATTCACGCTCATATTGCGGTATTATTAACATCTATAATTTTGTAGCTGATTCCTTTAAATATAACAGATACAACGATTTAGGATATCTAATAGGAAGAGTATTTATCAATTATGAAAACCACTTTTTTGTTGAAGGTAAAAAACAATTAGGATTTATTTTCAATGATTTTAGCAATCAAATCATTGACAAAAATGAGATTGGAAAAATCATCAATACTTCAGTGCTTTACTCTGTCGATTTAGATTTAATTGTACCTCCACTCGACAGCATTCAAGCTATTACCGTGAACGAAATGAATAATATAACATCCAGTATTAGCCTTAAAACAGGCAAAAAATTAGGCTTTCAATTCAAACATGATGGACAAGTGGAAGATTAAGAATACACAATTAATTTTTTAAAACATCAGCATTTTATCTCCGAACTCACAATTTTTGGATAAATCTTTACAAGTTTATATAGCTGATACTATGCAACTTAAGTCGATAAATGATTAAGCAAAATTTTCAAAAATAAATTTGTATGGATAAAATAAACCATTATCTTTGCACCTCAATTTTTTGGAACAAGTTCATATAATTTTTGGTCCGTTCGTCTAGGGGTTAGGACGCCAGGTTTTCATCCTGGTAACAGGGGTTCGATTCCCCTACGGACTACTTTTTTTTAAATACATTAAACTATATTTTATGGCTAATCATAAATCGTCATTAAAGAGAATCAAAACCAACGACAAGAAGAGAGTTCATAATCGTTATTTCGCTCGTACCATGAGAAATGCTGTTAGAGATTTTAGAGCAGTAACAGAAAAATCTGAGGCACAAGAAAGCTTTAGCAAAGTGATTTCAATTATAGATAAAAGCGCTAAAAGAGGCCTTATTCATAAAAAAAAGGCTGCCAATTTAAAATCAAAAATGGCTATCAAATTAAATAATATGTAATCGTTATTTTATAAAATATTTAAGGGCTGTTAAAAATATTTGACAGCCTTTTTTTATTTATTATAACACCATTTTATCTAATATTTGTATATTTGCATACTTAAATAAACTACAAAATGATGAAAGAGTATTTAAAATCAATTCTTATATTGTTGTTAATATCAACTTTTACTTTGTTCAATGCCTGCACAACAGTGCCATTAACTGGTCGCAAACAAATGCACTTACTTCCTGAATCACAGATGGTTTCTATGTCACTTACAAGCTATTCAGAATTTATAAGCACCCATAAGCTTTCTGCATCTGCAGTAAATAGCACTATGGTTAAAAGAGCTGGCAAAAATATTTCTACAGCAGTAGCTCAATATTTAGCTTCTGTAGGCAAAGCCGATTTGGTTAAAGATTATGCTTGGGAATTTAATCTGGTAGAAGATGCGCAGCCAAATGCATGGTGCATGCCTGGTGGAAAAGTAGTGGTTTATACTGGAATTTTACCATATACTTTAACAGAAGCTGGTTTAGCAGTTGTGATGGGTCATGAGATTGCACATGCGGTGGCGCGTCATGGAAATGAAAGAATGAGCCAAGGAATGCTTGTTCAGTTTGGAGGCATGGCTCTTGACGTAGCTCTACAAAGCAAGCCAGAGCAGACAAAAGCAATTTTTATGCAGGCTTACGGCGTAGGTTCACAAGTAGGGATGCTACTGCCTTATTCCCGAATACATGAAAGCGAAGCTGATAAATTAGGTTTAGTTTTTATGGCAATGGCTGGCTACGACCCAAATGAAGCCATCACTTTTTGGGAAAGAATGGCCAAGTCGGGCGGTCAAAAACCACCAGAAATACTTTCAACTCACCCTGCAGATGAAACTCGAATTGCCGATTTAAAAGCTTATTTGCCAGAGGCATTAAAGTTTTATAAAAAGAAATAAATTAATGAAAATTTAAGTTTTATTGATTTCTTATAGAAATTATTTAAGAAAGCCAGAAAAAATATTTTTTCTGGCTTTCTTATTGATTAATAAATTTTAAATTCTCTCAAGCTCAACAGTAAAATGTCGAAGTATTGGAGCCTCGTGAGTTATTCTAAAACCACTTTTAATGCTGTTTCTTCTTTCAAAAACATTTCCTAAAGTGGCGGCTACATAATCCATATGATTATTTGTATAAGTTCTACGCGGTATTGCTAACCTCATTAATTCCAGTTTTGGAAAACGGTCCAACTTTGTAATTGGGTCGCGGTCGGCAAGAATAGAGCCTATTTCAACGCCTCTAACACCACCTTCAATATAAGTTTCCACAGCTAAAGTCTGAGCCAAATAATGTTCCTTTGGGATATGAGGGAAAAATCTTTTAGCATCAACAAATATAGCATGTCCACCAAAAGGCTCTTGCACAGGCACGCCATATTCCACTAATTTTCTTCCAAGATAAGCTACTTGTTCTATTCTGTTTTCCAAAGTAGAAAACTCGGTATTTTCGTCAAGTCCTTGAGCGAGAGCATTCATATCTCTTCCTGACATGCCACCGTAAGTAATAAAACCCTCGAACATGATATTATAAACCGAAGCCTTATCGAATAAACTTTTTGATTTCATCCCTATAAATCCCCCCATATTTACAATGGCGTCTTTTTTTGCACTCATGGTGGTTGCATCGGCATAAGAATAAATTTCTTTTACAATTTCTTTGATGCTACTATTTGCATATTTTGGATTTCTTTGTTTAATAAAGTAGGCATTTTCAGCAAATCGAGCTGAATCAAATATCAACATTTTGCCATAAGTTTGGCATAATGAATAGACTTCTTTGATGTTGTCCAAGTCAACAGGTTGACCACCAGCGGTATTATTAGTAATGGTGATAATAACAAATGGCACTTTGGATGCGTAAGATTTCAAAACATCATCGAGTTTGTTTAGGTCAACATTTCCTTTGAAAGGGTGTTGTTTTGTTGTATCAAAAGCTTCATCAATAGTGCAATCCACAGCAGTAGCTTTGCGAAATTCTATATGCCCTTTTGTAGTATCGAAGTGTGAGTTGCCAGGCACAATATCTCCCTCTTTTACTAAAACCGAAAATAAGACATTTTCTGCAGCCCTTCCCTGGTGAGTAGGCAGAAAATAATCAAATCCCATAATGTTTTTAATGGCATTTTTAAGCTTATAATATGAAGAGGCACCAGCGTAACTCTCGTCGCCTAACATCATCTCGCTCCATTGCTTATCACTCATAGCACCAGTGCCAGAGTCAGTCAATAAATCAACAAAAACCTGATTGCTTTTAATATTAAATAGATTGTATTTGGCTTTTTGAATCCAATTTAACCTTTCTTCACGTGAGCTCTTATAAATCGGCTCAATCATCTTTATCCGAAAAGATTCTGCAAATGGTAATTCCATAATGTACTTTTAAAAAAATTATATAAATGAATAAGAATTAACAGGGTATGCTTTATGATTTATAGCCCTTTTCACTAATAATCAGAGCGATAGCTCAAATTAGAAAGCAATTAAATCTATCTCTTTCCTTAATATTCATATAGTCTTCTTGATACATTCTCATCACAAAATTATTTCAAATAAATACAACTAAAAAGAGCTGCGAATATATGAAAAATTGAAATTACAGAATTGGTTTTTAATCTATATTGTAAAAAATATTTAACGAAAATTTAGTTGAGCACAATTTTCTTTCTTATGATTGCCTGATCACTGTCAAAAATCATAATTAAATATAAACCATCTTTCAAATTATCTCTATCCCAAACAAATGGAAATTGTATATCATTTTTTTCAAAAACAATCTTGCCACAAACATCCATAATCTTAATTGTCAATGTATTATCAATAAAACCTGCAACATCAATTATAGCTTTGTTTAAAATTGGGTTTGGACGAATGTCAATTGACCGATTCTGATAAAAAATATTAATACCAACATTTCCTGTAATAGAAGTTGGAGGCATATTTATAAATCCGCCATTATTTGTTTCATCTGTCTCAGAAATTTCATTTTGATAGTCCAAAATTACTCCAAGGAAAAGTGTAGTATTATGAGGCACGCCACTTTTTAAAAGCATTTGTTTAATTCTGTAAGGAGACATTTGACCAAATTGATCTGGGAAAGAGGAACTCCCATTATTCATGCTATTGATAGAAAAAGTATCTATAAGAATATCCGATGGTTCTATTA